>JAQUQX010000001.1:0-160856 GCA_028715885.1 Candidatus Methanoperedens sp.
GTTCAGGTTCGATAAGGGAGACCTTGTTGCTGCATACCGCGAGGTTGCAAGAAGGATAGTTCCGGAGATATTTGAGGAATAATTAAAATTCAAAATTAGAGTTTCATTAAATGCAAATACGACTTTTAATCTCCATACACAGGCTGGGACATGGCAGAATCCCAATAAACGGAAGTCTTTCTGAGACTCCTTCAATAGGGTAAAGGCTCTCACGCTTGAGACCGAAACTTATTTCAATAAAGAGCATAATATACTTATTGTGTATATCAATAGGGGACCAATCCGATTCGCGTATCAGGTGTTATTTAATTCAGGGAGCTTGAAATGGAAATTCCAGCTTTTTGAATTTGCATCATCTTTGCGAGGAGGTAAAGACGGCGAAGGATATAGAAAAACCAAAGCAGCAGCTCATAGATGAACTGGCGGAATTGCGCCGGATAATTGCCGACCTGGAAAAACCAGAAAAGGGGCGCAGACGGGCAGATGAGGCACTGCAGGTTTCCGAAACCCGTTACCGGCGGCTCTTTGAAACTGCCCAGGATGGAATACTGCTATTAGATGCAGACACGGGAAAGATAACCGATGTTAACCCCTTCTTGGCAGATATGCTGGGATATTCTCATGAAGAGCTTTTGGGTAAGAAACTCTGGGATATCGGTCTTTTCAAAGACATCGTGGCGAGCAAGGCTGCTTTTTTGGATTTACAGACCAGGGGATATGTCCGTTATGAAGATTTACAGCTTGAAACAAAGGACGGGCGAAGTATTGACGTGGAGTTTGTCAGCAACGTCTATCTGGTTAATCATAATAAAATTATCCAGTGCAACATCCGCGACATCACCCGGAGAAGGCAGGCTGAGAAGGTATCCCATGAAGCTCGCAGATATGCCGAGAACATTATAGAAACAGTGCGCGAGCCCTTTGTGGTACTGGATAAAGACTTAAATGTACTCTCAGCCAACCGCAGCTTCTATAGTACCTTCAAAGTGACACCCGGTGAAACTGTGGGGAATTTAATCTACGACATTGGAAACCGACAATGGGATATCCCATCGCTTCGGATGTTGCTTGAGGAGATTCTTCCAAAAAACACACAGTTCAAAAACTTCGAAGTTTCGCATAAGTTCAAAACCATCGGTCAAAAAACAATGCTGCTCAATGCCCTTCAAATCTATAAGGAAGGAATCGGTACACCGATGATTCTCCTTGCCATTGAAGACATCACCAAAAAACGGCGCATGGAAGACGAATTGAGGAAGTATCGCGAGCATCTTGAGCAAAAGATAGAAGAGCGTACAGCCGAACTGAAGATGATTAATGAGCAGCTTTTGCAGGATATAACCGAGCGCAAGCGGGCTGAGGAAAGGCTTTCGAAGCTGAACGGGTGCTTTTTGAACTTTGGTCCGGAACCGCTTGAGAACATCAACCGCCTCACCGCCCTTTTCGGGGAACTCATGGGAGCAACCTGCGCTCTCTACAATCGTCTTGACAATGGGATGCTATGTTCATGGGGACAATGGAACACACCGCAGGATTACAATTCGATGGACAAACCCGAAGGGCACATCTGCTATGACACGATCACTCGCGGCAGTGACGAAGTGTTGGTTATTCACAACCTGCCTGAAACCCTGTACGCACGCACCGACCCTAACGTGAAGGCATATAATCTGAAAACTTATATTGGCAAGGCGGTCAAATTCGGTGACGATTATGTGGGTTCGCTCTGCGTTGTCTATCAAAATGACTATTCTCCGGGCGAGGAGGACAAATGGCTTATGGGCATTATCGCCTCTGCCATTGCAGTAGAAGAAAAGCGCAATCAGATTGAAGAGGCGTTAAAGGAGAGTGAAAAACGATTTCGCTCAGTGGTTCACTCAACACCTGACGCCGTTATTATAGCTGATGGCGAAGGGAATGTTATTACGTGGAATAAGGGCGCAAAAAAAATCTTTCTCTATGATGAAGAAGAGGTGTTGGGCAAACCGTTTACAATCTTGATGCCTGAACGATATAGAGATGCCCACCTTACTGGATTGAAGCGTGTGACTTCAACCGGCGAGTATAAGCTTATCGGGAAAAGGGTTGAAATGTACGGGCTGAGAAAAGACGGCACTGAAATTCCAGTAGAGCTATCCATTTCCACATGGAAGACGGAAAAAGGAACATTTTATAGCGGCATCATCAACGATATCACTGAGCGCAAGAAGGCAGAAGAAACACGCCTTGAAAACCTGCGACTTGCAGCCGCGGACAAGGCGAAATCAGAGTTCCTTGCAAACATGAGCCATGAACTTCGCACACCTCTGAATGCGTCCATCGGATTTTCTGAACTTCTTACACAGGGTATGGCTGGAGAATTAAGCGAAAAACAGAAACATTTTATGGATAATATTCTTACAAGCAACCAATTCCTGCTCACCCTCATCAATGATATTCTCGACCTCTCCAAGATAGAAGCCGGGAAAATAGAACTTGTGCGTGAGAAGATGCCCGTGCCCGTAACCATTAAAGAGACGCTATCTCTCATAAAAGAAAAGGCTTCAAAGCATAATGTACTCCTGAAAACGGAATTCGACCCGGGACTTGAGTTTATATGGGCTGACAAACAGAGATTCAAGCAGGTTCTTTTCAATTTACTCAGCAATGCAATAAAGTTCAGCAAGGAAGAAGCGGGAACAGTAACCATAACTGCGAAAAAAGAAGGCGATATGGCAAAGGTTTCTGTTTCTGATACAGGCATAGGAATCAGGGAAGAAAATATTGGTAAGCTTTTCCATAAGTTCGAGCAGCTTGAATCCGGAATCAGCCAGAAATACGGTGGCACTGGCTTGGGGCTTGCGATTACAAAGCAATTGGTGGAACTGCACGGGGGCAGGATATGGGCTGAGAGCAGGTTGGGGGAGGGGAGTACTTTCACTTTTATGCTGCCTATCGTAGCGAAAAATAAGGAAAATAAACGATAAAAGCGCTTGCGGTTATAGTCCCGGGCGGATTCGAACCGTCGTCTCCGGCTCCAAAGGCCAGAAGGATTGACCGCTACCCTACGGGACTGGACTTAAAATCGCAACGAAACTACTTATCCTTTATGTCTGCCAACCCCGGAGGCTATAAATACGCTCTTCCCAGCCTGTCCTTATGTTCGTTGTATTTTCTCCTGAAACCAGGGTCATCCATCATCTTATTGACCTGCTGCTTCAGTTTCTGCTCAAGTGCAGCCTGTTTGCCCGAAAGATGCTCCTTACACAAAAGATTGGATGAATCTGAAGAATATGTCTGCACCCCCGCCATAATAATCGAAATCTTCCTGTCCATTGGAGTCATGGTCCCGAATGGCACAGGTGAGCCGTTTTTCATTATTTTTTCAAGTTCCTCGTCATGACGCGATACCCTTGTGCCCACTGCAACAAATTCCCCGGCTTTGACTTCCTCGGATTTAATCTGCCATAAGTTCTTGTCGCCTGCGATAAAGGTATCATGGTATTTGCGGTTCATGCCTGAAAGGACACGCCATCCGGATTTATCTTTACTTTTATCGTATGTTTTTTTAAGGTTTCCCATCATGGCGGTGACGCTTCTTATTGCCATTATGCGAACATCCCTTTTGGCGGTTCGGATTTCTTCCCGACCGCTTCCGCAAGCGCCCTCTCAAAATGCGCGCCCGTCACTTTCCCGCCCGACAGTATGGCTTTGTGGAGTGCGTTCTTAAGCAATTTTTCAACAAGGTCACGCCCTGAGAAACCATGCGTTAATTTCGCTATCGCTTCAAGGTTCACATCCTTTGCAAGTTTCTTCGGGAACATGCGGGTATAAAGTTCCAGTATCTCAAATCGTTCTTCCACGGTTGGGAGTGTGAATTCAATCTCTTCTTCAAATCGGCTGCGTACTGCCGGGTCAAGGGTATAGAGCATATTTGTGGCTGCAATGGTGCAGACCCCGTCGCGCTCTTCCAGACCGTCCATCTCTGTCAGCAGCGCATTGACAATTTCAGCCACGTCTCCTCTTATCTCCTGGTAACTCCTGTTCAGCGCCACTGCATCGAATTCATCGATAAAGATTATGCACGGCGCCATCTCTTCCGCTTTATCGTAAAGCTGGTGTATCTGGCGCGCCCCGTCGCCCACGAATTCACCAATCAGCTTGGTGGCTCGCACAGGCAGGAAGGGGACGGATGAGGCATTTGCCAGCGCTTTTGCCATCATGGTTTTTCCTGTTCCCGCAGGACCGTGGAATAAAATATTCCGGGGCATCCATCTTCCGAATTTTTCCGGTTTTTTAAGATAGCGTTCGATAAGCTTGCATTTATGTTTAGCCTTTTCCTGCCCAATGACATCTTTAAAGGTGACTGTCGGTTTAGTTTCAGGTATGAAGAAATCATCATCATAGTCCTGCACCACGAACTTGGTATTTTTCCCGATTTCGGAGTTTTCGGGTTCAACATCCATAACCTTGAAAGCAAAATCGGGGAACATTCTTCGGTCAAACAGGTAGTCTCCTTTTTTTATTATAAAACCGTTCCACTGCTCTCTTGCGTAGAACTCGAAGACGTCCAGTTCGGAAGGTTCGGGATATTCATGGAACATCCCTTTTAGCGGGTAACCTGCAGGCTTCACTGTTACTGTTATTGCCCCGATGCCCTTTGAGGCGGCATCGAATTTGCTGCTCTTTTTATTGCTTACCCGCTGTTTTGCTCGCATAAAACCAGTAATTGCCTGTCATCTATTAAACTTATTCTTTAGAAATTCTTTTATTCCAAGTCCTGTGTTCCGAAGGAGTGAAGAAGCAAGCTGCTGCGATTGCCATGAGCCAAGCCCGCAGTCAGGACCTGCATATTTTATCCTGTCGCCAAATATCCCGTACGCTTTTTCAAGGCGTTTCGCTATTATCGCCGGGGTTTCCATTTCAGTGGTAATCTCGGAAAGTTTTGCAGGTTCTTTCCAGACATTCGTTCCATATTTTTCGTTAAGCACTGCCGCCATGCCGAAGATGTCGGTGCGCGCCGCCCCGATTCGCAGGAATTTATCATTGTCGTTGAGGTCTTTTTTATCGATGAGGTCAAGATATGACGGGTTTGCTGCGGATTCCACGCCTATTACGTCAATCGAAGGCGTCCGGCATACAAGTTTATAATGAAGCGGTGAATGCAGGTGGATTTCTGTATCTATTTTATGCGCCGCAGCTGTTTTTGCGGCTTTTTCAAGGGCGTCTATCAGGTCGCTGTCATTGAACATTATCTGCGGATTTATCCCGATGCTGGGTTCGTCTATCGAGACCGTGGCGATGCGGATTTGCTTTGCGTTGTCAATGGAATTACCTATAAACCTGTCGATGCTGGCTGCAAATGCGTTCAGCACGTCCTTATAGGCTGTTCCCCCGAACTGTTTCAGATACAACTCAACAGGTCCTGTGACGCACACCCTTACGTTCAGTTTCTTTCCGTTTTTCCTGTAATATTCAGTTCCGACTTCTTCGATGGCTTCAAGCTCCATTATTCTCGCTTTTTCCCTGCGGACTATGAGCGGCTCTTCCTGTGCGGATTCGTCATTGATTATCCCCAGGAACTGCTGGGTCATGTCCTGGAACTGGGGGTACGTGGGCACATCCACGCCTGCGTCGATTTTTTGCCGCATGGTATCCCTGATGATGTTTACCAGTTTCTGGTCGCCCGTCTTTACAGCACCGGCTACCCATTCCTTGTTTACGCCTGCGGGCAGGGGATAGCTTCCGATGTCATCGAAGATAATCATATGGTTCTTGATGGTGTTTTTTTGGTTTATAGTTATTGAAGAAATCAGACTTATTAAAAATCTACAACGAACTGGTATGACCTCGTACTAACTCAGGTCATCGTGAGTTCGTATTAGTTCGTTGTTTATTTTCCAAAGAAATCCTCAAGTCCTCTCTGGTATAAAGTATCCTTCAACACCGTGCTCTCCTTTATCCACCGCGCCTTCGGGATAACAAGCCTCGTTGAAATATACGCAAAAGCCTCATCAAGAGACACGAACTTCCCCGGAGGCGCCCAGAGCGCTGCCCTCACGTTCTCCCTCACGTTCCACACCCCGACTGGCATGATGTACCCCGGATGCGCTTCCCTCAGAATCACCACGCGCGCCTGCCTTCTCTCCTTCACGAGGTATTCATTCACCGCAAGCCGCGCGGCATAATAGCAGCCGCCAATCTCGGCATATGTCGTTCTCCCTTCAAAACCCTCGGAGGACGACATTATCGCCACATCTTTCCCGAACGGGTTCCAGACGGTATTGGGATACCATGCCTCGATAAGCTCATAGCTCCAGGCGCGCGGCATCATCAAAACCACGAACCTGTTATCAAGCTGCCATGATTCAAAAACAAGATATTCATTGATGAGCGGGAAATCCTTCATTTTCTCCATCAGGTTTGCCCCTATCATGCTATCGACGGCGGTAATGCTCCACCGAGTGGGAACAAAGCGGCGCGCTTTTCCTTCCCCGAAAGAACCCACAGAAAAAGCTTTCTGGATGCTTGAGACAAGAGTATCCCTTTTGTAAAGCTCAAGCACCGCATCCTTTGCCTTGAGGTCGGTATCGTTGTATGCTTTTTCCATCTTCTGGTCGAACCTGGTATTGCCCATTTCGATTTTCTTAAGAGGCGCAGTCGGTCCAAACGGCTGCACCTCGTCATCGAGCACAAGCCTTGCCCTTGGTTTTTTCAGGAATTCAGCCTCTACATCTACAGGGGATGCGGACAGCGCCATCTCCCGCGTGGCTTCTATGATGCGGCTGCCTTCAAGGTTTCTTATATGCACAAGATGCTTGCCGCGGACAAGCTGTGAGCGAAAATCCACGATATCATCGATACTCTTCCCCAGCCACATTTCGGGCGTGTCAAGAAGAGTTGTGTCGCCGTGCGAGGGCGGGATTAACGGACCCACGGAAACGTATGGATAGCCTATCCTTCCCACAAATACGCCGGGCGGCGAGGAGCCGTCGATGTTCAGGCTGTCAGTGAGCGGCTTGACTTTTGCCCTGGAATAGAATTTGACAAGGACGGGACACCTCTGTTTGCCGCATAATAGTTTTGCTCCCCGGCAAAGAATGCAGAGGGCGTCGCTTGTGCCGCTAAATAGCGAATCAGGACTTTCCATGGCTTATATTAACGATGATTTGCAGGGATATATAATAAATGCAAGCCCGGTGAAAGTAATCCTGACAAAAGGATTATACTATCTTGAGTAATTATGCACGTCTAATGTTCATTGAAATAGACGGCTGGATGGCAAAACTGCGATTTTCGGCATGCCATTTCATACCAAATCATCCCAAGTGCGGCTGCCTGCACGGTCATACGTATGCGGTTAGCGTGCGGCTTGAAGGCGAACAAATCGGGGAATTTATCATTGATTTTGAGTTTGTTAAAAATATGGTAAACGGGATTTGCGACAGGTTAGACCATAAAGTGCTGATAGCGGAAAAAGACCCGCGCCTCCGGATTGCTAAAAATGATGGTGTCTCAATTGAAATAATCGAAAGTAAAAAGCGATATGTATTACCCTTTGAAGATATTATGTTTCTCCCCACGAAATCGGTGAGCGCCGAAGACCTGTGCAAGTATTTCACAACCGAAATGGCAAAGGCACTGAAATCAAATGGCGCGGATAACATTAAGAGGCTCCATGTCAGGGTGGATGAAGGGATAGGACAGGGGGCGGGATGCGAGCACGAGATGTAAATTTCATGATTTCTTCATAAACGGTAATATTTTGTGACAGCAATCAATGGTCTTTATATTGCAAAAGAGAAAATAATAGATAAGGTGAAACAGCATGAAAGCGGAAAAATTACTTGAACGCATAACTCTTGATCCCAATGTTATGACTGGAAAACCTGTAATCAGAGGGACAAGACTTACGGTGCAGTTTATCTTGGGGTTATTAGCGCATGGCGCTTCTGTGGAGGAAATCCTTGAAGAATACAAAGGATTAACAAGGGAAGACATAAAAGCATGTTTGCTATTCGCAACAGAATCCCTTGCAGATACCACATTTATGCCTTTGACAGCAGAGGCTTGTTAGATGCGTTTCCTTGTGGATGAATGCACAGGACCTGCGGTTGCACAGTGGCTGCGCCGGCAAAATCATGATGTGATTTCCGTATTTGATGAGCTCAGGGGAGCAGATGATAGAGATGTTATCCAGAAAGCCTTCGAGCAAAATCGCATACTGATAACAAATGACAAAGACTTCGGTGAGCTTGTTTTTCGGGAGAAAAAGCCGCATAAAGGCGTGATACTTCTGCGCCTTGAAGATGAACGGGCTGCAAACAAAATAGCTGTAATAGAGCGCTTGCTTGAAAAGCATGGGAAATCCCTTTCCGGAAATTTTATTGTTGTGACAGAAACTACTGTCAGAATAGCGGGAAAGACCTGAATCAAGAACATCAATTTTTATGATGAATTTCAACCGCAAGATAGATATGTGCTCAGTAATCCCCAGCAAAAGCCCTGAAATCGAATGGTGCGGATAATATCAAGAAGCTACATGTCAGGGTGGATGAGGGAATAGGGCAGGGGGCAGGGTGCGAGCACGGGTTATGAAAATTTTATTTTGTGAGATGGTGTTTTAATTCGTGTTGGCTGTTATATCTCTAATCTTCTTTGCAAAATTCCCTTAATGCCTTCAGAATACCCTCATCTTTTGCTTTCTTTTCCAGATACCTAAAATCTAACCTGTCCCGGTAATATCTAATCATATACCGCGCCTGTTCGCAATCCGTTTCCGACTCCCAGTGAACACATGCATTGAGACGGTCAATTATCAAGTCCTCGATGCCGATTATATATAATTTTAAGCTGCCAACCCGTATGGTAGTTATTTTATTTTTATCGCCTGAAAAATGATCGCCGGGCACTTCGATGAATATCCCTATCCGCTCATTTACCCAATGCCTGCCAGCACGTGCAAAACCAAATTTCTTCTCCAGTATTTCCCCTATAACCCTTCGGTCTCCAATGAGGTCGATGTCACGGCTTGGGAATAACCCTCTGGTATAAATATCGACTGCCGTTCCACCAACTACCACAGGCGATTTACTGGTTCTGCCAAACATCTCAACCTCTCTTGTTAAGATAGTGATAAAATATTTTTTTCTGTCTACTAAATTGGTGATGGAAGCTGTTTTATCGAGTTCGTCCATCTCAAATATCCATCCTGATTTCTCGGGCACCTATAAATTTGATTTTCCCCTTTGCTATGTCTGCATCGAGCTCTGCTTTCATTATTCGATAGAGCCCCTCAGCTTCGTCCTCATTCCTTGGCTTGCGCCTGATGGCTTTGCCGGCTACGGGGCTTATGAGTATGCCATCTTTGGTTGAGGTTATTTCCACTGTCTTTGGATAACCTATTTCTTGTAGAAGGTCTCTTGGGATTATGATTCCCTGACTGTTTCCTATTTTCCTGATATTTCTTATCATGTTAGAACAATGTTATAACATTCATAGTATATAAGACTTAGGTTTATTGGTGGGTGTCAAATCTTTTGGTGTTACAAACCAAAAAAAAAAACACAAATACGCTATCACAAATCTGCGTTCATCGGCGTTCATCTGCGGTTTCATATTTACAAATATTTCATGATAGCCCCCAACACCAAACTTTTTTACAGCCTCGTTTGTTGGTCAAACGGTGTGGATAATGTTAAAAAACTCCATGTCAGGGTGGATGAGGAGGTAGGGCAGGGGGCGGGGTGTGAGTATGGGTTATAAGAATATTATATATTTTTATAAAATATAATTCAAGCAATCCCCTTCAATCTCTGTATCGGCCAGACCCAGGCGCTTCCAACGCGCTTTATTCCCTGTATTTCAAGCTCACTTTTTGCCTGTGGAATTATCTTTCTTAAAAACCCCATATCATAAATTATCCTTCCTTCATGGATCGCATCCAGAAGGTATCCTGCTCCTGCTTCGAACTGTGAGATGAATTCCTCCTCAGTCATCCAGATGCTCTGCAAAAGAGATGGACAATTCTCGATTTTCCTGACCAGTTCAGCCCTTTTGAAAAAATCAGAAGGCAGATCCTTTGCCACAACGATCATGTCAATATCGCTTTGCGGAAAAGGCAGCTCCTCACGGCGCGCAACCGAGCCAAAAAGGAGCACTCCTGTTACCCTGTGCTTTACTTTTTCAAGATATTCTTTTATAAGTGCGGCATATTCTTCATTTAGACCCTTTAAGGAATTGTTTTCCAAGCTCCATTACCTCCTTTGCATTGTTAAAAAGGGCTCCTGACTTATTTGCATCATAAATTTCAGATGGCATTATGATCTTATCAACGGTTTCCCATCCATACCTCGGAGATTCCTTCTGGCTCTCTAATAACTTTGAAAAATTCACAATTCGATCAAGAGTTTCAAGCTCTTGCTTTGATAATTGAAATTTATTCCCCCTCATAACCATCAATTCGAGCACAGACGAAGGAAAATGAGTTTTTCCAGACTCAATCCCAAGAGATGAAAGGATGGCTTTGCAGACTTTTTCGGCGCACTGCTGTGAATGAAATACTGAACTTGGGAACCTGCTATTTTTAATATCCAGTGATGCGTCTTTCAGGTCTTCTTCTGCCATTTTCAGCCAGTATTCTGATTTTGCCATAGTTTTCAAATGATCTGAAATAGGTTTAAGTTCTATTTTAGCAATAAATCGTTGCGCCTAATATAAATAACATCTCTGTAAGGTAATATGTGAAAAAGGATGGCGTTTCAATTGAAATCATCGAAAGTAAAAAGCGATATGTATTGCCTTTGAAGATATTGTGTTCCTCCCCACGAAATCGGTGAGTGCCGAAGACCTGTGCAAGTATTTCTCAACCGAAATGGCAAGAGCGTTAAAATCAAATGGCGCGGATAACATTAAAAAGCTACATGTAAGGGTGGATGAAGGAATAGGGCAGGGGGCGGGATGCGAGTATGAGTTATAGGAATTTTATGTTTATGAAGGGCTGTTTTAATTTGTGTTGGCAATTATGTCTGGATACAATATATTTTAAAAACAAATCCCAATGAAATCAAGTTTTTGAATTTAGTTATGGGATGGGGCAATGCATTTATATTTCCTATATGTTTAAAAAATTATCTCAACATTCGGATGGTGTTGGATTGTTTAAGAATTCATTATACGGTTCAGGTTTTATTATTTCTGTACCAGAGTCTCTAAATTTTTTTATGAGTGAATCTGGTAGTTGGTTATCTGCTTTTGGATTTAAACATAATTCTGTAAGAATTTTATATCTATTATCAAAATAGCGGATATACACTAAAACCGCAGAAACCAGCGAGTTGTCTATGATTTCACCTTCTTTAATAGGAAAAATATCTCCTTTTGTTTTCCATACTCTATCAAACCCAAGGCCAATGAAAATATTGTTTATTTCAGGAATTGAAGACGGTTCTAAATATAATGCAATAATATTTGGATTAGACTCCGATAATTGTTTATTTTTTATTTTCCCAAGAATTTTATCTTTATAAATAAAAGGTTGTGTAAACTTGATTTTTCTATATTTAGAAGTATTCGCATATACTTTTAACTTATCATTTTCATTCTTCACAATGAATTCATCTGTTCTACCGTCGTCGATTTTTAGGTTTACTTTCGTTTCTTCATTGTTAAGTTTTAGCAAAATAGATTTTACTCCAAAAGATACTTTTATGGTCTTACCACTATCAATTTTTTCAATTTTTGTTTCCTCTAAATCGATATAATAAATCTGTTTTAGATAGTGTACGAGGAAGGCATTGTCGTTTCCTGGAATATCATCCCAGCTAAATATGTCATTACCTTCAATTCTAGGTCTTTCCTTAATTGACACTTCAATAAATACTTCCACTCCATCACTATTAATTTTTATATCGCTTTTACTGCCATTTATGCCTAAAATAGGAGGTTCGAATTCAATTTTAAATTCCATTTTTTTAAAAAAAGAGCCGATTTCAATTTCTGCTAATGCACTTGTATAATCCTTTTTATTTTCGATATAATTATTTTTTTTATTAGTACCTAATAGTCTTTTAAAATGGTCTTCTTGGGAATTGATTTCATACTCCATATCCTTCAATAATTTTTCAATATAACCTAAATATTGAAGTGAATGACTATCTAAAAAATTTCCATCTTTATCTTCAAAGGTAAATTGTTTCGCTAGCGGATGCATTTCTTCTTGATCTTTTGTAAATTCATTTTCAAACCATTCTTTGTTAAATCTAGCAGAAATACTTGGATAGTTCTTAATAACAGAAGTATTTATCATCATTTTTACTTATGACTTTATACTATAAAACATTGATTATTAATAATCCGCGACATTGAAAAACAACTTCTTGCCGTTGAATATAATTTTTCATATCGAAAAACCACATATAATTTTATAATATTCATTTTTTAGGACCGTTTCAATTTACCACCACGAACTGAAACTCCCCCTCCAATTACATATTATTTTATATCATCATCTTCGTAATATAACTCGTTTGATGAACCCAGTTGAACAGGGTCGCCAAAAAGGAACGAATAATGACCAGCAGGATTGAAGTAGGTTTTAAAAAAGGAATGAAAGACGCATTGGGCGATGGTGTCAAGAAAAGGATAGTCGAAGACCTGCATATTAACGTGGATTCTGTCAGGACTATTGAGGTTTACACCTTCGACGCTTCTCTCTCGGAAAAGGAACTGAATCTACTTGGTGAACAATTATTTGCCGACCCCGTAATCCAGGTCTTCTCATCCAAACCGTTGGCAGAGGATTTTTCATGGCTGATAGAAGTGGGATTCAAGCCGGGTGTGACCGACAATGTTGGCGCGACTTCGAAAAAGGCATCTGAAGATGTGCTTAAATCTGAATTACGCGGAGTTTATTTTTCAAGACAGTATCTTATAAATGGAAATATCACAAAAGAAGATGCCGATAAAATTGCAGGCGGGCTTCTTGCAAACAGCCTGATTGAAAGGTGGGTAATAATAAACATTGACGGATGGGACAGCAAAAAAGGCGTGCACCTTCCACTGCCGGTCGTGAAAGGAAAACATACACCTTCGGTTTCGGAACTGAATCTGGATGTCAGCGACAGCCGGTTAAAGGAAATGAGCGTTCAAAGACTTCTTGCCCTGAACCTTGCGGAAATAAAAACAATTCAGAAGTATTATTCTCTTACCGGTGTCAAAAAAGAACGGGAAGCTATCGGCCTTTCTCTTCCCACCGATGTGGAAATCGAGGTGCTGGCGCAGACGTGGTCTGAACACTGCAAACACAAGATTTTCAACAGCCAGATAACTTATACAGATGATAAAGGAACAAAAACCATAAACTCGCTTTTCAATACCTTCATAAAACGCGCAACTAGGGAAATAAACAAACCCTGGCTTGTCTCTGTTTTTACAGACAATGCCGGCGTGATTAAATTCAACGATGACTACAACCTTGTGATGAAGGTTGAAACGCACAACACCCCTTCGGCGCTTGACCCTTACGGCGGCGCAATCACAGGCATCGTGGGCGTGAACCGCGACCCGCTGGGTACGGGAATGGGCGCGCGGTTGATTTTCAATACCGATGTTTTCTGTTTTGCCTCGCCTTTCTATGATAAGGAGCTGCCGCCCCGCCTGCTCCATCCCAAGAGGATATTCGAAGGGGTACGGCGGGGCGTGGAACACGGGGGGAACAAGAGCGGTATCCCCACGGTGAACGGCTGCATTGTTTTTGATGAGAGGTATCTCGGCAAACCGCTTGTTTATTGTGGCACTGGCGGGATAATGCCCTCAGTAATAAACGGCAAGCCTTCCCACATTAAAGAGCTCAATCCCGGCGACCTGATAGTGATGACCGGCGGGCGCATAGGGAAAGACGGCATACACGGAGCCACGTTTTCCTCGCTTGAGCTTGATGAGAATTCACCTGTAACAGCAGTCCAGATAGGCGACCCGATAACCCAGAAAAAGATGCTCGACTTCCTTCTTGAAGCACGGGATCTGGGGCTGTATAACGCCATCACGGATGACGGCGCAGGAGGATTGTCTTCATCGGTAGGCGAGATGGCGCAGCTTAGCGGAGGATGCCTTATCGAACTTGAAAAATGCCCCCTGAAATATCCGGGTCTTGACCCGTGGGAAATACTGGTTTCAGAGTCGCAGGAAAGAATGACGCTTGCCGTATCTCCTGAAAAGATAGATGAATTCCTGGCTCTTGCAAAAACAAGGGATGTCGAGGCTACGGTCATAGGGACTTTCACGGACAGCGGAAAATTCCATGTAAAATACGGTGAGAAAAATGTGGCTTATCTCGATATGGATTTCCTGCACAGCGGTCTTCCAGTTATGAAGCTGAATGCACGATGGGAACCCCGGAAGTTCGAAGAACCCGTGCTTGGGATTGTGGATTTAACAGCAGCGCTTAAAACACTCCTCTCGCGTCTTAATATATGTTCAAAAGAATATGTTATCCGGCAATATGACCATGAAGTGCAGGCTGGCTCGGTCATAAAGCCTCTTACAGGCGATGGTCCAAGCGATGCCACAGTCATCCGTCCTCTCCTTGACAGCATGGAAGGCGTGGTGGTGGCAAACGGCATCTGCCCCAGATACGGAGACATCGATACCTACCACATGACCGCCTGCGCAATCGATGAAGCAGTGCGGAACCATATCTGCGTGGGGGGTTCGTTTGACCACCTTGCGGGTCTTGACAACTTCTGCTGGTGCGACCCTGTGAAATCCGAGAAAAATCCTGATGGAGAGCTAAAACTGGCGCAGCTTGTGAGGGCGAACAAGGCGTTATATGATTACACGAAAGCCTACGGCGTGCCCTGCATTTCAGGAAAGGACAGCATGAAGAACGATTATATCATCGGGAGACGGAAAATATCCATACCGCCTACTGTGCTTTTCTCAACTATTGGCAAGATAGGGGATGTGAGGAAAGCGGTGACTATGGACGTGAAGAAACCGGACGACAGGGTTTATGTTCTCGGCACGACGAAGGACGAACTCGGCGCCTCTGAGTATTTTGCTTCTCTTGGTTTTATAGGCAACGACGTGCCAAGAGTTGATGCGGCGTCTGCAAGGCAGTTGTACATCGCGCTTGAAAAAGCCATCCATGAAGGCGCAATCGCCTCGTGCCACGATTGCTCAGACGGTGGTCTGGGCGTGGCGCTGGCTGAGAGCGCGTTTTCTGGCGACCTTGGCATGACAATTGAATTGACAAAAGTACCTGTTGAGAACATCAGGCGCGCTGATACCATACTGTTCTCCGAATCCCAGAGCCGTTTCGTGGTGACTGTGGCGCCGGATAAGGTTCGGAGGTTCGAGGAGATTATGAGAGGAAACGTTTTTGCAGATGTTGGTGCAGTCACTTCAAGGCAGGAATTCACGGTGATGGATGGGGAGAAGGTTGTGCTGAGCGCGGGGATTGATGAGTTGAAAGAAGCGTGGCAGAAGACGCTGCGGTGGTAGATATGGTAAAGAAAAAAACTCCAGTAATACCTGAACTCTTCTTAAGACTGCAGGCTCAGGCAAAAGAGAAAAAGCTCACAAAAGACAAAATATTAAAGGACATCCGCAGCGTTCGCAGGCAGCATTACAGGGAGACCTTCGGAGATGAGTAAAACCATGACCTCCAAAGTCCTCGTCCTCACAGGCTACGGCATAAACTGCGACATAGAAACCCAGCATGCCTTCAAGATTGTCGGCGCCGATGCTGAGCGTGTGCATCTCACCGACCTTATCAGCGGCGATAAGAAACTTGCGGATTTTCACATACTTGCGTTGCCGGGCGGCTTCTCCTTCGGCGACGACATAGCTTCAGGCAAGGTGCTTGCCAACATGATAAAATATAATCTGGGCGAAGATATAAGGGAGTTCATAAACGCAGGGAAATTGATTATCGGCATCTGTAACGGCTTTCAGGCTATGGTCAAGATGGGGCTTTTGCCCGCTTTTGACGGCGATTACGCCACACAGGATGTCACACTCACTTTCAATGATTCGGGCAGGTTCGAGGACAGGTGGGTGCACCTGAAATCCAATAAAAGCTCAAAATGCATATTCACGAAAGGCATAGAGAACATCTACCTTCCAGTGCGCCACGGCGAAGGAAAGTTCGTAGCTAAAAACCCGCAGGTGCTTGCAAGATTGAAAAAAAATAACCATATCGTTTTCCAGTATGTGAACAATGAAGGAAAATTTGCAGGATACCCGCATAATCCTAACGGCTCGGTTGAGAACATCGCAGCCATTTGCGATGTGACGGGCAGGGTTTTCGGCATGATGCCGCATCCAGAGGCGTTCCAGCACAGGACAAACCATCCTGCATGGACGCGGGAGGAACTGCCCGAGGAAGGCGCCGGCGTTGCGATATTCAGGAATGCCGTGGAGTATGCGAGGGAGAGGTTGTAGATAGCGAATATAGTTCTGATTTAACTGCTTCAATTAGATTGGGAATAGCGTCATTCAATTTAGCAGATAACTCCAGCCTGCACTCAACCATCTCAGGCTCAACCCCTATTATCACAATCTCCTTCGGTAATTTATAAACGTCCCTGCCAGCCCTGAGCGCATCGATAAAATTGATGTCATGCATGCTCAAGTTAAACGAATCATCAATCTCACCTGCAGGGTCAAACGTAAACCTGTAAATGCTCCCAGGTGCGCCGCCTTTCCTGTAAGCATCTACCATCACAGCCTTATCGCATCCGTCCATGTATTCAAGCGCGTCAAAAGCCCTGGTTTCTGCCGAAAAAACCGCCACGTTTGATGGTAATGCCTCATGCCTTATAGCCTCCACCACATGGATGCCTATGCCGTCATCTCCCATCAACAGGTTCCCTACCCCTATTATGACGATTTTCTTGCTCACGTTATTAGTCCCCTTAGTCCCCGTATTTAAATACGGGGTCTTATTTATGAACCTCTGCATTCTCTTTTCCGTATATCATGGATTTCAGTAGTTCCCTGTTAACAGGTATGAGCGCCAGATATACATGGAACATCAATACGCAAAAGAAATACAGGAAAACGATTAAATGGATAACTCTGAACCATAAGAGGGTGACCTGTATACCAATCAGGTTCATATATAAATTGACATAATTAAAGACCGGAACATAATACAAACTGAACCCGCTTATTGCAGCAAAACCAAGGAACCACAGGTCTCCCCAGTATTTGATTTTGATAACAGGATGGTATTTCCCGTGAAACTTTTTCGCCTCGACATCATACGTTCCATATTCCGGATATTCCTTTGAGATACCAAGAAAATTTTTTGCGATTTTTATTATATCTTTTATATCATCCCATAAAATCCAGATAGAGCGCGGCTCTCCGGTAACGGTCATAAAATAGATATGTGCCAGACCATTCATCAGTATGATAAATGCCATTATCATATGCAGGGCAAGATTCGTAGCGTAATCCCCGAAAAGATACGTTCCGCTGAAAATTCCATACCCTGTAATTAAAAATCCGATTATGAGGGCGCTGTGAATCCAGTGGGTAACCCTGACCCCCAGCACGAACTTCTCAACCGATAGTTTCTCCATTTTCTCACCTACGTTACCTGTACGCTGTACTTTTGCCCTTTTGGCGTCATCACATGAACAGTGCATGCAAGGCAGGGGTCGTAAGACCGCACAGTCCTGACCACGTTTACTGGGTTTTTCACATCGGGCACTGGCGCGCCTATCAGCGCTTCTTCAATTACCCCGCGCTGTCCCATGTCGTCTCTTGGCGTGGCGTTCCATGTAGTGCCTGCGATGACCTGGTACCGGCTTATCTTCTTTACTTTTATATCAGTCCAGTGCCCCACAGGACCGCGCGGCGCCTCCCACAGCCCCACGCCCAGAGCGTTATCAGGAACTTTAAAATCAGCGTAAGTCTTTTCACCATGTTTCAGCTCATCAATCCATTCTACTATCTTATCCCTGAGGATTAGCGCTTCCTGCATCCTCGCTATGATGCGGTTAAATGTCGAGGCTTTTTCAGCGCCGCCTCCGAGTTTCTTGCGAAGGTCGAATGGGTCAAGTCCTGCAATCACCATTCTTGCAAGCGGACCGCCTTCAACCGGCATTGTGCCGTATCTGGGTGTTTTTGCCCATGAATATGCTCCTGCTTTATCAGGAGCGATTTTCAGCATGGGAGAATCACGCGTTACGCCTCCCGAATCATCCGTGTACCATGAATATTTCACATACTCGGTTATCTTTTTCTCATCCATTGGAATCACCTTTCCGCCGTCCCAGACACCTGAGGGCAGGAATGAGCTTCCGTCTGCCATGTCATAAACGCCGTATGATATGTATTTCTGGTGTCCGACTCCCCACGTATCGGCTTTTTCTTTCAGGGCAAAAACAGCCCAGTCCACTACATCGTTCAATACATATCCTTTTGAATAATCATGCTTTCCAGCAGAAACATCATCGAGCACAGCAGGAAGATCAGAAGTTTTACCTATCCAGTCAGAAACTTCAAGAATCCTGGTCTTCATCGCCAGTATCTTTTCAACCGAAGGCTCATGCGTCAGCCCGCCGTGGATGTAGGTCATCTGGTGCGGGACTTTTGCTCCGAGAATGGATAATACCTCATGCAGTTTCCTCTGGTTGGCTACCGCTTCCCTGTATCCCTGACCAGTAATCGGGTCAAGCCTCTTCAATCCGTTTTTTGTTACCGCATCGCTGTAATCAGGTCCTCCGAGGGCATAGAACCACAATGCATGGGAATAAAGCGTGGTAACAGCTTCGATGAGATTCCTCATTTTCCTGGCGCCCTCAGGCACGCTTGCGGCGGCGGCATTTTCAAGCGCCCGCACTCCTGCAATCCTGTGGCTCTGGTGGCACACGCCGCATATTCGCTGGGTCAGTACCGGAGCATCGCGAGGGTCCCGTCCTATTAAAATAGTCTCAAATCCGCGGAACATTGTGCCGCTGCATCGTGCCTCTACTACTTTTCCACCATCCACATTAACTGTAACACCAAGATGCCCCTCAATGCGCGTAATCGGGTCAATCTTAATCTCTGTCGCCATTATTTCTCCTCCTCTTCATGACCGGGTTTTTTAGTTATCCCGCGCCGGATTGCATGGGCAGCTATGCCGACAGCAGTTGCCGCGACAGCTACCTTGCCTGCCGTGACAGCGTTAATCCCGAGAAGCGTGGGTACATTTTCGATAGGTTCAAACAACGGCGACATCTCATCAGGGAAACCTTCGTGGAAACAGCCTATGCACGGCGCGCCCCCGTTCATGCACACGTTAATCCCGCTGTTCCATTTCCGAAAAGCGCAGTCCGAATTTGTCACGGGACCGCGGCATCCCAGGTTGTAGAGGCATTTTTCATAGGAGAAATCCGTTTCTTTAAAGCTCGTGGCGAAGACGCCTTTATCATAGAATCCCCTTCTTGCGCACTGGTTATGTATCTTATCGTTAAAGAAGAATTTGGGTCTTCCTTTATCGTCAAGTTCGGGAATAACTCCGAGGATGACAGCCGAAAGCGTGAGAAGCACATGGTCGGGATGCGCGGGACAGCCGGGCAGGTTTACCACCGGAAGACCGGCTTTTGAAAGGAAATTTGCTCCTAGGGCTCCGCCTATTTTACTTTTATGATATTGCACTCCATTCGAATTGGTTATATTGCCATTAGCAGCCGGGATACCGCCGTATGTGGCGCAGGCTCCCACAGCTACGACAACAACCTTTGTCTTTACAGCCAGTTCTTTGACCAGCTCTTTTACAGGTCGCTCCCCCACTTTAGCAAATTCCGGGTCAGGGATTGACCCTTCCACGACAAGCACATCAGGTTCGATATTCAGTGCATCCATCGCCCCCTCACCCTGCGCCGCCATGATGGTAGGATGGAACCGGATATCCACATTCAATTTCATTATCGCATCATAAATGTCGGGATGCTGGCCCTGTAATAATGAAACCGTGCACCCGCTATCGCTCTGCCCCTGGAGCCATACGAGCTTAACGCCTTTTTCTCCTGCCTGCTCTACGGCTTTAACTATATCCGCACTGTATAAGTCTAAAAACATTCCCGCGCCAACAGCGCTTGCAATTTTTAGAAAATTTCTTCTATTTAACATAATTTCACGATCCCTTTCATCAGCCCGTTTTTAGTGTATTTTAATTTCTCTGCACATCTATATATACTCTTGTTGAATAATAAACCGCTTATGTGTTTGGCAGTGCCTGCAAAGGTAACGACTATTAACGGGGATGAAGCCGTCTTGGATTACGGCGGCGTAATAAGGAAAGCCAATATAAGCATGCTAAGCGATGTCAAAGTCGGGGATTATGTTCTTGTCCATGTGGGTTATGCCATCTCAAAGATGGATGAGGATGAAGCGCTTGAGACATTGAAACTCTGGGATGAGATGCTGGCGGCAGCGCAATGATGCAAAATACATTCAATGATAAATACACAGCTGCGCGGATAATCCGAAAGATAAAGAGCATTTCAGGCAAAAGAAAAATAAAGCTCATGCATGTTTGCGGGACACACGAACAGACCATCACAAAAAACGGGTTGCGTGCGCTCCTGCCTGAAAATATCGAAGTAGTGCCGGGTCCCGGCTGTCCTGTGTGCATCACGCCTGCACGGGAAATAGACAAAGCCATTTATCTTTCACATTCAGGCGCCATAATAACCACATACGGCGACATGCTGCGCGTTCCCGGCGGCAATTCATCGCTTGCCAGAGAAAAAGCGCAGGGCGGGGATATAAGGATAGTTTACAGCCCGTTTGAGGCTGTGGAGATTGCAAAAAGAAACCCTGATAAAAACATTGTGTTTCTGGGCATCGGATTCGAAACCACCGCGCCCATGACCGCAGAGGTCGTAAAGAACGCTCCGCCCGGCAACTTCAGCGTTCTCTGTTCGCACAGGCTTGTCCCGCCCGCAATGGAACTCCTGCTAAAAGGCGGCTACGATATAGACGGTTTCATCGACCCGGGGCACGTTTCCACGATTATCGGCACTGCACCCTACGTTCCATTATCTGAAAAATACCATATCTCCCAGGTCATTTCAGGATTTGAACCGCTCGATGTCCTGATGTCCATTTTCATGCTGCTCGGACAGATTAAGAATAATATGGCAATTGTTGAAAATGAATACATACGCGCCGTAAAACCCGAAGGCAATCTTCATGCCCAAAAATTGATGAGAGATGTTTTTGAGCCATGCAGCAAGGAATGGAGAGGACTGCCAGTCATTCCCGATGCTTCTTTAAAAATAAAACCGGAATTTTCGGACTATGATGCAGAGATAAGATTTGACATAAACCCCCGAATTAATTCGGAGGACTATGGCGCAGCATGCGGTATCGACTGCCCGCTGTGCGGTAATATACTCAAGGGACTTTCAAATCCGGCGGACTGCGAATTATTCGGAAAAGCCTGCACGCCGGAGAATCCTGTAGGCGCGTGTATGGTTTCAAGCGAAGGCACATGCAATATCGCATACAGGTATGGAATTAATCAAATTTAAATCTGGTAAATACCGGACAGTAGGATTTCGATAAACCCCTCATCAGTTTGCACGGATACTCAGGGCAATGGAGACAGTACCGGACATTCTTTTTCTCGGCACAATTAAAAATGAGGCATGTGTTTTTTAATCGGTTTTCCTTTTCACAGCCGAGGCATCCCTGATTAAAATTCCGGCATACTTCACATGAAATTCCGCATCTGCCAATAGTAATCTCCATTTTTCTCCGTTTTAAAATTGGGTGGCTAATTTACATCATGTGCATAATGATGGCATTTGTCATATAAATCTTCTTATTTTATCAGCAAACTCTCGGCACAGGGTCTCCAACAGGCGGCTCCATTATTCGTTTCCCGCCCACAATCGTTTCAAGTATAACTTTGCCGTTGTATTTATCTACGACCTCCCCGATAATCTCTGCATTTTTTCCCTCCTCAGTATTGCGAAGCACAGCAAGCATCTCATCTGCTTTATCTCTTTTGACCCCAATCACAGCTTTTCCTTCATTAGCTACGGTATAGGGGTCAATGCCCAGCATTCGCGACGCAGCGATTACTTCATCCTTAAGAGGTATCTTATCCTCATGAACGATTATACCGGTGTTGCTTTTACGCGCCCAGTCGTTAAGTGTTGCTGCAATCCCTCCCCGCGTGGGGTCGCGCATCGCCGTTATCCCGCCGACATCGAGGGCTTTCTTTACCATGTGCCACAACGGGGCGACATCCGAGCAAAGCGTTGTCTCAAAACCGAAACCCTCCCTGAAGGAGAGCAAAGAGACGCCGTGGTCGCCAACTGTCCCGCTCAGGATTATTTTATCTCCGGGTGAAAGGTTTGCATCTTTCACGACTTTCCCGCGCTCTGCTATCCCGATTCCTGTCGTGTTTATTGCAATCTTATCCAGTTTTCCTTTCTGCATCACCTTGGTATCCCCTGTGATAACGGATATCCCGGTATTTTTGCAAACGTCGTCTATTGAGCGGATTATCCGTTCAAGTTCGGAAGTTTCAAAACCTTCCTCGATTATGAGAGCCAGAGAAAGGGCAAGCGGCTGCGCGCCCATCATCGAAATATCGTTTATAGTGCCGCATGCGGCTAATTTCCCTATATCCCCGCCGGGAAAGAATATGGGTGAAACTATGTAACTGTCCGTGCTTATTACAAGCTCTTTATCGCCAAAGGCAATTGAGGCGCCGTCATCAAGGTCGGATAATCCCACTGTTCCCAGATTCCTGATTGAAAGATTCTTTAATATTGAATCCGAGATGAGCCTGTTCATCATTTCCCCGCCGGCTCCGTGGGATAAGAGAATCTGCATATTGTGTAGAACGTGGTTTCAATACTTAATTATTGGGTTAAGCGGATACTATTTAGTCTTTTAGCCAAATGATATGTTGATGCAATTTAAAGTAATCATCAGCGGCACAGTCCAGGGCGTGGGTTTCCGTCCATTTATTTACAGGACTGCAAAAAAGAACAACGTCCGGGGCTATATCAAAAATGCAGGCAACAGCGTTGAACTTTTACTCGATGGAAAAGAGGCGGAAATCAAAGATTTTATGAATGACGTTAAAAATAACAGCCCGCCGCTTTCAAGAATAACGAATATCGATATAAAACCATGTAAGGATAAAAAATACAATGATTTTCAGATTTTAAAAAGTGAAAAACACGGAGGCACGGAGTCCATAATGCCTCCCGATGTCGCCATGTGCGATGCTTGTTTTAACGAGGTTTTCGATAAGAAAAACAGGCATTATCTTTACTCGTTCACGGTCTGCACGGACTGCGGTACACGTTTCACGATTATCGAATCCCTGCCTTATGACAGGGAAAATACCACGATGTCAAAATTCAGGATGTGTGAAACGTGCAGGACTGAGTATTTTGACCCTGCGGACAGGAGGTTCAGGGCTGAACCCGTGTGCTGCCCCGATTGCGGTCCTTCATATGAGCTATACAGGGGAAAGAAGAACACAAAATCCAAAAACCCGATAAAAGACGCGGCAGCCGCGCTGGATAACGGGAAAATAGTGGCTATAAAAGGAATCGGAGGAACGCATCTTTGCGCCAGCACCACAGACGATGGTGCAATAACAAGAATGCGGACTATTCTGAAAAGACCATGGAAGCCCTTTGCGATAATGACACGGAATCTAAGCGAGGCGCATAAGATTGCTATTATTTCCGAAAAGGAAGAAAAGCTTCTTTTGTCCCCGCAAAGACCAATCGTTGTAGTTTCGAAAAAAACCACTCTTTTCCCGCATATTTCCCCGGGTCTGGAAAATATAGGAATAATGCTTCCTTATTCCGGCATGCATTACCTTTTATTCCATTACTCGAAGCAGCCTGCTTTCGTTATGACCTCGGCTAATGTGCCGGGTGAACCCATGGCAATCGATGACGGGGATATTCTTTCTCTGGACGCTGATTATTCATTGCTCCACAACAGGAAAATCAGGAACAGATGCGATGATTCGGTTGTCAGAATGGTGAACAATAACGCATCATTTATCAGGAGGTCGCGCGGGTTTGTGCCGGCTCCAGTTGATGTCAAAGATACGAAAAGAACAATTATATCACTCGGCGCGGAACTGGATGTCACAGCCTGCATACTGAAAAAAGACAAAGCTTTCCTGACCCAGTATATCGGCAATACCACAAAGCTAAGGACACTTGAATATCTTGAATCTGCGGTTTATAATTTACTGGAATTGACAAGGGCGGGTAAGCTTGAGGCAATTGCCGTGGATATGCATCCGTCTTTCAATACCTCCGCGCTGGGTGTGGAATTGAGCAAGAAATTCAATGTTCCTTTAATCAAATGCCAGCATCATTTCGCCCATGCCGCTTCTCTTGCGGCTGAAAGCGGCGTAGAGAAAATGATATGCATTGCGGCTGACGGTGTCGGGTACGGCAATGACGGCACAATATGGGGAGGTGAAATCATTGCTGTTGATGATGGTTTTGAGCGGGCAGGGAGCCTTATGCCCCAGTTAATGCCGGGCGGGGATTTAGCGGCGCGGTATCCGGCACGAATGGCAGCGGGCGTATTATCCGGGGAATACTGTCAGGATGAACTTCTTGAAATATTTACTCCTTACTTTGAAAAGGATGAATTAGATATTGTTTTAAGGCAGATAGAAACAAAATTCAATTCCCCGCTCACTTCGAGCGCAGGCAGGATACTGGATGCTGTGGCTGCGTTGCTCGGGGTATGCACGGAGAGGACGTATGAAGGGGAGCCTGCCATGAAGCTTGAGGCATTTGCGATGAATGGCAGGGATACTGTGGATATGCCAGTTTTGATAGAGAAAAAAGATGGTAGATACATACTTGATACGACCGGAATAATCGAGGCAGTTTATCTTGCAAAAGATGAACATACCCTTCCCGATATTGCAGCGTCCGCACAATGCGCTATTGGACGGGGGCTGTGCCGTATGGCTATAAATGCTGCGCATGATAAGAAGATTGATGTCATAGGTTTTTCAGGCGGTGTTGCGTATAATACTGCCATCATCGGCGCTGCCATGAATCTTGCACAAGAGGAGGGTTTTGAGTTCGTCACTCACACCAGGGTGCCATGCGGGGACGGCGGGATAAGCCTCGGGCAGGCGATGATTGGGGCGATGGAGTTTGAGAAAGTTATGGCGACTGCTTGCCGTAAGGTTCATTAATGATTAACACGTCTATTGCTAAAATGACAGTATTAGACGGATATAAAGCATTTTTTGAGAAAGCAGACGACCCCAATCTCCAAACCTCAAAACAAAAAGACGGGATTTTTTTTATTTTTCGTTCAATAGAGGCATGGAAAGAGGAAAAATGTAAGGATGGGGACATCCCCAAGAAAGAGCTAATACTAAATGAATTTTTAAGGAATAGGTATCTTGCTCATCCATAATCTCTTTTACAATCAAATATATATTATTATATTCATTGCGATGTCAATAGCGAGGAAATGAATGGGTAAAGTGAAAACAGCTATTCCCGGGCTTGATGAATTAATAGAAGGAGGTTACGTCGAGAACGACGTCATCCTTGTGACCGGAGGTCCCGGGGCAGGCAAAACCACCTTCGGCGTACAATATCTGGTAGGCGGGATTACCGCATACAACGAGCCTGGGGTACTGGTTATGACTGAGGAGGCGCCATCGAGGTTGATTCGCGATTCATGGCGATTCGGCTGGGACATTGAGAGATTAATATCACAAAAAAAACTGATGGTGATATATGCAGACCCGTTCAAGTATACAAAATTTGTAAAAGCGCCGGAAAAAGGTCAGGTAAGTGTTCTTTCAGGAACCAAAACCGTTGCCGATATGTTCCAGCAAATACAGACTGATGTGGCAGCGATAAAAGCAAAGAGGCTTTTCATTGATTCCATAACATCGCTCAAAGTATCAACGGAAAAATCTGCTGTCCGGCAGGTTGTTTCCGAGTTTATCAAGAATCTTGAATATCTTGATTGTACCACCCTGCTGACCAGCGAGATATATGCAAAAACTTTCAACGTAGAAGAATATCTCGCCTCAGGTGTCATCAAGCTGCATGTTTTCAGGGTTGGTGGATCGCGCGTAAGAGCAATAGAAATATTAAAGATGAGGGGCGTCAAGCATGATGAAACATTGCACCCGTACGACATTCAGGAAAAAGGCATTGTCGTCCATCCCAATGAAGTCGTGATGCTTGATGATGTCAGTATAGCGGGTTCAAAATAACACCCGGAGAATCTGATGCAGCTTAATTATGATGAAATAGTCGGGAAATACGAAAAGTATATTTTCCAGACCTACACGCGCCAGCCGCTGGCAATTAAAAGCGCGCGGGGCGCTGTAGTTACCGATGTCAATGGAAAAGAGTACATCGATTGTGTGGCTGGGATAGCTGTAAATAATGTGGGTCACTGCCATCCTTCGGTCGTAAATGCAATAAAACGGCAGGCTGAGCAGTTAATACATGTTTCAAACCTGTATTACACGCAAAACCAGGCTGACCTTGCCGAGGAACTTACAGGTCTTACGGGAATGGACAGGGTATTTTTTTGCAATTCAGGAGCGGAAGCAGTTGAAGGTGCGCTTAAACTTGCGCGCAAAGCTTCGGGCAAAAAAGAATTCATAGCCACGGAAAATGCCTTTCATGGAAGGACAAGAGGCGCTCTCAGCGTCACGCACAAGGAGAAATACCGAAAACCCTTTGAACCTCTGGCTCCCGCTGTTTTCGTCCCGTACAATGATGCTGATGCCATACGGGCGGCAATCAATGAAAATACAGCAGGCGTGATACTCGAGCCCATACAGGGTGAAGCTGGCGTGATAATACCGTCTGATGATTATCTTAAGGAAGTTCGCGAGCTGTGCGATGAAACGGGTACTTTATTGATACTGGACGAGGTGCAGACGGGCTTTGGCAGGACGGGAAAATGGTTCGCAAGAGAGCATTGCGGCGTCAAACCTGATATAATGACAACCGCCAAGGCAATGGGCGGCGGGTTCCCCATGGGCGCGATGCTGGCGCGGGAAGAGGCAGCGGCGAATTTCGGGCGCGGAGACCACGCATCCACATTTGGCGGGAACGCGCTTGCATGCGCGGCTGCGCTTGCTAATATAGGGGTCATCAAAAAAGAAGGACTTGTGAAGAGGTCGGAAGAACTGGGAAATTACCTTATTAAAAAACTTGGAAGTCTGGACAGGGATTATGTTAAGGAGATACGCGGCAGGGGATTGATGGTAGGTATGGAACTCTCCATCAAGTGCGATGATATTGTAAACAAAGCCAGGGAGAGGGGCGTTCTTCTTAACTGCACCTCGGAATCGGTTCTTCGTTTCGTCCCGCCCCTCACCATTACAAAAGAACAGCTTGATAAGGCGGTGTCGGTGCTGGATGAGATTTGAAGAACTGGTACGCCCCACAGTTTCGCATATTAAAGAGTATGTGCCCGGTAAATCAATCGAGGAGATTGCAAAAAAGTATGGACTTGCGCCGGAGAAGATAATTAAACTCGGCTCGAATGAAAATCCTCTCGGACCCTCGCCGTTTGCAGTTGCAGCGATTAAGGAAAAAGCAGGAAAGGTTAACATATATCCACCGTCTGACGCTTTTGAATTGAAAAGAGCCATATCTCTCTACACAGGTTATCCTGCCGGCAATATCGTGGTTTCGGGAAACGGCATGGACGGAATACTTGACACGGTGATGAGGATTTTCATGTCGCCTTCGGCGGAAGCAATAATTCCCATACCCACGTTTTCTTATTATGAGATTGCAACACTCGCTAACGGCGGGAAACCCGTGTTCGTGACGAGGGGCAAAGATTTCGGGATTAATGCAGGAGATATTCTCGATAAAGTAAATAATAATACAAAGCTTGTTTTTATCTGCTCGCCCAACAACCCGTCGGGGAATATTCTCAATGAAGAAGAGGCAAGAAAGATTCTGGAATCGGTTAATGCTATTGTGTTTATCGATGAAGCTTATGCGGATTTTTCAGGAACGAGCCTCATAGGACTTGTTAAAGAATACGATAATCTCATAGTGGGACGTACCTTCTCAAAGGCGTTCGGTCTTGCGGGCATGCGCATGGGTTATGCGGTAGTGCCGGAATGGATAAGCAGGGAATACATGAAAACCATGACGCCGTTTTCCATGGGCGTATTGTCGCTGGCTGCCGGAATCGCAGCGTTGAATGACAGGGAGCATCTTAATAAAAGCATTGAAACCGTGAAAAAAGGGCGCATCCAGCTTGGCAGGGGACTTGATGGGCTCTGTAAAGTTTATCCCTCGGAGGCGAATTTTATCCTGATTGATGTATCGCCCCGCACAGCGGCTGAAGTTTCCGAATCCCTGCTTAAGAAGGGCATAATCGTACGGGACTGCACGTCGTTCAGGGGCGCAGGGAACTCTCTTATCCGGATAACCGTGGGTACAGAGGAGCAGAACCGGAAGGTAATAGGTGCCATGGTTTCTATTTTATGATTAAACTTTACGAAAGTTTAATCAAAAGAAGGGGTATGCGAAGCATACCCCTATGCCGGGTAAAGCGGGGCGTCGGTTTATGATAATCGCTCTGACTGGCACGCCAGGCACAGGAAAAACCACGGTTTGCGGCATTATCAGGGAACATTCGCAGTACAGGAAGCAATACCATATTATCGACCTGAACAGGCTTGTTCTCGATGAAAAGCTATACACAGAAAAAGATGAGAAACGAAACACTTACGAAGCTGATATGGACAAACTGGAAGAGCGCGTCAAGCAGGTTATCAGCCAGTTGCCGAAGGGCTTGGATGTTATTCTGGAAGGACATCTTTCGCATCTTCTGCCTGCCGACGCTGTTATCGTGCTCAGGGCGCATCCTGTGGCTTTGCGTAAAAGGCTTGGGAAAAGGAAGGATTATTCGTTTGCGAAAGTAAAGGAAAATACAGATGCTGAGGCGCTGGATGTTATACTTGTGGAATCCGCTGAACGCAGTAAAAACGTCTTTGAGATTAACACTACTGACATGAATTCCCTTGCAGTTGCAAAATCGATTGTTTCGATTATAGAATCTTTAAAACTGGGAAAAGCCCCACGGGAATTCCTTCCCGGAAAGATTAACTGGATAGAACAGGCAGGGTTGTAATCACCACGTTTCCCAGTGAACCACCTTATCCAGACCCATCCTGGGCGGCGCAGCGTGTTCTTCATCTGCATACCCCACAGGAATTATAGCTACGGGTCTTGTTTTGGGCGGGATGCCCAGAATATCGCTTACCGCGTACTCATCAAATGCGCCTACCCAGCATGTTGCAAGACCAAGGGAGTGGGCTGCAAGAAGCAGGTTCATTATACTGGCTGTGGCATCCTGGGCAGCATATAGTTCTCCCCTTGACTTATATACGCGGGATGAACGTTCGGTATTGGCGACAACTACAATCACCACAGGAGCCTGTTCGATGAACGTCTGATTGAGGGCGACACTTGTTAATTTTTGTTTTGTTATTTTATTAAACACGACGATAAAATCCCGCGCCTGGAGGTTCCCGGCAGAGGGCGCCATCTGTGCTGCATCCAGCAATTTTTCGATTATTTCCTTTCCAACAGCACTGTCTTTGAATTTCCTGATAGACCGTCTTTCTTTTATAGCTTTTATACAATCCATACACAAACACCCATTTGTTTATTGTAATTGATAGTATTTACCTATCTTGGTTGTTATATTAGCCTCTCTTGTATAATAATCTTTTTTGATTATACACAAATTTATACCATATAACCCAAGGTTCAGGATTTTGAAAGCTATAAAATTCCAAATTTTAAAAGAACATACATTAGCGTTGAAAGCACAATTTTGGCAGCAAAAACCATTTGGGTATAAGTGTTATTATATAAAAAAAAGATAACAGCCCTGCTTTCGCAAAGCTGTTATTTACTTATTTACTCGTCCAGTATTGCTTCAGCAGTCTCACGGTATGCATTCATTACATATGGTATACCTGAAATCTTTGAAGCATCCTCTGTCAGAGCCATGACATCCTGGCGCCCTATCGTGGAAATCCTGAACCTTCTTGAACCAGCCATAAGCTGCTGGAGTCCTGTCCTGAACTTCTGGGCGTAGGAGTAAATGCCGATTGCTCCCATCGGGAGATTCTTTATATCGTCGCCGAAGCGATGCGCCAGTTCTTCATAACAGACGAAGATTTCCTCGGGTTTGGAGCCAAACTCTGAAACGGTCTTCGGGAGGTCATTCTCAGCAATCCACTTGCCGATGTTCTTACCCACGAAGCCGGGTATCATAAGCGCTCTTCCCATGCATACAGCCTTGAAGTGCGGCGCACCCATAGCCAGCGCCTTGTACACGCCATCCTCGCTTGAGAAGCCTCCTGCCATCGCAAGGTCCGGCACTCTCATGCCCTTCTTGCTCAATGTCTCAGCGAATTCATACGCAAGCGACTGGAGATAGAAGGTCGGGATGCCCCATTCTTCCATCATTGGCCATGGGCTCATGCCTGTTCCGCCCGGTGCGCCGTCGATTGTGAGTAAGTCTATCTTTGCCTCTGAGCAGTATTTCAATGCCATTGCAAGTTCAACCATGGAATAAGCGCCGGTTTTCAGCGTCACGCGCTTGAATCCTAGGTCGCGCAGTCGGTCAACCTCTTCAAAGAATCCGTCTTTTGTGACAAAGCCGAGCCTTGAGTGCCGCTCAAATTCCTTTATGGCTCCAGCCTTGTATGCAGCCTTTATTGCAGGGTCTGTCGGGTCGGGTGTAACGATGTAGCCTCGCTTTTTGAGTTCGACTGCGCGTTCAATGCTGTTGACTTTAATCTCGCCGCCAATGCATTTTGCGCCCTGTCCCCATTTAAGTTCGATTGTGTCGAGGTCATGCTGTGATGATACATATTCAGCCACGCCGAGCCTTGTATCTTCCACGTTCATCTGGACAAGGATTTCGCCATGCTCTTCCTGGTATTTCTTGTAAGTGGTTATTCTTCGGTCCATCTCGGGCGATTTCTTGATTTTCTTGCTGCCGTCAAGCTCAAGACCGGGATCGATGCCGCATACGTTCTCACCGCATACAAGCGTTATTCCTGAGATTGCCGCGCCTGCCGCGAAATGCTCCCAGTTCTTTCTTGCAATTTCGGTGGAGCCAAGCGCTCCCGTGAAAATCGGCAATTTCATGCGGATTTTTTTATCCCAGCCGTATTCGGTCTCTGTGTCCACCCGCGGGAATATCGCGGTATCAGGATTGGATTCTTCGCCGTCCGGCAGACCCCATGCCCCGACTGCGTAGCCCTGTATATTCAGGTGGGAGTAGTCTATTGGATAGTTTTTATCTGCGCCTGCGGTTATATTCCCGAATGGTCCCGGGTAAATAACTTCACGACTCCTGAATGAGGATTTGAAGATTTCACAGTTGCCGCGGCATCCGTCTATACACCGAGTGCAGATCCCCGACATCGGGGATACACTCTTTGAGCGATTAAATGTCTGCGTCGCTTCATTCGAATTTGGTTGTCTAAGATTCATGTTGCCTCCAATTTGGGTTTTTGGAGATGATACCGTCAAAGTTTATACGGTTTATCTCCTGTATTGTAAACATGTTGGGTAGCGTTCTCTCTAAACGCTCGGAAGCGGAAGGTCACTTCCCCTATATAAATATTACTTAAAGCGTGGCTGTGGGACAAAAGTGGGCGCATTCGAGAATATTCATGGAAAAACGATGAGAATTGATATATGCCCAGACCCGGACTTGAACCGGGGACATCTGCGTCTTCAGCGCAGCGCTCTCCCAGGCTGAGCTATCTGGGCATAAAGGGTGGTAATTGATGACATCGTATATCTATTCTTCGGAACAGGTTTGCCACCCATAACGCCGTGGGATAAGGTCACAAAATACAATTGTGGATAGAAAAACTTTTCTGTGGGTTTTTGAAAATGTATAGTCCTGAAAAGCCATTTGGCTATCCATGCGCTGCCCTTATCCCATCCTTCAACTCCTTCGCCAGCGCCTCAAGTTTTCCTGCCGCATCTTTTCCGTTTGCAATAATATCCACGAAAGCAGAGCCCACAATCACCCCGTCGGCGCCGGCACGTATGATATCGGCAGCCTGTTTTCCATTCGATATTCCGAATCCCACAGCCTTGGGCGTTGTTGTCTTCACCCGTTCAATCAACTCACGCGTCGAGCCTGCAATATCAGCCCGCGCCCCTGTAACGCCCAGGCGCGCCACAAGGTAAATGAAGCCTGTCCTCCGGACTAATATCCGTTCCATTCTTGATTCTGTCGTGGTTGGAGCCACAAGGAATATCAGGTCTATATCATATTTCTTACAGAAACCGGCAAGCTCCACGGATTCCTCCGCAGGCAAATCGGGTACTATTATGCCTGAAATCCCCGATGCAGCGCAGTCTTTCACGAATTTCGGAAGCCCTCTTTTGAATATGAGGTTGTAGTAGGTCATCACCACAAGGGGAATATGAACCTTGAGGGAACCTACAGTTTTGAAATAAGTATCGGGCGTCATGCCGGCGTTAAGCGCGCGCTCAATCCCCGCCTGTATGGTAGGTCCGTCAGCCACAGGGTCGGAGAAAGGCAATCCGAGTTCTATAATATCCGCGCCGCCTCTTACAAGCGCGGTCACGTACTCTTTTGTAGCCTCAGGCGTGGGGTCTCCGGCGCAGATGTAGGCAATCAAAGCCCCCTCTTTTTTATTTTTTAATTCGTTGAATTTCTCACTTATTTTCATGTCTTACCCCCAGCACGGTTTCAAGGTCTTTGTCGCCCCTTCCTGAAATGTTTATTACCACAACGTCGCCCAGTTCTCCCGATGCAGCCGCCTTCTTGACAAATGCCACGGCATGCGATGATTCAAGCGCCGGGATTATGCCTTCAAGCCTGCACAGGTCATGGAATGCCGCGAGCGCCTCAGTGTCCATTGAATTGCAGGGCTTGATTCTCCCAATATCCGCAAGATAAGCAAGTTCAGGACCTACGCCTGCATAATCAAGACCCGCCGCTATCGAGCTTGATTCGAGTATCTGTCCATATTTATTTTGCAATACTTTCGTTCGGGCGCCGTGCAGCACGCCCTCCTCGCCTGCGCACAGCGTGGCTGAATGGAGCGCCTCTTTATCAGTGGTTTTCATGCCTGTGCCTCCCGCCTCAACAGCAAAAAGCTGCACATCGTCGCCTATGAACGGATGGAAAATACCCATGGCGTTGCTGCCCCCGCCAGTGCACGCCACTATGGAATCCGGGAACCGCCCTTCCTTATCCATTATCTGCGCGCGCACCTCTTTTCCTATGACGCTCTGGAAGTCGCGTACCATCACGGGATAAGGATGCGGTCCTACTACGGAGCCAATCATATAATGCGTCGTCTCCACATTGGCAACCCAGTCGCGCATGGCTTCGTTTATGGCATCTTTCAATGTCTGCGAGCCGCTTTTGACAGGTATTACCTTTGCACCCATCAGTTCCATCCTGTAAACGTTCATGCGCTGGCGCACCGTATCCTTTGCGCCCATGTAAACTTCGGTTTTTATGCCGAAAGCCGCGCCTGCCATCGCGCAGGCTGTGCCGTGCTGACCCGCGCCCGTCTCCGCGATTATCCTTTTTTTACCCATGTATCTGGTCAGCAGCGCCTGCCCGAGCGTATTATTCAATTTATGGGCGCCGCCGTGGACGAGGTCTTCGCGTTTTAAGTAAATCTTGACGCCATATTCTTTGCTCAGTCGCTTTGCGTGGTATAAAGGAGAGGGACGCCCTGCGAAATCCCTGAGATAGTAATCCAGTTCCTCGTTAAAAACGGGGTCATCTTTGTATTTTTCGTATTGCTCTGTTAACTCTTCAAGCGCCGGCATCAATACCTCAGGTACGAACTGCCCACCGTATTTGCCGAATTTTGTAGATTTAAGTTCCTGCTTCATAGCTATCCGCTCAATGCATGTACTAACTCGTAAGTCTTATCGTAAATATTTCCCTGCATGATAGATGTTCCCACAAGAATGGCATCCGCTCCGGCGCCTATCATGCGGACAGCGTCATCGGGGCTTGATATTCCGCTTTCGCTGATGATTATCCTGCCGCTGATAAGCGGCGCCAGTTTTTCGGTAGTGGATATATCAACTTTCATGGTCGTGAGGTCGCGGTTGTTAATCCCTATGATACCGGCGCGTGTTGAAAGGGCATTTTCCAGTTCTTTTTTATTATGCACTTCAACAAGTGGCTCCCTGCCGTATGAAATAGCCTCGTTCACAAAGTCATCCAGCTTATTACCGAGAATCCCTGCTATCAGCAATATTAAATCGCTCTCTGCTTCATGAATCTGGGCTTTGTCAATCACGAAGTCCTTTCGAAGCACAGGAATGCCAACAGCCTGCCTTACGCTGTTCAGGTTTTCGATGCTGCCTTTAAAAAATTGCGGCTCCGTGAGCACGGATATAGCCGCCGCGCCGCCTGATTCCATTTGTTTTGCGATTCCAGCCGCATCCTGCGGGGTTACGTTCCTGATAAATCGAGTAGGAGAGGATGGTTTGACTTCTGCTATTACAGGAATCAGGCTTTTTTGTTTTCTGGCTTTTATTATATTATTGAAATTCCGCGGCTCTATAATCCTTTTTTTATTATTCGTAATGCGCGGGATTCTTTTTTTTGTTGAATCGAGTATTTCATTGATAATGGGGTGCATAAATGTCCGTACTATTTGTATTGTACATTTTAGTACATTGATGTACAATAATGTTCATTATATATAAGGATTATGGATTCTCCAGCCGTATTTTTGCTTGATGCCGTTCTCGTGGCAAAAGGAAGGGATGTATATTTCGGATACGGAAAAGTAAATCCTTAGGGGCGCTTCTTAAAAACCCATATTTTTTTTTAAAAGTTTAGTATGCACCGATCGGGATTTGAACCCGAGTTATTAGCTTGGAAGGCTAAAGTCATAGCCGCTAGACCATCGGTGCAGCGAGGCATTCCTAAGTAATTGAAAGCATTTAATGTTTTCGTTCTCCCTTCTCCGCGCGCAGATGTTCAGCCCCGGATGTTTTGTGGGAAAAAGAAGCGCTTAATCATGTTCTTGCGGGTTTTCGTTCCACCACTTTTACCCAGTGACCCGGCGTCACCTCAGCCAGAACAGGAACGCTGGGCGGAAGTTCGTCAAAATAAATTGTTTCCTCACCCAGCGGGTGACTATCACCGCCGCACACAGGACATTTTTCACCAAATGTTTTTCTCTTTTTAAGCGCGACCATATCAAAAACCTCCCTGCTGTTATGTTATTGTTCTTTTAAAACATAATAAAGTGTTGGTTGGGCGTATTGTGAACTTGGAAATTCTTTTTAAGCAATACCCGCATTTTAGCGAGGGAATGAAAATCCAGGAACTCAACCTTCCAGAGAGCGCCATCCAATTTTATCAAGACTCTGGCATAACCGACCTCTATCCACCTCAGTCGGACGCCATCAAAGCAGGTCTCCTCGACGGCAAAAACCTCGTAGCCGCCATCCCCACAGCATCGGGAAAAACACTGCTTGCAGAATTTGTCATGCTGAACTCAATACTGGATGAAAACAAACGGGGAAAAGCCCTGTACATCGTACCCCTGCGCGCCCTGGCATCTGAAAAATACGACAGGTTCTGGAGTTTTGAAAGCATCAAGAAAAGCAATGGCAGGGGCATATCCACAGGAATAGCGACAGGCGATTTCGATGCCAGCGGGGACTGGCTGGGGAATTTTGACATCATAGTCGCCACATCGGAAAAAGTGGACTCGCTTTTGCGGAATAAAACCCGGTGGCTGGAAGAAATAACGGTTGTAATCGCGGATGAGATTCACCTTATCGATTCGCCTGACCGCGGACCGACGCTTGAAATAGTTATTGCGAAGTTGCGGCGGATTAATCCCGATATGCAGCTCATAGCCCTTTCCGCCACCATCGGAAATGCGAACGAAATCGCAAAATGGCTCGATGCTAACCTCGTTGTCAGTGAATGGCGCCCCACGGAACTGAAAGAAGGGGTTTTCTTCGGGAATGCCATTACTTTTGCTGACAGAAGCCAGCGCGCGATAGAAGAGTTCCATAAAGACAGCGCCATTTCGCTGGCTGCAGATACGATAAAGGAAGGCGGGCAATGTCTCATTTTTGAGAGCAGCCGCAAGAACAGCGAGGGAATGGCGGCGCGCGTCGGGACTTCGATATCGAAATTAATATCAGGCGAGGTAAAAGAAAAGCTAAGGAATCTTGCGGCGCAAATCAATGAAACAAGCGAAGTGGAATCCACAAAAAAACTTGCCCATTGCGTGGAAAACGGAAGCGCATTCCACCATGCAGGGCTTGTTTCCGAGCAGCGAAAGCTCGTGGAGGACGGCTTCCGGGCAGGCATAATAAAAGTAATATCTTCAACTCCCACGCTTGCGGCAGGACTTAATCTTCCGGCGCGCCGGGTCATAATCAAAGGCTACTGGCGGTATGATGTCAATTTCGGGCAGACCCCCATTCCCGTGCTTGAATACAAGCAGATGGCCGGACGCGCAGGACGCCCAAGGCTTGACCCCTACGGCGAATCCGTCCTTGTCGCAAAGACGTTTGATGATTTAGAAGAGCTTATGAATCAGTATGTCCTTGCCGACGTTGAGAAGATATGGTCAAAACTGGGAAGCGAGAACGCGCTGAGAACGCATATTCTTTCAACGATAGCTACCGGGTTTGCGCAAAGTATGGAAGAACTCCTTGAGTTCATGAGGGCGACATTCTATTCTACACAGCAGGAACCCTGGAGCCTGAAGGCTGTTATCGAAAAAGTGATTGACTTCCTTGTTGAAAAAAAGTTCATAAAAAAAGAGAATGGTCTTTCCGCCACAAATCTTGGGGAACTTGTATCCCGCTTATACATAGACCCGTTATCCGCTTCCATGATTCTTGAAGGGATGGAGAAGATAGAAGAAAAAGGCATCCAGTACACGGAGCTAACGCTTCTTCATCTTGCGTGCATGACGCCTGATATGCGCTCGTTGTATCTTCGCTCAAACGATTATGAATGGTTAAGCGAGATGGTCATGGAGCACCACATGGAATTTGTCCAGATACCGCCGCAGTTCAAAGTGGATTACGAGTGGTTCCTCTCTGAAGTCAAGACCGCATGCGTGATGCTTGACTGGATAAACGAAAAAAAAGAAGAGGATATTGTAAAAAAATACGGAATCGGTGAAGGGGACATAAGAGCGCAGTCTGAAACAATGCTGTGGCTTGTTCATTCAATGGCAGAACTCGGGAATCACATTAAAAGTCCGACCCTGTCAAAAGCAAGAGAACTTGAACAGCGCGTGGAATACGGAGCAAGCCCTGAGCTTCTCGACCTTATCCAGATACGCGGGATAGGGCGTGTCCGCGCCCGCAAGCTTTATAATGCGGGATTCAGGGACATGGAGGCGCTCCGTGCTGCGAAGCAGGATGTAATTGCAAAGATTATCGGACCGAAAATTGCCATTAAAATCCTGAAACAGATAGGGAGTCCCATATCTATCGAAGAACCTGCCGAAGAACAGCGTAAGCTGGGAGATTTTGGGTAAACTTTAATACTTCTTCGACAGTTAATGAAGCGACGAGGGACAGATTGAGTTTAGCAGGAATTTTATACGGAAGCTATGAAGCTTTATTAGCCAATGAAATAATGGATCAGCCTGTCCCATCGCACGTTGCAATTATAATGGACGGCAACAGGCGCTTTGCAAAGAAGCATGGGCTAGCGCAGTATTACGGTCATTTCAGGGGCGCGGACACTACAGAGAGGGTTCTTGACTGGAGTTTTGACCTTGGTATCAAACAGCTCACAGTGTATGCTTTTTCAACCGAGAATTTCGAGCGGTCGGATGCCGAGAAAAACAGGCTTTTTGATCTTATCGGGCTTAAATTTGATAAAATTTGCAGCGACGAACGCACTCATAAACGCCGCATGAGAGTTCGGATAATCGGGAATATCGACATGCTCCCCTCTTCCCTGAAATCATCCGCAAAACACGCGGAAGAAATCACAAAAAATTACGACGGCGTATATCTTAACGTGGCGCTTGCCTATGGTGGAAGGCAGGAGCTTGTGGACGCGGCACGCAATATGGCTTTTAAAATCAAGCACGGCAAACTATCTATAAAAGACATTAATGAAGATGCCATCTCCAATAACCTGTATCCTGCAAACGGGTCAGTGCCGTATGTTGACCTTATCATCCGAACAGGAGGGGACGAACGAATATCCAATTTTCTGCCGTGGCAGGCAAACGGGAATGAATGCGCCGCTTATTTCTGCGCTCCTTTCTGGCCAGAGTTTCGCAAAATAGACTTCCTGCGGGCAGTACGCACATACCAGACGCGAGAGCACGAGAGGCAAAAAAATACGGTAATGAGAATCGTCAAGCTGTTGAGCTATTACGGGATGGTAGAGGTGGAAGATGTCATCCGCATATCCAGGAGATTCATTGTACTTCCCAAGGAAGAAGTTGTAAAGATACTTCACGAACTTGCGCACCGCAATGTTGTGATGTATAATATGATAAAGTGGTAACTTTTTTATTTCCCGAATCTGCGCTGTCGTTTCTGGAAATCCCTTATAACCCTCAGGAAATCAACCTTCCTGAAATCCAGCCAGTTAACATCCGTAAAATACAGCTCGGAATAAACGGACTGCCATATCAGGAAATCAGTCAATCTCTTGCCCCCGGCGCGTATTACAATGTCGGGTTCGGATTTGAACAATAAATGGGATTCGATTATATCTTCATTAATATCCTCAGGGCTCAGGCTTCCGCTTTCTACCTGCATCATTATTTCCCTGATGGCGCGGGTTAATTCATACTTCCCGCTGTATCCCAGTGAGATATCAACATTCATACCTTCTGCACCATGTTTTTTAATTTCTTTGTCCCCTCTTGTGATTATATTGATATTGGGAGTTATATCATAAATTACCGATGGGATTTCCGTGGATAATTTACCACATATTTTTTCACTCAATTCAACATCCACTTCGATTAAACTTATGTATATTGTGACTGTATTAACGCCGCTCTCTTTGCACCATGCGGCAAAAGATTTCAGTTTACTGTAATTATTATCGGCGAGCACATCACTTTCCGCAAGGGCAAGTACGATATGCTGCGGTACGCCATGTTTCTTTATTGCCTTTTTGAGTTTCCATTCGTATAATGCCGAGATCAGTCCCATCGTTCTTTTATTGGGGCGAAAGGATAAAGTATTTGCCTGTAAATACCGTTTCTGTGAGCGATGAAGCTTATGTCGGGCTATAAGAAACAGTGCATCTATATTTTAATAGGATTGGTTGCACTGCTCTTTCCCTTCTTAAAAACATCTTATTTCATGTTAGCATTTCTTGGCGGAGCCGTACTTTTTTCAACCATCACCCCGCGCTCTACTATTTTCAATTTTCTTGCCCGCGAATCCGATATTAAAGCCGGAAAACTCCTGGGTTTTATTCAACTCTTTTTCATCATGGCTATCCTTCTCATGATTAGTTTAATCCTGGGGGACAATAAATTACCAATATTCATAATCGGGGCAGCGTTTGCAATTACAACATTCGGCGATGGTGTCGCGGATGTTATAAATATTCTTGATAAAGAAAAACAAAGCAATATTCAGAGTAATATCAAATTCTATTCCGCAAAATCGAGCATTGTTTTTTTAATTTCAGGCAGTGCATGCGCCTTCCTTGCAGGAGCCTGGATATCAGGCTTTACATTACCAGTTCCCTACGGCATGCTCTTTTTCCTTGCTGTGGTTGGAGCCATTACCGGCGCGCTTCTTGAATCGATAACCATGACCGATGATAATATCGTGATACCTTTTGGCTCAGCCATGGTAATGTGGCTTTTCTATACCTTTGGCTACAACGTGGACACCATATATCTTATGCAGGCGCTTGTTTTTTCGTTTGTTCTCGGATATCTTGCATACAGGGCTCGAATCGCCGACATATCTGCAATGCTTAGCGCAACATTGTTCGGGGTCGTGATTATCATATCCAGTGATGTAAGATGGTTTTTTATTCTTCTTACCTTCTTTTTCCTGGGAAGCCTGTTTACCCATTACAAATACAATTATAAATTGGCTCAGGGGACAGCCGAGAGAAAAGGAGGGGTTCGCGGATATAAGAACGTTTTCAGCAATTCCCTCGCTGCCCTTTCCCTGGCGGTGGCGTATGGGATATTCCCATCCCACGGGCAGATTTTAATGTCGGCGTATCTTGGTTCAGTCGCCACAGCATGCGGCGATACGCTGGCAAGCGAAATAGGGGAAACCTTCAGGGGAGAGCCGCGTATGATAACAACGTTCAAAAAAGTCAAAGCAGGCACAGACGGGGCGATTTCAATACTCGGTGAGGAGGCTGCGTTTTTCGGGTCTGGTGCGATTGCTCTCCTTGCATACCTGTTAATACAGAATGATTCTGGGCTTGCAATTGCTGTGGCGGCAGGAGGATTTATCGGTACGAACATCGATAGTGTACTCGGCGCGACGCTCCAGCAAAAAGGCCACCTCTCCAACAACGGAGTCAATCTTTTAGCAACGATTTCAGGCGCGATCATATCCGGGATACTTTATTATTCAATGGGCTCGTAGTATAGTCCGGATAGCACACGGGCCTCCGGAGCCTGTGACCCGGGTTCGAATCCCGGCGAGCCCGTATAAACTCTGTGAATAAATATGATTAGCAGTAAAAAAAGGACATTATTTTTTTATGGTTTGATAGTCTTTGCTATAGTCGTTTCAAGCCTGTCTGTTCTATGGGTGCCACCGGAATACACCGTTGCAGAAAGCCTGAAAGATTCGGGCGGGTTAGTATGGTTATTGCCATTCCTGCCATTATTCGCGTATATGATAATGATATTGCTGCCGATTATTTATAAAAGACAGGAAAAAGAACCATTAGTATGGGGACATCGGTTTTTTAAGGGAGCATATCTTGGTTTTATTTTAATGACAATGATATTTCTGATAGAGTTAGCTTCAGGTCTTATCCGTATCGAAGATACAATCCCGGACATTCAGAGTGCAATTATTGGTGGTATCATATTACAGGGAATTGTGGCTTTAGGTGAAGAAATGTCATTCAGGGGATACATACTCCCGGACATGGCGAAAAGATATGGTTCATGGAATGCTGTTATTTACTCATCCTTCTTTTTTTCACTCCTGCATATCCCTTCTGTCATGACATTGAATCTTGACAAAAATTCTATCATATTAATGATAGTTACAATAACTGTAGCCGAAATCCTTCTTGCTATATGTTATATTTATGACGGGCTCTCTATGTCCATCGGGTTTCATTTTACATGGAATTTCTTCCAGTATCATGTATATTCGCTGAGACAGGACTTCGGCGGGGGAATATTAAAAACAGTCCCGGAGCATCAATTGATAACAGGCGGAACGTTTGGACCGGAAGCCGGTTTTCTTGGCTTGTTTGTTGTTATACTGGCGCTTATTGTTGTTTTCTGGTGGAACCAGTCGCGTTAAAAGAGGGTTTTTATGAACTCAGGTATTATTAATAATGTTATGAATAAACCCGAAATTGCTGCACACGCCCAGAAAATATAACCCAGCAACACTGGCGATGTCTTCATATACTCACCTCAATTCAAGATTGAGATATGTACATATAAAGCTTCCTTAAAAAAAAAATTAAAATTAAAAAATCAAGTTAAACTTTACTGAGCAGCTCGACACCAGCTTTCTTTACATTCGGCTTATTAATCTTAGCAGGCATCCATTTCGGCTTGTTCTTTGGGGCTGAAACTGTCTCTTTCCATCCCTTATAGATATGCACCTTTTTCGTTCCTCTTTCTCTCAGTCTTAATTCAACAGGTTTTGATTTCGTTCCCTTGCTGCGGTTGGCTGCTTTCAATGCTGCCTGCCGCGGCTGGTGACCTGTGAATACTCCTGTTTCTTTCCCATTCTTTTCCCTTAATACAAAATTTCTTATTTCTGCCATATTTTTCATACCCCGACAACGATTTGTTGTCTTACCTTACAATTCTACATAATTGTATTTAAACCTTTCGGTAGAATGTGCGGCTTAGCATACTGATTTATAATAATTAGTCAGCCGTTATTGGTATTTCAAAAATAAAAAAAACCGAATCGGATGAATTAAAATCTGATTTTGAATGTTAAAAATCAAGAGTCTCAGAACGACAAAATATCCCGTGCACAAAAAAAACCATACGTGTAGGCATGAAAATAGAAAAAATATTTCCATAATATACCTGAATTCCATCCAGCAGTTTAATATTCTTTCCAAACAAATCTGGACATGTGTTTTATAACAGGATTAAGAAAACCGCCATTGAGTTAACCCCGTGCATACACGGTGCAAGGCTGTCGGAAAGCGCTGAAACTTGCGGAAAGAGCCCTGATGAGCTGCTTGACTTCAGCATTAATATTAATCCGCTCTGTCCGCCAGGATTAAAGAAAATTATTGAAAAAGCCTGTAAAAGTATAAACAATTATCCGGATAACAGGTATCCGGGTTTTAAAATTGCGGCAGCGGATTATCTCAAGGTATCTCCGGAAAGTATCGTTCCAGGAAACGGCTCGTCTGAATTAATACGTCTCTTTGCAGAAACCGTCCTTGAGCCAGGGGATAAAGTCATCATACCATCTCCGACGTTCGGGGAATACGAATTCCAGTGCAGGCTTTTCGGCGCAAGCATCGAACACATTGATTACAGTACTATAACAAATGTTGAACCGCAAGGTTGCAAGGCTGTTTTTCTCTGCAATCCCAACAATCCCACAGGCAAACTCCTTGAACGCGGGGTGGTAAACCAATTAGCGCAAATATGCGCATCGTCTGAAGTTTTCTTATTTGTCGATGAAGCGTTTATCGAGCTGTCCGACCCGCGGGAAAGTATAGCCGGACTTGCTGCATCAAACGATTTTGTCGTTGTGCTGCGCTCACTTACCAAGACCTTCGCCATTCCGGGACTTCGGGTGGGCTATGCGGTTGCATCGCCGGGTTTTGCCACACTTCTGGATAGCGTCCGTCTTACATGGAATCTCAACTCCGCAGGCTTAGCTGCAGGAGAGGAGCTTCTTAAAAATAATAAGAACTATCTAAACAGGTCTCTTGGATTAATAAGGAAAGAACGGAAGTGGCTGGCATCCTGCCTCGGCGCGATTCGCGGTTTTAAACCATTTCCCAGCGATGCAAATTTCATTCTTATCGATGCGCGGGAGTTCCTCATCAATTCCACCGAGCTGGCAGAAAGAATGTTAAGACACGGCGTCATTATCCGCGATTGCTCTTCTTTTGGTCTTGAAAATCATATTCGTGTGGCGGTGAGGAAAAGAAGCGAAAACCAAAAATTAATAAAAGCGTTTTCCCGCGTAATATCGGAATGGGGTAGCGAACGTGCTGAAAAAGAGATTGGCGATGCACTTGAAAGAGGAGTTGCCAAAAGGAGCAGGATAAACTGCGAGTACTACCCCTGCCACTTTGAAGGGCAGGATTGCACCTTCTGTTTTTGCCCCTTCTATCCGTGCGAAGATAAAAGAACAGGGGGAGAAATCGTCCGGAAATCCACAGGCGGAGCGGTATGGAGCTGCGCAAAGTGCAACCTTATCCACAGGGAGGATATTGCGGATAAGGTGTTAAAAGCGCTGATGGAAGGCAGGAAACTCAAGCAAGCCTGGAAGCTTGTAATGGAGCCGAACCTGTGATTGTCATGGACTTCTGGCTCCAGGTTTTGCTTCTTGCCGTGCTGCTGGATATTTTACTTGGGGAGCCTCCTGCTTTTCTTCATCCTGTGGTCTGGATGGGAAAACTGGTTAACCTGTTTGTAGTCCGCGCGCCGCTTCGCCAAAGGAAGATATACGGCATGTTCATGGTGATTTTCTGCGTCAGCGTTGCGGTAGTTACAGGTCTGGCGGTAATCTCTTCGGGCAAAGGTATTCCGGGTTTAATCCTCGCTGCATTTTTCTTGAAATCCACATTTTCCATACGCATGTTGCTGGTGTCGGCTCTCGGGATAAATAAAGACCTTGATGCTGGTAGGATCGAAAAGGTAAGGAGCGGGCTGAAAACTTTTGTGGGCAGGGATACATCGGCGTTAAACGAATCCCAATCCGCTTCAGCCGTTATAGAATCGGTGGCTGAAAGCTTTGTTGATGGCATCCTTTCACCGTTATTTTATTTTGTCATATTCGGTATTCCCGGCGCCCTTGCGTACCGCATGATTAATACACTTGATTCAATGGTGGGTTACAGGAAAAAACCTTTTATTGAGCTTGGCTATGCTGCGGCAAAACTGGACGACATTGCCAACTTTGCGCCTGCACGTTTGTCGCCTGTGTTTATTTTTATAGCTTCAGTTTTTTTTGGGAAACCCCTGGATTCTATCAAAACCTGTCTTGGCGACCATGATAAGACCGCATCGCCCAATTCCGGGTGGTCGATGGCTGCTGTTTCCGGGGCTTTGCAGGTGAGGCTTGAAAAAGTTGGTTTTCATGTGCTGGGGGGGCAATACGATGAACCGCAGCCTTTCCAGATTAAAAAAGCTGTTAAAATAGTGGGTTTCTCGGCGTTTCTGGTGATCACCGCAATTTACTTGATAGGGAAAGTGCCCTTTGTTCGATTTTGAGATTACAAACCACAGATATAAACGTATTATTAACCTGACTTAGACAATATATAAACAAAAAGGAGGGTTACGGATTATCATATTCATCAAATAGCCGGGGATATATTTTTATCTAAAGAATACAATTAGAACCCGAATAATACATATACTTAAAACATCACATAAAACATCTGAGGGGATTTAAACAATGGACGAAAAGGATAAAAAACAGCTCACGGTTGCAAAGGCATACCCGAACGATTCGGGACGAGGAATAGCGCGTCTTGATCCGCATATATTGATGGTCTTACAGCTTGTACCCGGAGATATCATTGAAATCGAAGGGAAGAAGAGCACATCAGCCAAGGTATGGCGTGCAGATCGCAATGACTGGGAACAGAATATAATACGCATTGACGGTTTTATAAGGCAAAACGCGGGTGTTGGTATCGGGGATACCATAAAGATAAGGAAAGCGGAAGTTAAAGCGGCGGAAAAGGTAGTGCTTGCGCCACCGGAAGGTACATCCATCCAGTTCGGGGGGGACGCTGCTGAAATGGTAAAACGCCAGATAATGAAACGTCCCATCAGCAAAGGGGATATTATTCCTGTAATGAGCACCATGGCTCACCCCTTCCTCGGGCGCGTGGTAACAGGGCAGGCGATACCTCTTATATCAATAGAAGCGGAACCTGATGGCATTATATTAATCACAGATAATACAGAAATCGAACTCAGGGAGAAACCTGTGGTACTGGAAGTCACAGGGACCGGGATAACCTACGAAGACATAGGAGGCTTGAATGATGAAATCCAGCGCCTGCGTGAGATGATAGAACTCCCCATGAAACACCCTGAAGTGTTTGAGCGATTGGGCATCGAGCCGCCTAAAGGCGTTTTGATGTACGGTCCTCCCGGAACAGGGAAAACATTGATAGCCAGGGCGGTTGCAAATGAATCCGGGGCTAATTTCTTTTCCATAGCCGGTCCTGAGATAATGAGCAAGTATTACGGCGAGAGCGAGCAGCGGCTTCGCGAGATATTCGAGCAGGCAAACAAGGAAGCCCCATCCATTATTTTCATAGATGAACTGGACTCCATCGCCCCGAAAAGGGAAGAAGTGACTGGCGAGGTGGAACGGCGCGTTGTAGCGCAGCTTCTTACAATGATGGACGGGCTTGAGGAGAGGGGACAGGTTGTGGTGATAGGCGCCACGAACCGCATCGATGCGATAGACCCTGCTCTGCGGCGCCCCGGCAGGTTTGACCGTGAAATAGAAATCGGAGTCCCTGACAGGTTAGAAAGAATTGAGATTTTCCAGATTCATACTCGCGGCATGCCGCTTTCCGATGATGTTAAGCTTGAATATATTTCAGACAGGACGCACGGGTTTGTGGGAGCGGACATATCCGCACTCGCAAAAGAAGCAGCCATGAAAGCGCTTCGCAGGTATCTCCCGCAGGTAAAACTGGAGGAAGCAGTCCCGCGCGAGATTCTTGAGAGCATGCGCGTCACAGGTGACGATTTTGAAGAAGCGCTCAAAGAGGTTGAGCCATCCGCTATGAGGGAGGTTATGATTGAGGTTCCCCGGATTATGTGGGATGAAGTAGGCGGGCTTGATGAAGCAAAGCAGGAAATAAAAGAAGCTGTAGAATGGCCTCTTAAGTTCCCCCAGAAATTTGAAAAAATGAGCATTCGTCCCCCGAAAGGCATACTCCTGTACGGGCCTCCCGGAACCGGGAAAACGTTGCTGGCTAAGGCTGTAGCGACTGAAAGTTCAGCCAATTTCATAAGCGTGCGCGGTCCGCAGCTTTTGTCCAAATGGGTTGGGGAATCGGAAAAAGCAATTCGTGAGATTTTCAAGAAGGCGCGCCAGGTATCCCCATCCATAATTTTCCTCGACGAACTTGATGCCATCGCCCCAATCCGGGGTACGGAATTTGGCTCAAAGACATCAGAACGCGTGATTAACCAGTTACTCACAGAACTTGACGGGATTGAAGTCTTAAAGAACGTTGTAGTGATTGCAGCGACAAACAGACCCGAGATTATCGACCCCGCTCTCATCCGTTCAGGCAGGTTCGACAGGTTGGTCTTCGTAGGACCTCCGGCAAGAGCCGGCAGGATTGACATATTGAATATTCACCTGAAGAGTACCCCGCTGTCTGATGACGTGAATAAAGAAGAACTGGCTGACCTTACTGATAATTATGTGGGGTCTGATATGGAGTCACTGTGCCGGGAGGCGGTAATGCTGGCTTTGCGGGAAAATTTCGATGCAGAGAAAGTGGAAATGAAACACTTCTTGGAAGCCCTGAAAAAAGTCAGACCTGCTCTGGCTGAGGATATGCTGGAATATTATGAGAAACTGCAGGAGCAATTTAAAGGCGGTGCAAAGCAGGAACAGAAGTCTTATATAGGTTATAGATAAAAAAAGCTATAATGAATCCGTTAAAGAAAAGATAGATTAATATTGGGTTCATCAAAGGGATTAATATGGCAAAAATACTCGCAAAAAATTTAGCTAATAAGAGGGTAATGCTTACCGACGGGTCAGAACTTGGAATAGCCAACAATGTAGTTATGGAGACGGGGAGCGGGGCTTTGATTTATCTGGTAGTGAAACCAACGCCCATGGTTGATACTTCAAAATATAAGACACAGAGCGGCATGGTATTGATTCCGTTTGAAGCTGTCAGGGCTGCAAAGGATTATACCATAGTTGATAAAAAACTAATAACCGGCAGCGATTTTGATTAAATTTTTTAATCATATTTTAGTATATACCGTATTAGAAGGCAGTGGTTTTGAAAGGTGAAACAAAGGTTACCATAGTCTGTTCAACCCTGGACAGGGCAAGCCAGAATATCAAAAACTGTCTTTTAAACACAAGAAAGTGGCAGCCTGTATATTCAGATAGCGAGTATTCGGTTATTGAATATAAGGATTTCAGGATTGTTGAGATAAGCGGTTCGCTCATTCACCAGGATGGGCTGGATAAGAAATTAATTGCGTGGGGATTTCCTGCAAGTCTAATCATCTTTGCCTCCAAACACAGAAGCAAAGACGGGAGGGCAATTCTTACAGTTCATTCAACGGGCAACGCAAATGAAGCGAAATTCGGCGGTAGCCCGAAGAAACTTGCTGCATCGGCGCCGCAGGCTGTACGCTCGTTGCTGCGCTCCCTCAGGACACTGGCAGAAAATGAGGAGTGTGAAGTTACCCTTGAATGCACGCATCACGGACCAAGCGATATGGATATACCGTCGGTTTTCATTGAAATCGGTAGTTACGAAGCCCAGTGGCTGGATGAGACCGCGGGCAGGATGGTCGCGAATGCAATATTGCTGTTAAAAGACGAGGATGCGCCTGTTGCAGTGGGATTCGGGGGCACGCACTACGCCCCGAGACAGACAGAGCTAATTCTTTCCACAGGCATCACTTTCGGGCATATATTTCCTTCTCACGTCCTTGATGACCTTGATGAGGATCTAATACGCCAGGCATTTGTAAAATCAAGGGCGGATTTCGCTTACTTTGACAGGAAATCCATGAAAGGGGAGCAGCGGGAAAAATTGCGGAAAATGGTAGAAAGCATGAGATTTGAAGTGCTCAAGGAAAGTGACATAAAGGATATGGACGGGATACCGTGGGAGTTCTGTGCGGCGCTTCGCAAACGGGTAAAAGAAATCTGTCCCTCGGGAAAGCCCATGATAACAAGCGGCATAAAATGCGAGATTATGTCATGTCAGAAGTGCATATGTCCGAAGGTAAAAATCGCACGGATAAATCCGGCTCTTTTATCAGAAGCGGAAAAAATCGACAGGAACCGGCTGAAGGAGTTTCTCTCAGACCACAACATAGCGTATATAGAATACGAGGATGGCAGGTTTGCCCACGTCATAATCGGACTGGATGACCATTGCGCAAGGCTTGCAGCCGAAGAAGTGACAAACGAATGTGTAGACATCCTTAAAAAACATTATGATATTAACATGGACAGGGGTACATTGCACATAACGGAAAAAAAGTTCAGCCCACAGCTTGCAAAATCTCTTGGAGTAGATGAAGGACCACTCTATGGAAGATTGGTCAGGGGCGAGTCTGTAAGTATAAATGGAAAAACTATAAATCCAGAGATGGTATATGAAATAAATAAAAGAGCCATTAAGTTGAATTAAAGATCGAGGAGAAAAAGTATGGAGTCAATAATAAAAGAGGCAATTTCAAGAGCAGGAGAATCTCCAATTCCCGTCATTGGGGAAACGGATAAGGAACTTGAGGAAATTTTACAGGAATTAAAAACGAATATTGTTGTGATTGGCTGTGGAGGTTCCGGCTCAAATACCATCCAGAGAATGTGGGAAGAGGGAATTGTGGGGGCTGAATTGTATGCTGTTAATACCGATGCACAGCATCTTTTGAATATTAAAGTCCCGAGGAAAATCCTTATCGGGCGGAACAGGACGAGAGGGCTGGGCGCGGGAAGCCTTCCGCAGATAGGTCAGGATGCAGCCCAGGAGTCCAAGCCATCGATAGAGAAAGCGGTGGGAAATGCGGATATGGTTTTTGTGACATGTGGTCTTGGCGGGGGAACAGGCACGGGCGCAGCGCCAGTTGTATCTGAAATTGCGCGGGATGCAGGCGCACTGACAATCGCGGTAGTAACGCTTCCATTCTCGGTTGAAGGCGGGATACGCATGGATAATGCAGAGGCTGGACTTGAACGGCTTCGTGATATTGTTGATACGGTCATCGTAATTCCCAATGATAAATTGCTTGAAGTGGTTCCGCACCTCCCGTTGCAGGCGGCTTTTAAAGTATGCGATGAAGTTTTAATGCGCTCTGTAAAAGGTATAACCGAACTTATTACAAAGCCGGGGCTTGTTAATCTTGACTTTGCCGATGTAAGGGTGATAATGCAAAAGAGCGGCGTGGCTATGATAGGTCTGGGAGAGGCTGAAGGCGAGAACAAGGCGGTGGAATCCGTGCAGAAAGCGCTCCGCAGCCCCTTACTGGATGTTGATGTTTCAGGTGCCACAGGTGCCCTTGTTAATGTTGTGGGTGGACCTGACATGACCATAGCAGAGGCGGAAAGCGTTGTGAATGAACTTTATGCCCGCGTTGATTCCAAGGCGAGGCTGATATGGGGCGCTGCGGTTGAGCCTGAACTTGAAAATGTTATAAGGACAATGATAGTGGTAACAGGCGTGAAATCACCGCAGATACTCGGGAAGGATACGAAGGGAAATATCTCCACTGCAAAATACGGGATTGATTTTGTTAAATAGTAAATGCCTGCGCATATAAGCGAGATTTTTAATTCAATCCAGGGCGAAGGACCTTACGTAGGCGTGCGCCAGGTCTTTGTGCGGTTTGAGCAGTGCCAGCTCCACTGTGCCTATTGCGATACCCCGCAAACGCGTAATGTTTCAGGCTCTTACAGGGTCGAAAAAGCGCCGGGAACTGGTGAGTTCTATTCTCTCAAAAACCCTGTTGGCAGGGATGAGCTTGAAGAAATAATCCGTAAATTATGGTCGCCGTCAACCAGGCATGTAAGCCTGACAGGTGGGGAACCCCTGATTCATGCGGATTTTATCAAGACGCTTGAACTGGAATATCCTTTATATCTTGAAACCAATGCAGGTTTTCCGGGGAAAGCAAAGGAATTAAGAGATAAAATTTCGATAGCTTCATGCGATATTAAATTGCCAGAACACGATTCCACAGACCACTATTCTGAATTATTGAAGAACGAGCTTGAGACAATCTCAATATTCAACGAGACATCAACGACGTTTGTGAAAGTAATCATCCTTCCTGAAACTACCACGCAATCGATAGCTTTTGCCGTTGATGGCGTTGAATCGATAGACCCGGCTATTCCTTTTATACTTCAGCCTGTAACTTCAAGTAGAAAAGTATCTACAGAGCGTTTGCTTGAACTGATGGAGCTTGCCGGCAAAAAATTAAAGGATGTGCGTGTTATACCGCAAATGCACAGGATGATGGGGTTTCTCTAGGACTTTGTCGCAGACGCAAGAGCCATCACTGTCTGGGCATCGGCTGTTGGCGAAGTGGCAAGAATCATGGCTTTTTCTGTCGCCCATATCACGGCATAAGTTGGCTGTTGCTTCCCGTTTATTGTAGTATAATCCGTAATCTGTGTGGCTTTATGCCCGTTTAGATAAATCTCCAGGAACGGATCGTAATTGTAGTTTTTGTACTGCTGTTTGTATTGGGTAACCAGTGCTTCAGGTTTGTCATTTTCAATTACCTGGATATAAGCATCTTCTCCTTTATTAGTCCTGTAAACACCTTCAGTAGCATTTATCGAAGGGGTGACAAAATATATGGGTGTGTCATGTGTGCCCATGTATTTGAAACCCTCCGGTAAATTGGTCGTGGGAATTAAATCAGATTTTGTAGTCGTATTTGTGTTTTCTTTATCTTTATCAAAAATACATCCGGAAATAAGAACTGCTGTGATAAGCAGTATTAAAGTTAGCGCAGATTTAAATGACATTTTATTTTCTCCTTCTGCCCTTTAATACGCGATGAACTTAAAAAATGTAACGGTTGGATTTAATCACAAGTTTTAAAATCACATTGGATATACTCTGTTCATGGATTACCGGAAAGGTTCGATTGGACGGGTATTTGCCGTGAGGATTGACCACGGCGAGGATGTGATTGCAGGGCTTTCAGGGCTGGCTTTGAAAGAGGGTATAAAATCGGCGTTTTTTATCATGCTGGGAGCGGCGGGTAGCGCGGAGCTCGTGACTGGACCGAAGGAAAAAGTGGTGCCGCCCACGACAGTATGGTCAAAATTCGATGACGCGCGCGAGATTATAGGCGCAGGTAATATATTCCGGGAAAACGGCGAGCCGAAGATTCACCTTCGCGGCGCTGCGGGCAGCAGCAGGGGAATGACTATGGGCTGTTTCAGGAAAAAGGCGGAGGCGTTCATGGTGGTTGAGGTTTTCATAATGGAGATGGATATTGCTGCGGAAAGGGTGTTTGACGAGAAGTTGGGAGCTTCGCCGATAAGGTTTCAATAACAATCAGTTATTTATAATCACAACCTATTATCCAGATGAGAATCTATGGGAAGCTCACAAGAAACGCAAATGACTCCACAATGCCCTGTTTGTGGAGGGGAATTAAAAAAGGATAAAATCCGGGAAGAGGTATGGGTAGAGGGCAAGCTGCTGGTCATTGATAACCTGCCGGCAAAAGTGTGTGCGCATTGTGGCGAGTCAATAGTGGATTATTCCACCATGAAAAAAATCGAGAACATAATTGAAAAGTTCAAGCATAAAGAGATTGCTGGCACTAAATTTACGGCGTATGAAATAGATGCAAAGGCAGCAGCGCTTGCGTGATGCGTTTGAGGCTGCACGGGATTTTGATGTGATTTTCGATAAGCATAGCAATTAATCTGCGTTTATCTGCGGTTTTCTTCTTTTATCTACACCAGCCAGCTCGGCAGCCTCTGCTTAGCCATCAAATCCCCGACATCCTCGGCGCTCCTTATAACCTCAGCCTCACCGTTTTTCACCAGCACCTCGGCGCACCTCGGTCTCCCGTTGTACTGGCTGCTCATGCTGAACCCGTACGCGCCTGCATCCAGCAGGGCAATAAGGTCGCCCTTCTCGATGCGCGGCAGCGCCCTGTCATGAGCCAGAATGTCGCCTGTTTCGCATATCGGTCCAACGATGGTGTATGTTTCCCCGGGAGGCGAAGCTGCCTTGTTCGCCACGACGGCATAATGGTAGGAGTCGTACATCGTAGGTCTGATTAAGAGATTAAAACCCGCATCTACGCCCACGAAATTTTTTGCAGCTTTCTTTACCGTATTAACGTGGGCAAGGAGGATTGTGGTATCGCCGACAATATAGCGCCCCGGCTCAAGAATTAGCTTTGGTGAAATTCCAAGAGCTTTTGTTCTTTCCTCAAATACAGGAAGAATCGCATCCGCGTGGTCCTGCGGCTCTGGCGTTTGCGTCCCGTCTTTCTTATAAGGAATCCCAAGCCCTGAGCCCATATCCACGAATTTAAGCTCTATTCCCAGTGCAGCCACTTTTTCCACAAGGTCCATCATTTTGTGCGTCGCCTCTCGAAAAGGCGCCGTATCAAGAATCTGGGAGCCGATGTGGCAGTGTATCCCGGTGGGTGAGATTCCGGGCAGCACCGATGCCTCGCGATAAATACTTACAACCTCCTCCGAAGGTATCCCGAACTTGGAAGTGCGCAGTCCCGTTGATATTTTGGGATGCGTTTTTGTGGAAACGTCAGGGTTCACGCGGAACGCGATTTCCACATCTTTCCCTGCTTTTTGCGCTATTTCAGATAAGGTATGCAGTTCATCCCTTGAGTCCACGGATACCTTTACGCCAAGCTCTACCGCTTTTTTAAGCTCGAAATCGGTCTTTGAATTGCCGTTGAAAAGGAGCTTCTCATGCGGGATTCCCGCAAGGAGCGCCATATAAAGCTCGCCGTAGCTGAAAACATCCGCGCCGGCTCCCTCTCTTGCAAGTATTCGGAGGATTGCAAAGCTTCCATTGGCTTTGGCAGCATAATATATATCCGCCTCAGGGAACGCTTTCCTGTACGCCATGAAATTCTCGACAATGCGGGACTCATTGGTAACGTACAGCGGCGTTCCATACCGCTCTGCAAGCACGGTAGTATCAACTTTGCCGATTATAAGATGAGCGTTCCGGATTTCAAGATGGTTTTTTATCGTGAACATAAGTGCACAATTAACCGATATGATATTATAGTTTTCACTTTTTCAAATATCAGACTGTAAGCTTTAATATGTTTAAAGCACAAAATCCATGTATGGCAAAAGTTGAAGTTCTACTTGCGACCGATGGGTCTGAGTCGGCTAAAAAAGCAGAGATAGCAGCCCTCAAAATCACACAGTCATACAATATTCGGATAGCGGCGCTGTTTGTTGTAAACGTTCCCTCCGCCACTGACCGGGACGAACTTATAAAATACGGTGAAAAAGTACTGGATGAAGTGGTGGTTGACGGCAAAAAAATGGGGGTGGAGGTGCAGAAGATATTGAAGCTCGGAAGCCCCGCCGATACTATTTTGAATGTTGCAAAAAGTCTGAAAGTCCACACTATTGTAATCGGGTCTGAAGGCAAAAAAGGATTAAAAAGAGTGCTTCTGGGAAGCGTGGCTGAGAACGTGGTACGGAATGCGGAATGTACAGTGCTTGTTGCAAGATAGAGGGAGATAATATGAGTTACACCAGAATACAGATTTCAGCGGATTCGGGGGCGGATGAAATTGCCCCATTTGCAATGGCAGTGCATGAACTCCTGGGACTGCCTGTGACCATGAGGACACTGAATAAAAAAGGCATCAGGATTGAAAAAGGAAAAATCCTCGACAATAATTACACAGGTCCCATCCTGGAGTCTGTATTAAAGGAGAATAAGACCATGCGCGCCATACCCACAAGCGGCAAATATTCCGGCATTCCTGTAATTGTTGCGCCCGTGAGGAATAAAGAAGGATACGGTATAGCTGCTCTCGGCGTGGTGGATGTGGTGGGCACGGTGGATTTGGGTCTTATATTTGGTGATTATCCTGAAGTGGTAAAACAGGTGCAGGAGTGCGTAAGGGCGCGCGTGACAGTTCCTTGAAAAACTTTAAAGTTTTATCAAAACGAAAGGAAAAATTTAAGAATTTTTCATCAAAACAAGGGGAACCGCAAATACGCCACGCGAAGATTGAGGATTTCTCTTCTTTTGTCAGCCTGGAGAAGATATGCTTTAAGGAAGAAACGTTCAGTAAAAAGCAATTGAAATATCTTTTTTTCAGGGCAAAATCCATCGTGCTTGTGGCTGCGCTTGAGGGGGAAGTCGTCGGCTCGATGATTATTCTATTGAGAGAACGCGTCTCTTATGCGAGGATTTATTCGCTGAACGTGCATCCACAGCGGCGGCGCGCGGGCATAGGGAGGCTGCTGATGGACACAGCCCTGGAATTATTGAAAGAAAAGGGATTCGGGAAAGTCTCCCTCGAAGTTGGCGTGAATAACAGGGCTGCGCAGAACCTGTACAGGCAGAAGGGATTTGCAGCTGATAAGACCCTCCGCGGCTATTACAAGGACGGCGGTGACGCGCTGCATCTTGTGCGGAAATTATGATACCAGTGCGGTGATGATTTTTTCATAAATGTCCGTATCCATGGCATCCTCATGTCCATCGTAGATGCTGGGGTTGTCGTTAATCTCGATAACCTTATACCCGTCATTTGTTTCTTTCACGTCCAGACCGTAAAGCCCTTCTCCCACGCATTTTGAAAGATTTATGCAAATCTCTTTTAATTCGGGAGAAATCGAATCCCTGGGCATTGCAATAGTATCCCCCCATACGTTTCTCCCGTTGATTTTTGATTTTACCTTCCATCCTCCAGTGGGAATACAATATTTGCACAGGTAAAGCACTTCATTCCTGAGCATCCCTACACGCCAGTCAAATTCCGAGGGGACGTACTCCTGAAGCACGAGAATGCCGGATTTCCGTAATAAGTGTTTTGAAATCGCGATAAATTCTGTTTCGTTGTTTGCCTTCTCGACATGGGATGAGAAGCGCGTATAAGGCGTTTTAATTATTACGGGCAAGCCAAGGGTTTTGAATATGGCATCCATGGAATCCGTTGAATAATCGCCTGTAAAAAGGAGGGACTTTGGCGCAGGTATGTTATTTTTCAGGAACAGGTCATGGAGAATGGCTTTGTTTGAGCACGTTCTGATAGAATGCGGTTCGTCTATTACCTTCAGCCCGTATTGTTCTGCAAGCCTTGAGATTATGTAGGCTGAACTGCTCGGGTCTGTTGTAGCCCTGATAAAAAGAGCCTCGTAGTTTTTGATTGCCGGAATATCATCCTTATAGATGAATTCAAACGTATGCCCCATCGATTCCGCTGTGGATTTGAATTTCGAAAGGGCTCTACGTTCGGAGCTGTCCCTGAAATTATATGCCTCGACAAAACAGGCTATTTTCATAAAAAATTACATTCTCTGTTTTATCTCATGCACTTTATCATGAACAACGTCCCAGTGCACTTCGTTTTTCGCAGCAGGCTCGCAGTGATTCAGGATAATACCGCCATCGTCTATCTGGACGACCAGTTTACATATCGGGATGTTGAATATTTCATAGAATTTTTTTGTGAACCCAGCCGTCTCTTCGCTTGTTGATTCCCCGAACATCTGTATTATCTCATGCACCTCGCCCGTGAGAGGATGCAGGGAAACGGGAAACCGTGCATCGTAGCTCATTTTTTTAATCAGTCCGGGAAGTTTTGAACCTGACCTCACCACTTTCATTGAGTTGTTGGTGAAAGGATTTACTGCGAATAACATCACAGGTGCGTTTAGCCCGCCTTCAGGTGATGTTATCAGCCTGTAATCGCAGGTTCGCAGCCCGTTCCGTTTTGCTTTTTCGATTAACAGCGGGTTCCTGTATGCATCCATTATTTCCGTACAGCTTGGCGTGACTCTCGCTCCAAAGGTTTCAGCGTGGGCAGATACGTAATATCCCATCCGCAGGTAGCGGTAGTCATGGTTGATATTAAGTACGCTGTCCTTCACTGGCTGCCTTAAAAAAAGTAACGGACTAGAGTCGCTATCATCTTCGTCTTCACTGACTATAATCATTTTAGATATCAGTCCACTGTCTAACATTATAAGCTGAGTATAAATAAGTAACGAGTGGGACAGCATCTCCGAAGAAAAACGCCCCCATAGAAAATATCCCCAAACCCTGTCTCAATAAGCCAACGATTTTTATCAGGATGGCAGAGGAAAAAGGGTATTGGCTGCAGCGCCAGAAACTTCACGCCCGTAGTTAATTATATATATGGTTGAAACGTGAAAAAAACCATTGAAAAGTAAAAATAGGAAAGGTAAAAATGAAAACCAATAAAGTATCTTTCGTAATCGTTCTTGGAATATGGATGGTGTTGTCGGGGATTTAACCGTTACTGGCAATAGGAGCATTAGGAATGGCGATATTGCTCGGAAAAAGGAGATAATTAGGCACGGTTTTAATAAGTTCTGAATCTTTTTAGAGAGGCATGAGGATGAAAGACAAACGAATATCTCACAGGATATGTCCAGACTGCGGTGCTCCGCTGACAACAGGATTCCGGTTCTGTGGACAGTGCGGCGCAAGCATCGAACCTGATACTGTCATGCAATCACTTGATTCGCGGCATCTTGAAAGATCACCTCACATGCAATCTGCTAAAGAAATAACTTGGGAGCAGGATATGCCCCTGCTCAACAACCGCTTCTTTCTCTGGGATTCACTGCGTGTAATGGTTATCACCCTGGTTGTGATGCAGTTGCTCTTACTGGTCATGAGCATCATCATTGGGGGAGACATTTTTTTCATGCCGCCTGAAATGATACTCATCTTAGTCGGTATCTTATCAGGTCTTTTTCTAATAGCTATATTGCTTGTGCTGCAGAACCGCTTCAACCTGCGATTCACAGTCGATGCCAACGGATTTTCTTACGACTCGGGAAGCCGTGAGAAAAAAATCAACCGCATAGTATTCTGGCTGAGTCTTCTTTCTGGAAAACCAGGGCCTATCGGCTCATCCCTCCTGTCTCTCTCGCAGGAGGACAAAACTTTCAACTGGCGCGACATATATAAGGTGACAGTGCATCCCGGTCCTCGTGTAATCACGCTTGACAACTCATGGCGTATGGTGTTTCGGCTCTACTGCAATCCCGAGAACTTCGAGAAGGTTGCAGAGCAGGTTCAAGCTTATGCGGCTGAAGGCGAAGCGTGGCGCAAGAGTCACGGTATCCATCCACCGCGATATGGTTTTTATGTGAAGTGGGCGGGTATGACAGCAATTGCTTTCATCGCCAGTCTTACGTGGTTATCTGGCTACGATGTCATGAGAATGCATTTCTGGCAATTTTACTGGAAGGCAGACGACATTGCTCCCCTTGCCCTGATTGTCAGTTTTGTGGTACTTCTGGCAGGTATGTTTGAGGGAAAAAAGGGGCGCGCTGTGGCTCTTTTTGCAACAATGGAAAGTTTGCTGTTCCTTTACCGCCTATACACTCTTGTGCTGGGGCAGTACACAGATATTGAAAAAACATATTCATTCTATGGATATGAGGTTGACCCTGCTTTGTTTGCGATCTCATTTATAGGCGGACTCGCGCTGGCAGCAATGAGTTTGGTACGCTTGCTTGGAAAAGTTGGGGCGGAAAACGCCCGGAACCAGGAAAGCCATGATGACACATAACCCGAATAGCCTTAAATTAACTCATCACTTCTTCCTTTTCCCATATCCTTTGAACTCTCTTTCAGCCGCAAGAATACCGTTGATTTTTCTTGCCTTATCCTCTTTGATATAAACCACTTTCGCTTTCATCTAACCTCCTCCAATTCAAGAGCGGAGAGACTATCTCATCGAGATTCAAACCGCCCTTTATTGTCCCGTTTTCCCCATTTTATTATCTGTCTGATTTGTGTGGGTATATAACCCCAATGTTAATATCATATATACGGGCTTTTAGGTCTTTTGGTAACAAAACTGATAAAATAATATTTAATCATTAAAATTAAAACTTAAAAACTAGTTTCATCAATGCTTGCCTGCAAACATCGTACTTTTCGCATTGCTCACACTCATTCCAGATTGTTTTTTTCTCCCTGTCAGGTAGCCTCTGGAATCCTTTTTTCTCGAAAAATACAGGCGAAGTGGTTCTGAGGTAAACCGTATCCGAAAGCTCAACAGCACGGCTTAAAATAGCATCCGCCAATCTTGAACCTATACCCTTATTGCGATACGATGGAAGTACTGCTATGGAGCGAAGTTCTACAACATCCCCGACATCCAGGCAGGCGCATCCGACCGTCTTATCCTCCAATATGGCTAATATGAATTCGGGAAGGTTTTTCTCTACTTTTTCCGTGTCCAGATAATAAAAAGAAAGAATCTTTTTAATATCATTTATATCAGCGTGTGTAGCCTTCCTGATTTTAACGTCATGGGTACTACTTGCCATGAGCGGTTTCATTGGAGACCGTTTTGTTTGCCGATATGTTTGTGGTTGCATTCGCTACACGGCTTACATTGCTGATATTAACCGGGATAATCTCAGCAGGTATTGCCTGTGCCGCGGGAGGAGCAAGGAAATCCGCGATATTATATACCAGCCTGTTATTATCCATCACATTGTAAGGTTCTGACAAAAAGGTAACATCGCCGATAGCAAGAACCCGCGAGTCTTCCGCCATTACGGCGACGGAATACCTCCCCTTTTCTCCACTGCTCGATGAGTACGTATCATTATCCGTGAATATTATCCCGTTCCCGAAAACAGAACCTGAGGTATAAAAAACAATCCTGCGAAGCCCTTTAGTGATAGTGTTCTCCGGGAAGTCCGTGAGATATATGTACCTGAAATTCCCTTCGTTCTCTTTCAGATTGTACAGGTAGTCATTCCAGAACAATATGCCAAATTCGGCTGCAAGCGAGTTAATATCGCTTTCTTTTATTGGATCCGAAAGCATAAGCAGTCTGCCTCCCCCCACGACAAAACTTTTCACCGACATCGCATCCGCTGTTGAGAAAGAAGATGCAGGCGAGATTACCACGAAGGAGGTCGAACTAGACAGGTTCTTTGTCAGGTTTGAGCTGTCCTTAAAATATTCAATCCGGTATCCTCTCGCTATTATTCTGGAAAAAAGAAGATTCAACTCCCCTGTATTAAAATTATTCTTATGGGACATATCTATTAATACCGTGCCGCTGCCGGCTGTAAAATTGTCATTGGTTCCAAACGGTACGGACATATTAACGTTGACGCTTAAAAAATCCGGAGTCATGACTGGCGGTGGAAAATAAATGCCCCTGTAAAAAAACAATAGCTGAGCAAAAAATACGATAGCGATTACCAGCACGGCGAAGCGTATCTTTCTCATTTCTCCTCCAGCTCCTCATATATGTAGTAATTAGCAGGAGTGGTTGTTTTGTTAACCTCTTTCAGGCTATGGAACCTTCCGCTAAAAGTGATATTCATCGCCTTGTTTATGTCCAGAGTATCGTAATTGGCAATGCGCGCCATGTCTGCGGCTTTCCGGACTGCATCCTGACCTGTTCCCAGGGCGTCAGCCAGTCCGTATCTTATTCCCTCGGCGCCAAGGAATATCTCAGCCCGTGATAAGCGTTCCGAATCAACCTGCAGCCTGTCTCCACGCTGGGTCGTCACCGCCATGAGGAAGCCCTGTTTTATGGCATCCACCTGGGCGGCATAACTTCTCCTTCCTTTTCCGGAAATCTTGAAAGGACCTGTGGTTATCTGTTCGCCATCCGGTTTCCATGGCTCAGGCAGGGTTGAAATAACCCCGATATTACCGATATTGGAGGATGGTTTAACATAGATGAAGTTTGCTGCAGAAGCAATATAATACCCGCCCGACAGGGCGTTCCCGTTCACGGAGACCACCACCGGCTTTTTTGCCTTTAATTTCAGGACTTCAAGGTATATCTCCTCAACCTTTGAGACTTCGCCCCCGGGTGAATCCATGGTGATGGTTACGGCTTTTATAGAGGCATCGTCCCTGGCATATCGTATCATATCGACCATATCATCCTTTGTCTTTTCTGACATAATGGGTGTGTCGAATGTGATTACCCCCACCTTTGGAATACCGATGAGGGCATAGAATAAAACAATCCCTATGACTGCTGAAACGATGAATAAAAAAATACGGGAATCACTCAGTCGTTCTGCATATTCACGCATAGGGTGCATGGCTGGTAATTAGTTTTCGGGATGGATATACTTATTCCTGATTCGATTTTTTCTTTCCCGCCTGCAATTCCGAGCTCTTTATTTTTTCAGCCTGTTTCAGGCTTTCCTCGGTTTCGCGCGCCATCTCTTTCTCTATCGACTCAAGCTCGTTCATCAGATCTTCCGGTCTTGGTATCTTTCCAAGAACTTCATCCGGCTTGCCTACGATCTTTTCAGTATCCGTCGCCGTTCCAACCTCTGGCACTTTATCTGATGCTCCAAGGTATTTGGCAGCCTGGTCTATCATCCTTGATATCTCCATAGGGAAGATTATCTTTGTAGACTGACCGTTCGCCACGGTTTTCATCATATCCATTGTAAGGACAGTAAGTGCCTTCTTATCAAGCGGCACAGCCCCAACTGCCAGGATGCGAAGTCCCTGCGCTTCACCCTGCGCCCTCAATATCTGTGAGAGTCTTTCGCCTTCTGCCTCAAGTATCTTGGACTGGCGCACACCTTCTGCGCTCAATATCCTTGCCTGTTTTGAACCTTCAGCCTCAAGGATTGCAGCTTTCTTCTGACCGTCCGCGAGCAGTATTGCAGCTCTTCTCTTTCTCTCGGCAGAGGTCTGTTCTTCCATTGCAGTTTTTACAGTGCCAACGGGGTCAACTTCCCTGATTTCAACTGCCTCGACCTTTACGCCCCATGCATCGGTGGCATGGTCAAGTATGTCGCGAAGCTTGGTGTTGATGAAGTCCCGGTTATACAATATCTCGTCAAGTTCCATGTCGCCCACTACAGAACGAAGCGTGGTCTGCGCCAGTGAAACTGTGGCGACGTGGTAGTTCACGACCTCAAAATACGCTTTTTCAGGGTCTATTACCCTGATGTAAACAATTGCGTCCACGTTGGTGGGAGAATTATCCTTGGTGATAACTTCCTGCCGCGGGACATCCAGCACCTGTGTTCGAAGGTCGAGCCTTATAACATCGCTGATAAGCGGATATACCCAGTTAAAGCCGGGATTTAACCGTTTCCTGTACTGTCCAAGAACTATCCATAACGCCTGTTCATAGGGCTGGATGATCGCAACCCCTGAAATAAACAGGATTAGTATTGCCACAGCGATGAATATCGCAATTATCATTTCAACTGCCATTTTAAACCTCCTTAACTTTTATATGAACTCCTTCCGAGCTGATGACGATGACTTTCCTTCCATCATCAATAACGCTTTCCCCGGTTGCGCTCCATATTTGATTATCTATCTTTACCTTTCCATCAATCGAATCAGGGCGCACGGTTTTAATCACTGTCCCTTCTTTACCCGCAAGAATATCCATACTTGTAGTTTGCGGTTTCTGCCCGGGTGCCATCTTACGATAAAACGTGATGGTAATAATGCTGGAAACTAAAGCAGTTACAACTATTATTGCTGGAGCCCATTCCTGCCAGAACTCGGGAATCAACAGCATGACTGTGCCAAGGACTATGAGTGTAGTTCCAGGAACCGCCACGAAAAAACCCGGTTGCGCTGCTTCCATAATTAGAAGCCCCAAACCGATAATTACCATTACCCAGCCGATATCCAGTTCCATATTCCTTAAGATAGTTCTTTATAGTATATATTTGTTTACGGAATGTGGTTACAACACTTAAAATTGATGAATACGACTTGAGTTCAATCCGGTTCAATATTTTCCAATTATAAATACATAACATTTAAATATGCATAAAATCTAAATATAAAATATGGGAACAATTACCGTAAACGTCAAAAACGATATAGAGAAAGAGTTTAGAAAGGTTGTCAGCGTTATTCACGGAACTAAAAAGGGGTCTCTTGGGGAAGCAATCACCGAAGCGATGCAAAAATGGATATATGAAAAAAAACAGGAAAAAATTGCGGAAGAAGCTTTAAAGATGCTTGAACACGGCTTCAAATTTGGCAAAAGATTGTATAAGGACAGAAGCGAGCTTTATGAACGATGAACTTTCGTTGATAGACACAAATTTGCTGAGCTATGTCTTTGATGAGAGCGAACCTGAAAAGAAAATAATCTGTAAAGACCTGACTGCTGAGTGCTGGAAAGGAAAACAGAAATATGCCGTATCTGTTCAGAACCTGTCTGAGTTTTACGTTGTTGTTACAAAAAAAATACAGCACCCGATACCCGAAAAAGTAGCGAAACGGTTCATTGAACTGATACTGGATTTTCAGGGCTGGCACGTTCTTAGTATCAGCGCCAGTACAATCGCATCTGCAATAGATATTAGTAATAAATATAAGATTCATTACTGGGATGCTTTGCTTGCGGCAACGATGAGAGAAAATAAGGTATTCAGCATCTACACCGAAGATAGCGACTTTGGTAAGATCCCATGGCTGAAGGCTATTAACCCCTTTGAACTAAAAAAATAAGATAAATATTATGAAAGTCATTCGCGACCCCATACACGATTACATCGAACTCGATGAACTTGCGCTTGCTTTGATAGATACCCCGCAGGTACAGAGGCTCAGGAGAATAAGACAATTGGGTTTCTCCAATCTGGTTTATCCCGGCGCAAATCATACGAGGTTTGAGCACTCACTTGGGGTTTATCACCTCGCCAGACATCTTGCCGGACAGGTGGAGGAGCGGCTGCGAGAGGAGCTACTGACGGCGGCGCTGCTGCACGACATCGGGCATGGGCCTTTTTCCCATGCGACCGAAGAGTTAATCGAACGGTACACAAGGAAAAGGCATGACGATGTGGAAGAATTATTGAGAAAAGGAGCAATTTCGGATGTACTCAAGGATTTTTCTTTATCCCCGTCATCCATTGCGGCGCATATCAAAGGCGAGACTTATATCGGTCAGATAATCAACAGCGAAATCGACGTGGACAGGATGGATTATCTTGTGCGCGACGCCCATTATACGGGCGTGGCTTTCGGTCTTATCGACCACGTCAGGTTAATCCATGAACTCAGGTTCAATGAAAATAAACTCGTTTTGAATCTCGGCGGCTTGCAGGCTGCCGAGTCTCTCCTTGTTTCAAGGTTCCTGATGCATCCAACGGTTTATTTCCACCATGTGAGCAGGATAGCCGAGTCCATGTGCCAGCATGCTGCTGAATACATGATAGGTAACGGGCTTTCACCGAAGATATTGCAAAGGATGGACGATGTCGGGTTCATGAATGAAATGAAAAATGCAGGCGGCTACGCATCCGGGATTGCGAAAAGGCTTGATGAACGAAAGCTGTTTAAGCGGGCGCTTTACACAAGCTTTGATTCACTGGGCATGGACGTGACAAAACTCAGGAGCAATGTGAAAAGAGTCGAGAGTGAAATAGCCGAAACGGCAGGCATAGAACCCGGATACGTCCTTGTGGATATACCTGAAAAGCCAGAGATAGTGGAAATGAAAGCGCAGGTGCTGGTAAATGGCAAAATGACGCCCCTTGACAGAGCCTCAAGCCTTGTGGCTGCTCTGGAAAAAGCGCAGCTTGACAACTGGCGGCTCGGGGTTTTCACACCGCCTGAGTACAGGGAAAATGTGGGCAGCATTGCGAGGGAATTCTTTGAGGTGAAAAAGGATACGAAGCAGTTCAAGCTGACCGAGATTTAATATATTGATGCAGTCATTTTTGAACTATAGCAATAATTTTACTATTTAATAGACCGAAAACTATTTGTCATGGAAAATCAATACAAATTTTAGTAATAGTAGATACTATCGCAGAATAGTAGCTATAAAAACGGAGAGGTGGTGCGTAAAATGTCGATTAACAAAAATCATATCAGATTTGTAATTCAATTGATTGGTGTACTAATAATCGCAAGTCTTGCGGTTACGGGCGCTGCTATTCCGAGCCTGTCTAACTCAGGCGGAGGAAGCTGGCAGTATCAAAGAGATATAACAATCAGCAACACTGGCGGTGTTTTGAGCGATTATCAGGTGCTTGTAAGCCTGACGAGTGGCAATTTTCCTACTAATGCGCAAAATAACGGCACTGATATTAGATTTACTGATGTAAGCGGCGCTGAGTTGAGCTACTGGATTGAAAGCTGGGATTACTCCAGTAGAACTGCAAAGATATGGGTAAAGGTTACAAGTATCGCAAGCGGGAGCACGACAATACGCATGTACTATGGGAATCCAAGCGCAACAACTATGAGCAATGGTGATGGGACTTTTGTATTTTTCGATGATTTTAGCGGGGCAGTTTTGTCATCAAAATGGACTAATTCTGTTTCTCCTGAAGGTCGTGGCTCTGTTACGGTTTCAAATGGAATGCTCAATTTAATTGCCAACCCCACTCCAGGCCCGAGTGGAACATGGAGCGTAGGAGAATTTGCTCAAGTAAAATCTACTGCGAGTTTTCCTTTACCTTATAAACTTGTTTTCAAGTACTACACCAACCTTCCTTATCCATTTACATACATCGATACTGGTCTTCCAGGAAAGGCAGAATGCTATCATCTGGGTGGCATGTCCGATTACCCTGCTACTGCTATTCAACCTGCTACTGATAATGGTGGCGTGTCTAATGGAATTATTCATATATATTCACAGAATGCAGGCAATCCCAGATTATTAACTATTAGCACATCAACAGCCACAAAAACGAGTTTTGACTTACTACCTAACGTATTCAAAACATTCGAATATCGTGCGGACTCCTCAAGTGTAAAGTTCATATCAGATGGTACAGTGATTGCGAGCCACTCGACCAATATACCAATAACACCGCTTCCAATCATGTTTGAGGCGAGCCAATCACGTTCTGGATATTCCAGATGCGGCTACTATGATGTCACCATTCCTTCGGAATATCATGTTGATTATGTATTCCTCGGAAAATATACCTCCTCTGAGCCAACTGTAACTCTCGGCACCGAGCAACCTGTATCGACGCCAGTTACTACAGGCACCATAACCGTAAACACCAACCTTGCAGGCGCAACCTTCACGCTCACAGGCGTGTCTCAATCGTATTCTGGAAGCGGAACATCATGGAGCAATACCAGTGCACCTGCTGGCACTTATACGATAACGTATGGAACCGTAACAGGCTCCAGTGCGCCGGCATCAGAGACCAAGACGCTCACGGCAGGAGGAAGCATAGCGTTTAGCGGCACATATACTCTAACTCCATCAACACCTACAACAATACCACCCACAACAATAGTTACTCCCACTCCACAGATCATAGTGATTACCCAGCCCCCCACTCCGCAAATAACCCAGCCAACAGCAACACCAAAACCTGATAAATTCCGTGTGGGTCCGTCAGTTACGTTAAGACCGGTAAATGATGTGATAGAAGAAAACCAAGATGGAATTGTGGAATTGTTTATGAATAACCCGTCTTTAAACGATGTTACGCTGAATGTGGACGCACAGGTCAGTGTACCAGCAGGCTTACATGTTTCCGGTGAAAATTTCGGGCAGGCGGCAGGCGCTGGCGTGGTAGCAGGTACGTTTAGTGTCCCGTCGGGCAAGTCACGGACTATTTCAATAGCTATAAAAGCAGATAAATCCGCAAGAAAGGGTTCGCATACTCTCCAGTTCACAGGATTGTATTATCCGGATGAAAATAAAGACGCTTTTCAGCCAATAAGTCTTACATACTCTGTGACCGTCAAGGCTACATCGATTGATGTAACTCCGACTCCGATACAAACTGCAACGCCTAAAACGCCTGGATTTAGTGTTATACTTACTATGTTTGCTATAGTGGTATATGTTATTTCAAAGAAAGAATTAAGAAACTAATTCTTTCTATTTTTCATATTTTTTATTAATCAGTACCCTGCGTATTACGTCCTCATCTTCTGGTCTGTATAATTCCTTTATGCCGCAGGATTCGTGATACAGGTTCAAGCCGTGAATTATCACAATCGGCGTGCCTCCGTTACCTTCCCCCATCAGTATATTTGCAAAACCCGCAATCTCATCCACAACAGCTTCGTTTTTTACTTCAAGCACTCTCCCGAAAAGGTCTTCAGTTCCTCTCCAGTCCCTTGTGGCTCTTATTCCAGCGATTCCTATAGCTGCGCCTGTCTGACCCATCCTGAAAGCCCTGCCGTTGGTGTCCGTGATTACAACGCTGACTTTTTTGCCCGTATATTTGAAGATAGAATCCTTGATTTTTAGCGCGCTTGCATCAGGGTCTTCCGGCAGCAGAAGAATGTTGTCGCTGCCTTCCACATTGGAATGGTCGATACCTGCATTTACGCAGATGCTGCCAGTTTTTGTCCTGACAAGCAGGAAAGGCGATTCGAGCAATACCTCCTCGCTTTCATCAAGCACAGCCTGCACGAACCGCGGGTCGTTCTTGTTTTTATCTGCGATGGTTTTTGCCATTTCGGTGGATTTTACAGTTCCAAGCGGAATTATCCTGCCTTCTGATTTGGATACGATGGTGGAAGAAATAACAACAATGTCATGCCGTTTGAGTTCGCTTTTCTCGCACAAAATGCGTGCAATATCATCGTTTGCTTTTATCAGCGGGATATTTCCGACAGCAAATGCGATTACACTCAATAGGATTCCTCGCCCTCTTAAAATGCTGGTGGAATAATAATACTTTCTAAAAAAAAGTTACAACCTTCATCCAAGAAGGTTGTATTTCAGGATAAGCGCAGCGAACAGTATCGCCACGATGTTCATCACTTTTATCAGCGGATTGATGGCAGGACCTGCCGTATCCTTCGTGGGGTCGCCAACCGTATCGCCTACCACAGCGGCAGCATGTGTGGGGTTCTTGCTCCCGTCCGGAAGTCTCTTCCCGCCCAGGTTGCCCGACTCGATGTATTTCTTGGCATTATCCCATGCCGCGCCTCCCGTTGTCATCATAAGCGCCAGCAATAGACCCGAGATTATCACGCCGATGAGCAGTCCGCCCAGCGCCACAGGACCAAAGATAAAGCCCACAACGAGAGGGGAAAGCACCGCAAGAAGTCCGGGTACTACCATTTCTTTCTGCGCTGCTATGGTAACGATGTCCACGCACCGTCCGTAATCAGGCTTTCCTGTTCCTTCCATGATGCCTTTTATTTCCCTGAACTGCCGCCTTATCTCAGTGACTATGGTGGTTGCAGCCCTGCCCACGGCTCCCATAAGGAAGCTTGCGAACAGGAAAGGTATCATGCCGCCTATTAGCAAGCCTATTAAGACCATCGGGTCTGAGAGTTTAAGTATTAATTCCGGCTTTCCCTGTAATGCGAGCAGTTTGTTAATCTCGCTGCTGTATGCCGCATAAAGCGCAAGAGCGCCAAGAGCCGCCGAGCCAATTGCATAGCCTTTTGTGACAGCTTTTGTGGTATTTCCAACAGCATCGAGCGGGTCTGTGATATCCCTGACTTCCTTGGAAAGCTCAGCCATCTCTGCAATACCGCCTGCGTTGTCTGTTATCGGACCGTAGGAGTCTATGGCGATTATAATGCCTGTTACCGACAGCATGGCTGCCGCCGCTATGGCAATACCATATAACCCAAGCGCTCCGCCGCCCATGACCGTATATGAAATCAGGATTCCTGCGCAGATGACTATTACGGGTAAAGCTGTGCTCTGCAAGCCCACTGCAAGCCCTGTTATGATGTTTGTTCCCGGACCTGTAACCGAAGCGTTGGCAATGGACTTTACGGGAGCATGCGTTGTGGCTGTATAATACTCGGTAATAAGTATCATAGCCGTTGTAACCCCAAGACCCACAAGCGCGCTGATGAAAAGACCAATGTCGCCGTTCATCAACTTCTGTGTGATTACATAGAATAAAACCAGAGAGATGAGCCCTGCTACGATTGCGCCTTTATACATCGCTCCCATTATGTCGCCTGACTTCCCCAGCTTTACAAAGAATGTTCCAATTATGGAGGCGATTATTGCCGCTGCGCCAAGCATTAAGGGATACAATACAGCATTAGGATATTTATCGATAACAGTAACTCCAATCAGCATCGCGCCAAGTGCTGTAACCGCGTATGTCTCGAAAAGGTCTGCCGCCATGCCTGCGCAGTCGCCCACGTTGTCGCCCACGTTGTCGGCTATGACGCCGGGGTTGCGCGGGTCGTCCTCAGGTATTCCCGCTTCAACTTTTCCCACAAGGTCTGTGCCCACGTCTGCTGCTTTGGTATATATTCCGCCGCCGATTCTTGCGAAAAGGCTGATTAGGGATGCTCCGAACCCGAATCCTATGACTTTATCAACAGCGCCGACATTTCCTCCGAATGCGATATATAACCCGCTAACACCGAGAAGCGCAAGGCTCGCGACTGATATACCAGTAACTGCGCCGCCTTTAAACGCTACATTGAGCGCTTGCTGCATTCCTTCCTTTGCGGCATTGGCGCAGCGCACGTTGCTGCGAACGGATATGTTCATGCCAAGATAACCTGCTGCGGCGGACATAAGCGCGCCGAGAATAAATCCAATAGCAGTAGGCACATTTATCGCCCAGGCGATTATAACGGCAAGTATGACCGCGATTACTGCCACGGTCTTATACTGCCTGTTCAGGTAAGCCATTGCGCCTTCCTGTATGGCAGATGCGATTGCTTTCATCCTGTCCGTGCCTGCATCCAGTTTGAGTATGTACAGAACAAGATACACGGCGAACAATAAACCGATTACGCCCGCAAGCGGGGCTGAATACAATAACGAGTCCATAATTTCCTCCTGTTTGATATTGCTACTGTATTATTTTGTTTTGTTTGTTTAGCAATATCAAAGATAGTGCCGCCCACTTGGCGTTAAGGATATATATTATTTACCTATCGAGTCCATAAACAAAAATATGAATCCCTATCTGTGCCGCGCTGCAAGCATTATTGACGCGCTGGAAACCGACCACGATACTAAAGCCTCCATGCTCAGGGCTTTCTCGCGCAGGCTTGAACTTTTCGGCAGCGACATCCTTTTTTTCAGGGAGCCTTTTACCCCGTTATCCCTGACAGGCGTACGCTGCGCACTTTCCTGCAAACACTGCGGCTCGTATTACCTGCGCCACATGCTGGACGGCTCGGGAGGCAGGTTGTATGCCGAGGCTGTACGCTTATCGAATAACGGGGCAAAGGGAATTCTTTTAAGCGGTGGAAGTGCCGCGGATGGAAGCGTTCCTACATATGAAAAGTCGGATGTTATCCAAAAAATCAAACATGATACAAAACTCAAAATCAGCGCGCATACAGGCATTGTAAATGGCTCGCAGGCGCAAATACTTTCAGAATACCTTGATATGGCGCTTGTTGACGTTCTTGGCGATGATGAAACCATACACGATATACTTGGAATCGACGCAGGGGTGGTGGATTACGAAGATACTTTAAGGCATCTTTCCTCTGCCGGGATTCCGCTGGCGCCGCATATCATTGTAGGATTGAATAACGGCAGATTAAAAGGGGAACTCAAAGCTCTTGAAATTGTCAAAAAATTCAATCCAGTGACAGTGGTGATTGTGGTATTTATTCCCACAAAAGGAACAGCTCTGGGAGGAACCGCGCCGCCGACGGTCGAAGATGTGGTCAAAGTTATTACAAAGGCGCGCGAGATGTTTGACGTGCCGCTTTCGTTAAGCTGCGTGCGCCCGGGCGGGAGTTATCGCTCGGAACTTGATAAATATGCAATCCTTGGCGGGATTGACAGGATTGCTGTGCCATCGAAGAATGCCTATACAACAGGCAGGGAACTCGGGTTAAATATCATTGAAATTCCGAAAATGTGCTGTTCATATACGCCGCGATGAAAAAAACAGGTATTAGCTTTCTTTCCTTAGCCTTATCCTCAAAACATCGGCGGCGCTGCTCAAATCAGTATCGTAAAGGTCTTTTATCTTTGAATTATAAAGAATTGTATATATTTTTCTTATATCTGCCTCAGCCTTTTCTTTCAGGCTATTATTTTCAGGTAAGAGGACTATACTAAAATCATTCGGGTGCATCAATACATAACGTCTCAGGTCGTCTGCGTTTTTCATTTCAGGCAGAAGCCTGAGAACCATGATAATCGGCGGTCCCCTGCTTTTTCGCTGTTTCGGACCATCATGAAGGTATAAGCCGAATTGCAAACCCTTTGTTTCTATTACCGCCGTTAGCGTTAAAGCTCCGGCTCCGCTGCACACTTCCACTTTTTCGCCAAGGATTGAATAACCCATTTCGGACAATTGGTCTTTTGCGAACTGCAGGAGCGAGAGTTCATATTCCCTGTCCGGAATGCCCCAGTAATCGTTCATGACAGCAAGCTGGTAAACATGGATATTTATAGGTATCTTTCAAGTGTATCAGAAAAGTATAATAACAATTATGATAATTTGTGTGCGGAGGTATTATGAAAACTTTGAAACTTCTATTAGTAAATGTGTTGATTTTTGTGATCCTGGCAAGCCCAGCGCTATCACAAGGTAATGAAACGCCAAACCAAACAGCAGCGCCAACGGTTGTGGCAACTACCGTTGCACCCACAGCCGCAGCAACGCCTGCTGCAACTACCGCCGCGTCCACAGTCGTGGCAACGCCCGTTCCAACGGCGGCAGCACCCGGTAAATTCCGCGTTGGTCCGTCAGTTACGCTAAGACCGGTAACCGATGTTATAGAAACCAATCAGGATGGAATTGCTGAATTGTTTATGAATAACCCGTCTTTAAACGATGTTACGCTTAATGTGGATGTACGCATCAGTGTACCCAGCGGCATACATGTTTATGGTCAAAGTTTCGGAGAGGCGGCAGGTGCCGGCGTGGTAGCGGGTACGTTCAGCGTTCCGGCGGGCTCGTCAAGGACTATAGCAGTAGTTATTAAAGCGGATAAATCAGCAAGGATCGGCTCACATACCCTTTCGTTCACAGGATTGTATTGGCCGGGCGATAACAAGGATGCTTTCCAGCCTTTGAGTCTTACATACCCTGTAACAGTCAAGGAGCCGTCAAAGAATCCGGAGAGTGCAGAACCCTCAAATCCCAAAGCTGTTCCAGCGGGAGCAGAGACGCCTAAAGTACAGATACCCGGATTCGGCGCTTTACTGGCTATATTTGGCGTATTTGCAATTGCACGTCTGCTCTCAAGGAAAACATAGACATATCGAACCAAAAACAAATAAGGGCTGAACACGTTATTAGCTTGCTCAATATGGTAGAAAGGAGTCGTGAATAGCTATGAGCGCACGTCTGCTTTCAGGAGAAAAAACAATGAAGAAAATAATTTTATTTTTTCTTATTTTCATAGTTTTAGTTAATAACGCTTCAGCCTACACATTTACAAATATCGGGGGAGATTTTAAGATAGAATATCCGACAGGCTGGACTTACATCGAAGAACCAGACGGTTCTGACCAGACTTTCACCAGCCAGACCGGGCGCGCATCCGTGAGAGTTACTGTTACCCCTTCTGATGGAAAGGGTCTTGACGAAATTGTGAGTGACAGAATAAAGTATCTCCAGGATAGTTATGGGATTACTCCCTTCAGTGAAAAATCCGTAACAATTGGCAACTTGAAAGGCAAAGAACTCATGTTTAATTATTATTATGAGCAGAAGAACTATAAGTACCAACAAATACTCATTGTATCCGGAAACATATATTTCATAATCTCAGGAGCAGCGCTAACAACAGATTTTCCGTTTTTCTCGGAAGATTTAGAGAAAATTATAAATTCGTTTGCACTACTAAAACCCGCCACAACTCCTAAAGTCACAGCAGGTTACACAGCCGCTCCCACTCCAACTCCGGTGAAAACCGAGCCGGGAGCGCCGACTATCTCACTTCACTCTGAACGAACCGGCATACTGGTTGGAGAGGAAGTTCTATTAAAACTATCCATACTCGCTCCGCTTGGAAAACCCAAGATGGAATTTCAGATAATTCTACTCCCGCCATCAGGAATGTCGGTAACTTCGCAGGAATTCAGCCAAACCGGAGGGCAATATTCCCAGAAAGGTACGATCGAAACCGGCGATTCCAGATTTGTCGATATCAAATTAAGAGCCAACGAAGCAGGTGATAAGGATGTAGAAGCTACGGTGAGATACTATTTTGCAAATGATACATCAAACATAAAAGAAGTATTGAAGTCGCAAAAAATAAAAGTAATTGCTGCTGAAGCCGCCTCTACCACCACAAAGAATGGAGAACCATCCGATGGGGGGTCTGCTATTATAGGAATCATAGCCATCATTGCGATTATTTTTACTGGGTATATTATTATCACTAAGGTTGTCAAAACCGTTAAAAGTAAAGTAACAAAAGGTATCGCTCCGACAGAAGCCGAAGCTCATGAGCCGGAGCAGGAAGCCGAAATTTCAGCGTCCCAGGTTATCGAGGAGCCGGCAAGAATTGAGCCGAAGATAAAAAAAGAATCTGCGTTTGAAGCCGAGAAAAGAAAACAGCATAACATTTTGCCTCCTGAAGAACTTGATATCGACACCAGGAACTACCTGAGTTCAGGGATTAATACCGCCATCTCAACGCTGGATGCTGAGATAGCAAACGCTGAAAATGATGCGCTGGAGTTGCAGGGAGCGATAAAGAAAAATGAGGACGTACTTGCCAAACTCGGAACCAGGCTTGTGAATAATGAGATTTCAGAACAGACATATAATGATTTGAAAAACAAGTATCTGAGAAAGATTTCCGAACTGAAGGGAAAATTCACAGCTCTTGAAAGCGAAGCTTCGAAACTGAAAAAAATCCGTTCATTCATCAATGAAAAAGGAAAATACTATACATAGATTATAACTTGAGGGTTTAAATTATGAAAACAGAGTATTCAAAATCACAATCTCTGTTAACAGAAGGTGGTAATTTAAGCCAGAAATGTATACCACAAAACAGGCTGGTAACATGAACAATAGGTTAAATGTTATTCTGATTGTTTTTTTTATTTTCTTCGTTAACACAGCTATAGCGCCATCCATCCAGCATGATTACGTATCTCTCACCGTATCACCGGGAGATGACCTTAGCAGGATTGCGAGTTTTACGGCATCATCTAAACGCTTATTTGCCACGGCTGACGCTTCCGGCACTGCTGCGTCGTGGGTCACGCCAAAACATATAGATTTCGGTGCAATAGCTCCCGGAGATAAAATTGAAAAGGGATATACCATTAGTGTTCCCCGGTATCAAAACCCCGGATACTATGAGGTGGTCTGGAAATATAACTGCAAATATACGGATGGAACTGCCTGTTCAGTCACAAGCGACACGGTGCTTCAAATTACTGTAAAGTCAACAGCTACGCAAACATCATCAAAGAAACAGCCTATATACATTTCCGTAACACAGGGAGAAGATCTAACTGATTATTTAACTTTCACCTCAACTGGTACTAAATATGGGCTGTATGCCTGGGCTGATGCTTCTGGCAATGCTGCATCATGGGTCACACCAAGACGCATAGATTTCGGTTCAATCGCTCCTGGAGATATAAGTAAAAAATACTATACTATAAGTGCTCCCGAGTATCAAAACCCCGGAACCTACGAGCTAAACTGGAAATGGGGTTGCAAATATACAGATGGAACTGTATGTTATGTAACCGATGATTTCTTATCGATTCAGATTACTGTAAAAGCAAAGTCAGTGTCAACATACACCAGACCTGTATATACGCCTGTATATACGCCAACTTCTGACCAGACCACTCCTTTTATCATCGGACTTACTATAATTTTGATACTCTTTATTGTCTGGATATATATTGTCACCTGGGTTGCCAGAGATGCCAATAAACGGGGAACAAGCGGAACCCTGTGGGGAATTCTGGCATTTTTCCTGGGTTTACTTGGCTTGGTGTTATATCTTATAGCCCGACCGAAAGGAAATTTCGTTTTATGTGATTATTGCGGAAAAGAAAAATTAGATACATTAACCCGATGTCCCCACTGCAATAAAACCACGACACCTGCTTTCGAGCCCGCTCCGGCAAGAGAAAAACCGATTCAGTACGCCCCTGCCATTCCCCAAAAACCCGAAGCGACTGTTGACGATTTGAAAAAGCTAAAAGAAAAGCTCAATAAAATCAATTCGCTTCTTGAAAAACTGGATGAAAGGCTTGCACAGGGTGAGATGACAGAAGCCAGATACAAGGAGTTATCCAGACAATACAAAGCCGAAGCTGAGAACCTGAAGAACCTGGTAACAGAAAAAGAACTCATGCAGGAAGTCGGACTCAAAACTGATGAAAAATAGGCACCGTTATTATAATTGTGCATCTGGTAGCTCATACCTATTCCTAATCCGTCTGACCCACTTTTTGAGGTATCCCTCAATTTTATACTCATCTAAAAATTGAGTGAGGAGAGTAAGCCCCTTTATGTTTAGCGCAAGGAGCGAGTGCCCCTGTAGCGCTTATGCAGCATTCAGCTATGCGCCGTACTCGGACAGGTCTGGACTGCCCTTTTGTCCTATTTCGGCTTGCACCCGCGGGGATTCGCCGTTCCATCCACAAACGCATGATCTCATTCTTTCGAACTCATCGCATTTCTGCGCTGCGGTATCGTTTCTGTTCCAGAGCCAGGATTCTCACCCTATGCCCTTCACAGGCATCCGCGGTCCAGAAGGTGAGGGGACTTTCCTCAGCGTTTCCGCCGGCAGCCGCCCTTCCTCTCTCACTCTTTAATCAGCTTGTTACCCTTTATATTTAACGCCGCAGAAGAAATCCTGAAAACTCCCCTTTATATGGTTCGGGTATAACTTCTACACCCAACACTCTGGCGTATTCAGGCCCCTTTCTGCACCACACAACCATTTTTTTGACATTTTCTTTCTCCCCTTCAAAAACAGCCTCGACCCTTCCATCCGGCAGGTTCCTCACCCAGCCTGTGATACCGAGTTCCTCAGCTTTATCCTTCGTACTTGACCTGAAGAATACTCCTTGGACAATGCCTGAAATAAAAACATGAACCCTTGTATTCATTCTTTCGAAAATAAAAAGAAAAGAGAACCGGACTACAGAAGTCCTGATCTCTGGAGCAGCATCAAATCCTCGGTATTCAGTTTCTCGCCGAGCTTGAACTGGTTATAAACCTCTTCAGCTTCCTTCTTAGCCTGTTCCCTGATGGATTCGTCCTTCGTTTCTTTTGTCTTTCTCTTCAATCCGATTATAACCTTATTGATCTCACGGATTTCTTTCTGGGTCTGTATAAACAACCTGTGCTGCTCATCAGCCGCTTCCTGCGCTTTCACAAATTCTTTGTGAGCCGCATCCGAGTCTGCTCTTATTGCATCAGCTTCTTTGAAAATAACAATCATCTTATCATGATACTGCTGTGCTGCATCGGCATGCTCTTTAACTTTATTATGATGCACTAAAGCCTCATCCCTGAGGGATTGGGCATTTTCAAGCAATGATTTTAATTCAGTGTTGCCTTCAAGCTGATGTTTTTTGCGCTTCAGCTCTTCGGTCAATGTAGCGATATTCTCCACAAGTCCCCGTTCTTTGGCAGGGGTCAATACCTCTGTCTGCTGCTTAAACTCCAGCGCGTCTATCTCTCTTTTTAACTCTTTGAGTGACGGTCCATCGCCAAGATTCAGGTTTTTGCGGATTTTGTCGATTTCCGCATATATTTTATTAGCCTGCTCATTTAATTCGTCGCGTTTGAGCTTGGCTTGCGCAACTTCCTCGTTATTCTCGTCACGCAGCCTTTTGAGTTGTTGCGCTTCGTCGATTAATTCCTTAGTGCGTTTATTTAAATCGTTTCTCTTACTGGCGCACTTGCTGGCTTCCAAGTTGAATTCATTTCTTTTGTTTTTATACTCTTCTGACTTATCTTTTAAATCTGTTTTTCTGCCCTGTAATTCATTTAACAACCTATAGTCCTCCTTTTCCAACAATCGTTGGGGTTATGCATCTCATAATGCACTGTACAAGTTCCGGATAACCGGAACAGCCTGTAAGGCTCATCATTCAATTACGCAATGGTTACGGAAATTCCACAAATTGCCAGAGTCATCTTTTGAATCCTCAAAACAATTTGAAAACCTTATTTTGGATGTACTCCGAATCACTACATAACGAGTGAATGATTTCTCCTCATTCTATCACATACCTTTTAACCTTTTCGGACAAAAAAAGAAATTGTGCTGTTCCGAAAATGAGGGGTCTAAAAAAATTAAGACGCGGATATCCCCTGAAGCGAGGATAGCCGCTGGATGCGTTTTAGCATGTTGGGATGGGTGCTAAGCATTTCAAGTATCTTGTCTGTAGTCTTTACCCTTACGGGTCTTGTCCGCAGCGCCATCAGTTCCCTGGCGTCAATGGTTCCGCTCCCGTCAAGGTCAAGCTGTGACAATTCCTTTATTTCACTGCCCGCAAGTGACGGGTCATTGGCGAAAAACGCCTTCATGCCCTCGATTTGTTTCAATGAATCCTTGGGCACCCGCGCGCTGCCGTAAACGAGTTTGTACAGGGCAGAGGCAAGGTGGTGAGGACTGTTCCCGAGCTTGACTGCGCCCTCGTCAGCATAGTATTCCCGGATTCTTGACACATACAGAACGAGGAGATTTGTAATTAAATATACAACAAAAGCCGTGATTCCGATAAGGACATTATTCCCGCGTTCCCTGTCGCCTGAAAACATGAAGTTCCATGCAAGATACCAGCAAATCATGGGGATAACGCTAATCATCGTTATAATCGCCACATCCCTGTGTTTCAGATGGGAAATTTCATGTCCCAGTACAGCCCTGAGTTCCTGTTCATTAAGAAGGCTCATTATCCCTTCAGTAACGCACACGCGCCCGTCGCTTGCCCACCTGCCGAATGCAAAAGCGTTGGGGATGGGTATCCTGGCAATGCCCACTCTGGGTTTTGGTATCCTTGCATCCCTTGCAAGCTCCGATACCATCCTGTGAAGGGCAGGATATTCCTGTTCGCTCACATACCGCACGCCCATAGACCATTCGACCATCTTTGGTCCTATCATGTACTGGATGAACATCATGACCGTAGCAAGAACAGCGTAGAATACAAATCCAGTTCCCTGTAGTCCCATATAATTTATTGCAACTGCTATAAGTGCGTAGATTATTGCGAACAGCAATGTCATTACCAGATACAATCTCAATTTAAGCCACATATTTTATCACCTTTCTTTTCTCTTAGAATCAATCTCTTAGATAAATACTTTATCAACTTTGTTGCGCGCTGAAAAAAGCGCATCGTTTCCTGCGATTTCTGCAGCAAAGCGGTCTGCCCTGTATTCAAGTTCGGATTCTGATGAGGACGAAAATGTCATCAGCGCCAGTTGCTTCAGATACGGCATACCTGAATTATTACGTATATGCCATGCCTCATGCGCCAGTACAGCCTTAAGCTCATCATTATTCAGAAGCTCAAGAAGCCCGATAGATACAAAAATAGACCTGCCTGAAGCAAAAGCCCTGGGTACCGCAGAGTCAAAATAATAGACTTTTGCAGAGACAAGCCCGTCCACAAAATCCTGCGCCCATTTCATTACACTGCCAGCGGGCTTTGCATCAAGGCGTGTTATCATTATCCTGTCGTAATACCGCAGCACTGCGAATATCAACACGGTGGAAATTACCACATAGGCAAGGTAGAGATAAAGTGTCAGCATATAGCTGCATTTCATGATGTAAAATGTCGCAATTATTCCCAGCAAACTTGCAAGCTGTGCGGAAACAAATGTAATGAGCCTTTGTTTTGGTTTCTTGAGCATCAGGCTCGCTGCCAGTAAGGCAATTGAAATAACAACTAAAAATGCAACAAAGGGAGCATAATCGGATAGCTTCAGGCACAGCCCGAAGCAGTTTATTTCACCGGATATATTCATTTCTTATCACTGTATTTTGAGAAATTTTCACGCGCAAGAGGTCCGAAAGTGTCCACGAGGCTGTCAAGGATTTTAGTGGTGATTTCGGTTGCAGCTTCTTCCTCGGAAAAAGCCGGCTCGTACACATATCGCACCCTGCCGTTTATGTTCTCCATTCGCCGCGTTGTATATCCAGCCTTGACCAGTCTGTCAAGGGTTCCGGCTACGCTTGTTAATGGAATATTAGTCTTTCCGGTCAGCTCCGACGTGGTCATCTCGCCATCGCTCCATAAAGCCCGTAGTATCGAAGCCTCAATAGGGCTGAAGAACTTGGTCAGACCCTCGTTTGAAATATTAATCTGGTCCAGCTTAACCATAAGTTTACAATTGACGTAAAGGCTATTAAAGATTGCGGACGTTAAAGAGCGCCGGAGACTTTCCATCTGACAAGTACGCCGTCTTCCAGTCTCTCGCAGGAAATGAGCGAAAGTTTGCAAAAATCGCTTGTGAATCCTTCGCCGTCCACAAGTGTGGGTGCTGTCTTACCACCGATAATGGTATTCCCGACAAAGGTATAAATCTCATCCACAAGCCCCATCGAAACCAGCCCCCAGTTCAATGTCGCGCCTCCTTCCACCATCATCCGGCTGATTCCGCGCGCCCTTAGTTCGGAAAGTAATTTTTCCAAATCCACTTTTGTTTCACCGGAAACGATGATTTCAGCATTTTGCGCAAGTTGCTTTACCTTCTCCTTCGGAGCCATTTCAGTTACGGCAATTATCTTTTTTCCCGCGCCTTTCTTGAAAATATCAGCGTCCGCGGGTGTGCGTGCCATGCTGTCCACCACGATTCGTACAGGATTTTCATCACGACCCTCTGCGCGCCGCTTTTCCCTTCGCATCTGCGATTTTACGGTAAGGCTGGGATTGTCTGAAAGCACGGTTCCTATCCCAACCATCACGGCATCCGATGATGCTCTCAGTTCATCCATGCGGTCAAAATCAAGGCTTCCAGAAATCCTGGTCTGCCTTCGCTCTATGGTGGCGATTTTCCCGTCCGCGCTCATGGCGGCGTTGATGAATACGAAAGGTCTTTTATGCGGCATGACACTCTCTTTAACTTTAGGGCTGAAATATATAAGCTTTAACGAAAAGCTGAAATGCTATTACTCCTATTAAACCGACTTACCGGTGATAACAGTGAAAATACTTGTAAGCGACCCTATATCCGACCAGGGTGTCGAAATATTAAAAAAAGAATTTGATGTTGATATAGCAACAGGACTTCCGCCTGCTGAATTGATTAAACGCGTAGGGAATTACGAAGCCCTTATCGTGCGCAGCGAAACGCAGGTGACAAAGGACGTCATCAATGCGGGCAAGAAATTAAAAATAATAGGTCGCGCCGGCGTGGGCGTGGATAATATAGACGTAAACTCGGCGACGGAGCGGGGCATCATCGTCGTGAACGCGCCTGAAGGCAATACGATTTCAGCAGCCGAACACACGATAGCAATGATGATGGCAATGTCGAGGAATATCCCGCAAGCCAATGCATCGCTCAAGAGCAAGAAATGGGACAGGAAGAAATTCATGGGGGTTGAAGTCAGGGGAAAAGTGCTGGGCGTTGTTGGGCTGGGGAGGATAGGAACAGAGGTCGCAAAACGGGCGCAGGGGATGGAGATGAACATACTTGCTTATGACCCGTTCATATCGCAGGAAAGAGCTGGCGAACTCGGCGTTGAACTGACCACGGTCGAGGACATAGTAAAACGCGCAGATTATATTACGGTGCATACTCCTCTCACCAAAGAGACAAAAGACCTTATCGGCAGCAAGGAATTCGTGATTATGAAGAAGGGGGCGCGCCTCATCAACTGCGCAAGAGGCGGCATTATAAACGAGGAAGCGCTTGCAAAGGCGGTAAAAGACGGCATAGTAAGCAGCGCAGCCATCGATGTCTTTACCAAGGAACCGCCATTTGAGAACCCGCTCCTTGAACTTGACAGCGTTATCGTGACGCCGCACCTTGGCGCATCGACCGAGGAAGCACAGATTAACGTGGCTGTTTCGGTAGCAGAGCAGGTAGTCAATGCCCTAAAAGGTCTTCCTGTCAAGAACGCCATTAACATGCCGTATGTCAAACCCGATGTCATGCAAATAATTGAACCGTACCTGCCGCTGGGTGAAAAAATCGGAAAACTGTGCACCCAGTTGATGGGCAATTACGAGATGGTTGAGATTTCATACAGCGGTGAAATTGCTGATAAGAACCTGGCGCCGTTAACACTTGCAGTATTGAAGGGGCTGCTTGAACCCATGCTCGGGTCAGCCGTGAATTATGTAAATGCGCCCACAATAGCAAAAGAGCGAAAGATAAAGGTCATCGAGAGTAAATCCAAGACAGTAGAGGGCTATCCGAGCCAGATATCCGTGAAATTAAGCAGGAAGGGCGAAGAAAAACTGGTAAGCGGCTCCATCATAGGGAAAGAACCGCGCATCGTTCAGATAGACGGATACCGAATCGACATAGTGCCTTCGGGCTATATGGTAGTGGCAAAGCACAAAGACCATCCCAATATCATAGGACCGTGCTGCATGATTCTTGGAAGTAACAACATCAATATCGCAGGAATGCAGGTTGGCAGGATTAAGATGGGGGGCAATGCGATAATGGTGCTTAACATAGACAGCGAAGTGAGCGACGGGATACTTGATGATATCAGGGCGGTTGACGGCATAATCGATGCGAAACTCGTGGTCTTATGAACAAAAAGTCGCTTGAAGTTCTAATATCGGTTGGTTCTGTAGCTGTATTTATTATCCTGATTGCTGCTGCAAAGCTCATGATGCCCGTATCGTCAGGTTTTGGATATGCCGCAACTTTGCTGATTTTTATTGTAATTATGGGCATGTCTGGATTAAAGCTGGCAGAGATTCCGGATAAATGAGAAACTCACCATGATTTATAAGCGAAGCTAAGAAAGGGTTTGCAAGAAATTAGGTAGCAAAGAAAATAGAGATACTTGTAATAGTCAGGTGAATTATCGTTTTTGCAGTTTAATGGATGTGATATAATGGAGTTGGTAACAATTATTGGTCTTGCGGCAGGTTTGTTCGGCGCCCTTATGGGCATCGCCGCAATTATTTACGCTCTGGGTTATTTCGAGTATATAGGAGGCAAGAAAAAGTTTACAATCATGCCGATTAGCAAAGAGAGGCTGAAACAAAAGCTTCTTTTGCTGAACTCTCCTGAGCTGCCTTACCAGATAAAGCCGTCTGAAGAAACGGATTTGTTCGTGGAATGGAAAATCGTAGATGCAGCGTGGTATGCAATATTTTCCAAAGAGCGCCTGAGCAAAATGTACCGCGCTTATCTCCTGCTGGATGAGTCCCGAAAAGCTGCGCGCTACTGCGAGGAGACGGGAAGCGTGCGCTGGTATGCAGGGGCAGACGGCGCACTCAAGCCGGGTGTGGCATTTGAGAAAACTTTTTTCAGGGGCAGGATTCTTTTCCAGAAGTCATGGGGAGTCCGGTACGGAATAAAAGAAGATATGACGATGGGCAAGATATATGAATACAAATTCGATGTGAACAGGGTGCGCGACCCCATTGTAAAGGCTATTGAAGAAAGCGGCTGGGAGTTCGTTCCGGTTGTGAGAAAGAAACATGCCACTTATGAGAGTATGAAAGCGTATAGCAAAAATAGATAATCAGTATATTTTTTATAACTGAACAACAATTTCAACTAAAATGATAAAGCTCATCGTCATCAACAATTACGGTCAATTCTGCCACCTGATACACCGTGCAGTTCGGGATTTAGACCAGGAAGTGGAGCTTATGAAAAATACATCCACCATCGAAGAAATCATGTCAAAAGAACCCGACGGTATCATACTCAGCGGCGGTCCCACCCTTGAGCGCGCGGGCAATTGCAGCCTGTATGTTAAAGAGCTTGACCTGCCAATCCTGGGCATCTGCCTTGGGCATCAGGTGATGGCGCAGGCTTACGGCGGCGAGGTAAAGACCGGTGCAGCAGGGGGTTATGCCGCAGTCGAGATAGAAGTAATCGAGGAAAACGATATCCTGAAAGGTATAGGTCCAAGAACGAAGGTCTGGGCGTCCCATGCTGACGAGGTGCGCTCCCTCCCTCCGGATTTCACAAGGCTTGCGCGGTCACGGATTTGCGAAATAGAAGCTATGAAACATAAAACAAAACCGCTGTACGGCGTGCAGTGGCATCCTGAAGTCTCTCATACCGAGCGGGGAAACGACCTTCTCAGGAACTTTTTTGAGGTTTGCCGGAACTACCGGCAAGTTGCATGACTGCATAACCCAGTAAAGCAAAAAATGCTCCAGCTGCCATAACTGCCCTGTAACTGTAATATTCAAGGATAATACCGCCCACAAGAGAACCTATTATAGTTGCAAATGCGATGGACGAATTGAGCAATCCTGCTGCTGCGCCTTTTTCTTCGTTTGTCTCGATAAGCTCCCGCGTTGAACCCACGTACAGGCAGGAATAGGAAAAAGCGATGAGTACCATGCCCACAACAGCCTGGTAGTATATCGTCAGCGGTATCAGCGCTATAAAGGCAGCCGCAGAGAGTAAATCTCCTGCATGGATGAGAGATGTGGTGTTGTACCTGTCAAGTCTCCTCATAATGAAAAATTGCAGTGTGGGATTCAATGTATATATTAGCCCGACCCATAATTCATTTGCCCCGAGGCTCACAAGGTATAATGGAAAAATCACCCATACGTTATTGGCACCTATCTGGCGCAGGAAAAATCCGAAATACAGGTTCCAGTTCTTTTTCAGTATATCCCTGGAGAAATAATCGGCTTTCTTTTTTGTACGTACTTGCGTATCAGGCAGTGTTAATGTGATTAAGAAGGATGCTGCGAACAATAATGATGAAATTGTAAAAATCTGCCAGTAAACCGCAATCATTCCCGCAAGCATGTTCCCCACAGCCCAGCCCAGAGGCATGAAAGAGCTGAATTTACTGATGCTGCGTCTTAAGTTATAAACATAAAGCATCAGCACCGCGGGATAAATTCCTATGCTGAAGCCGGTAAGTGCGCGAATTACAGCCAGGCTGAGCGGGTCGTAAGCAAAGACCTGAAGAAAAAAAGCCACAGCAGCGCTTATGAAACCTGCGTACAACAGCTTTTTTGGGGGATACGAATCCGCCACCCTGCTGAATATATACGTTGAAATAAAAAGCGCGGTGCCATAGACAGCTCCTATTATTCCTATCTGCGTACCCGAGGCTCCGAGATTATGTGCCAGTATGGGTATGAAAAGATTGGACATCATCACAGCAGAGTTGATAAAAAGCTGGATTGTGTTGAGTCTCATCACAAGTCTAATGAAAAGATATGTATTTAAGGGAAACCATTATAAGACCCCGTATCACGACCCCGTATTTAAATACGGGGAATACCGGGACTATCATGAAATCTCTTGACTGGACAGAAAAATACCGCCCGCAGACGCTTTCGCAGGTAGTGGGTCACAACAAGGCGGTCGAGGAGCTTAAAAACTGGGCACAGGCGTGGACGCACGGTACACCCGAGGCAAGGGCGGTCGTACTCCATGGGAGGGCGGGGACGGGAAAAACAACGACAGCCCACGCGCTGGCGCATGACATGGGATGGGAGGTAATCGAGATGAACGCCAGCGACCAGCGGACTGCGGAGATAATCGAAAAAGTGGCGGGTTCCGCTTCGCAGATGAGCAGGCTTGACGGCGCAGGTAAACGGCTTGTGATAATGGACGAAGCCGATAATATCCACGGCACGGCTGACAGGGGAGGGGAGAGGGCGATACTTGAACTGATAAAGAAAACAAGCCATCCGATAATCCTGATCGCAAATGAACTATACGATATGTCAGCAGGATTGCGAACCGCCTGCAAACCCATACAGTTCAATTCGTTGATGTCGCGCTCCATGATTCCCGCGCTTAAAAGAATCGTGGAGACTGAAGGCATAAAGTGCGGGCTGGGCGTGATTGAGAAGATCGCCGATAACGCTAACGGCGACCTGCGAAGCGCGATAAACGACCTTCAGGCAATTGCGCAGGGGAAAACAGGAATTGAGCTTGCGGATATAATCACGGGTGAGCGGGACACCAAAGAGAGTATCTTCAAGGTGCTGGTAAAAGTTTTCAAAGGTGGAAATATTATCGAAGCTCATAGTGCCACCTTTAATCTTGACGAGAATCCTGAGGATTTCATCCAGTGGGTGGACGAGAACCTGCCCCTCGAATATACGGATACGAAAGACCTTGAGGAAGGTTATCGTTATCTTTCGAGGGCTTCTGTTTTCCTGGGAAGGGTGGGCAGAAGGCAGAATTATAACATGTGGAGGTATGCGAGTGTGCTGATGACCGCAGGCATGATAGTGGCGCGCTCACATCGCTACACCGGGTTCGTGAAGTACCAGCCCCCATCGCTGTGGAGGAAGCTGGGAGCCACAAAGGGCATGAGGCATGTGCGGGATTCCACGGCAAAAAAGATCGGGGCGCACTGTCATGTTTCCATGAGTTTTACCCGCTCACAGTTATTGCCGTTTTTCAGGATGATGCTGGAGGATGAGGAATATGCGCCTCATGTGGCTGCTTTACTCGAACTTGAACCCGAGGAGATTGCTTTCCTTGTTGAGTTAAAGTCCGTAACAAAAAAAATCCAGAAGATATATGATGAGGCACGGGCTCTGAAGGAAGCCGAGGTTGAGCATGATGTGGAATTGTTCGGGGGATTCGGCGCAAAGAGCCGGAAACCTGAATTGAAGGACGAAGCTGAAGAGGAAAAACCGGAAGTTAAAGCCAAGAAAGAGGAGAAAAAAGAAGTTAAATCACAGAGTTCACTGTTTGATTTTTAAAACGCTTCGGTCTCTTTGATCTCGATTATTCCTGAGAATCCTATCTCTCTGGAACAACGTAGAAGTTTTTATAGATAGCTTTTATTCAAGAGTAATAATTATAAGTGTACATGCACATACATGGATAATATGGCAACTAAAACCATAACAATTTCACTGGATGCCTATGAAAGATTACGTGCAAAAAAAACCTCTAATGAAAGCTTCACGGACATCATATTGAAACTGACAAGAAAAAAGAATACGCTTGACTATATACGTTCCCTGAAACCCAGCACCGAACTTGGTGACAATATTGAAAAAGCAATGCGCAGAACAAGAAAAGCAAAGCTGAGGGAAGTTGGTTTCCAGTGACGTGCCTTGATACTGATTTCATAATTGACCTGCTGCGCCGGAAACCTGCCGCTGAGAGGAAACTGGAAGACCTCATGGTAGAAGGGGATAAATTGACTACAACGCCCCTTAACGCATCCGAACTCTACAAAGGCGCATACAGTTCATCCCGACCGATTGAAGAAGCTAAAAAAGTCAGGTATCTGCTCGATACGCTTGACATTCTGGAATTTTCAGTTGCATCAAGTGAAACATTTGGAAAGCTTTCGATCGAGCTCCAAAGAAAAGGAAATGATATCGGGGATTTTGACCTGCTGATAGCGAGTATTGCCCTTACTCATGGAGAGGCGCTGCTCACCAAGAATGCCAGACACTTTTCTAAAGTTCCTGGGCTGGCTGTGGAGAGTTATTGAAGGCACAAATCAAGTTGCAGCGACGAAAAACGGAACCGCAGATAAGCCAGATTTAATACATAAGCTGTTTATAAATACCGGAAATCAAATAATCAAAAACTCAAATGTGGAGACAGAAGCATCTCCAATTCCTCCATGTTCCTGTACTGTATTGCCTTAACGCCCTTATTTCCAAGCACCATCGCCGATACATTCGTCCCCTCCTTATAGGTACAGAGCACGCGCTTACATTTTGATACCGCATAGCATATCTCATAGCCCACGCCGATGGATGGCACGGTCACATCTGCCACAACGCAGTCCGACTCGTCTATGAAGCATATATCGCTTTTGAATATCTCTTCCTCGGTAAGCCTAGCTTCAGCCTCCTCAAGCTTCGGGGAAGCCACATGCTCGCTCACCACATCATGCCCCAGCTTTTTCAGGAGTGCTATTATCTGCCTGTACTCGGACAACATGCTGCGCCCGCCCCTTATTGAACCTGCGAAGAAGATTTTCATGATGCACCTGTTCAATACCTTGCTATCGTGATAAAACCTGTGTGACCCACTCTCGCAGTCGAGGGGCGTGTCCCGCGTTCGGAAAATGAAATATCCCTTTCTATGGTCTCGATTGTCCTGACTTCTGTGTATTTTGTTTTCTCAATGGCTTCCCTTATTTCCTTTGTATGCTCAAAAAAAGGCGAATATACGGCAAGAAAACCGTCGGGGTAAATGACCTGCGGAACAAACGGGACAACCTGCGCTGCGGCGCCGGTATCAAGGGTTACAACGTCGAATCTCTCATCAATTTTCCGGATTTCCTGCGCAATATCCCCGTGGCGCAGTTCAATATTGGAAAGACCGCAAAGGGCAATGTTTTTCCGCGCAAGCTCAAGGAAATCCTCTCTTATTTCGTATGACACCACCTTTTTCGCAATCCCGCCAAGATAAATCGCCAGAATCCCCGAACCAGTGCCTGCATCAAGCACGCAGTCAGTGGAGCATAAGCCGGTGTTCGAGATAATAACCCCGATATCCTTTGGCATCATGGGCGCTCCGCTGCGTTTTGCATGTGTAAAAAAATCAGGCGCCCTGGGTTTCTGGATTATGAACTCAACGCCGAGATGGGAGCTTATCGTATCGCCGAAGGTTTTTGTCCCGAGTTCATCGAGCTTTATCACCCCGAGGTCTGTGTGCAGTTCTTCCCCGGGCATGACAAAATATTCTTTCATCTTTCCCATGTGGAATGTCTTTAGAATTACAGGCGTGTCCATTATTTCTCCGCTGGGATAATATAGGACTTAATAGATAAAGAGTAATGGTCTGTATGGTTAATAACGCAGATAAGAAATATTCATTGAAAACGCTTGGGCTTCTGACCGGTAATAAGGAAGTGGTTATTGAGGATGTTCCCCAGAATGTTCTCACTATTGCCGAGGTTGTGGATGACCCCGATAAATTGCCCTATCTTATAGAAGGCATCAAGTCAATGGAAATTGAGGACACGGAGAAGTTCAGGTTCGTGCTGCTGCGGGTTCAGATTGATTCCATGCTCCACATGAATGAGGATATAGAGAGGTACCAGAAACGTCTTTACGTTGCGCAGGTGATTGAAAAATTGCTTTACGGGGAGATTCTGCTTGCTGAAGGCAAGGAAGAAGAGGAGGAAGAATGTGAGGAGTGAAAAATGGAACCGCAGATAAACGTAGATTTATAGCCCTGTATCAGCATTAATTGGCTGCATCTGCTATCAGGATAGTTTCCTCAATAAACCATGCGTGCCTGTGCCAAATGGCTATTTGGCGTTTGGTATGAAAATATTCCTGTACACGCTGAGTTCAGACTCATCCGGCAACGTGAATTTACCGATAAGAGTGTAGCTTGAGTTATGCTGATTAAAATAATCATACATATCACTCACCAACTTTTTCCGGGAATCACCCGAATTCTCACCTGATTTAAAAATAAGGTAATCAAAGTTCAAAAAATTCTGTTTAAATGGTTCAAGAGCTTCAAAATAGGGAACGCTGATGACATTAAACGGAAGCTTCTTCATGTAAGAATAATAACCAAAAGTAAGACCGTTTGTAAAAGCCATATCAGGTACAATGCCAATATAACCAGCTCTGCCGTACATTCTGGGATTTGTTCGTGCATCAGCCATTATGCTATCCAGGGCTTCCTCCACCTTCCAATCCTGAGTCACTGGTGGACGGGTACCGTATGATCCTGCAGAATATAGATCGACGTTTCCAACAGCGGTCTTAATGCGAAGATCACTTGCTAAGTCAATCCCTTTCGCAAGAGTGAGTAATTGAAATCCTCCAGCCACAATTATAATCGAGACAATTATTGCTTTTGTTTTCTTACTATTAAGAGAAGCAATCCAGAATGCAGATATGATTGCAACGGCTGCAATGGATGCTATGGTATATCTATCGTTCTTATTTCGAAGGAGAGTCATTACGATATAAGGCAGTATTATCCATGAAAGGAGAAGATAATTTGATTTCAGGCGGGACCTGGGGGCGATTATTAAACCAGCTAAGAATACTATGAAAAGAAGGAAGGAAATTTGTGAGTTAATCAGGGCAATAGTATAGAATATTATGGATTGGAAAGTAAACACTTCAGGATCTCCTTCTGTAGTTCCCCAGTATTCATTCCCCCACGCAATTGTCTTGTAAACTTCACTTAAGTGGGGTGCGTACCATATCAGTGAAAGAAGGAGGGCTGCAGCCCCCATCAAAAGAAAATTTATTCCAGGATTTGATCTATTATTAATGTGCTTTTTTTGTTCCTTTTTCCACAGATTTTTGCAGTTTGATGAGCAAAATAACCCTTTTTCATAAGTGATTTCTTTATTAATGATTTCTTTTCCGCAGTAAGTACATTTGTTTTTCATTGATTTTTTAAAAAAATATCCGTTTTTAATAAAAGATTCATAAAGTATGAAAGCCAGAGGCCCTATTATGAAAAATACCGCTGTCCATTTTGTCAAAATGCTGATTGCAAACGCAATTCCAAATCCGATTGAATATTTTCGGTTCTTGAAATGGTCGGATAGCAGGAGCAAATAAACACTTAAGGCTACGGTTGCCACAAGGGCGATCTCTATCAGATAGAAGCGACGTATTCCAACTATGCCGGGATAAAGAGAAATAAGGACGACAGATATAAGTCCGGTTTCACTGTTATAAAGAGATTTGCCTATGCCATATACTGAAAACAATAGAATACCAAAATAAAATATATTTATTGAAATGGCGGCATGCATGGATGTTCCGAACAGGAAGTATGTCAGCACGGTCGAGAAATGGTAGAAAGGAGGATAGTAATTATCGACCTGTATGAGATTTGAAATCATATCCGAACCAGGATTCGTTAAAATGTTGTAATATTGAAGACTCTTGGTGAGGTGTAGCGCTTCATCCCAGCCAGGCGGTTCGGTCTCTAGTCGCAGCCATATATAATCAGAAAGCGCACTTAAAAGAAATAATAGAACTACTCCCAGAATATATTTATTTTTAGTTGCTCTGTCCAATATTACCTGCAAATCTTGTATCTGGGGTTCCGGCATTTTTTTTCCTGTATCAGATTTGCCTGAAGTCATCGATACTCTTTTGATTTTGTATTACTTATGCTTTACTTAGGAAAGACCTAATATAATAAAGAACCAAAGAAGGAAAAATGAAGCTTTGTCTTATCAATCCTCCATGGACTACAATAAAAAGTTATGAAGATAGTATTCGTGTGCCATTTCCACTGGGACTTGCATATATCGCTTCGTATCTGCAAAAGTATGGGATTGATGTAAAAATTATTGACGCTTTAGCACAGGGTTGGCGTATAAGGCAAGAAAAAAATAATATAATTCGGGTCGGGCTTGCACATGAGGAGATAAACGATATTGTGTCAGGATTCTCACCCGATGTCGTTGGTATTTCTTGCATGTTCACTTCCCAGTCCAACAATCTCCATGAAACAGCAAATTGGATAAAAAATGAATTGCCTGACATACCTGTAATAGCCGGAGGAGCTCATGCTTCAGCAGCACCGGATGTGGTTTTAAGGGATTCGAATATTGACTTCGTGGTACAGGGAGAAGGAGAACATACGATGCTTGACCTGATGCACTACCTCGAAGGCAATATGGATATTTCAGAAGCGAAAGGAATCCATTATCGACACGATGGGGGGATAGCTTTCACAGGACTGCGAAAGCCGCTAATAGATCTTGATTCTTTGCCTATGCCTGCATATTCTCTCCTTCCAATGGATGAGTATTTCAGGAGCGGAGAAGCAGGGATGGCTCCCAGATCAGCAACACGGAATAAATGGATGTCCGTAATGACCAGCCGGGGGTGCCCATTCAGGTGCAACTTTTGTTCAGTTAATTTAGTATCAGGAAGGATATGGCGTGCAAGGTCTCCTGCCAATGTTCTTGATGAACTTGAATACTTAAAAGAAAAGTACGGGGTCGAACATATTTTCTTTGAAGATGATAACCTTACATTTGACACCTCAAGGGCCGAAGCGATATTCAATGGAATAATTGAAAGGGGTATCAATATTACATGGGAAACGCCCAATGGTATCAGGGCGGACAGGCTTACCGAAAATCTTGTTGATGCAATGAAAAAATCAGGATGTTCAGGTCTTACCATAGCAGTGGAATCCGGGGACCAGGATTTTTTATATAACACAATTAAAAAAAATATGGACCTGAAAAAGTTGGAATATGCTGTAAAAATTATAAAAGATAAAGGAATTGATTTAAGTGCATTCTTTATAATAGGAATCCCCGGGGAGACAGAAAAAACGGTAAAAAATACCATAGATTTTTCCAGAAAACTTGCAAGGAAAGGAGTGAGACCATATATCAATATTGCAGTTCCACTGCCTGGAACTGAAATGTATCAGGAGGCAAGAGAAAAAAGATATTTGCTAAAAGAAGAACCGGAACCGCTTGATTATCTACTGGCTATGCAGAAGCCATTGCTTCATACGCCAGATTATGATCCAGAAAAACTTCTGGCATGGAGAAAAAAAGCAATGCTCCTTGCATCGTTAGAACTCTTAATACATAACCCTTCTTCGTTATTAGCATCAGAAACTTTCCTCAGGTTGAAAAAAGAACCTCTCTCTATATTAAAAAATGTCAAAATACTTTCCAGAGGTACATGCTGAATTTTATTGGGCAGCATAAACTCACCTTCAAATGGAATACAACCCAATCAAATCTGAAGTAACATCTTCCCAATCAGGCATTTTTCTTGGAGCACATCTTTTTCTGCTCTTGATAATATCAGCAAGTGAATTTATATCAACCGGATAATCCATGCCCACGCACCCATCCCCATCGATAAATTCCTCCAGTGCCCCATCCCTTGCCACTATACACGGTGTACCGCAAGCAAGTGCCTCTGACACTGTTATCCCGTATGCCTCGAATGTTGAGAGGTTCACAAAAACATCAGCCGATTTAAAGTGGGACAGAATCTCTTCGTTATCAATATCCTTTAACCAGTCAATTCTGTCACTTACATTCAACCTTTGTGCCAATTCATGCAGTTTTTTCTCGTAATTCCCTTTCCCTATTACCTTAAGCCTGTAGTCATCAAGCAGAGGCAGCGCTTCAATTATATATTGTATTCCCTTATATGATTCAAGCCTTCCAACATATAGAATAATTTTTGATTCTTTTTTTAGTTCATTTATATCCTTAAAATCTTCCATATTCAATCCATTGGGAATATGGACGAGCCTGGCTCGAGAAACATGAAAATCGTTTTCAATAAGTTTCATTTCGTATTCTGATACGCATATTACCTTCTCTGCTTTTTCAAAGATGAAATATCCAATCAATTTATAGGGTTTTAGGAGAAGGTTTCTAAAGAAAGAGTGGCTTCCACCATGATAGTGTGGCGTGAAAATGAGTCTTCCTTTTACTGCAGCAGATGCAAACAGGGCGGGGAGCGCATGATAATTTTGTGCGTGTATTATATCGTAATCATGATTTTTTATATAAAAATACAATTGTGGCGCAAAATAAAAAGCATCTTTTGGCGCCCATGATTTAAAGCGTGTTATTTTGACTCCATTATGGTAATCATTTGAAGGGTATTTCCCTGTAGGGTCGGTACATATGACTTCAACATCAAAACCGCGGTGTACAAGCCGTTCACTTATCTCGCGGACATGTGTTTCTATCCCTCCTAAATCAGGATAATACCTGTGGCATACCATTGCGATACTAGTCATGTTTCAGGTACGCACCCCTGAGTTCCTGGTCAACCTCCCATGTGCCACCTGATTCTTTGCCGAAAACAAGACTCAATCCACCAGCCAGCAAAGATATCTGAGTATCCAGGAAAGAATAGAGGGGTTCCAGAATGTAAAGCTTATTCGCCTGACCAAGATAAACGAAAATAAGCAATAAAATAAGAGCAGAGGCAGAAATCATTAGATTATACTGGTATAATATGTAGAAACTAATTGAAAGCAATAATAATATCAGATACGGGGAGAATATCATCATAAAATAGTTCATCGGAAACACGAGTTTACCGTAATTTCCATATTTTGAATTAAACAACACATCTTTATGACGCAGCAACAGCCTGATAAGCCCCCTTCCCCTCCTGTCTTTCTGCATTCTTCGTTTAAAAAAAGCGCTCTGGCTCGCCTCATAAAATACAATCTCGGGGTCGATAATAGTTCTGTATCCCTGCTTGCGGACCTTTATCGCCAGTTCACTGTCGTCTGCAACAGAATCGGAATCGATGGGTTTTATGAGCTTCTTCCTGAACGCTGATAACGGTCCATGGAAAATTATAGTAGAATCTATCCAGGATTCGGCAATCTGTACCCTTGATTGCAGCGACCTGTAACCCACCTCAACTTCAGATTCATTGATTACTACCTGCTTTCCTGTCACGCCGCCTATATCAGGATCTGCAAAATCAGAAGCAACTTTCTGCAATACATCTTTTTCCAGCATGCTATCGCAGTCAGTTTTGATGACAATCTCATTCTGCGCCGCAGCATAGGCGGCATTCAGGGCGGTTGCCAGACCCTGCCTTTTTTCACTTATTAGCTTTATGCAACCATATCTTTTTTGATATTCTTTTATTATTTCTGGCGTTCTATCAGTGGAGGAATCGATTATTACAACCTCAATAAGCTCGGCAGGATAATCCAGTTTGAAGATATTATCTAGTTTTTTCCTGATGAGTAGTTCTTCATTGTAGGTGGGGATAATCATGGAGATTTTAGGCTTATTTTTATTTTTTTTAACAGGGCATCCTTTATTACCGTATTTGAAAATCAATCCGATGTATATGGAATATGGTATAGCTATTAAAATGAATAGTGTTATTGGTACTATGGAGTTCATTTAAATATGCACCTGTAGGTTTTATTTGCCTAAAAGGTTATCTTTTGGTTTTGTGGACGCAATTCCTGAATGCAGCATTCGTTTCCATAATCTTTATTATTCGTGACAGCCACTTATAAGCCAGCCCTGAGGTGTACTTTGGCTAAAGTTAAATCCAATAAAAAATATAAGGAAAAAACTGAAAAAAAGAAAGACGATACCAGCAAGGGTAAAACCGAAAAATTTTTCACAGTAAAATCTCTTTCATATGTCATTCTTTTCGCAATATTCCTGTTTTCATTCTATATCAGGGGGATAACACCCATAAAAACAGTATTTCAACAGGGAATTGTGGGTTTTGCGACGGACGATTCCGTCTTCCATATGAGACTTGTGGAAAATACAATCCAATTTTTCCCCCACAGGATATTTTTCGATGCATTTACCTATTACCCAAACGGAACCCCACTGCATTGGGGCCCTTTATTTGACCAGATGATTGCTTTTCTTGCCATAGTCGCTGGTTTTGTTACATCCGGCGGGATGCCTTCTCAGTCCGTTATTGATACAGTGGGGGCTTTCTTCCCTGCTGTTATTGGCGCTCTGGTAGTATTCCCTGTATACATCATCGGTAAAGAATTACTGGACGAGAAGGCTGGATTAATCGGGGCATTTTTAATAGCGATACTGCCGGGGCAATGGCTTTCAAGGTCTGTTCTCGGGTTCACCGATAACCATGTAGCTGAGGTTTTTTATTTAACAACAATGATGATGTTTTTTGTAATAGCCATTAAAAAAGCGGAAAATATCACATTCGATCACTGGTTAAAAGGTGATTGGGAAGCATTAAAGACACCGTTAGAATATTCTCTTTTTGCAGGAATATTTTTCGGAGCATATCTACTTAACTGGACAAACGGTGTGTTCTTTGCAGTAGTATTCGGTATTTTTGTAGTCATCCAATATATCATAGATCATTTCAGAGGAAAATCTACTGAATATCTGGGAATTGTAGGTATAATAGCCTATGCAGTTGCAATGATAATGTTGATACCGTATGTTGATATAAGCATTGGGTTTGCATCAGGATATTATTCTCTTTTACATCTGGCAGTAACAGGGGGGGGAGCTATGGTTTTTGCTTTTTTAAGTGTAGTTTCCAGAGAAATGAATAAGCGGGAATACAGTGGGTATCACTATTTATTATTTGTATCAGGCACTATGCTGATAGGTTTGATAGCTACAAAGATTTTATTACCTAATTTTTATGGAGCTACTGTGGGAGCCTGGAATTTTATATTTAAAGGGAGAGAAGGGGGTGGACTGACGATAGCAGAAGCTTCGCCCATCACTCCTGAGATGAAAATGGTATGGTTCGGATATAATTATTATCTCGCATATATTGCAATCGTGATACTCTTTTATTATATTATAAAAAAATCCAATGCAGAATATACATTGGTGGCAGTCTGGAGTTTATTTGTTCTTGCCATAACGCTCGCCCAGAACCGATTTGCATATTATTATGCAGTAAATGTTGCAATATTAATAGGCTTCTTAGGTTCCAAAATTCTGGATTTTGGTGACTGGAACCGTTTTGATTCGAATGATATTGTTGAATGTATAACAAAAATCAGGATCCAGCATGTTCTTTCTATAATTCTTGTAGTTGCAGTTATCGGATTCCTGCCGGCTGGTGCTTCTCCTTACAGGACTACGATGGCTGATGCACAGTGGGGCGCAATCCAGGGGGGGTATTATGAATGGCATGATGCACTTACATGGATGAGGTACAATACACCTGTTCCTGAGCTACCATATTATTCAATATACGAAAAACCGCCAGCAGGTCAGAAATATAATTATTCGAAGAATGATTACGGAGTTATGAGTTGGTGGGATTATGGGCATATTATTACATACTGGGCGCGCAGGATTCCAGATGCAAACCCATTCCAGCAAGGTATAGGAGGCGGATCATCACATGCCCCCGGTGCCTCTACCTTCCTTATAGCACAGACGGAAGCGGATGCAAACGAGGTTCTTGAGAGACTTGGAATCGATGGAAAACCAGGTGCAAGATATGTTGTGAGTAATGCCTACATGGCATATGTTATTCTTACCATTTTTGCAGATTGGGATCTTACCGATCAGGGATACTACACGAAGATTCAAACATCTCAGGGATTACAAGCCGTTCCCACAATGAAATATTATGATACCATGGAAGCAAAACTCCATATATTTGATACAAATAATCTGCATAATTACAGACTTGTGCATGAATCCGCACCCAACCCGCAAGCGATATACGTGTACGGCTCTGACGAAAAATGGTTTAAGAATGTTTACAATGTCTTGTATGGTGGTAATTTAATAGTCGAAGATTCGGGATACGCCAAGATATTCGAATATGTGAAAGGAGCAATAATAACAGGAAAAGCGCCAGCAAATACTACAGTTATAATAACAAACACAATTAAAACGAATATCGGAAGAACCATTCAGTATTCGCAAACAACTTCCTCTGACGGTACATACAGCTTTACGGTTCCTTATTCGACGCTAGGCCCAATACCCGGAGAGACGCAGTTTGATACCAGACCTGCCGGCGCTTATACAGTGGCTGCGGGCAACGTCTCCAAGACGGTTGATATAGGCGAAAAAGACGTTCTTGAAGGGCGTACTGTGGTACTTAATCTTGTTTAATCGAAACAAATATTACCTGGTATAATTTTCAACTCTCAACAAAAACTATTCAAACATGGTAAACCAACTATACTCCATGAATAGCGAGATTATTATAGGTATCAGCGGCGCTTCGGGTGTACAGTACGGGATACGGCTCCTTGAAACCCTGAAATGTATGAAAGGAGTCGAAACGCATCTTGTCATATCAGAATCCGCAAAAGAACTCATTGGAATCGAAACCGAATACTCCGTTAGAGACGTGGAGCAGCTGGCAGACCATGTGTACGGCGATGATGATTTCACAGCGCCCATAGCGAGTGGTTCACACAAAACAAAAGGCATGATAGTGGCGCCGTGCAGCATGAAGACGCTGGCATCAATCGCTGTCGGGATGTCGGACATGCTTATTTCAAGAGCTGCCGATGTTTGCCTGAAAGAGAAGCGACCCCTTGTCCTTATGGTGCGTGAAACCCCACTCAACCTGATACACATTGAGAATATGGAACGGGCGATAAAAGCCGGAGCTTCAATACTGCCCGCATGCCCCGCTTTTTATCCAAAACCAAAAACCATTGACGAGATTATTGATTTCATGGCAGGGCGCGCCCTTGACCTTCTTAACATCGAGCATAACCTGTACAAACGGTGGCGTGAATGAGTTTGCGGGGATTCTTAGAACGGCTCAAGACCGGGGGAAAACTCAGGGAAGTCAAAAAACCACTCTCGCCAGTGTATGAAGTCTCGGCTACCGCAGGGAAAGAGCCCACCCTTTTTACAAATGTGGGCGGCTCAAGAGTTGCCATGAACATCCTGGGCTCAAGGGAACTGCTTGCAGAAGCCCTCGGCGTAAAGCCGGATAATATTATAGAATTCCTTTCCTCGCACCCTCCAGACGGAGAGGTAAAGCGAGTTTCGGATTCGCCCGCAAAAGAAGTTATTGAAAAACCTGACCTTACAAAACTTCCGATCCTGACGCATTTTGAAGGTGACGGCGCGCCGTACATCACCGCAGGCGTGGTCGTATCTGAATACGAAGGTGTGATGAACGCCTCAATCCACAGGCTGCGGGTGATTGGAAAGGACAGGCTTGCGGCGCGGCTTGTAGAGTTCCGGCATACTTATAATCTCCACAAAAAGGCTGCTGAAATGGGTGAACCGCTTCCGGTTGCAATAGCCATCGGCATCGACCCCGTTACGCTTTTCGCCGTATGCACGCGCGTGCCTGAGGGTAAGGAATTTAATTATGCTTCGGCGCTAAAAGGTGAACCGATTGAGTTGTTTGAATGCGAGAACGGTATCAAAGTCCCGCATGCTGAAATAGTGCTTGAAGGATATATCCATCCCACTGAACTTGTGGATGAAGGACCGTTTGTGGATATAAGCGGCACGTATGACCTTGTAAGGAAGCAGCCGGTCATCAGTCTCACAAGAATGATGCACAGGCGCGACCCGATTTACCATGCCCTTATGCCCGGCGGCAGCGAACATCATATCCTTATGGGCATTCCGTATGAGCCTCTGATATTCAATGAAGTGAGAAAAGTGGCGGATGTGAAAAATGTCACGCTCACACCCGGCGGATGCCACTATTTCCATGCCGCGGTGCAGATACGCAAGAACAGCGACGATGAACCCAAAAAAGCCATCGAGGCAACGTTTGCCGCCCACAGGAGCTTAAAACACGTCATCGTAGTGGATGAGGATATTGATATTTTCGACACGAACGATATCGAGTTTGCGATTGCGACACGTGTTAAGGGCGACGAGGATATTTACGTTTATCCCAATGTGAGGGGCAGCACCCTTGACCCGCGCTCGGAGAACGGCATCGGTACGAAGGTGGGGATAGATGCTACGATGGATTTGACCAAAAGATGGAAGTTCGAGAGGGCAAAGCGTCCAGAGGTATAAATGTATCTCACACCTGAAGAGGAAAAGCTCTTCAACGGGGAGCGCGGCGCCACCTACCAGAAAGCCATCGAGATACTCACAGCCCTCGGCGATATTTACGGCGCAGACAGGCTGATTCCCATAAAGAGCGCACAGATAGCAGGCGTTTCTTACAAAACCATAGGCGATGCAGGTCTTGAATGGATATCGGATTTAAAAGGGAAAGTGGCAGTGCCCTCGATATTGAATCCAGCCGGCATGGACAGGGAATGCTGGCGTGAGATGGGGATAAGCGAGGAATTTGCAAGAAAGCAGGAGGAGATTATCAGGGCATATGAGGCGCTTGGCGTGAGAACAGAATGCTCATGCACGCCATATTATATATTTGACAACCTTGCAGGATACGGAGACCATGTGGCATGGAGCGAATCCTCAGCCATCTCATACGCCAACTCTGTCATCGGGGCGCGCACGAACAGGGAAGGAGGACCGGGCGCTCTTGCGGCTGCATTGATAGGCAAAACCGCAAACTACGGCTTTCATCTGGACGAGAACAGGAAACCTGTTGTTTTAATTGAGGTCGAGGCGAAGCTTCATGATTCTGATTACGGCGCGCTGGGGTATATCGTAGGCGAGATGGTTGGTGACAGAGTGCCTCTTTTTAAACTTAAATCGAAGCCGTCAAAGGACGAACTCAAATCACTCGGCGCCGCAATGGCAGCATCGGGCGCCGTGGCGCTGTATCATGTTACAGGTGTCACGCCTGAAGCCGGGAAATATGAAACGCCTGCTGAGAAAATTACAATCGAGGAAAGACAAATCAGAGATGTTTACACAACAGGAGAGCCGGATTTAATCGCATTCGGCTGTCCCCACAGCAGCGTCAGCGAGCTTGAAAGACTTGCACAGCTTTTTAACGGGAAAAAGGTGAAAAAGGAGGTATGGGTATGCACCTCGCGCGCTTTAAAGAATAAGCATCCTGAACTCATACGGCGCATTGAGAAAAGCGGCGCAAAGGTCTTCTGCGACACATGCATGGTAGTTTCGCCAGCGAGCGAGAGGTTCGCGTGCATGATGGTGAATTCGGGAAAGGCGCATAAGTATGTGCCCAATCTGTGCGGGGGGGTAAGGAGTATTATGGCGACCACGGAGGCGTGCGTGGAGGCGGCTGTGAGGTGAGAGGATGAAAAATTATGATTATAAAGATACAAAAATAGATAACATTATCGATGGGTGTATTATCGAATTATTTGAAGAATTTAAACGAAATCCAGAATCTTTTAAAGAAGAAAAAATTTTGACTTATAAATTCTATGATATTTTTATAACTAAGGATTATGAGGATTATAAATTTAGATGGGAATATCCCACTAAAGTGCATTATCGTGGTGACATACCTGATGATATGGCAAGAAAACATAAATCTATAGATTTATGTTTTATAAAAGAAGATTCTTCAGATTCAGTTCCTTATGCATTGGAATTTAAATTAAAACTCAATAAAGTAGACACAAAAAGCAACGAAGATAATGAATTCACTCCAAGCAATTTTAAGGATATAGATCCTGATTTTGATGAATTATGCTATCCAAAAAATAAAATCAATACTGGATATGTCATATTTTTTGCGTTTGGAAGAATTATCAATAATCTGCGTCGGGAGAAAGCCCACAATAAAAATAAAATTAAATTCTTTGATAAATATGAAGAGCTTAAGAACAAAATCAGTCCCATTCAAAGGATTAAAGTAATTTTTGTTTGTGTTGACAATATTAATGGTAAATATACATATTCTATTAAGCATAATATGAACAATGGGTTCCCTGAAGCTTTAAATAAAGAATACATTATTCTATAAGGATTGAAAATGCTAACCTATAAAACCATATTAACCAAAATCGAAGAAAATACCGCTACAATAAAAAGATACGGCGTAAAGCGAATTGGATTATTCGGCTCATATATCAGAAAAGAACAAAAACCCACGAGCGATATCGACATCCTTGTCGAATTCGAAAAAGGCAAAGTAACATTCGACAACTACATGGATCTTAAATTCTTTTTAGAAGACATGTTCAAATGTAAGGTCGATCTTGTAATGAAAGAAGTAATTAAACCGGATTTAAAACCATACATCATCGGGAGTGTAAAATATGCAGCGGGCGTATGAAGCGTATCTTAAAGACATTCTTGAGTCCATCCGTAAAATTGAAAAATACACCGAAAACATGTCTTATGGGGATTTCAGGGAAGATGAATTAAGACAGGATGCTGTTGCGAGAAATCTGGAAATTATAGGAGAAGCTGTCAAGAAAATTCCTGATGAGATTAAAAATAGAAAACCGGAGATTGAGTGGAAAAAGATTGCCGGATTAAGGGATATCCTCACGCACGAATATTTTGGAATAAATCTGGAAATCGTATGGGATGTAACGAAAAATAAGCTGCCTGGTTTAAAAAAGAATACTATGGCAATTCTTTCTGAAATGAAAGGTGATTCTAACTGAGCAACGAAGCTTTAGTTCCATCCGATACCATTTTTGCCATTGTGCTAATTAAATGAATGGAGAAAGAAATGAATTGCAAAGTCAGCGTTGTTATTGAAAAAGATGAATACGGGTATTACGCTTATTGTCCTGAACTCGAAGGGTGCCAAACTCAGGGGAACGCTCATGATGAAGTAATGGCAAATATAAAAGAGGCTATTGAACTTTATCTTGAAACCTTATCAGAAGATGAGAAAACGGCATATTTAAGCAGAGAAATTTTGACAACGCTCGGATAAATTATTAAAGCTTGCAGATTATCCTGAATGCACATGAACATAAACGATTTAAAATTCGAAGACGGATTAATTACAGCCATAGCGCAGGATTATAAAACCGGAGAGGTTCTCATGGTCGCATTCATGGACAAAGAAGCCCTCAAAAAGACCATCGAGACAAAACGTGGATACTACTGGAGCAGGAGCCGGCGCAAGCTCTGGAAAAAAGGCGAAAGTTCAGGTCATGAACAGTTCGTCCACGATATACTGATAGACTGCGACGCCGATGCCGTATTGCTCAAAGTCGAGCAAATAGGCGGCGCCTGCCATACAGGTTACAGGTCGTGTTTCTACAGGACGATCGAAGGCGATGTGGTGGGCGAGAAATTATTCGAACCAGATGAGGTTTATAAAAAATAATTACGCCACCGCAGTCCCGTCACAAAATCGACAACTTTAAATGCTTATAAATACTTCAACTTATTGGAGAATGCCATCCCCAGAGGATGCATTGATATAAATGAATAAAAAAATATCAGAAATCCACCAAAAACGTTCTGTACTGACGAATGGGGGAAAAAAAGAACATGAAACAATTGAATCCTGGATGATAGAAGAATACTTCGTTCCATACCAGGCATCGTAAGACTTGAAGGGAGAGCATGGAAGTAATGGGAGTTTGCAGCGTCTGCGGGCGCCCGGGAAAGCTATCCACATGCATGCTGTGCGGAAGTCTTGTTTGCTCACGATGTATCAGGGACGGCGTCTGCGTCCGCTGTTCGCAGGGCAGGTCTTATTCCGCTTCGAGAGCATAGAAATATCGTGAAGATATAGAATCCGAGATAGATTTCAGGAGCAGGTTTTTCGCTTTTTCATCCTCGGCGACAATACCGAATACGCCAAGCGTTATTGATGTGCTGGCATGGAAAGGTCCTCCCGTCACTTCGCCCCAGTCCTCGAATGCTTTCCTGAGGACATTTTTCATATTAAGTTCCATGTTCTCTGATTCTGCATATATGTGAATTTTTGTTGCATCCACAGCAAATACAAGAGCAGTCGAAACTCCTTCAATGTCCAGCATGTATTTGCAGACCTTGGGAATCGTACCCGGGTCTTTAACATAACCCACCGTGGTAAACAGATTCGCCCCTTTTATTATTTTATTTTCAATAGCACGGGCTAAATCGGCGAACGTATCGAGCCTTACTGAGGGATGTTCAAGACTGAACAGTAATTCCATATCCACATATTTATGGATAAACCAGTAGGCTTCAATGTCCGCAAGCGTGAAATTCGTAATCAGGCTCCTGGTTTTATCCCTTATCGCAAAAAGAAGAAGGGTCGCCAGTTTTTTATCTATTGCCACTCCGAGTTTCTTTAAATATTCTATCAATATGCTCGAAGTGGTTTCAGTGGTTCTTATATCACGGTAGGCGCAGTGTATTCCTTCCGTATTGCCAAGAGTGTGCCCGATAACCATAACAGGCGTGATTTTTTCACCTGTTAACTCTGTTGGCAAAAAATCAACAAAAGCTATGTCGGTCTGGGAAGGAGATACTTCCGGGACTTTAATAACCTCATCGCCCAGTACATTAACAAGGGTCTTGTTCTGGACAGCGCCTGTATAGTATATGCCTGCATCCATGTTGTAATGCTCTGCGATTCGCTTCAGCGCAAGGGAGCTTGCAAGCGAATCCGAATCAGGGTTGTTTCTTGTATATATTGTAAGTCTTCTGCCCGGTTGTGATAGCAGTTTCATAAAAGCCCGCTGTTTCCAGAAACCAAAACTCTTGAACATTTTATCGTTTATATTGATATTCTTCTGGATATATGTTTTGCAGTTGTAAGAAAATAAAATATTTCATCCAAATATATCAAACATTGTAGTATCATTCCGATCGATTTTTTAATTCCAGGTTTACAAATTATAAGCAAGTATCCTTTAAATTTGTTTTTTATAAACCACAACCCACTTATAAAAGCAGATTCTTAATTGATTTAGTTTACACCAATCGTAAAGTTGGAGTTGTATTAAAGTAAATGAGAGGAACCTGAATGAACAAAAAGCTCAAAAACATGCTCGGCATCGGGATCGTGGCAGTACTTATACTATATCTCGGAGCGCAGAGCTTCAGCAACGCACTCTCATTTTACTATGAAGTCGGTGAGTTTGTGCAGAAAGCGGATTCACTGAATGGAAAAGTTGTGAACGTGAATGGCAGCATAGTAAAAGGTTCAACTATATGGGAACCTGAGAAAGCCAGGCTGACGTTCAAACTTACTGATAATAACGCTTCTATCGTAGTAGTATCGAACGAAGGCATGCCCGGAAATTACAAAGAGGGGATCCCGGCAGTGGTAACGGGCTATTTTATAAACGGTACTTTCCAGGCAACCCAGGTAATCACAAAATGCCCCTCAAAATACGGCGGAGACCTTGATCACGGAGACCATAACGAAACGTAAAGGAGAATTTTAATGGAATTTGGAGAAACAGCACTGACCATCGCATTGATAATGAGCATATACGCGCTTGTGGCTCACATAATCGGGATATGGAAAAAGAAAGATGAACTTTTCGACAGCGCAAGGATTGCCGTTATTGGAATCGCAGTGCTTCTCACGGTAGCATCCATCTGGCTCTTTAATCTCTTCATTACCCGCAACTTCCAGTATGAATATGTAGCCATATACAGCAGCACGGATTTACCGATGGCTTATACTCTCTCTGCATTCTGGGCAGGCGCCGACGGGTCGCTGCTGCTCTGGGCATGGCTGATATCCATTTATATTGCGATTATCGCTGTGAAGGGAAAATCATACGATAACCTGATTAAACATGCAATGCCCGTAATCCTTATCACCCTCACCTATTTCATTTACATGCTGCTCACGGTATCACGTCCATTCAGGATGCTTGATTTCATACCCGCGGACGGGAACGGGCTGAATCCACTGCTTCAGGACCCCGGCATGTTCTTCCATCCCCCCACGCTTTTCTGGGGCTATGCCGGCGTGATAATCCCATTCGCCCTGATGATTGCAGGCATTTATCTATCAGATGATACATGGACGTATCGCGCTCGCCGCTGGGCGCTGTGGGCATGGCTCGGTCTGGCTCTCGGTAACATGTTCGGGAGCTACTGGGCTTATACGGTGCTCAACTGGGGCGGGTTCTGGGGCTGGGACCCCGTTGAGAACGCCTCGTTCCTTCCCTGGCTCACTTTGACCGCTTTCTACCACAGCACCATGATAACTGAGCGTAAAGGCGGCATGAAGTTCTGGAATATCCTGCTCATCCTTTTCACATGGGAACTAACGGTGTACGGGACACTGCTCACGCGGAGCGGAATCATCGCTTCTGTCCATACCTTCGGGCAGTCTGTCACCGCGCCGTATTATATCAATTATATGATAGTGGTGCTTGCTGTTACGCTTATACTTGTGGCATGGAAATATAACTCGATACAGAGCAAGAAGGTCTTTGAATCCTTTGTCTCTCGTGAAGCAAGTTTCCTCTACAACAACTGGATATTCATGGCAGCGACCGCTTCTGTGCTATGGGGGACGACATATCCATTGCTCTCGGAGGCTTTCCGCGGGTACAAAGTAATGGTGGGTCCCAGTTTCTACAACCAGGTGAACGTGCCGCTTGGCATAGCGCTTCTTTTCCTGATGGCGATATGTCCGCTTATTGCGTGGAGGAAAGCTTCGGTTTCTCATCTTAAGAGAAACTTTACAAAGCCTCTCGCAGCAGCAGTAATTGCAATGGTCATCGCTTTTGCGCTGGGTATCCGTGATTTCTATGCTCTTTTTGTTGCAGTTGCGGGCACTGTACTTGTCGTATCCACCCACTTTCTGGATATATCCAGGATAGTGAACAAGCAGAAAAAGCTCGACGATGCAGGAGCCCTGAAGAATATTTCACGAGCGTTCTGGAATAACCGCCGCACCTTTGGCGGTTACATGTGCCATATCGCAATTCTCATGATAATCGTAGCAGCCGCGGGCGCTGTAGTGTATGAGCAGATGGAGACCTTTAATATGAAGATTGGCGACACGGCTAGCGTAGGACACTATGATTTCAAGCTCATCAAGATAGAACAGTATACTAAAAATAACAGACAGGAAACAGTAGCGTTATTCAACGTTTATAAGAACGGAGAGAAGGTTCTCGACGATGCCGCAGCAAAAATGTACTATTACGCCAGGCAGGAGAGTACGAATGTCAAGCCAATGGCTTACACCGTGGGCATAGATGACCTGTATTTTTCAGCTCAGGCTATCACTACTGACCACGTTACTGTGAAACTAAAGGTCATGCCCCTCATGTTCCTGATGTGGATAGGGGGATTCTACGTGCTGATACTTGGAATCCTGATATGCATATCAACAGTTGTACCAATAAGGGAAAAGAGAATATCTGATAATATAAATATAAGCAAAAATATTAAAAAAACAACAACGGAGATTGTATGATGAAAAAAATAATTACAGCGTGGTTTTTCCTGCTTGTGCTTGCTGTCCCGGTACTGGCTGTGACAGAGGAAGAAATCACAGCAAACCTGAACTGTCCCGACCAGGGGGGGTGTACAATGATCGCGATTGATTGCACATGCCCAAGCGCGCTTGAGTTGAAAGATAAAGTCAGGGCAATGCTCGACCAGGGTCTTTCCGAGAAACAGATTTACAATAAACTTGTGGCAGAGTACGGAAAAGGCGTTCTTGCCACGCCGCCCAAAGAAGGATTTGACTGGATAGTATGGCTTGCTTTGCCTGCCGGGGTCATCGTGGGCGGAGTTGTTGTATATAAAATCAGCAGGAAAAGAATGGATGAGAACGAGGAATTTGAATTAGAATATGAAAAGTTCTTGCAGGAGAGAGAAAAACATGAATAAATTATTATCAATTTTTATAGTACTGGTCATTTTCGGCAGCGCCGCTTCCGCGGCTGAGATCAATGGCAATGTTGTATCTTTCGGGAAAAAGCTTGCCGACCAGAAAGTTACGCTGAGCGGAGTAAATGCCACGCAGAACGCTGATACAGGTGTTGTTTATAATTTCAAACCACTCTCGGATACGACAACAGATAAGGATGGAAATTATGCCTTTAAGGATCTCAACGACGGTATGTACCGTGTCAACGTAACATACAATGACATAACTTATGGAGAAAATATCGGTCTTCGGGGGAAAGCCATAGTGGATTTCAATCTCTCTGAAAAGATCGAAGGATACGTACTGAAAGTGAATAATACTCTTGAAGGGGTAGCTGTGCGCCTCATGGATGAGACCGGGATCGAGGTAATGAGCATTGTTACTAATAAAACAGGAAAATATTCGTTTAACAAGGTCAATGCCGGGAAGAGTTATATGGTGCAGGCGAATTATGCTGATGTACCCTATACAAAACAGGTGAATGCATCAGAAAAAGCTAATTTCACAGTTTACGAATCCACAAAAAATGGGGATGTGCTCAGCGTAAGTATTGACCATATTGTCCTTTCTAAAGCGACAAATGGGATAAAAGTTGATGAATACGTTGAATTCGTGAATACCGGGGATAAAGCCTTTTTCAGTAAAGACAGGGCATATGTCGGCATTTCAACACCAGAGGGTATAACAAGGTTCCAGACCGATGCAATGGAATGCTGCCTGCAAAGGGAGAAGGATGCAGCATGGATAGACCCGATGAATCCGATATTACCTGGCGGCACATACACAGCACAGATATCATATGTTTTTAATCCGGAATCTTCAAAGAACCTGTTTTACAAAGGTATGATATACAATACGTCCTACATTACGCTGTTATCTGACAAAAAGAACGGTTTCGGGATTGAAAGTAAATATGCTAAAAAGGAAATAGTCCAGAACGAAGGGAAAGAGTTTGAAGTCTTAAGCTTCATGAAGGTTCCAAAAGACCAGAAACTGGATATCCAGATAACAGGGTATGTTCCATCAAATACAGGTACCGGAGGAGATTTCGGTTATCTTATTCCTGTAGTGGCGGTAGTGTTAATCGGAGCAGTCGTGTACCCGCTGCTCAAGAATAAAATTGGCAAAAAGCGAGGAAGACGCTTTGTTAAAACAGTGCCTGCTGCAGATGTTTCGATTGATGAGCCGCAGGAAGCAGATGGAATTATCCAGCAGCCGGATGTTGTTTCGGAAAATACCGCCGGAAAAGACATAGGTGAAATGTCATTCGAGGAACTGTTGGCTTGTAAGAACGCTGCATTTGAATCTATCCTTGCTCTTGAAAATAAATTCAATGCGGGAGAAATTACGGAAAAAGAGTACAAAGAACTCAAGAAAGAATGCAAAGAAAATGCAACGCTTGTCCTGAAACAGTTAAAGGAAGCATCATTAAACCTTGATCTTAACCAGCCTGTTTTGGAACTTGAAAAAATGATAGCGCATATAGGCGACATAGATATTCTTGAAGAGCTGCTGGAACGGGAAAAAGAGGGAGACAACAGGAATGAACTGATGGAGATTATTGAACAGAGAATAGACGATATCGAACGCAATGAGTGAACATGCAGGCGAATGAGGGATAAAAACCAGTGTTAAGGACAATTGTATTGTTCGTTCTGTTAATACCGCTAACATCAATTAACACCATACATGCGGATGAGGACATGACTTCTATCCTGATATGCCCCTGCGAATGCGCCATGGTTATCTCAACATGCGATTGTCCTACTGCAATACAGGTTAAAAAAGAGATTACCCAGATGAAGGAAAATGGCTTTTCAGAAAAACAGGTATTTTCAGCACTCCAGGCAGAGTACGGAAAGGAGATACAGGTACATCCTGAAAAAACAAGTTCAACATCATTATGGATAGGCGGTATATCATTGAGCATTTTATTTGTGTTTCTTGGATACATTTTTACCAGAAAACCCAGCAAGGATACTATACCTGATATAAAAAAATACGAACAACGGTTTGAAGAAGAATACAAGAAGTTTGTTCTCGAAATGGAGGAACTGTGAAAATCGCTCTGAAGACCTTCATTCCCGTATTCCTGATACTGTTTTACTCAATAAGTATTATTTCAGCGGAAACCAATGAGACTATTTCAGATGATGGACATAATCTGAGCAATCAGAGCTACGATATAAGGGTTGTTCTCGACCATATTTTCATTTCAAAGAAAGACAATTCTCTTGAGGTATCTGAAGTCGTAGTATTCAGGAATGAGGGGCAGGAGATTTATTACAGCAAGGGTAACCATACTTTCTTTGCCATATCAACCCCGCAGGATATAAAAAACCTGAAAACCCAGGCGATGGAGTGCTGCCTTGTGCAGGAAGAAGGATCGGTGCTTATGGACCCGATGCAGGCTGTTAAGCCGGGTGATAACTTCCAGATGCAGGTATCGTATACACTTCTTTCCCGAAGTTCAGAGTATGTATTCAATAAAAGCGCCATATACAATACCACGTCTCTTTCGATATTCGTTGATAGAAAAGGAGGACTGGATCCCGGAGGAGCGTATGAGACTTTAACACTTGGCGGTGTTGAGTATGACGTTATTCCTTTTAAAGATCTTAAGGCAGGGGAATCTGTTCGTATTCCGATTAAAATGACTGGTAAGCCGGATTACTTTTATGCAGGAATCGGTATCATGCTGATCTTTTCACTCGGAATGGTTTACCATTTCAGGGGTAAAATCCTGAGGAAAAGAAAGGAATATACCCTGGATGAACTTGATCTTGAGAAAAGAAAGATTTTCCAGGCAATCCACGGATTTGAAAAACATGCAGGGGATCTAAAATCGCAAGAGTACTTGAGATTAATGGATGAATACAGGCAGAAAGCAATCCAGATATTTATTAAAATAGATAAAATAAAAAATAAAGGTCAGCCAGAACATTTAAAAGGAATGGATGAAACGCAAACAAAGACCACTAAAACTAATCAGGAGGGTTTGGAGTGTCAAGATCAAAAAAGCATAAAGGAAAAATGTTGAAAGAAAAACAAACGAAAAAATTGCCAATCATGAGCATTTTGTTCATGGTTATCGTTATTGCGATTTTCGGCGCTGCATTATATTTGATCATAAGCAAATCAGCAACATTGGAACCTGTGAACAAAGATGCCATTAAAATGACCATCACCATGGCAGGCTTTGAACCAAATACGATCAGAGCAAAAGTCGGGCAGCCTGTTACCATAAATCTCATAAATCCGGATAATTCGCATCACACAGACGGCGGTGGAATGCATAACTTCATCCTGACATCGGGATTGGCAAACCTGAATATCACTGTCCTGCCTGAAAGCCAGGAAGTTTTCACTTTCACGCCAACACAGAAAGGCGAATATCACTGGTACTGTGACATATGCTGTGGAGGCAAGGAGAATCCCGCCATGCATGGAACACTCATAGTGGCTTGAAGGAGGTACAATGGCAATCGACCCACAAACGTTAACACTTCCACTTGTAATTACGGCAGGTTTAATTGATGGTTTTAACCCCTGCGCTTTTGCAGTCCTGCTGCTTTTTATAACCTTTACAATGGGCATGCTACAGATGCAGGCAAATTACAGGTATGGATTGATGAAAGTGGGTTCGATATACATTAGCGGAATATTTGTAACCTACGTGTTAATAGGCGTGGGCATCCTGAGCGCCATATCCTTCTTTTCCACAACACACGCCGTGGGCAAGGCTGCTGCTTTTATTTCTATGATACTCGGAGTAGTAATAATGAAGGATTACTTCATACCGGGCGGGTTCGGGCTGGTAATACCGGAGAGCATGCACACTACGATAAACAACTGGATAAGGAGAACCTCAGCGCCCGGTGTCTTCGGAGCCGGAGTCCTTGTCGGTCTTTGCACAGTGCCGTGCAGCGGAGGCATTTATCTAGCGGTCATAGGTTTGTTGTCACTGCAATCAACGCTGGCTCAGGGCATATTGTACCTTCTGCTCTACAACCTGATGCTTATCGTGCCTCTTGTTGCAGTTCTTCTTGCCTCATCAAACAGGAAAGTGGTAGATAAAATGGTTGCATGGCAGTCAAGGAATAAAAATGAGGTGAGACTGTTAATGGGCTCATTCATGGTAGCGATGGGATTCGTGATACTGTTGATAATATAACAAGAAGGATGATATGAAATCAAAATTTATTTTCAGTGCAATTGCAATTGCAGCGTTCTTAATAATCGCCTACTTTATGTCCGGTGACGCACAAACATTAAACAAAACGCCTGGCGAAAAACCAGCAAGCTGGGATAATAGTAAACCGAAAATTGAACTTCCGGAATTCGCCCAAAAAACCGGGCGTGTGGCTGAAGCTTACATCTATGCAGTGCAGAATCAGGACAAGCTCATGTACCTTGCCTGTTACTGTGGATGTGCAGGCATGCAGCACTCAGACAAACTCCTTTCACATAAGAGCCTGAAGGAGTGTTACATCAAACCGAATGGAGAATATGAGCCTCATGCATCGGAATGCAAGCTGTGCAACGACATAACACTGGAAGCAAGGGATCTATTAATGAAAGGATATTCACTGAAAGAGGTCAGGGAAAAAATTGATAATGAGTATTCAGGCAGGGGTGTAGGAACAAATACATCATTGCCGCCATAGGATACTGACTTTACACTAAACGTAAAATAAATATATAAATAAAATAATAAGGAGAAATGAAAAATATGCAAATAGACCCAATATGTGGAATGCAGGTAGATGAGAATACAGCGCAGTATAAGACAGAATATAAAGGCAAAACCTATTATTTCTGCGCACCCGGATGCAAGAAAGCATTTGATTCAGAGCCAGAAAAATACCTGAAAAGCAAACCTGTGGGTATGGGCGAGAAAAAACCCTGGTGGAAGATCTGGTAATTTTTTTGCAGAAATTAGAGGTGCATTAATGGACAATACGAAGAACCAAAGTATGAATGAAGGATTTTTCAGCAGGCACAGGCATACATTAATGATGGTGCTCGGCTGCATAATCCCGCTTGTGCTCCTGGGGATTTTATGGATTGCAGGAGTCTCGCAGAACATACTATCATTTGGGATACTGCTGCTTTGCCCTATAATGCATCTTGTAATGATGAAAAATATGAAGCATGGTACGCAGAACCCTGAAAGCCAGATTGATGAAAACAAAAAAGAGGAACTTACATGAGAATATCAGGAATAATAATAACTTTATTCGTATTGATGGCAGTAGCTATCAGTGGCTGCTTATCAGGAGACGAGAAGCCTCCCGCTGATTTATTGGAGCCGAGGGAGAATTCGGAAGCAGATGTTAAAATATCAGTCACTTATTTGCCTGATATTACCGATGCCACTGCTTTTGAAATTAAAGTCACCGCCCATAAGAACTATAACGATGATTTCAAGAATAACTCCTACCTGCGGGATTCCAGTGGCAAAATATATCAACCTCTGTCTTATGAGGGCGAAGGCGGGCATCATGCAAGCGGTACACTTCGATTTCCTAAGATTGAAAGCAAGAGATTTGAACTTGTGATTAAGGATATTGCAGGAGTAAATGAGAGGGTCTTTAAGTGGTAAGCATATGCCGGGAATCAGTATCAAAAGCCTTTTAAAAAATCCGTTTGTTTTCGGAGCAAGTATAGGGATACTTGTAATACTTTTCAACATCTCTATCGCTTCCTTAGCAGAAGGTTCACTTGAGAAAGGATATCAGGTTTTCCTTACTAATGGAATATTCGTGTACCTGATTCCCGTAGCAGTAGGCGTTCAGATGGGGCTTTTCAGATACCACAGGAATATTACTACTGGAAATATAGGCAGTTCAGAAAAAATGGGCATGGCAGGTTCAGCCACTTCATCGCTGACAATGGTGGCATGCTGCCTGCATCATGTGAGCGACCTGCTGCCCGCGGTAGGTTTTATCCTCGCAGCATCTTCTTTTCTTATCCGGTATAAGGATGCCATAATCACAATTGGATTGCTGGTAAACGTGATTGGGAGCGTTTATATTGCAAAGGCAATCCTCAAAGACAGGACAATTATTGCAGAAGCGAAAAGATCCACGGTCTAACAGGTGAAATTATGAAAAAAGTTTATATTATAATTATTGTGGCTGCTGTGCTTGCAGTATTTTTTTTATACTCATCGGATGCAAAGAAAAGCATCTTCACAGAGAAAGTGGGTGACATGACTCTGACCAGATACGAAACTGGCGAGACGGCAGCACAGCAGGTATCGAACATGTACGGTTTGAAAGCCATACCCATTTCGAAAGCTTATTCAGCAGTGTATAAGAGCAGAAAAGGCACCATGCGTATCTGGGCAGTAGAAGCTCCGGATCATAATGCTGCAAATGATGCATTTAATGCCATGAACTCGATGCTTGGAGGTTCAACAGGGCACGAAGGACATGAATACTCGGGTGATGTGGAACAGACAGACTCCCATAAAGGGCACGGCGATGCAGGTATTATGAATGAAAACTTCACTAAACCCGTAAAATTGGAAATCATGGAGTTTGTAAAGCCCGAAGTATATACGATGTACGCAAATAATGCAGTCAATTATTATTATTTTAAAATGAATTACAATATGGGGAGAGTTTACTGGATAATTTTTGATTCACCGGATATGGACTATCAGGTTTCAATTGTGAAACAGGCGGTAATGGATATATAGGTGAGACCATGAAGAAAAATATATCTGAAATATACCTTGCAATATTCATAATCGCAGTAATAGCTATTACCGTATTCCTGTATCAGGAGACACAGGAGAAGAATGCCTTCGGCATTTTCCCTGAAAAACTGGGCGATATGACCATCGCACTCTACAGGGACGGAGATGCGGCTATGGCAGATGTGAAAGGGCTGCATGGCAATAATCCTGATGTAAAAATCGAGAATGCCTATATAGCAAACTACAGGAGTACACCTGCCAGCAAAGCCAAATTCTGGGTATCGGAGTCGAAAACAAAAGGCGAAGCCGTATCCCTTCTTGAGTCGATGAACAGCAGGGTGGGAAAAACAGGGATGTTCAGTGATTCCACACCATTGAACATAGAAGGAATTACTGTTTATTTTGTGAGCGGGAAACCGGAAGTGGGTCTGTACCATTACTTCTATGCCAGAGATAAAAGGGTGTTCTGGATACAGATAGACAACCCGGATGAAGCTTACAGACTCAACTTCGTGAAAGAATCTATAAAACGGATTTAGCGCAATGAAACGCAGAAGAAATGGTTTTTATCTGATTGCATTTTCAGTCATAATAATTATTGTTTTGGCATTGCTGTTATACCAGAGTGAGACGGCGCTTTTCCCGGATAAGCTCGGCGACATGGAACTTAAACTTCACAGGGAGGGGGACATAGCGATTCGCGAGATTAAAGGCTCCCATGAAGCGAAGGATAATGTCAATCCCGGAGAAGCCCATGTGGCGCGCTACAGGAACAGCGCGGGCAGCAGGGCGACGGTATCTTTAACAGTGGCAGAGACAAACCAGAGGGCAGTGGAAACAGTGGAGAACATGAATCGCGGGATGGGCGGGATGTTCAGCAAACCTGAAACACTTGAAATAAACGGTTCAAAAATATATTACACTGAAGGCGGCGGCGAATATCACTATTATTATCCGAAGGGCAGCTTTGTTGTCTGGATAGCCATCAGCAATCCCGACAGGGCATACCAATCAGCGCTTATGGATGAATCAGTCAAAAGCATAGGTGGATGACCATGAGAAAATTTTTTAGCGACCTGATTGCGATTGGATTTATTGTGCTCATGGCTTTAACTTTCCTTTCAGGTATATCCGTGCTTCTTGGCTATGAAAAACCTGAAAATATCGAAGGCTTGGGGCATCACGACCTCACAGAATATGCCTATAGCAACTGGGGAGCGACACTTCTTAGCGTTGGGATTTTTTCTTTCTTCGTGCTCAGCTTCCTTACCCCGCTGAAGAAGCAGAACTGGCGGACACTGGGAATATACGAGGCGTTCATAATAGCGCTGTTCTCGGAGATGTACGGCTTCCCGCTTACGATATATGTTCTCTCTTCGCTTTTCGGACTGAATCTCTCTTTAGGGCATGCAGAGGGACACCTGCTCGGGGTGCTGCTTTCAAAAGCAGGTGTAATGAGCATGGAAAGTGCATGGGCGCTGGTGATGGTGACAAGCAGTGCCGTTATATTCTTTGGTCTATTCCTGATGTCAAAAGGCTGGAGCATGATACATTCGTCTCACGGAGAACTTGTGACTGATGGCGTTTACAGATATGTAAGGCATCCCCAGTATCTCGGTCTTATTATACTGACAGTGGGTTTGCTCATCCAGTGGCCTACGATAATTACCCTTGCGATGTGGCCCGTTCTTATTCTGATGTATTACAGGCTCGCTAAAAAAGAAGAAAGGGAAGCGACAGATGCATTCGGCGAGAGATACGAAGAGTATAGACGGCAGACTCCGATGTTTTTCCCGTCAATTAGACCTCTCTTTTAAACCTGAATCTCTTCAGTTTTCCTCCCGCAAACTGTCCAGCGATGTCGGAGAGCATAAGAAGCGGTATAACCTTCCAGCCGAAACCTGAGAGTATTCTCAATAGGAATATGAAAGGCACAGGGATATGCACAGCCATCATCCACTGCTTTGAGAATCTGGCGGATTTGCTCCTCAGATAGCCGAAGGGCAAATTTATCAGGAAAACAATAAGCATTAATTCAGTCACAGACATTGTTAAATATCCATTTTTAATCTCTTTATTTAACTCATTTGTGCTTTAAAAAAGATAAAAACTCATAAAATTTTATTTGTAAAGCGAAAATCATATAAAGAACCACTTACAAATAAAAAATCATGCCAATAGATCCTGTGTGCTGGATGCACGTTGAGAGAAACTCCGAATACACAGCCGAATACAACGGGCAGAAGTACTACTTTTGCTCGCTCAAGTGCAAAAAAAAAATTGAAAAAGCCCCTCAAAAGTACCTTGGCGTGAAAAGCCCGATGAAGATGCCGGAATGAGAAAATATGAACAGGTGTCGTCAGTCTTTTTGGGCAAAACATTCTGATTTTTTAGTATATATCCAGCATCTTTTCCCCGCCAATCAGGCACGGTGCGGTTTCATCGTTAACATTGCAGCATTTCCTTAGAACCACGACTGTCGCAAGTCCACCTGCAAAACTGGCAATGCTTGACCTGCCGCATTTATGGAACGGGCGTTCTTTTGGAGTGAGGAAACGTAACTCGAATTTCTCCTTCAGCATTCGCTCTGTGAGATATGAGTAGAACTTCCCTGTCATATCTGTTGGTAAACTGTGAAAAACATAGATTACATAACCGTCCTTGTTTATCACGCGCAGGAATTCTGTCACCGCCTTCTTTGGCTCCTTCAAAGTTTCCAGCGCCCACGTGCAGGTAACTACGTCAAATGAATTATCAGGGTATGGAAGAGCTGTAATATCCTGAATCTCAAAGCTCACCCCTTTTACTTTAATTTTCTCTCTTGCTATTTTCAGCATCCCTTTTGAGATATCGATGCCAATAACTTCTGAAGGGTTAGAGTTTTTAAGTATAGCTTTAATTGTTTCTCCTGTCCCGGTGCCGGCATCAAGCACTCTCGCTCCATCTTTTATATTTTTATGTAATAACCCCTCAAAATACTTCCATACTCCTTTTCCCATAGTATTTTTCCAGAGGGATACATAAGAATCGTACTGGCATGCTATCGAATCATACGTCTCCCGAACATCCAGGGGTCTGGTTTTAAGAAGTCCGAGATATGCTAAAATTTCGATGCCTGCTTTGCTTTTCATTTTACTCCATAGTTGTTCATAGCTTACCTCTCCCTTCACGACTCCAAAAATTTGTTCATAGAATTCCGGGTGATGTTTCAGCAGTTCATATCCGAATTTCGGGAAGGTGTAAAAGACCATGCCGATTTTTCGCGCATACTGAAATTCGGGGTATATTTCCTGGGCTATGCGCTCCTGATACATTGCAGTTGTTGTATTCCCCGTCAGTATACCTTGAGCCGCCTCTGCCGCAATCTGCCCGCTGCGTATCGCATAATAGATTCCTTCGCCAAGGAAAGGATCAACGAGAGCGGCAGCATCGCCGGTCAGCATAGTTCGAAAGGTCGTGATTTCAGACTCACCATCAAAAAAAGGAACGGTATACCCAAACTTACGTTCGCTCTCAATGTCATCCAGCAAATACTGGTCTGATAGAAATTGTGAGTAGTAAGGTTTGGGAGTTTTTATCATTTCCTTCAACCCACCCACTCCGAGCGAGAGGTGGTCAGCCTTGGGGAAAATCCAGCCGTAACCGTATGGGACTGAGCCAAAATCGAACAGAATTTCATCGCATACCTTGTTGAATGCTTTCTCTTTGACCTCAACCTCGCCCTCAATAAGTACGGCAATCTTTTTTTTGGGTTTGAGTCCGAGTGACCGTGCGATTATACCGTTAACCCCATCAGCGCCAATAAGAAGCTTGGAAGAGTACATATCTTTTTCAGTCATTACAATCACACTGTCCTTTCCCTCTTCCACATGAGTGACTTTCTCCTGCTCGTGTATTTCGGCTCCGGCAGCTTTTGCCTTCTCCACGAGGAAGCTATCGAAGACGTTCCTCATGACCATATACACTATGGGTTGGTCGGATACTACTCTTATATCTCCAGTTCCCTTGAATGTAAAGTTCACTTTAGATATGGTTCTCTCAACTACGCTTTTGAAATCCGGTTCAAGTATCTTCTCTATCTTGGCAGTAAGTCCTCCACCGCAGGGCTTGTATCTTGGATGCTTTTGCTTGTCGAGTGCCAGCACTTTGAAACCCTTTTTGCTCAGCTCATAGGTAGCGGTTGCTCCAGCCGGGCCCAGACCTGCCACTATGACGTCGTATTTCATTTCTTTCTTAAAAAAATGCTTCTTTCATTAATTAGGTTTTGGTTTAAATTTGACAACCAACTTGTAGCGTTTATCGAAGGGTATGAATCGGATATAACAAAGGGTTTTTATTCACCACCACGCAAACTCCCGTATTTGTTAAAGCGGTTTTTGGTTTAAACTTGAAAATAATTGTAAAAAAAACATCACTAAGACTTTACAAACTTAAACCAAAAGCCAATTAAGGAATTAAGCTAATTCATTTAAAGGAGGTGAATTTGTGAAGATTAGAAAAGTTAAGAAAACCGCAAGAGGAACATGCAAATGCCATTCTTCGTGCGCTTAGATGGTGTATGACAAGATGACCTTATTAATTTTTTAAACAATAATCTTATAAAGAATTCATACGTATCAAATTATGGTGGTATTATCATGGCTATAGACCCAGTATGTAAAATGGATGTCGAAGAAGGAGGCGCGCAGCACAGGCTGGAATATCAGGGAAAAACCTACTATTTCTGCAGCGCAGCCTGCAGGAATGCCTTTGAGAAGAGCCCGGGGAAATACTTGAAGGAGAAGCCGTGGTGGAAGTTCTGGTAATTTTGACATGATTAAACACATCGTTCTTATCTTAATCTTACTGACCGCATCCTCCACTTACGCTTCGGATAACGAGACCATATTCAACGAAAGCGAGGTGGGGTTTTCAAAACTCTACGTGGATGGGTTCGGCGTGAATTCCAACGGTTTTACGCTTATCCTGAGGACATACGAAAGGCTTCAAGGCACCCGTTTTAAACCGTTTCTTGTCGATGTCGAATACTCGCTGACAACGCAGGGGAATGTCATCTATTCTAAAAGAGTCGAGCAGATTACGTTGCCCGATGAAAACGAGGGCATAAGCAAGCTAACACATTTTCCGCGCGTTGCTCTTGAAGAAGGAAAAAATTACACAGGCACGGCGAGGGTTTACCTTTACAGGCAGGGCGTTCCTGAATACTACCTGACCGCAAGTTCGAGTTTCACTGCCAGGAACGATGCAGAGATAACAGAGGTCTTCGGGGACGGCATAGGCGCCAGTGCTACCATTAAAAGCAAATCCATGGTGCCCCTCAATGCAAGAATTATTTTCACACTTAAACAGGGTGAGAAGATTATAGAGACTAAGGAAGCTGCAGCGCCTGTTATTATGTCAAACGAAAAGGAAAAAACCGTTAACGTTCTCTGGACCAACAGTCTAAATGAAGGGACGTACATGGTTTCAGCAATTTTAGAGGGAAAAAATGTTATTGACAGGCATGATAAGACCTTCACAGTTGAGAAAAGAACGCTCGTCCCGGCAAATGCAACCCGGCAGGCAGCTAAAACCGCTCCGGGTTTAACTTCTTTTTTAGCAGTTTTGGCAATTCTTATTCCGGTGTTAAGGAGAAAAAATGCCCCATGAAGTTCACTCAGTGCTTTTTTATTCAAAAAAGGATATATTCAAAAACAGGAAGATTTTCATATTCATAACCTTAGCTATAATTTTTGCAACCGCCAACATCATTTTTGTTAACGGGCTCATGGATGGGATGGTATCCTATGATGTTGATAACACAGTTGAGTCTTCCATAGGTCACCTGAATATTTACCCGAAGGAGGATGAAAGGTTCATTGACGGTCTCGGGATAAAGGAGCAGAGGCTGAAGGAGATGAAAGAAGTGGATGCATATTCTCCGAGGCTTTCAGTGAGCGGGGTCCTGTCCAATAAAGAATTATCCTTTCCTGTGGTGATTCTGGGTTTAGACCCCGATAAAGAAGGCAGGGTGACAAGGCTTCTTGAGAAGCTGGATAGCGGTACCGCCATAAATTCCAACGATAATGCAATACTTGTTTCTTCCAGGCTTGCCGAGGACCTGAAATTAAGCGCAGGAGATGAAGCAACCCTCGCCTTCGAGACAGGAAATACAAGGGAGTATAAAGTAAAAGGAATAGTCCGAACAGGAAACCTGGATTTCGACAGTACCACCATTATCATGCCCCTGAATGAGGCAAACAGGCAGCTTGGCATTGATAATAAAGCTTCAGTTATTCTAATCAAGCTTCAGGATAAGGAAGCTGCGGATGCGTACAAGCCCTTGCTGATGCAGGAACTGGAGGTAAGCAACGTAAAAACGTGGAAGGAGGAGATTGAGTTTCTGCTTCGATTTTCAGAAGCATGGAGAAGTTTTGCCAGGGTAATATCCGCAGTGGGTTTAATTGCGGCGGCGGTTTCGGTCGGGATTATAATCTATATAAACGTAATCCATAAAACCAGGCAGATCGGAATAATGAAAGCCCTGGGAGCAAAAGACTCCTTTGTTTTTAAAATATTCATAATGGAGGCTGCGCTTTTTGGTGTTATAGGCGTTAGCATAGGGGATGTTCTCGGATACCTTGCTATAAAATACACGGAAGCATATCCTTTTTATGATGCCGTCATGCAGGCATGGATAAGCGCGAGGTTCGATTATTATCTTCTTTATAACGCAACCCTTGTTTCTTTTGCCGTAACCATACTTTCAGGAGTTTACCCTGCAATAAAAGCAAGCAGGGTGGACATTATCAAGGCAATATGGGGAGAGTAAATGTCTGTGGTAGTCTTTTATGCGATGAAGGATGTCAAGAAAAACAGGAAGGCATTTATTTTTATTACAATAGCTATTGCTCTCTCGACAGCGAATATCATCATCTTAAACGGCATGGTGTACGGGATGACCGACGATTTAGTTGAGAGAACAATAGAAACTTCGGTAGCTCACATCATCATATACCCAAATGAGAAGGACAAGTACATAGAAGGGCTGGGCATAAAGGAGCAGAAACTTGAGGGTATGGAAGGAGTAATAGCTTATTCTCCAAGACTCTCTTCAGGCGGTGCTTTATCTTACAGGGAAAAATCCAAAACTATAAAATTATTGGCTTTAGAACCCACAAAAGAAAACAGGGTCACAACACTTTTGGGCAAAATCGATTCCGGCGAAACCCTTGAAGCCAACGACAGGAGCGGTATTCTGATTTCGTATCGCATAGCTGAGGATTTGAAGGCAAAAATCGGGGAAGATGCTACTCTTGTATTTGAAAACGGCAATGCTAAAGTTTACAGGATAAAAGGCATACTGCGAACAGGCACTGCAATGGATATGAATACGGTTGTGATAACTTTTGATGAAGCGGCGGAGCAGCTTGCTCTGAACAATAAAGCCTCGACCATTCTTGTCAGGCTTTCAGACATATCCCTTTCAGGGCATTATAAAAATAAAATAATTCAGGAACTTGGGGTGCAGAAAGTGAAGGAATGGAAACAGGAGGTCGAATCAATCCTGAGCACAGCCGAGACATTCGGGAGGATAAGCTCTGTTATAAATGCCGTTGGTCTTTTTGCATCAGCAGTAAGTGTGGGCGTGATACTGTACATAAACATCCTGCATAAGAGAAGGCAGATAGGAGTAATGAAAGCCATTGGAATGAGGGATTCCCAGATACTGTCTGTGTATATTTTCGAGGCTGTGCTTATTGGAATAATAGGCATTATCATTGGAAATGCGCTTGGGTATGCAGGCACTAAATATCTGGAAGCCCATCCGTTTACCGACCCGATTACAGGCGACATGGCGCCGAGATTTTACACATATCTGCTTTACGATGCGTCACTGGTTACAATGCTGACCGTGCTCTTTGCTTCCTTGTATCCTGCGCTTATAGCAGGCAGGATGAACATAATAAAAGCAATCTGGGGGACTTAGATGAAGATAATAGAAACAAAGGAACTGAAGAAAATATACCGCTTGGGAAAGATAGAGGTGAATGCGCTCAACGGCGTTGATGTTTCAGTAGAAAGCGGCGAATTCGTTGCTATCATGGGACCCTCTGGCTCCGGCAAGTCGACTTTTCTCAATATGGTAGGTATGCTCGATACCCCGACTTCGGGAGAAATACATATAAATGGTTATGATGTGACAAAAATTAGCAGCAGCATGAGGGCGGAGTACAGGCTGAAGCACATAGGCTTTGTGTTCCAGTTTTTTAATTTATTCATGGAGCTGACTGCCCTCGAAAACGTGATGTTTCCCATGATGCTATCGAATCATCCTTTTTACGAAGAGAGGGCAGAAGAACTGCTTGATATGGTCGGGCTGAAAGCGAGGATAAACCACCTGCCCTCCGAGCTTTCAGGAGGGGAACAGCAGCGTGTGACCATCGCGAGGGCGCTGGCAAATAAGCCAAAGCTATTGCTTACAGACGAACCAACGGCAAACCTTGATACTAAAACCACAAAAGAGATAATGGAACTGTTTTTAAGGCTCAATAAAGAGCAGCGTCAGACCATAATCATGGTTACGCATAACCCTGAACTCGGCGCTATGGCGGACAGGATAATTCATTTCAGGGATGGTGTGGTGGTGGAGGAATAAAGAGCATGGAAATATGCATGTATTGCGGAATGGAAATTGAAGGAAAAGGAATTGGCAGAGAAGATTAAAGGGAACTAACGCTTCCTTATCTCCTCTTCGCTTTTTATAAAGCCTATATACATCACGGCAATTCCCAATAACTCAAGTATGTAAAGTGCCCACTCTATGCCAAATCTGGACAAACTGCCACCCGATGCCACCAGAAGCGCTCCGGTTGCGATTAATAAATTGTAGTTTCTTCTCGTTAAATACCATGAATAAAGCGCGCCTCCGATCAGTGCGATGGAGCCGGGGATTGTAAGAAAAAGAGATATTATTCTAACATCAGCAGGCATGGCGCTTCCCCCAACCGTTCTCTCCTGCAACTTTTGAGTATCGATATCGGCATCCAGGGTTGCGATGATTAAAGCAGCTATAATCGCCGTAAAATAGAGAGTTAAATATCTCCCAGCACGTTGGTTGAAAAGATAGATTGTTCCGAGACCTAAAATTGCAACCAGGGTGGCAATTGATATGTAGTAAGCGCGGTACATGGGCATATTCCATCCAATGATTTCAGAAATAGATTCAAACAGAGCGGTAGTAGAAAAAACAAGAAGTCCAGTTCCCCAGATAAACTGATGTATTTTTTTCCTTCTTGAATACTGACGAAAGACGGAGGCGGTGAAAAACAGGCTTACTATAGCGGTTACCCATGGGGTAAAAGATCGTATCACAGCGTCTAAATTAAGTATCATTTCTACATAGCTTCTACGTTGTAATGGTATAATACGTTGAGGTTAAAACGTGGATTATAATCAATGCTCATTTGACAGGGAACTCAGAATTTCTCTGGCATGAATTGAGAGTTTAAAAAATATCAGGCAAAAATTTCCAAATTTAAAGCAAAACCTACTTAACGTATCTTTACATGTAATGTAAAACATATAAGGATGTGAAACAAATGGATTGTTGCGGTTCAAAAAAAGATGATAATAAAAAAGATGAGACAACAATAAAAAATGCAAAACAGGAAACTGCGCCGGAAGAACATTCTCACGGCGGATGCTGCGGCGGGAACCCGTGGACTATGGTCGTTATGATTATTTTCATGGCAATCATCCTGTATCTCACTTACAAGAGGTAGCATGGAACGAAAAACACTGTTCATAATCGGGGCTGTTCTGTTATTCGGGGCAGTTCTTGCAGCAGTGGCGTTGGCGCAAAATACCGACAGCCAAAATGCTGCTGATAATCATGAATGCACTCCTGAAATGATGAAGAATATGTCATCAAACAATGCTTCAGAAATGGCAAAGAATTGCACTCCTGAAATGATAAAATCGGGAAACTGTAAAAATATGCCTGATGGCGCAATGGCAGGATGCGGGTCAATGATGGCTAACACTAATAATGTTACTGGAAATCATATGGCTGACCCGAGCCATTGCAGCAATATGAATTCAAGCATGGATTCGATGATGGGGACTGGAAAGCAAAAAACCATGGCGTAATACTTAATGGCTGCACTCTGGATCGCTCTCGGACTTCTGGCTATAGCATCAATTCTTCCGAGAGCCTATAATTCAAGGTTCGTATTTGGAGGATTTGGCTGGGTATTCCTCTCAATCTACTGGTTTTTGCAGCCGCCATTATATATTGAGATACAGGATTATGTTAATGGCTTTCTGGTAGTCGCCGCCGCAGTAGTATCCCTTTTCATAGCATATATCATCTTTCAGGCAAGAGACAAGGAAGAAGGCGGATACGAGGTATTTATTTCATTATCAAGGGCTGCATCTGTTGGCGGCTTGATTTATTTCCTGTTTGCTGAAGTAGGCTTTTTAAATACATGGATAATTTCAACGGTAACTGACCAGGCAATCTGGGTCACCGGGAAATTCGGAGTTCCCGTTGTACAGGTAGCATGGAACCAGCTTGCTGTCAACGGCATGGCTGTTGAAATAATACTTGCATGCACGGCGATTGAGAGTATAGCATTGTTTTCAGGCATAATATCATCGGCAGAAGATGCGTCTGCTTCAAGGAAACTCAGGGCGTTTATGATTTCAGTGCCCGTCATCTATATCCTTAATCTGCAAAGGTTGGCTTTCACCGCCTCAGCCTATGGATTTGGCTGGTTTGGCACGCCTGATGAGAGCTTCCATATTTCAGAGCATATAATCACCAAAGCAGGCTCTTTACTGGCGCTGTTTCTTATTTCATACATGGTTCTTAAAACCCTGCCCGAGGTTCTGGATATGATAGACGGCGTCCTGAAGATTATGAGAATAGAATTCCACAGGTTAACGGCGGGGTAACCGTGAAAATAAAAGTGAATTATGATTTTACCCAGCAGGAACTGGTTGGCGGAACAGATGTTTTCGAAATTGCAGACGGAGCTAAACTTGGAGAGCTGTTGCAGATAATTGACGCCAGGATTATCAAAGCTGGAAAAAATAAGGGTATAGATACGGCTTATAAAACCACGCTTATCAATGACCGGTTGAATGGATGTGTGGTCTTTATTAATGGTTCTGCGCCGGAAAATATGCTGGAACAATCGCTGCATGATGGGGATAACATTGAATTTGTCTATGGGTTCTGCGGAGGATAATGATGAGCGGATTGACTGATTTTATAAACAGGAATTATATTGAAGGTATCATCAACGATACCAGTTATAATCATTTTGACATGATTACATATGTCATTATCTTATTCGTGGGTGTTTATGCAATTCTAAAACTATTGAACAAATTGAGAATAAAGGTCGATGAGGAGTTTGTCATCGCTACGATTCCTTATATTTTCATGGGCTCAGTATTTCGGGTAGTGGAGGATGCAAATCTCCTGAAGCCGCCCGTTAAATATTTTTTCATAACACCGCTTATTTTCTTTGTGGTCTTTGCAATATGTTTCGGAATTCTTCTATTCACAAGATATCTTGAGAAGCTCCACAAAATAAGGAACTATATCCCCATATACGCATCTGCCGGAGTCGTTTTATCGCTGGCAGGAGTTGCTATCATTGTTTATTATAACCCCTCAAACTGGAATTTCGATATTCTGATATACAGTCTTGTGCCCGCCGTCATATTGACCGACATCGTAAAAAAAGTCTCACCGGCGATAGGTATGACCTGTATTCGAAGCAGGATGTATTCGTTTGCTCTCTTTTCGTTTATGCTAGATTCGCTTACAACATATATCGGCGTTGACCTGATGGGCTATACAAACAAGCATCCTTTCAGTTCGTTCCTTACTACCATTTTTGGAACAGGGGCTATTTTGGTTCCTCTATCCCTGATTTTAGTCATGATAATAATTTTTTTGCTTGAAAGAGATTCCATGGAGGATAAAGATAAAGGCGAGAAGTATATGCTGGCACTGACGCTAATCGTTCTTGGTTTCTCGATGGGAGCAAGGAACTTGCTGACAATGGTTTTTGGGGTTTAATATTCACATATACATTGCAAGAGATTAAGGTGTTATCATTCAGGATTTTCTTGCCCTGTAGAGTGATAGCGTACCAAAAAGCGTCGTATATCTGTCTGTCTCTTCGACCAGGTCAAAACCAGCTTTCCTGAACATCTCAGGCAGCAAACCCCTTATGTTATCCCCAGCTTCCTCAAGATGCCGGAATATCAGGGATATAAAATACATCAGTGCATTATGAGGTTTCCCGAAATCAGCGACATGCAATTCTCCCCCATGCCGCAGAACCCTGAATATTTCTTTAAATGTGCGAGCCTTGTCCTCCCGGGTCAGATGGTGAAAAACCAGGCTTGAAACTACACGGTCAAAAGAACCATCCGGATACGGCAATTCAAATGCCATCCCGGTATCAAGAGAAATGTCAAGACCTGCCCTTGCGACTTTTGTTCGGGCTATCTCAAGAATTTTCGGGTCTCCGTCAAGCCCTGTCACTTCGGCGCCGGGATAAGTTTTCTTTATGAGAATGGTCAGCGTTGCAGTACCGCAGCCGATATCGACCACCCGATAATCGTTTTTGATATTTGCCTGTTCAACCAGACTTCGCTTGAAGGTGGATTCGCGCATGAACAGCATCACAGGGTCGTATAGAGGGGTAAGCCATTCAAAGCTGAGCGCGGGGATGTATTTCATGTAATTAACATCTTGAAATCGAGATTGTCTAATAAAAGTATGTATGTCATATTTTTCATCGTGGCCACCATGATATCGATTTGACTTTTATAGGTAAAGATGCAAAGTCAGGTCCGGTGAAGCTATTAGTATCCAAATAAAAATTAAATCCATGTGCTTCTGCGGGGACCTTGTATACCGCTCTTCCTCTCTTGGTCTGGTTTGGATATGAATCATTTAACAATCCAATACCATCATAGCCAGCATAGAGTATAGGATTATATTTAAATCCAGCATTATCCCTCAGGGCAAACGGAGTATTCGTAAACCTTATTGTTTTATTGCCAGTGTTCTTAATCCAAAAATCTGCTACGATCAAAACCTTTCCTTCACCTGCTACCTCAGCAATGTTTTGTCCTCCTGAACTGTAGGAGACGCGGTCAGTTTTATGAGCCTCCATAACTGTAGCTTCCATTCCTGGTAATTTAGCTATTTCTCCTATTTCTAGATTTAATTTTGTTTGCGTTAAAGGGGTTGGTGCTGATGCAGGTGTTTTATTTTGTATCGGCACTGATGGTTCTGGACTCGCACAACCGGATAATATGACCAAAGATAAAATAGTAAGCAGAAAAGCTATTCTTATCCTCGTTTTCATATTTTCAATATCACTTCATTCATTCCTTAACAATTATCACTCATTGAGCATTTGCGAGCAGTTTAGTGTATTTCTTTTCAAACTCGCCCTGGCATGTGGTGCAGCAAAAGAAATAGTCCCTATCATCTATTTTTTTCCTTACCGCCTCCCCTGCCACTTTCCTGTCGCAATAAGCGCAGGTTAAGGTGATACCGGTAGATGCAAGCGGGATAGTTGAGTCTTTTCGGAATGCATTTTTTACTGATAAGACGCGGATATTGTTCACATCTGTGAGGTTTATCCTGTCCTGTATCGAAAGAATGCGCTGCATGTTTCCTGCAACTCTTGATACTATGGCTGCGTCAGAATCTGCTGTTACATACAGCTCCTTAACTTCTTCCAGCATCCGGAGTTCTTCAGTTATCCTGCTGACAGCGCCAGGCTTCGCATTCACAATGAGTATCGCCTCGGTTATGCCCAGTTTGCTGTTATCGATATCTATGGTGAATTTGTTGATAACTCCCAGTTCAAGCAACCTGTCCACACGGCTCTTGACTGTGGGCACGCTTGTCAGGCAGGATTTGGCTATCTCCTGAAACGATTTCCTGCTATTGCTCTGCAGATGTGCCAATATCTTGACATCAAGATTGTCCAGTTCTATCATTATAACTTTACACACGATGTAAACATAAGTACTTTACGGTGAATATCAAACTCAGTAAATGCGGATTTTTTGAAAATGAACCTGCAGGGGATGTTAATGATCTCATCTCTTCCTGGGAAAACATCAGCAAGTCATACTTATGGAGACTTTATGAACTTGAATGCAATAATTGCGCCGTACTTTCCGATTGCAAGGGCGGATGCAGGTTCATGACAAGACAATATAAAGGGATACTTGCGCCTGACCCTTTGATGTGCCAGGTTAATTTACATGATAGTTTTATGACTTCTAACATGTGACTTGAAAAGCTAAGCAATCCGACACGGCGCGGTTTCATCCCCCACATTGCAGCATTTCCTGAGAACCACAACAGTAGCAAGTCCTCCGGCAAAACTGGCTATACTTGACCTGCCGCATTTGTGGAAAGGGCGTTCTTCCGGGGTAAGGAAGCGCAGCTCTAACTTATTCTTAAGCAGACGTTCCATTAGATTCGAATAGAGCCGTCCGGTCATATCTGTGGGTAAGCTGTGGAAAACATATATAACATAACCTTCTTCGTTGATCACACGCAGAAACTCTGCAACCGCCTTTTTAGGGTATTCCAGTGTCTCCAGCGCCCATGTACAGGTGACTACGTCAAAGGAGTCGTCTGGATACGGAAGAGTTTGAATATCCTGAACCTCGAACCTGACCCTTTTGTCTTTTATCTTTTCCCGTGCTATTTTCAGCATCCCTTTTGAGATATCGATGCCCATAATCATTGATGGATTCGATTTGTTGAGTATGGCTTTGATCGCCTCTCCTGTCCCTGTGCCGACATCAAGCACTTTTGCTCCATCTTTGACATTTTTATGCAACAACTCTTCGTAATAGTTCCATACTCCTTTCCCAACACTATTTTTCCAGAGGGATGCGTAGGAATCGTAATTCTCAGCTATCGAATCATACATCTCCCGCACATCATGGGGTCTGGTTTTAAGAAGCCCGAAGAATGCCAGCGTTTCAATGCCTGCTTTGCTCTTCATCATGCTCCATAGCTGTCCATAGCTTACCTCTCCCCTTACGATATCGAATATCATCTCATAAAATTCAGGATAGCGTTTCAGCAGTTCGTATCCAATTTTGGGAAATGTATAGAAGACCATGCCGATATTGCGTGCATACTCGAATTCAGGGTATATCTCCCCGGCTATGCGCTCCTCGTAGCTTGCAGTTGTGGTATTGCCCTGTAGCATATCATTTGCCACATCCGCTGCTATCTGACCGCTGCGTATTGCATAATATATCCCCTCTCCCAGGAAAGGATCAACAAGTGCAGCGGCATCGCCGCAAAGCATCGTTCGGGAGCTTGTGATCTTTGACCTTCCGTCAAAGATCGGGATAGTATACCCGAACTTATGCTCGTTCTCTATCTTATCAGTAAGGTACTGGTCAGACAGGAACACTGAGTAGTAGGGCTTTGGATTTTTTATCGTTTTTTTCCATCCGCCCACTCCGAGAGAGAGATGGTCGGCTTTTGGAAATATCCAGCCATAGCCGTATGGAACTGAGCCGAAATCAAACCGGATTTCTTCAGATAGTTTCTTAAAATTCTCATCCCTGACTTTGACCTCGCCCTCTATAAGTACAGCTATCCTCTTTTTTGGTTTGAGCTTTAATGATCGCGCTACAATGCCATTGACACCATCAGCCCCGATAAGAAGCTTTGCAGCATACATATTTTTTTCTGTCATCACAAGCACGCTGTCCTTTCCTTCTTCAATGTGAGTGACTTTTTCCTGCTCATGTATTTCAGCTCCTGATGATCTTGCTTTTTCAACAAGGAAGCTATCGAAGACATCCCTCATCACCATATGCACAAGTGGCAGATCAGATACTGCATGGATGTCGCCTGATCCTTTGAAGGTAAAGTTCACTTTAGAGATAGTTCTCTCAACTACACTTTTGAAATCCGGTTCCAAAATCTTCTCTATCCTGGCAGTAAGCCCGCCACCGCAGGGTTTGTATCTGGGATGCTTTTGTTTCTCGATTGCCAGCACACGAATACCTTTTTTGCTCAATTCATAAGCAGCGGTTGCTCCAGCAGGACCCAAGCCAACCACTATTATGTCGTATTTCATTTTAGCATCATGCATAAACTCCTCCTCTTCAAAAGAAAAGGCACAGCATTAATAAAAACAATATAAGGTATATATCTATTCAAACTGAAGATTGTCAGCATGCTCTCATGCCGGTTTTTTATTTTTAATAGCCCTTAGCCCGACAGGACCTGCGCCGACGACAATTATATCATAGCTTTCCATTTTTTTTACCTTTTCAAATTGAAACATTTTCCTATTGATTCAATATTTCGCGCTCTGGGGTCTGGAACAAGCACCAAACTCAAACGTCCTGAAGAGGTCATAAACTTTCCCGGGAACGCCCTGCTTAACATTCAAGCCAAAACTCTTTGCAACATCAAATATTATGGGTGTATCGTGGGTCATGTACCCCCCGGTCAGGAACTCTGCCAGTTTCTCTGCCTTTCCTTTATTCATTTTATCCTCCAGCAGCCACATTACCATTTTCTGCACCCTTATCAGGCTCTTCTTTGCTTCCTCTGAGAGCATAATGTAGTCGTCAGATATTGTCTCGACTGGCTTTTTTTCTGGCAGCGATATCAATGCGCCTGCCGGCATACCGCCTATCTGCGGGTCAACAGGACCGAGCACACTGTCTTTTTCCATAATTATCTCGTCCGCTGCAAGAGCAATAAGCGTGCCGCCTGACATAGCATAAAAAGGGATGATAACAGTTACCTTTGCAGGATGGTTCTTCACAGCCATGGCGATCATCTCAGATGCCAGCACAAAGCCGCCTGGAGTGTGAAGTATGAGATCCACATCCTCTGACGTCTGTCTTATCCTCATCAGAACATGCTCTGTATCCTCGATGTTGATCTGGTTTTCGTCTGTTTCTTCCCACGGCTCTCTTCTGTGGATCATTGTTATGACTTTAGTACCCCTTTCTTCTTCTAGATCTTTAATTATAGCGTTCCGCTCTGCCATTATCACTGCTTTCATCCTTCCCTTTTTCTCAAGCCCATCGAACATAACTGAGCAATGCCGACTGCAGAACTTTATTTTATCTCCATCAATTTCTTTAGCAATTCCTTTTCCCTCAATTTCCATACCGCAGTAAATACATCTTTCTGACATGCTTATACTCCAGAAAACAATAATATATATTCATATGTTTTTTTCATATGGTTTTTGCTTTAAATTCACAAAATTTTTCAATATTTCAACCAAAACAAACATAAAAGATAAAAAAACATTACAGCTAGAGAAAATTTAATTACATAAACATTGTATATCTTAAAAAAAATCCGGAGAATTAAATTGGAAGACGTTTTGATAAAAATCAAAGGCATGATGTGTGAGCATTGCGAAAAGACTGTCAGTGAAGCGGCAATGAGCGTTAAAGGCGTCAGTAAAGCCGCTTCAGATCATAAAAAAGGACAGGTTAAAGTTTCATATGATACTTCTATTACTGATCTTGAGGAAATAAAAAAAGCGATCACAGCATCCGGATATGTTGTTATTGACGAAGAAGAAGCCTGCCCGGTACCTGTCAAGCAGGCTGTCGCTATCCCGGTCGTAAAAAAAGAAGAAAAAGAATCTAAATCAGGCGGAATTCAAAAAACCACTTTGAAACTTACGGGAATGACCTGCGCATCGTGTGCCCAGAACATCGAGAAGGTCCTGAATAAGATAGATGGAGTAAAAAAAGCAACGGTCAATTTCTCGGTCGAAAAAGCAACGATCGAGTATGAGGCAGGAAAAGTGGACCCGGCAGCATTTGAGAATGCTATTACAGGCATCGGATATGGGGTGGCAAAACCGGAGACAATATTAAAAATAGGCGGGATGCACTGCGCTTCATGTGCGCTTAATATAGAAACCGCTCTTAAGAAAACAGGCGGCATAACCTCTGCAAATGTGAGTTTTCCTCTTGAGCAGGCAAAGATCACCTACGACCCCGGAATCGTCTCGATTTCGGAAATTAAAAAAGCTATTGAAAATGTTGGTTATACAGCCTCTGAAAAAGTGGATAAGACTGAAGCTGACAGGGAGCAAAGAGCCAGAGAATCAGAGATAAAAAGACAGAAGACCAATTTAATAATCGCGGTAGCTCTTGCAGTTCCGATATCGCTTGGCGATATGGGCAGAAACCTTGGCTGGGCGTTCGTGCCCGACATCCTGAAAAACGATTATTTACTCTTTATTCTTGCAACCATCGTAATGCTGTTCCCGGGGCGCCAGTTCTTTGAAGGAACATATAAAGGCTTAAAACACGGCGTCACAGACATGAACCTCCTGATCGCTACAGGAACTGGAGCTGCATATATCATAAGCACTGCAGCAACTTTCCTTGATCTTGGTGAAGCATACAAACATACCTATTTTGACACGGCAGCACTTCTGATCATGTTCATCGTGCTGGGACGGTATCTTGAAGCGCTGACCAAAGGAAAAACTTCCGAGGCAATAAGGAAGCTAATGGGCTTACAGGCAAAGACAGCCCGAATTATCGTGAACGGCGAAGAAAAAGAGATACCTGTAGAGAATGTCACGGTCAATGATATAGTGATAGTAAGACCCGGAGAAAAAATACCTGTTGATGGTAAAGTATTGGATGGTCTTACTGCAATAGATGAATCAATGATAACAGGCGAGAGCATACCTGTTGAGAAAACGGTAGGCTCAGAGGTTATCGGCGCAACAATGAACAAGACCGGGATGATAAGATTCACAGCCACAAAAGTAGGCGCAGATACAGCGCTGGCACAGATAATTAAATTGGTGGAAGATGCCCAGACCCAGAAAGCTCCCATCCAGAAACTTGCAGATATTGTAGCCGGGCATTTCATTCTTGCAGTCCATGTGCTTGCGCTTGCGACCTTCTTTTTCTGGTTCTTTATCGGATTTGAATATTTCAATGTTCCCGCAACTTTCGGGATGGGAATGGTATCCCCGTTTCTCTTTTCACTGTTGATATCCATAACAGTCCTGATCATCTCATGCCCGTGCGCCGTGGGGCTTGCCACGCCTACTGCGATAATGGTGGGGACGGGAAAAGGAGCAGAGAACGGTATTCTTATAAAAGGCGGTGAGGCGCTTGAGCGTGCTCAGAAACTTGATACTATTGTATTTGATAAGACAGGAACGCTTACAAAAGGTGAGCCCTCACTCACGGATGTCATAGCCATTAAAGGAGCCGAGAACGAGATCCTGAAACTTGCTGCTGTTGCCGAGAAGGGGTCAGAACACCCTCTGGGTGAAGCCATACTGAAAGGCGCGAAAGTTCGCGGTATCGAAATCCCGGATGCGGAAAGCTTCAAGGCAATCCCGGGAAGAGGAATAGAAGTAAAATTCGGCGGAAAGCGAGTCCTTGTCGGCACGCGAAAACTGATGACCGAGAACAATATGGACATCACACCCCAGAATAGCAGGATGGAAGAACTCGAAACCCAGGGGAAAACTGCCATGCTTGTATCATCCGATAATGAAATAGTAGGAATAATCGCTGTTGCCGATACCCTGAAAGAGCATTCAAAGGAAGCAGTGAGTGAACTTCATAAAATGGGATTTACGGTCGCCATGATCACCGGAGATAACAGGCGAACGGCTGATGCAATAGCAAAACAGGTAGGTATCGACATTGTATTGTCAGAAGTGCTGCCTGATGAAAAAGCATCCCAGATAAAGAAACTTCAGGCTGAAGGGAAAAAAGTGGCGATGGTTGGCGATGGCATTAATGATGCGCCTGCGCTTATGCAGTCGGATGTTGGTATCGCTATCGGAAGCGGTACAGATGTTGCTATCGAGTCTGCACAAATCGTCCTGATAAAAAGCGACGTGCGCGATGTGGCAAAATCCATACGCCTCAGCAAACTTACATTGAGAAAGATAAAGCAGAACCTGTTCTGGGCATTCTTCTATAACACTGTGGGAATACCCATAGCTGCTGGAATTCTCTACCCGTTCACTAATCCGCCGTTCTTGTTAAACCCAGCACTTGCTGCAGCCGCAATGGCAACAAGCTCTGTTTCTGTGACAATGAACACGCTTTTGATGAAACGAATAAAACTTTAGAGGTGAGTTATGGAAAATAAAATTGGATTTTACAGCATTGTAGCAAGTACAGCAACATCGATATTGATCGTGGTATTATTTTATATATTTGCGATCCAAAAAGTTGGCTCATCCATGCAATACAGTTATACCGATGTTTATGCAGGAATGGTTTATGTATTCATCCTTTCGATGATAGTCTCAGCTTCCATATGGCCGGGAGTAATTGAAAAAAGGGCATTGTCCTAATATAGAAGAGGGAGCAGTGACCTCCCGAACTCCTTGACCATAAATATAAAAGGCAGTAAATCAATAAAGGGAATAGAATAAATCAATTAAAAAAACCACAGGAAATTAACATAAACGTTCTGTTTAATACGTGTTGCTTAATATAGGGTATACAGGAGGCTTTGATATAGAGGAGAACTCAAACGATTTAAAACCGCTCAGGGCTACGTATGCTGTTCTTGGTAGCGGCGGCGTTGGTCTTGCGCTTGCAAAAGAGCTTGAAAACAGGAATAAGAATATCATCCTTGTAGATAACGATTCGGCAAAAGTCGAAACATTAAAAGAACAAAACCTGAATGCGTTACTGGGCAACATCGGCGATGTCGATGTTCTTTCCCAGCTTGATATCAAACATATCGAGTCTGTTTTCATAGTGAGTTCGGATATCGAGGCTAATAAACAGGCTTTAGCCTTCTTAAAAAAGGCGTCTGCGGATATACAAATTGTTGCCAGGGCTAATAATTACCAGCAGAAAGAAGAAATGGAAGCTGCAGGCGCTGACCTTGTTTTCCTCCCTTCAAATCTTCCCTTCAAGGCAATTGCCTCTGCAATCGTACAGTATATAGAAAGAATCACATCTGTAAAACTGGCGCAGGAACTGAAAAAATTGATACATACGGTAGGCGACGGGAAACTGGCGATTATTGTCCATGATAACCCCGACCCGGATGCAATTTCAAGCGCTATGGGATTAAAAGAGATAGCAAACAGCGTGGGGGTTAAAGCCGAAATACTTTATAAGGGAATTATCGGGCACCATGAAAACAAGGCATTTGTTAACCTGCTGGATGTGGAATTGGACCAGTCAAAGGATTTCAAGGCTGCCGATTATAAGAAAATAGCCATGATAGAGTGTTCTGTGCCAGGGGTAAACAATCTCCTTCCCCCCGGGACACAGGTCAGTATTGTAATAGACCACCACCAGGCAAGTACAGAGGATGTAAAAGCAGAATATGTGGACATAAGACCCAATATCGGCGCAACAGCCACTATAATGACAAAATATCTACAGGAACTTGAGATACCTGCCAAAACAGAGCTTGCCACGGCTCTTTTGTACGGTATAAAAGTGGATACCGATGATTTCAGGAGAAATACTGACCCTGCGGATTTAACTGCCGCTGCATACCTGTCTCCTCTTGCAAACCACGATATATTAAGCAGGATAGAGGCGCCTTCAAGGTCAACCGAGTCCATTGATATCCTGGGTGATGCCATAAAGAACAGGCAGGTAAAAGGAAGTTATCTTATCTCTAATGTGGGGACTATCAGGGACAGGGATGCGCTTGCGCAGGCTGCTGATTATCTTTTAACCCTGGAGGGAATCACTACAACACTTGTATTCGGGCTTGGCGAAGATACGATATACATCTCTGGCAGGAGCCGGGATGACCGTGTCAATATCGGCAAGGTGATGCAGGACGCTTTCGGGGATGACAAGGCGGGAGGTCATGCAACGCTTGCAGGCGCCCAGATTCCGCTGGGTGTGTTCAGCGGCACCAAGGATAAACAGACGCTTCTTAAACTCGCAGAAGAGGCTGTAGTGAAACGCTTCCTTTCAGTCGTGGGGATACAGAAAGAGTCAAATTAATCGAATTTGGAACAAGGTATTTTCCAGAATGATTATGTATTCCCTTTACTATTACTACCCCAGATAATATGCCCGAGGACGAGTACCAACTGGATTATTTCAAAGAGAACGGTTTTGTTCGGAAACCGTGCCCAAAGTGCGGCAAGAATTTCTGGACGCGTGATCCTGAGACCGAATTCTGCGGAGACCCGCCCTGCGTATCATATTCATTCATCGGCGCCCCGGTGTTCAAAAAGGAATACGACATATCCTCCATGCGCGAAGCGTATCTGTCATTTTTCGAAAGGCACGGGCACACTCGCGTGAAGCGCTACCCTGTTATCGCGCGCTGGCGTGATGATATTTATCTCACCATTGCTTCCATTGCGGACTTCCAGCCTTTTGTGACATCTGGTCTTGTCCCGCCTCCAGCAAATCCTCTTACGATCTCGCAGCCCTGCATCCGACTCGATGACCTTGATGCTGTGGGTCGCAGCGGACGCCATCTTACCACCTTTGAGATGATGGCGCACCATGCTTTCAACTCGCGCGGGAAGGAAATATACTGGAAAGACAGGACGGTGGAATTGTGCGATACCCTGTTGTCCGAGCTCGGCCTTGACCTGAACGCTGTAACCTATAAGGAATCGCCGTGGGCTGGTGGCGGCAACGCAGGCCCGAGCGTGGAAGTGATGGTTGGCGGACTTGAGCTTGCAACGCTTGTATTCATGGACCTGAAACAGACAAAAGGTGGCCCCATTGACATCAAAGGTGAAAGTTACGAAAAAATGGACAATTATATTGTGGATACAGGATACGGCCTTGAGAGGTTCGTGTGGGCTTCCAAAGGCTCACCAACCATATACGATGCAGTGTTCCCGAAAATCGTTTCTGAACTGATGGACCTTGCTGGCATCGAGCATTCGATAGAGAATCCCGAATATGCGAAGATATTCTCACAGAACGCAAGGTTCGCGGGCGTGATGGACATAAGCGGACAGGCAAATCTCCTCCAGTTGAGAAAGAAGGTGGCAGAAAGCATAGGGACTACGGTTGAAAAACTGCAAAAAATCATGGTGCCTGTCGAGACTGTTTATTCGATCACCGACCATTCAAGGTGTCTTGCGTTCATGTTCGGCGATGGCATAATCCCGTCCAATGTAAAAGCCGGATACCTGGCAAGGCTTGTTCTCAGGAGAACGCTTCGCCTGATGAAGGAACTTGAAATAAGGATTCCGCTTGTTGATATCATTGAGATGCAGATAAATAACTTCCCCGAATATCCGGAATTCAGGGAGCGCCTTGAAACCATCAGGGAAATCGTCACGCTTGAAGAGGAAAAATACGCCGATACCATAGAGCGTGGGACAAAACTTGTCAGGAAAACAGCCGCGCATTTCAAGGAGAAAAAGCAGACAATCCCGCTTGGGGAATTGATACAATTGTACGATACCCATGGCATACCGCCTGAGATAACCCGGGAAGTGGCAAAAGATGCAGGGGTCGAAGTTGAACTGCCGGACACATTTTATTCGCTCGTTGCGAAAAAACACAGCAAAGCAGAGGAGGAAGAAAAGGAAGCCCTTAAGCTTGAAATTCCGCCGACACGGAAGCTGTATTACGAATATCCGGAAAAAAATGAGTTCCATGCCCGTGTCCTTGAGGTAATCGAGAACCGTATAATCCTTGACCAGACCTTGTTTTACCCTGAAGGAGGAGGGCAGCCTGCTGACCACGGCACTTTATCTGTGGATGATTTCCAGGCGAATGTGCTGGATGTGCAGTCTGTAAACGGTGTCATCGTCCATGAGTCAGATTCGGATTTCGGGTTCAAGAAAGGCGATAAGGTGAAAGGAATTATCGATATGGAGCGCCGGATGGCTCACATGCGCCACCACACAGCCACGCACATTGTGAACGAATCTGCTAAATCCGTCCTTGGGAACCACATCTGGCAGACCGGCGCGCAGAAATCCACTGACAGGGCAAGGCTTGACCTGACCCATTATAAACGCATCTCCGATTCCGAGTTCAGGGAAATTGAAGTGCTTGCTAACAGGGCAGTGATGAAAAACCAGCCTGTGCACATCGACTGGATGGACAGGGTGGAGGCTGAGCGTAGATATGGCTTTGTGCTGTACCAGGGCGGTGTGCCTCCGGGAAAGGATATACGCATCCTGAGGGTGGGTAACGATGTCGAAGCCTGCGGAGGGACGCATGTTTCGAATACGGGACTTATCGGTCCGATAAAGCTCATAAAGACCGAGAGGATTCAGGACGGGGTTGAGCGCATCGAGTTCTCGGCTGGCGAAGCGGCTGTGAAACGCTGGGAGGAGAGGGATGAACTGCTGAATAAGTCCTCAGATGCGCTGCGGGTTTCACCCGAGCAGTTGCCCGATACCGTCAACCGCTTTTTCGAGGAATGGAAAGAGCTGAAGAAGGAGAATGAGCGCCTGAAGGCTGAGCTTGCCGAGGTGAGAGTGAAGGGGATGATAGGCGATGCTGTTGAAATTAACGGTTTGAAAGTGCTTGCAAAGAAAATCCCACATGCGGATGTTGAGGAGTTAATCAAAGCTGCTACCGAGTTCAGCAAGAACGATGATGTTGTGGCTATTCTTGCAAGCGACCTCGGCGGCGTGAAACTCGTGGTGGCTGCGGGCGAGCGCGCCCAGAAGATGGGCGTGAATTCGGGCACGATTGTGCGGGAGATGTCCAAGCTTGTGGGCGGCGGAGGGGGAGGGAAGCCGGGGATTGCGCAGGGAGGAGGGACGGATGTTACGAGGATTGAGGAGGCGCTGGAGCGAGGGGTGGAGATGGTGAGGGAGACTTTAAGTTGAGACTTTAAATGACAATAAGCCTGATTAATAAAGGAGATTTAAAATCTCATTTTAATGAAAGCAAGAAAAAACTGAGAATACGGCACCCTGTTCTTCTTTTGAAAATAGCTTCCGATGAAATGAATGCAGGCACATTCTTTTTTGGAGTTACTATATTTTCAATAGTTCTTGAGAAGTTAAATAAAGATGAACAATTTGCATTCGTATCATGAGTTGGGTCATATAAAAAGATGGAAAGACCTAATTTTAATAATTTATTTTCTATTGCCTTTCACATTAGTAGCTCCAAGTGTATTTATAGTTTTAAATTTATTATTTTATTTTAAAATTAGATTTTTGGGGATATTGTTACCATTACTTTTTACATTTTTACTATTGAGATTTTTCCTTTTGGATCAAATGATAGAACTAAAAATGAAATCCGAATTTGAAGCAGATAGAATTTCAGCAGAATTAGGAACTGCTAAGGCATTGATTTCTGCACTAAAAAAGACGGAGGAATATGCTAAAAAACAACCCATTTCTAGAATTCAAGGACAAATAGGTAACTTAATAGCTACTATATATTGGGCAAAGCACCCCTCTCATCCTTCTACAGAGGAACGAATTAAAAACATAGAGGATATTTCGTTCAAAGATGCTTTTCAATGAAATTTATTATGTGTTAGCGTTAATTCAAAATATATTTAATTATAAGATATATAATTATAATTGGAATTGATAAAGATAATAAATTTTTATTCATGTTTGAATGGTTGATTGAGACACCAACAGAATCCAAAATTTTGTATGCATCGTTTTTATTAATTTCAAAATTTTGATGACAATAACCACATGTTGCTAGAAATTTTCCATATCCCCATATATTGAAAACAAAAAGTAGAGAGAGAAAATCTGCCTCCCTTCCAATTTTCATATTCGATGTTTCTCTACAAATAGGACACTGCATGTCTTTAATTACTGCTAGATTTTCTATTTTAGTGCTATAATAATACATTAGGTCCACCTATTGAACCCGATTTTGGTGATTGTAGCTCTAAAAAGATTGTCGCATAATAATAAATAACTATTGCTGTAACGATGCGGTTGGTAAGTACCCAGTAACCGCATCCAGCCCATATAAATCTATATAAAGTCCCGAATCCAATTAGATTACGACAAGATATGACAGAATTAGTCGTCGATATTCCCAATGACATCGCAAAAGAAATGAAGAGAGCGCGCTTTATTAACTGGAATGAAAAATTAGTCAAAGATATTTTATTCTTCTTGAACGAGCGAGAGATAGTGGAATCCATATTGGCGAGAAGCAAACTAAAAGAAAAAGATGTAGAAGAAATCGATAACATCATCAAGCGTGGTTTATTTGAAAAGTACTACAAAACTAAGGTTAGTTCTTGATACCAATATCATTATCTCTGCCCTGATTAACAAAAAATCCACAATAAGAGATATCCTGCTCACAGATAAAATCACTTTTTATCTGCCTGAACTGGTCTTAGCTGAACTGCTCAAACACAAAGAACTTCTTTGCAGAAAAACAGGTCTGAGCCAGAAAGAAGTATTTTTCACGATTTTTTATCTACTCAGCAAAGTAGAAATTGTAAAAAAGGAAGCCTTTTCAAAAAATCTGAAAAAAGCAAAAACCATAATGGAAAATATCGATTTTAAAGACTCGGAATTTGTGGCGCTGGCCCTATCTATCGAAAACGATGGTGTTTTCAGCAACGACAGGCATTTTGATGATTCAGGAATTAAAAGATGGACTGTCGAGGAGTTAGTTAGTTGGCTGGAGCTCAAATAGATTTTATAGTGGCATAAAAAATAAGTTACCAATCCCCTTATTTAAATACGTGGTCTTACATTCAAGAATAACGTGTTATACCATCTGCCGTACGGGAAAACCCGGATTTCCGTAGATATACCTGCAAACCATACCGCCATTGCAGTAAAGCCGAATAAAGCTCTGGCAGTCACGGATGAAATAAAAGAGATTGAAAGGGCGCTTAAAGCTCCGATTAATTCCAGGCGATTAGCCGAGATTGCCAGAGGGGGCAAAAATGCCGTAATAATTGTCAGCGACGCAACGCGCCCCACACCCACAGACAAGCTTTTGCCGCCCATTATTTCCGAATTAAATGAGGGCGGGGTTGAAGATGTAACCGTTGTGTTCGGGCTCGGTATTCACAGGAAACAGACAGAGGATGAGAAAAAAGCCATACTTGGGAATTTATACGGCAAAGTGAAAAGCCTTGAACACGACATCAATGATTGTGTTTATCTTGGCACGACAACGAGGGGCACGCCCGTAGAGGTATTCAAGCCCGTCGCCGGGGCTGATATCGTTGTTTGCACAGGGACTATCGAATTCCATTATTATGCGGGCTACTCCGGCGGCGCAAAGTCCATACTGCCTGCAGTTTCATCAAAGAGGAGCATAGATGCGAACCATGCCCTCATGCTTGACCCAAGCTCCTCGGCGGGAAGGCTTGATGGCGCTGTAAGGGAAGACCTTGAAGAGGCGGCTTCACTTTCAGGAATTGATTTTATCCTGAATGTGGTATTGAATGACAGGAAAGAAATCGTCTTTGCTGCAGCAGGTGATTACATAGAAGCGCACAGGAAAGGTGTCGCTTTTCTTGATGGGCTTGCAAAGATCGAGGTTGAGCCTGCCGATATTATAATAGTTTCTCCGGGCGGATTCCCGAAGGATATCGATATATTCCAGTCCCACAAAGCGCTTGAACATTCCAAAAGCGCGGTCAGGGAAGGCGGCTCGATAATTCTTGTCGCTGAGTGTAAGGAGGGGTACGGGAATAAGGTGTTTGAGGAGTGGCTGCGCTTTGATAGGGACGAGGTGATTGAGAAATTCAAATCCGGGTTCGTAATGGGCGGGCACAAGGCTGCGCTTATTGCGGCGCTTTCCAAGAGAATAGACCTGTATCTTGTGTCTTCGCTGCCTGATGAGATGGCAAGAAAAGCATATTTTATCCCTGCGACATTAGAAGATGCGCTGAAAGCGGCGCTTGGCAAACATGGGAAGAATGCGAGGATTGTTGTGATGCCGTATGGGGGCTCGACGCTGGTTTTCTGAATCATCGAACTTGAAATCACTGGACTCAGGTTACTGGATGCTTTTTCTCAATTTCTGCAAATTTGGTTTCCAAAATAGTTACACGTTTATCAATTTCTTTTACTTCTGTTTTTAAACTTTTTACATCCTCAATGACGTTATCCAGCTTTTGAAGTATTCTGCCCGCCTTAAGGCTGATACCCGCGATTGTTAAAACAATACCGGATACAGGAATTAAATCAAACCAAGTAAACGAAGTTAATATCATAGATATATCTATGCACGATGCATTTATATAACTTAAGAATACTTAAGTATTTAATAAATTTCTTAAGTATTGGTTATTAAAAATGTTGAACAAAATTGAATATTCGATTTTAAATATAATTTTAAAAACCCAAAAAGCCCGACCATCAGAAATTAAAGAGGTTTGTGGACTTACAGAACCGACTCTTTATAAATACCTGAATAAACTACATGATGACGAAAAATATCTTCTAAAAAAATCGTATCCCAATAATCCCTCTCACAACATCTATTATTATATCAATAACAACATTGAAATTTTTAAAAAACTTGTTACAGAATTCATGGAAAGCTCTTATTGGTTAGAATTTTACTCCTCAGATTATTGTCAAGATATAATCAATGCAGAATTTGTGAAATATATCAAATCAAAATGGAATTATCCAGACGATGAATCGATAAGACAAAGTTATCGTGAAGTGCTTGATTATCATCAACAAAAAGGGGAATGTCTTGAAATAACTGAAGAAAAATGTTTAGAAATGGCAAACAATCACATTAGAGGATTAAAGCAAAATCTTTTTGGGGATAATGTGCCTTTCCCGTATTTTTCAGATGATGAACTTCTTTTCATATTAAAAAGTTCTCATTCTGCTTTTAAATTTGCTATGACTGATGTTATATCTCCTGTCACAGATGCCGAATTATTAAGAATGAAAGAAGATATATTGCTTTTTACATGGCATCCGTTTTGCTGGGAAGATGTTCCTGGAAAGGATTCCATCTGGCTCATAAATTTTCTTGAGGCTGTTGGAGTGGACTGGGTAAAAACCGCAAAAATAGAAAAAAGCAGCGATAACAAAGTAATAACTATTTCCAATGAGGAAAAAAACCTTACTTTTAAACTAAAAGATGGAAAAAATAAAGTTAAAATTAATGAAAAATATTATGTATTTTATAGCAAAGAGGTAAAGAAAGGTTGTACAATGGCAAGTTTTCTTCATACTGACCCAGATGCATTGGACAACAACAGCCTCAAAGAAACATTTAGTCAATTGTCTGATATGAGGAAAAAAAGGTATCTTTCGCCAATAAAACAACTTATTCCAAACCAACTATTTTTAGAGCAAATATTATTGAATTTCATATCAGATGTACGATTTGGGTGTTTTGTTGCTCAGCCACTTTATTTCACGGAACTGAAAGTGGAATTGAAGGTTCAAATGAACCTAAATGGACAGAAAATGATAAGCAAGGATATTAGTTACGAGGCGAGTAATTCTTATTAGTGCATAGACTTGTTTTTTGGATTTATCCTTCTTATAATCGTAAGTGGGCCCGACCGGATTTGAACCGGTGACCGCCCGGTTATGAGCCGGGCGCTCTAACCGGACTAAGCTACGGGCCCAAAAAACTATGCTTGTCCGGTCGCTGGACGCCGCCAACAGGGCTCGAACCTGTGACATCCTGGTTAACAGCCAGGCACTCTACCAGCTGAGTTATGGCGGCACATCAAAGCGATTCTTTAAAGGCATACTCTGATTTAAGCCTTTTGTTAATGCTTACCCGGGGTGGAAATCGTTTTAAATCCGTGTTTATTTCCTTCCCTGTACCTTTATGCTCACAACCGATTCAGCTATCTCTTTTATCGCATCATTCGGGACATTGAAATTCTCGATAATCGCCTTTGCAGTCGTGTCGTTTGCCATTAACTCGACAGGATAATGCGTCTCATCCAATATTCTTACATCCTTGAAGCCTGCATTTTTTATAGCCTTCAGGTACTCATTCTTCATTATCGCCCCTGAAAGGCATCCGATATACGCCTCTATGGAATTCCTTACTATTTCGGGAAGCTCTTTTTCCAGGACGAGGTCTGAAACCATGAGCCTGCCACCGGGTTTTATGACCCTCCACGCCTCTTTAAAAACCCTTCCTTTGTCGGGTGCGAGGTTGATAACGCAGTTGGATATGACCGCATCAACGGAATTATCTGCCGCAGGTATATTCTCAATCTCACCCAGCCTGAATTCTACATTCTCATAATTGCCCTTCCTAGCGTTTTCTCTTGCCTTTTCAATCATCTCGGGCGTCATATCAACTCCTATGACCCGTCCCAGTTTTCCCACCTTGTTTGCTGCAAGGAAGCAGTCAAAACCCGCGCCTGAGCCGAGGTCAAGCACGGTTTCCCCTTCTTTTAAGGATGCCAGAGCCACGGGGTTCCCGCACCCAAGACCGAGATTTGCACCTTCGGGAACGGCGGTAAGTTCCTCATCCCCGTATCCTATCTTCCTGCTGATATTCTCTGCCATTGCGGTATTCTCGTTTCCACAGCAGGGAGTTACCGGAGAGCAGCATGATTTCCCCTTTTTAGCTATTTTAGCATAGCCTTCCCTTACCGCTTTCTTGATTTCTTCATCCTTCATTTTGGTTCCTCCGTATCTAAATCATTCCGTGATTATCTCTTTCATCAATGGACCGAGCATGTCCTTTACCATTCCTGCAAGCTCCTCGACCTTAATTAAAGAAAGGCAGCATATCTTCCCGTTTTTTTCAAAACTTATAACAGCCAGCTTATCGCCCGCGCTGATATTTGCCTTGTCCCTTATCTCCTTGGGAAGCACCATCTGCCCCCGGTCGTCTATGCTTATTACGGAGTCCACTTTACAGCAGCCCAATTTTTTGTCCAGCGGCACACAACAATATTCGTTCTTATCTTTTTTGACCATTTTCATCAATCTTCAATAGTCTATCGGAATATTTAAATTTTTCTGAACAATCAGAATATACTGAATAGAACAATTTCATTTGATAAAAAAGTCGGTGCTAAAAGATGAGAATTTTTATTATTTTTTGGTTGAGGGTATCAACCAAAACATCTTGTGTCCAAGTTTTTCCTTTCTTGAACCAGAAGATAATAAAAGCCTCCAAGTGGCAGGATATCTTTATCTAAGATAAGTTAAGTATCACTTCTGAAAATGTTCTACATCGCCGATTCCTCCCTTTTCATTATCCGGAAACGACTCGAAGGCAGTATCATAACTACACCATCCGTTGTTGAAGAACTCAGGGATGAGAACGCCCGCACGATAATGGAATTGATGAATGTGAGGGTCGAGCCCCCGCTTGAAAGCTTCAAAAAAGAGGTCAGGAAAAAAGCGGGAGTTACGAAGGACAGCGAAGAGCTTTCAGGCACGGACATCGACATCCTTGCAAAGGCGCTGGAATATTCAGGGCGCGAGGAAACTATCCTGATTACGGATGATTTCGCTGTCCAGAATACTGCCCTCCATCTCGGCATCAAGGTCATGCCTGCGGGTCAGAGGAAGATAAAGGATGTTCTCCTATGGGAAAAGCAATGCATCGGGTGCAAGCGGAGGTTTCCGGAAGGGGAGGAGTGTCCGGTGTGCGGGTCTCCAATGAAAAAGAGGAGAAAAAGCAGGATTCGTTAAACCAGACCAGAAATCATAAAGCGGAAGAAGTCTTCGAGTCTGCAGGGCTTTGACAGGGAAAGCGCAGGGTACATTGTCAGGTCTGAAAAGACAACAGAGGGCGCAGAGGACACAGAGAAAAGCAGCAACTCCCTGTGCTCTGGTATGAAAAATCAACAACTAACTTGTACGAACTGATACGAACTCAGGTAAAAATATTGAAATCCGGCGCCTATATGTTCCCCGAAGCAACTATCCCAGCATCCTCCCCACAACCGCCTCCATCAGCTTCTTGCTGTCCGCCTGCAAGCGTAGGAGTCCGGCTTCAAGCTTATCGCAGAGGAGAAACAGGTGGTTTTTATAAGTTATTCAATAATTCAAGTGCAGTCTTTGGATTTATTATTTTTATACTACCGTATTCTCTCAGGTCAAGCAAGTGAGAATCCCCTGAAACAATATATGACGCCTTGCATGCGATCGCACATTCCAGTATTTTATTATCATCAGGGTCTGATTTTATAACATCTACTTTTATTTCTGGATTTATTATTTCAGAAAACGACAATATCGCTTCCATTGCTGAACTAATTTTTTGAGTGGAGAAACCGAATTTCTTTCTTGAAATAACCTCCTCCACTTCGTCCAGTATTTCTTTTGATATAAAAAGCGTGTACTTTTTTTCAGCTTCATCAAGAAGCAACGCAGGAATACTTCTGGTTGATATCAAAGCAGAAACAAAGACGTTCGTATCAATTACTAATCGTTTCATGCCTGAATTTTTTGCGCTCTATGTGCTTTAATCTCAATTTCTACATCTCGTTCGGTCAATCCTTTTGCTTCTGCTTCCTTACGAATTGGCGCTAACATGTCCCTTAAATTTTTTTCAAACATCTCAGGTTTTACTTTTTTTAAAAGAATGTTTTCGCCTTTATTGAATAGCAATAACTTATCTTGCTCTTTCAATCCAAGAGCTTCCAGTATCTTTTTGGGAATTACTATCTGACCTTTTGAGGATATAGTTACCATATCAATTGTGGCATTCATAGTAAGTTATATCTTACTTCTAAGACATAAACCTTTTGAGCAGGTCATGATACGGGTATACCTAAGCGACACCCAATTATTCAAAATATTAATTCTATTCCGCCAGCATCCTCCCCACAACCGCCTCCATCAGCCTCTCGCTGTCCGCCTGTGAGCGCAGGAGTCCGGCTTCAAGCTCATCAGAGGGACATGAGCTGGTCAACCCTGGCGACGATGCGGCGCTAGAAAAATCACTATACATAGATTTTATCATGGTGGTCGTAATCTTCTATTATCACGATTTTATTTTCCTCATTAACTGAATAAGTCAAGATAAAGCTCTTATCAACATGCACTCTCCGCAAATGCTGCATCGGCGCTCTTAACGGCTTGAAATGTAAAGGTTTTTCACAAATCTGTTTTATCTTTTTCTCGATTATCCGCATCTGTTTCGGATTTTTCTTTGCAAGTTTGGAAAATATCCGGTCAACGCTTTCTCTCACTTCAAGAGAATACATATTAATCTAAGCCGTAATGACTGCTAAAATTCGTGATCTTAATGGTCTTTTCTTTTTTCCTTGCTTTGATTTTTTTGATAAATTCAGGTCTAAGCTCGGGTTCAAGAAGAGATTTTCCATATTCACTTACTACAATATTGATGGCTTCGGACTTTGTTCTTAACCCGTGTTTTGCCTTTACTATATTAAGTAGCTTATTTGCCCTCTCATTAATGTTTACTATTGCTTTTACCATATTAATGCAATATTAATAGAGTATTAATATCGTATATATGTTTTCTTTTTTCATTTGATTTTTTCACTTTGCGATTTCACTTCAAGCACTCGGCTCACTACCGCCTCCATCAACCTCTCGCTGTCCGCCTGCGAGCGCAGGAGTCCGGCTTCAAGCTTATCGCAGAGGGACATGAGCTGGTCAACCTTGGCGACGATGCGGCGCTGTTCAGCAAGTGGAGGTAAAGGTAAAATAAGATTCTCAATGTACTTCAGAACCAAGTTTTTATTTCAACATATCGGCGCGCCGGGGATTTAATATTTTAAAAGTGATAAATGTGTGGCGCCTGCAATAGAACACGGAGCGTACAGATGACGCTGATGCAAGCCTGCGAGGGGGGGAATCCCCGGGTTTCATATTCTCAATATTTCCTGTATATCTTTTTCCTGTGACCTGCTTCTATAACCAGGATGAGCAAACGCTCATTTTCTATGTAAAGGATAGCCCGATATTCACCAACACGGTGAGTAAATAGAGGATTCTTTTGTGTCCCTTTGATCTTTTTTACATGAGGATATGGATCATCTTTAATACTTTTGATGGACCGAATTATGCTCTGTGAAATTTCCAGGGGTAACTTTTTGAGATCCTTTCTTGCTTTTGAAGTATATTCGACCTTATAGCTCATTTCAGGTCAAACTCTTTCATGATCTCTTCTTCGGAATGCAGGCGTCCGTGTTTTATGTCTTCAAGAGCTTCTTCTATACCCTTTATCGCTTCATCGCTGAGCGGTTCTTCATCTATTGCCAGATTCGTCAATCTTTCTATAACGGAACTATACGATTCGCGGGAATGGTATTTTAGAGAAGTAAGTTTATCCTTTACCTTTGGGTCTAAACATATCGTTGTGGTAGCTGTCATATATGTTACTATAGGTACCTATATGTAATATACTCTTCGATTGATCCTTCATAACCCTTTCGACAATATCCACGACTTCAAGCGCCAGCCCAACTTACCCCGCCCCGCCACCTCCCCGCCGCACCCCGACCATAAGTGGCACGTCTTCAGCTCAGCAAGAAAAAAGCCCATCCCATAGATATAGTCTTGAGGAGTTCGGGTCCAATGGAATATTGCTGCACCGGGAACATATCGGCGCGGGGATTTAATAATTATGGGGTTATAAATATTCAACGCAGCAGAAAAACGCTATGAAGAGCGGGACTCTAAATCTGCATTCATATACGGTTTGTTTTTCAAAATACCTGCTATCTTATTTTTTGGGTAATCTCTTAGCGCCCTGTTGCCTGACCAAAACTTATTTAATCAATGCCCTTCTAATATGTTCGTAAGATGGCGAATAATATAAAAAACAATTTTGATACAAGACTTGAAAACGCAAAAACCCTCGCAGACATCTTCGAGGTCGTAAAAGCAGCCGTATGGGAGAGCCAGAGAAAAAGCCGCGCAGGTTTGATGCTGGGGCTGGCAAACCTCGGGAACCATCCGCAGGGATTTTTCGGGGCTTTCTATCCTGTAGGCACCAACGTTATCGTAATGAACAAAATCCCTCTTGAGAGAATCAAGGAAACAAGACCAGAGCTTTACAAGCCCTATATTTTCCATGTGCTGTTACATGAATACCTGCATACTCTGGGTTACATGAGCGAAAGCGGTGTCCGGCAGATGGCTCATGAGATTACAAGACAGGTATTCGGCGAAGAGCATCTCGCAACAAAAATAGCAAAAGATACCACCCATTTCTTCAAGAACCTTGTGTATCCAAACGTAGCATGGCAGCCGGATGATATGAATCTTGAGCTTGTCGGGGGATTTGACAGGGGAAGCACAAGCTACATCGCTTAAACCTGAATCAGAAAAGAACCTTTAATCGCAGCAGTTCCCGGTTTTTCCAGTGTACGCTTCGGCTTTATCCCATATAGTGAAAAATTTTTTGCGAAGCTCTACGGCAAGCTTCGTATCCCTGACATTAACCACAGCAAAAAGCTCTTCCGGGTTTATCGGGTTCTGCATCTTCAGCAGGACATTTTCCCCGTCGATTATATCAAAAGGCGTAGCCGGTATCTCAGCCAGCCTGCACTCGAACCTGTTTCCCATGTGCATGAGCATTTTTTTAATCGCAGGATTCTCCTCAAGTTCGCTGAAATCCACATCCCTGCTAAGAATCGCTCTGACCTCTACTCCTTTTTCAAGGTTATCAAGTAGCCCTTTTATGATTCCCGAATACAGCCCTTTTATCACCTTGTTCTTTATCCGCTCCGAAGTCATGCGCGACGGCATAAAGAACAGCACTTCTTTTTTCGCAGCCGATATGCATTCCCCTGCCAGTTCATGCGATTCATCCCCTATCGCCACTGTCCAGAAGCTCCTTGTATGCTGTTCTCCCCTGACGCCCGAAAGTTCGGATGCAAGGTCGGAAGATAATGTCTCCAGTTCAGAAGCAGCCTGTTTAAGTTCCTCATGCTTATTTTTCAAAAGCCGCTCCATTGCCGCCGCAGGTTCAACGCATGCGTATTTACGCGGTCGCGTGTCCTGCGCCCTTATTAAGCGATATTCCTCAAGGTTGGAAAGTACATTGTATATCCTTCCCATCGGTATTTTGGCGGCTGCTGCTATTTCGTCGGCTTCGGCATCTCCCAGTTTGAGCAATGCGAGATACGCCTGCGCTTCATAGCCTGTAAGACCGAGTTTTTTTAGTTTTTCAAACACAATGGATAATTTCATGTTTTGCTATTTAAAAGTTTTGTAATTAAACCACCTTGGAGTTGTTTACAACATAACATTTTAATACCTGCATGAATAAACAGGGAAGCAAAGCGGAGAACAGATGGCAACCTTTCTCGAAACGTATTTGATGAAACTTGCTGAAATACAGAAAAAGCATACAAAACTACTCGCAGTCATCGTTATAATTCTTACTATTATTCTGGGAATCGGGCTTAAGGATTTGACCATTAACTCGGATTTCAGGAAAGAGATGCCCAAGGAACTTCCCATTTTTAAACTTAATGACAGGGTATCGGGTAAATTCGGGGGCGAGGATACTGTAGTCATTGCCGTGCAAATCGACGAGTCTGTTGATTCAAAAGAAGCTGTGAGGGATATTCGCGACCCGAGGGTGATACAATCACTGATTTTCCTTGACAGGGAATTCAGGGGCGAAACGACTGTTACGAGCGTAACATCTCCTGCAAGTTTTTTCAGGAGCAAGAAGGCATTTTCGGATGAGGAGATAACGCAAACCCTGCGCAGCGCTTCCGAGACGGATGCATTTTTCAGCCGGAATTATAAAATGGTGCTAATGTATGTTACGGCAGATATAGGCTCAGGGGAGGACCAGATACAGAATTTCAATAAACTTGCACAGAAGCATATCGATTATACTCCAAAACCGCCGGGGGTAAATTTCGGCATAACAGGTCAGCCGATTCTCAGGATGACTATTTTTGATTTACTCAAGAGGGATGCCGTTTATACACTCATAGTCGCAGCAATCATCATTTTGCTCCTTCTTTTCATCATGCAGCGCTCATATACACAGGCATTTTTGATATTCGCCCCGCTGTCTATAGGATTAATCTGGACAATGGGAACCCTGGGGTGGCTGGGTATTCCCTTATCGGTTGCCACGGTAGCTCTTAGCTCAATGCTTCTTGGTCTGGGTGTGGAATACGGTGTATTCGTGTTAAGCAGGTACAATGAAGAAAGGGTTAAAAATTATAGCCAGCTTGATTCCATGAAGACAACAGTTTATTCAATAGGTTCAGCAGTCATCGGGTCAGGGCTGACTACGATTGTGGGTTTTGGTGTGCTGTCATTCGCATCCGTTCCGCTTATACAGCACCTGGGTCAAACGCTGGCGCTGGGTATAGCTTATTGCCTTCTCGCCGCGCTCATTGTCAATCCCGTGTTCATACTGCTTGAAGAGGATTTTGAGTACTGGAATACACATAGAAAGCTTGCGAAACTTACAACCAAAAAAGAAGAACATATCCAGAGGGGAAGGTAAAAATGATCAAAAAACTGCTTGAAAAATATTCATCGTTTGTCACCATCCATCCGATTACAGTGCTTTTAATCATGCTTGTCGTTTCATTTTTTGCCATCCAGATGGCAGGCACAATCGAAACAAAAAAATCAGATATAAAATCAATGCTTCCTAAGGATGTTGAATCCATAAGTACCCTGAACAGCATTGAAAACGAGTTCGGAAGCACCAATGCAGTATTCTTTGCAGTCGAATTAGATACTCAATATAAGGGTTCTGACGAGGTGCGGGACATTCGCGACCCTGAGGTCATACGGTATATGGACCAGCTTTCCAAGCTTGCGCAGCATACCGATAATGTGATTGATGTCTCAAGTGCGGCTTCAGTTTTGAAAACAATTAATAATGGGCGGTTGCCCCAGTCTGTAAGAGAGATTTCTGAACTTACAGATAAGAACGGGCTTCTTGGGAGTTATGTAAGCAAGGATTATACGCTCGCCCTGGTTAAAATCCGCACAACCGATGACGCTGACCTGAAAGCGCTTGAATTCGAACTTAACAAGATACTCATGGAAGTCCCGAATCCGCCAGGAGTTACGGTAGCTCTTGGAGGCAACGCCATGGAAAGTACGGTCATGGAAAAAAGCATCGGACCCGATATGGCAAGAACAACGCTATATTCCCTTGTCGGGATTTTGATAATAATACTGACTCTTTTCCGTTCCATCAAATACGGATTCACGCCCATGACAACGATAATTTTCGGGACGCTCTGGGCAATGGGTTATGTCGGCTTAATCGGAATGGGATTGAGCTCCCAGACATCAGGCGTTCTATCCATGATAATGGGCATAGGCATAGACTTCGGGATTCAGGTTGTCACGAGGTACAGGTTTGAACTGGAAAACAAACTTGTTCCCAGGGATGCAATGGCAGTTACATTGAACAATGTAATAATCCCCATGTCAACCACAACGCTGGCAGCCCTGATAGGATTCCAGGCGATGTCTCTTGGGAAATTGACATTCCTCGGCGATATGGGGACAATAATGAGTTATGGGGTTGCTGCAAGCATGGCAGCCGCCATAACGGTTGTCCCGGCACTTGTAATTATAATTGATACTATGAATATAAAAGATACATATAAAAAAATAATAAACAGATTTGAGGTAAGAACATGAAGAACGGATTATTGAAACAGATTGCAGCATTGGGTATAGTTTTGGGTTTTTTACTTTTGGCTTCCAATCCGGCTTTTGGCGCCCCGTTGACAGGAGTGCAGGGAAACAGGATACAGGCAAATTTCATGAGCCAGGACCCCGACCCTGCAGATGCCGGGAAAGATGTGGACCTGAGATGGCAGGTTGTAAACACCATGTCAAGTTCAGTAGATAATTTAAAGTTCCATCTCGATGTGGGATACCCCTTTTTATTCGAAGCCGGAGATTCCCCTGATAAGGATTTAGGCGCATCCTCAGGCACTAATGATAACAAGGTTTTCTATGTGCTGCACTATAAACTCAGGGTAGCTGATAATGCTATCAAAGGAAAATATAACATAACCCTGAACTGGTATACGGGAGAAGGGTGGACAAAGAAGGATTTCCCGATTTATATCGACCCAAAGAGGGCTGATTTTGTAGTCGGGGCGCTTGTAACTTCTCCTGAGAAATTGATAGCCGATACAAAAGAAGCGAAGCTTTCGGTGAATATCGATAATATCGGAAAAGGCAATGCTGAGAACGTTAAAGTTAAACTCATCGTGCCCGCGGGATTCAAACCGACATACAGTTATTCTGATGAAGACAGTCTTGGTATAATTGAAAAGGGCGGGAGCAAGAAAGCAGATTTTTATGTAGATACGGATGAGAACATAAGGGAAGGAGATTACAGCGCAAAACTTGAGATTACGTATAAGGATGAAAATGACGAGGCAAATACGTACAGGATGAAAAACCTAACACTCAATATCCCGATAAAGCCAGCGCCTTATCTCATAGTGGAATCGATAACAACAGCTCCTGAAAAATTAATACCTGGAAGCAAAGCCGAGTTCAGGATAAAAGTCGGCAACACTGGCAATGAAAAGGCTGAATCGGTTTCCTTGCGCGTATTCAAGGACGCATCCCAGCCGTTTGAATTCAATGAAAAATCAGATTTCGTGGGAAAGCTGGAGCCGGGTGAAAGCGGCGACGCGGTTTTAAAGGTGACTGTTGATAAAAACGCCGCTGGCAAGAAGTACCTGCTGGATGTTGAATTGAGAGGTATTGACGAAAAGAATAACGTGGTGATATTCAGGCGCACGGTTCCCATAACCGTGAACCTGCAAACAGGTAGTTCGACGTTAAGCGGTGTCGGTATCTTCGGCGGGCTGGCGGCTGTTATTGGAGCCGTGGCTGCGGGATATTATTTGAAGAGGAAAAAAGGTTTATAATCCAAGTTCAAACCCGATAATGGGATGTTCAAGCCCGAAGTTTGAGATTACTTCGGGGTGAATTTCGCCGAGCATCCCTGCTTTTTTACCATTAATTATAATATCAACGCGCCTTCCTTCAATGAATGCGGGGTCGTCAGATTCCACGACTTCATATTCTATGCGCCTCTCCCTCAAAACGGCATCCACGACAGCCTGGATCTCGGTAAAATTCGCCTGCGGATGGATGGCAACAGCCCCGAGACGCTGTGCGGTCTTGCAGTTCACCACGACTTCCCCCACTTCAAAGATGCGCTGCGGAAGTTCCCGGTGCTTGTTTATTGAAAGTATCTCAAGCAGGTTTGGCAAAATCATAGAACGCACGATGGTATGGTCTTCGCTTATGGGATACAATATGTGTGTGACGCCGTCGGCTTTTTCCCTGCGCATCCTGTCGAACTGCACACGCTCGCTTGTGAGTGTGAATGGCATTACCTGAAAATAACCAAGTCCTGTCATTATTTCGTGTAACGAGTCCCTGAGCTTTGAAATGGGGTGGGATTTTCCTGTTGTGGAAGTTGAAGGCAGTTCTGGTTGGATTTTATCAAAGCCATAACCTATGCCGATATCCTCGATAAGGTCCCAGTTGTGCAGTATGTCGGAGCGGTAAGCAGGGACAGATACTTCAATTATTTTACCCGAAGTTTCTGCGCCGTACCTCATCTTTTGAAGACATGATATAATTTCTTCATCTGTGATATCGAATCCAAGCAGCTCTCTTACTTCGCTATTTTCAAGATTCATGATAGCGGGCGCAAGATGCGGCGTCTGTAACTTCCCGTCAGTGGTAACGGATTCTATCCTACCCCCGCGCTCAGCCAGCGATGCTACCACAATGTTTAACGCAACTGAAACGCTTGGGTCAAGACCTGTAACTTCAATAAAAAGGTCAGTGGTATCTTCTGTCACCCGCGTGAGCTCACCATTGATTATTGGAGGGAACGAGAGAACATTCTCCTCTGCATCAAGGATGAGCGGGTATTTATCGAATTTTTCAAGTATGTATGCGAACTTTATACCCTTGGGGTGTTTTTCAAGTATTTCCCTCATCGTCATCGGCTCTGTGAAGTCAAGCGGCGTGAACTTAAAATCGGGATTCTGCGCAATATACCGAAAAGGCGGTTTTATTCTTGCAAGGTCGTGCACCCCGATGGATACTTTATTGCGGTTCCTGCCCACTGCCCAGTGAAGGGATTCCTGCAGCGCCATCAGGGATTCGATGCTTCGTGAATTGAACCGCATGCCCCGGATTACGGCGCAGGCAAGGTAGGGGCGGATTTTTTCGAGTCCAGTGTCTTTTGTTATCTTGATTCCGGAAGGGTTGACTTTGAATTCCCGTATGCCGGTTTCAATGCCAAGAAACCCTTTGAGCGCCCGCGCCACGCCTTCCGTGCTGTAAAGGTCTGGTCTGTTGGGGAAAAACTCTATATCAACGTGGTCTTCTTCGATTCGTTCGATGTCGCATCCCATCATGGGGATACGTTTGATAACAGTGTCTTTATCCACTCCTGAGAGTTCTTCAAGGTCATCATAATATACTGTGATAACAGGCATTTTAATCGGGCTGAAAAATGAGCGGAAGATATATTAATTATTCTGTCCTGCCCCGTAAAATTCTGCCGAAATGATTATAACCTGAAAACGTCATATTAAATTTGTAAAACTTTAAGGGAGGGTTTATGAACAGATTAATAAAAATAACCGCAGTCCTGCTAATAGTCGCAATGCTTGCTCTGCCTGTTTTTGCAGAGAAGGGCGATGGCATGATGCGCGGAAAAGCAGCAGAAATGATGAAAAAAGGACAGGATATACGAGGCGCAGGAGGCATGATGGGAATGGGATTCATGCACAGCGCCGGCAATAACTATGGAAACTATGTGACTTTTACTGTGGATAATACTACGGGTGAGGTGAGTAATTACAGCATTTCGGGAATTGCGATTTTTGACTCTATAAAAGTCGCTAATTTTAATTTCAAAGACTCAAAACCCCAGGGTTCATTAACAAAAATTACTAACAAAGATGGTTCCGTGGTGCTGCAATTGCACGATAATCCTGCGGCTGTTATTAACATCAAAACAAAAACAGCTACAACTATCACATTTAACCTTGCGGAAGGTGTGAAAGCTACAAAAGAAGATAAAGTAATAAAAATTGAAGCTGATAACCTGACTGCATTTATTGCAGGAACCAACGCCACGTCCATAAATATTGCCGGGGACGAGATTCGAATAGAGTCAAGCGCAGGAAACGCTATTTTCAGGGCTGTGCCTGTGAATATGCCAGTGAGCAAGGGGCATGGAAAGTTCATGGCAGAAATGATGAAAAACAGGGCAGGCGCTGAGATTTCAGTCGGGGCTTACGGCAAGTATTCGATTGCCAACTATTCAGAGGATACAAACGTCATGATAAGATCTATGGATAGAAACCGCATGAGAATGACCATTAATTCCACTGACCCGTCCGGGAAATTCTTCATGATGAATCTTGATAACAGTTCTCTTACTTGGACTGAGAGACAGAAGATTCGTCTTTATATAGACAACAAACCCATGATGCAGGTCATGAGCGAAGAGGAGTTATACAATGCTACTGTGTCATCTTTCTGGCTTACCATGCACAGTGGAAACCGCATGCAAGCAATGATGTATATAGCAAACTTCTCCGAGCGCACGGTGGACGTGACCGTTGAAGATGCAGGAGCGGCGACGCCTGTGGAAACACCCTCAGGAACTCCAGAAAAAACACCTGCTGCAACACCAAAAACACCAGGGTTCGGGCTGGCGATTGGAGTAGCGGGCGCAGGGATTGCGTATCTGAGAAGGAAATATCAGAAATGAAGGGTTGGGTGCAATGCCACCCTGCCTATTTTTTTGAAAGCTACAGATAAACACGGAATTGCCAGGTATTTCCTCTTACCTTTTTACCTTTGTATTGTTTTAATGAGATTACACATGTTATTCTGCCTTATGTCAAGCCCTGCCGCGGGATTTCTGTGCAGAGGATGCCGGGGATAAGGGCAGGGAAGTGGATGTTTCCTCAATCTTTCGCGCCGATGCCCTTTCCATAAAGAAGGAACCGAAATGAACTTCTCGGTGCAGGATAAAAAGATAATAATATCCAGGGCAACCGCATAAGCTTACATTCCCTTACTTCACCGCCATCACAATCTCCGCATACAGCTCAGTCGAACATCTCCACCCCATGCGTATCATCTCATTCAGCCCCGCCAGCGTCTCCTCTTTTGTGAGCAGTTTCATTTTCTTCATCCTCAGGAGCAGATAAATTGTCCCGTGATGCTCTATACATTCCATTTCAGCCATGCCCCTTGCCTCCTCATCATCCATCAAAGCGACACCGTCTAACTCATGCGCCAGCGCAAGCACATCCGCATCAGCTTCGTGGATTTTGGGATTTTCTCTCAGGCGGCTTATGTATCGCTTATTTAAAGGCTCTTTTATCTTGATTACCCCACCTTTAACGAGGGTTTTGATAACGAAAACCTCAGGTCTTCCACTCTTTTTTCCCTCCTCTACAACCTCCCTGTAAACCGAGTTTGTAGTATATTTGTCTTCAGGAAAATACTTAACTTTTTCGATGAGGTTTACTTTCCCAAGGTAAATAAGAGGCGTAGCATCAAAAACAAGAGGCTTCATTGAAGCGCCTTTTTTATATCTGAGCTTACAAATTTCTCAGACTTAATCCATACGATCCCTTTTTCGCGCACAAGGTCGGCAAAGTCCCATGCAGAAAGCCCTGCCATTTGCGAAGCTTTCATGAAACTCACTTTTCCATCTTCCAATGCCTTCAAAGCGCGCTGTCTCTTCCAGTGCTGCAATCCCTCTGCAAGCAATTTTCTTATTGAGGATGATTTTTCGAGGGATTCTTCCTTCATGAAAGTTTCAAGTTCTTTGAAGACAGCTTCAGGAACCCGTGCAGATATGCTCACTTCTGTCATGTCTGTAATGTATGCATTGCATACATAATAAAGCTTTTCAAAGCTATGGCTTTGGGACAAAAAGATTAGATTGCCGCCACATATGTCTATGCAGCAGATGAATAAGAAACTAAGGAATCAAGCCGGATAGAGGGGGGATTGGCGGAAGGGACTGCTTATGGGTAAAGTGTCTGAAATTATTTTACACTGACAATTCCGCAAGTTTTTTATAGCTTCACGCCCAAAAACCAGCATAGTAATAGCAACGCGCTGTAAATCGTCTCATAGCGGCGATTGCATCGGGATAGGTGGAAAAATGGTGAGAAGCTTTACGAATGGGCGTGCGCTCAGGGGTTGTGGTATTCATCCTTTCATCAACTCACTCACCCTCACAAGCGGTATGAGTTCAACACCCTCATCAGCAAGCGCCCCAGTCGCCCCTTCCTCGCGGTCAACCACCACGATGACATGCCGGACAACAAGCCCCTCACCCCTTAATGTCTTTATCGCTTTCAGGACAGAACCGCCTGTAGTTGCAACATCCTCGACCATTAAAACAGACATCCCCTTTTTGAAATCACCCACAATCTGCCCTTTTGTGCCATAATCTTTTACATCCTTCCTGATTATTATCAGGGGCAGCCCTGTTTCAAGCGATACCGCAACCGCTATGGGCACGCCTCCGAGCGCCACGCATCCTGCATAATCCGCAGGAATAGAACTGGAGCTTATTATTTGCGATATGTTGTGAGCTATCAGCTTCAATATGCGTGGGTTGGCGCTGGCTTTTTTAATATCAACATAATATTTGCTTCTCTTCCCCGATGCGAGGGTAAAATCACCGAATTTGATAGCTCCGCATTCTTTCAGTGCCTCTGCAAGCGATTCCATCACCACGGCTCCTTTTTTAATTTAATGTAAAAACCGATAATATTGGTCAGGCGGTGAAGTATCGGCGTCAGGATGAGAACTGTAATAATTATCCGGAACGTAAAGTTTTCCGAAAACCACTGCGGGTCAAAAATATACGTTAGAACCCATGCCCCAGCCACAAAATCAAGCTGGTCGATAACAGGCAATTCCGCCCCGCGCTCAAATCCTGCCCTCCGCTTAAAAAAGCTTTTTACCATATCACCAAGTAAGGCGCCAAATGAAAGAGTAATTATTGTTGTGAGTGTGAAGCTTCCCAATGACCATTGAGACGGGACATTCATCTGTATGAGACCAACGATAATCCCGCATGTTGTGCCGCCAATCAATCCGCGGAACGTCTTGCCGTCTCCCAGTATTCGCCGCCCGTCCCGCCATTTTTTCCCGAAATCAACAGGCGTTCCGCCGCCGAACACCACTGCCGTGGGATTGGCGATATAAGCAGGCAGCATCAGCCACACAGCTGTTATTAAAATCGCGAATATCTCAGGCATAGCTCCTCATGGATTCCGGCGCATAGTGAATTGTTCCACCTTTACTCCTGCCTTCTCAAAAAAATCCAGCGCTTCCGTATCAGGATACACCGTACCGAAAACCACTTTTTCAACCCTGGCATTAATCAGTATCTTTGCGCAGAGAATGCACGGCTGGTGGGTGCAATAAACAGTGGCGTTCTCGGTGCTTACGCCGTGCAGTGCTGCCTGGATGATAGCATTTTGCTCTGCGTGGACAGCGCGGCAAAGTTCGTGCCTTGTTCCTGATGCGATGTTATTCTGCTGCCTGACGCACCCTATATCAAGACAATGCTCTAAATTGCGCGGCGCGCCGTTGTAGCCCGTGGACAGGATTCTTTTATCCTTAACGATGACAGCGCCGACCTGGTTTCTGAGGCAGGTGGAGCGTTTTGCCACGATGGCAGCTATCTCCATGAAATATTCATCTATTGTGGGTCGCATCGACAATAATACCTCGTAATGACCCCGTATTTAAATACGGGGACTAAGGGGACTATAACGCCAAACGATAAATATTTACTGCTTTAATGAATCAAAGGTTGTTATATGAAATCTATTGTTTTACTTTCATCAGGTCTTGATTCCACGGTCGCTTTTAAGGAAGCATACAACAGGTGCGATGAAGTGCTGTGCATGACCTTTGATTACGGACAGCGAGCACGTGAAAAAGAAATTTCACTCGCTAAAAAAATCTGTGAGCTGTTCGGCGTCGGTCATGTCATCATCTCTCTTCCCTGGTATGGCACTTTCCGCGGCGCGCTCACGGGCGGCGGGGAAATGCCCAGAATATCGGGAAATGAACTCGATGATAAAGAAATCACCCAAAAAAGTGCAGAACAGGTCTGGGTGCCTGCACGCAACGTGGTTTTTCTTTCAATCGGGGCTGCGCTGGCTGAGAACTACAAGTACGACCTGATTGTAACGGGATTCGATGCCGAGGAAGCCGCAACGTTCCCTGATAACACACCTGAATTCGTGGAAAGTTTCAACGAGATGCTAAAATTCGGCACCCTGACGCATCCAGCCATATATACCCCCCTGATTTCAATGAGTAAAGCAGACATCGTGAAGCGCGGACTGAAGATAGATGCGCCTCTTGAATGGTCGTGGTCATGCTATGAGGGCGGGGAAATGCCGTGCGGGATTTGCGAGTCATGCCTCAGGCGAAAGAGGGCTTTTGAAAACACAGGAGTGAAAGACCCCCTGCTTGAAAGATTGGGTTATTGAGGCTTTACTCGAATTCGAATTTAATGGTGCATTCACCTACAATGCCGGGTTTCTCAACACCTTTTGTCACTACATTTCTCCCGATTTTTTTAACAGCAGCGTACTTGGCTGCCTGCACTATAGGGCATGCAGTTGGAATGCCTTCTTTTCTCAGAATCTCGTTCCCGTGGCAGATGGCGCATCCTTTGATATCGAGTGAGTAATTCCTGTCATCGCAGTTGATTTTCACATCTTTTGCAAATTCAAGCTGGTTCTTCAGATAATTCTCAAAACTTTGCGCAAACTCGGTGTTGCTGTTGAAATTTCCTGCGCTGTCCGCCCATTTATCCGCAAATATAGAACCGACCTTCGCATTTACTTTCTTGGCATCCTCACCCAGCGCTTTTATCACGGCGCTGTGATATTGTTTAAAGAAATTCAGGCTTGTTGTCATATACCTCCAATTTTAAGTTTTGGCAAAACTATACATAACCGTTATCCAATATAAAGATTATGGCAATTCTAATTTTCTTAATATAATATTATCTAAATTAACTGCTTACCAGCCTGCGCCGAACCTTTCGCGAAAAACAAGTTCAGATAGCTCTTTCCTATCCGATGACCTTGCTTTTTTAACAGGATGCCCGAGAGCAACTACAGCCATCAATTCATAAGAATCTGGTGCATCAAGGACTTTAGTTACCTGTTCCTTATTCTTCAGTATCTCCCCGAGCCAGACCGCGCCTAAACCCATAGAATGAACCGCAAGAAGCATGTTCTGGATGCATGCACCGATGGATTGCACGTCCTTTGTACGGTCGTAGATCTGATCACAATCAAGAAAGACTACTATCAATATCCGGGCGTTTTTGATAATCGCGCCATAATGCGTGAACTTTGAAAGCGCCTCCTTCGTGTCCTCTTTCCGCACTACGATGAACCGCCATGCCTGGTTATTCAAACCGGACGGCGCCCACCTTCCAGCCTCTAAAATTTCTTCAATTGTTTTATCATTAATATCTTCGCCAGAAAACTCCCTGACGCTCCTGCGCGTTTTGATTGCGTCTATCGTATCCATAAATCACACGTACATCTGCGGGTCAGGCGGGTTTACCTTCAAAATCGTAATAAGTTCTTCCAGCGACAAAGGAAATACGGCTGTTATTTTTTCACCGCATGCAGGGCATTTTTTTGATAAATGAAGAGGCGTTACATTGATTGTTTCATCATACACGGATTCGGATATGAAAGGACTGATAACAGAAAGAGGCTGACCGAAATCGAATTCGCCGCCTGATAAAAATTCAAAATATGTGAGTTTTTCAATGAATCCGCATGCGCATCGCAGTTCGATTTTATTTTTTAAGAACCTGTTGTTCCTGTTTTTATTTAATAATGAAATGATTGTATCTTTCATTGGTCTTCTGATTTGCTTTCTCTAATAAATCCCTTCTGGTTTTGCCTTTCCGATTCTTTTCTGCACTTTGCTCCATGATTCTGTGATGAGGAAACTCTCGTCCATATTCCCTGCCATCCTCACAAATTTATTCATCGGCACTGCAAATGTAAGCACATTTTCTTGAACAAAAGGACGGGCTGAGACATCAAACATCCCGATAATGCCTCTTGGGCTGTCGGAATCTTTTTCAAGATAAGGATACTGGACAATCGTGCCGCAGCCAGCAGCAAAAGGCGAAATTACCCCATTTGGCTCAGCGACATCAAAACCTGCGAGGGTGAAAAGACCTGAGAGAACGTCGGGAGGTGCAAAGAAAATAACTACTTCGGGATTGTCTGACTCTTCGAGCATGTCCCATCTTTTGAATACGATGAATCGGGCAGGCGCTTTAAATTTTGGCGAATTTTTTATCAATTCCCTGACAAGTTGGGGCGATTTTTTATAACGCTCTCCTTCAAGTTTTCCGGGGATGCCGCAGGAGAGGAAATACTCGAAGTCAGGCATTATTTTTTCAGTAAAACCAAGGTATCTTTTCCCGCCGAAACAGCCGATGGATTCTGCGTCAAAGCAAAGAGGTTTCCCTCTTCGCGCGCTTGATAATGCCCCGATTACACATCTTGAGACCGAGCCGGGTTTGACAGGTTCTGCGTGCCCTTCCTCATCCGTGTAATAAAAGATGAGGGGAAGGTCTGCATTGTCGAAATATTTTTTCCAGAGAGAGATGAAATTTTCTTTGAGCTGCATGTCCATAATGTTGTTCCTCCATTATTGCATGGTTTTTTTATTAGATATACATTATCACTATACAGTCTTAGAGATG
>JAQUQX010000001.1:160956-176191 GCA_028715885.1 Candidatus Methanoperedens sp.
ATTGTCGAAATATTTTTTCCAGAGAGAGATGAAATTTTCTTTGAGCTGCATGTCCATAATGTTGTTCCTCCATTATTGCATGGTTTTTTTATTAGATATACATTATCACTATACAGTCTTAGAGATGCAAATTAATCAAATATTTACATTATAATTACATTTAAATACATTGATGGTCTAAATATTAATTATGGGAACTATAACTATCAGTATAAACGATGACATTGAAAATCGCTTCAGGGTGCTTGCTCGTAAAGTTTATCCTGAGAAGAAAGGCTATCTTGGGAAAGCTGTAACATCTGCTATGCAGAAATGGATAGATGAGATTGCTCAAAAAAAGATCTCTGAGAACGAATTAAAGCTTCTGGAAAAAGGGTTCAAAATGGGAAAATTCAAATTCAAATCAAGGGCGGAATTATATGAAAGATGAACTCTTCCTGATAGATACCAATATCATGGTATATTCTTATGACGCAAGCGAACAGGAAAAGCAAAGACTTTGCAGTTCTTTAATTAAAAAATGCTGGATGCGGGAGGAATCGTATGCAATTGCTCTCCAGAATCTTTCGGAGTTTTATGTTGTCGTGACGCGAAAGATTGAAAAACCTCTACCTGCGGGAATTGCCAGAAAAATTGTAAAGGATATTATTGATTTTAATAACTGGCAGGTCATAGGTTTTAATGACGCTTCTCTATTGACAGCCATTGACCTGAGTATAAAATATGGTATTCATTACTGGGATGCCCTATTGTGTGCCACCATGAAACATAATGGAATTACAGGCATATTTACGGAAAATGTGAAGGATTTTGAGAAAGTGCCGTGGATTACAGCGGTGAATCCGATGGATTAAACAGAATTTCCATATCCTCATCCTAATATACTCCCCCATCATAATTTAGTCCAATCATGCCCCCAATCTTCGAAATAGCCCACAAAGCCTGCGCCGGCAGAATCGGGCGCCTTGAAACCCGTCACGGGATAATCGAAACGCCCACCATCATGCCAGTGGTCAATCCCAATATCCAGACCATCAAGCCCTCAGAGCTTCGAAAATTCGGCGCCGAAATTATCATCACTAATTCTTATATAATATACCGCAAGCCTGAACTCAGGGAGCGCGCCCGCAGCGAGGGATTGCACTCGCTCCTTGGCTTTGACGGTCCCATAATGACAGATTCGGGCTCTTACCAGTTATCCGTTTACGGCGAAGTGGAAGTAAATAACGCAGAGATTGTGCAATTCCAGCAGGAGATTGGCTCTGATATCGGCGTTCCCCTCGACATACCAACGCCGCCCGATGTTTCCCGCCAGCGCGCGGAAACAGAGCTTGAAATCACAATCCAGAGGGCAAAAGAAGCCCTCGGGTTAAAAAAAGACATGCTTCTTGCGGCGCCGGTGCAGGGCTCGACGTTTTCCGATTTAAGGGAGCAGGCTGCGCACCGCCTTGGTGAAGCTGATTTTGACATCTATCCCCTAGGTGCTGTGGTTCCTCTCATGGAGTCGTACCGCTACTCCGACCTTGTGGATGTCATTGTAGCCTCAAAAAAAGGTCTCCCGTCCTCTGCGCCCGTTCATCTATTCGGCGCAGGACATCCCATGATGTTCTCGCTTGCAGTCGCTCTTGGCTGCGATTTGTTCGATTCCGCCTCGTATGCGCTGTATGCCAAGGAAGGGCGCTACATGACGGTAAGAGGCACTTACCATCTTAATGAACTCCAGTACCTGCCCTGCTCCTGCCCTGTTTGTACTTCGCATGATGCTGGGGAGCTTATAAAGAGTGAAAAACGGGAAGAATTGCTTGCGCGCCACAATCTCTATGTGACATTTGCCGAGATTAGGGAGGTAAGACAGGCGATAAAAGAAGGAAGCCTCTGGGAACTTGTGGAGCAGAGAGGCAGGGCGCATCCCCAATTGTTAAACGGGCTTAAGCGCGCTCTTCATTATTCGGATTGGATCGAGCAATTCCAGCCTGTATCAAACTCTACATTTTTTTACAGCGGACCCGAATCTGCGCTTCGACCTGAGGTTGTACGATACAGGAAAAAGCTCAAAAACCTGAAGCTTGATGGCAGGGTACTTATCAGGACTCACAGGCTTGATAACGAAGATGAATTCGATTGGGTGCTTGATTTTAAGCATCCTTTCGGTCCTTATCCTCTGGAGCTTAAGGAAACGTATCCGTTTAACGCAGAAGTTACAGACAAGCCTGATTACGAATCTCTCACAATTGCGCTTCAGAACACGCTTGAGCTAATCGAGTTGAATCCTGGCGCCAGGTTCACATTCGTCTATGATACAGAGCATCTCCTTATGGAGAAAATAGTGCAAAAAGCGGAACTGATAAAGGTCAGGTCATGAGCATTGTCAATTTCACTCTTTGTCTGCTATATATTTATGTAACAAAATTAGTCCTATTGTGAAAATAAAAACCAGAAAAAGTGAATATAATAGAGCTGTACTATTAAGCACCCTATTTTCAACGTAATCTCTTGTAAATGAATTTACTGAAAAAAACAAGATAAGTATTCCAATTGCTTCTACGAAAACCGTTTCTTTATGAATAGTCATTAGCTCACCATTGTTTGATACGCCATTCACATTTATAAAGATTACTTAATTGTTCTGACTCTGACTATCTAAAAGGATTTAATCCAATAACCGTAATATAAAAATGGACCGGTCGGGAATTGAACCCGAGGCCTCTCCCATGCCAAGGGAGCGATCTACCCCTGAGCTACCGGCCCTCAAAGGTGAGTTGCATAGTGCATGGAGTTAGATAAAGGTATCGATTGGTTTTACATGTTTGATGGCTGCCTCTTCGATTTGAACTCTTTTAAAGACAACATTTAAATCAGATGGCGTTATATTGGCAAAAGTTTCGGGCCCGTAGCTTAGCTAGGTGGAGCGCTCGGCTGATAACCGAGAGGTCTTGCGTTCAAATCGCAACGGGCCCATCCTTTTTAAAAATTGAATCGTTGAACCTCCCGGTCGTAGCAGGGATATCCGGATAGAATAAAATCTAACTGCCGGGTAACAGGAAGAATAGGGCATAATCGTTATCCGTAAGGCATGAAAAAAGGTACCCACGATAAATGCTATATATGAGATTAATCATTGTCATTGAATGATGACTGACAAGCAGGCTGGCAGCAATAATTTAATACGTAAAATAGCTGCTTTGATTATTATAATATTGGTAGGCGGTTTAGGTGTGGCATATTTTACCTCTCCAAAACCGGTTTTTTATCTGGAAGACTCAAACAATTATGGATTCAATAAGAATAAAGAAGATGCACATACTTTTAATCTGAATAATAGGGGAAATGCACCTGGTTTTGCAATTCTATGTTATTTTTCGAAAGAATTTGCCCTTAAAACCGATAATGGTAATTTTGTACATTTTTACTGTTTTCAAGAAACTAAAGACCCGATACAGGCAGGGTCAACACAGCCTTATGCATTGACTATTAAACCAGAAGAATATATTTTTGACTATCTACCAAATGCGACAATCAGGGTAGAAGTTGTATGTAATCAGAAGATATGGTCTCTCATCCCTAAGAAGTGTGATAGTGTATCCCAGATGTACCAGTATGAAAAAGATGGGGACCGTTTCAATAAAATAACATAAGTATAGTCATATTTTGCTTATGGATGTTCTACCGGCATTGTAAGGTTTATTCACAGCTAAAACCCCCTTATTTCCTTTGGAACATCATGATAAATAATTATCTTCCAGATTAACGCTATCGTTAAGTATATTCTAAGACATATCGTAAACTATGACAGGACAGGTATACATGGACCATAGCGCGACGACAGCAGTCGATCCCGCGGTCAGGGAAGCCATGCTTCCTTATTTTTCCGAAAAGTTCGGCAATCCCTCAAGCCTTTATACAATCGGAAGACAGGCAAGAAAAGCAATCGAGGAATCAAGACAGAAAGTCGCTGACCTCATCGGGGCAAAAAAGGAGGAGATAATATTCACAGGCAGCGGAACTGAGTCGGACAACCTTGCAATAAAAGGCATCGCATTCAAGAACAGGAAAAAGGGCGACCATATCATCACAAGTTCAATCGAACACCATGCAGTGCTCCACACCTGCAAATACCTTGAAGGACAGGGATTCAAGGTCACCTACCTGCCTGTGAGCCGGGAGGGAATCGTGAACCCGGCAGATGTTGAAAAAGCACTCACGCCGCAGACCATACTGATAACGATCATGCATGCCAATAACGAAATAGGAACAATTCAACCCATCGAGGAGATCGGAAAAATCGCTAAAGAAAAGAACATTCCTTTTCATACGGATGCCGTCCAGACAGCGGGGAAGCTACCGATCAATGTGGAATTTCTCGACGTTAATCTCCTGTCCATGAGCGCCCATAAAATATATGGACCAAAAGGCGTGGGGGCGCTGTATATCCGGAAAGGGACGTTCGTAGAACCGCAGCTTCACGGCGGAGGGCACGAGAGAAACCTGCGCTCAAGCACCGAGAACGTGCCGGGAATCGTTGGTTTCGGGAAAGCATGCGAGCTTGCAAAAGAGCGCCTTCCGGAGGAGGCAAAATTAGCAGAACTCCGGGACAGGCTTATCAAAGGTGTTCTTGAAATCAAGGATTCGTATCTTAACGGACATCCAACAAAAAGGCTTCCCAATAATGCGAATGTCAGGTTCAGCTATATTGAAGGCGAATCTATGATATTGAATCTGGACATGAAAGGAGTAGCAGCTTCAACAGGCTCTGCATGTTCATCCACGTCCCTTGAACCCTCGCACGTCCTTATGGCTATCGGCTTAAAACCGGAAGAGGCGCACGGTTCCCTCAGGTTGACGCTCGGGCGTGAAAATACAAAGGAAGACGTGGATTATGTGGTCTCGGTGCTGCCTAAAATCGTGAATAAGCTGCGGATGATTTCCCCGCTTGCGAGGTAACAATGACGGACGGATACAGCGAAAAAGTGATGGAGCATTTTGCAAACCCGCGGAATGTGGGCGAGATAAAGGATGCGGACGGGATTGGGAAAGTCGGAAACCCTGTTTGCGGCGACCTGATGTGGATATACATCAAGGTAAAAGATAACCGGCTCGAGGATGTAAAATTCAAGACTTTCGGGTGCGGCGCGGCGATTGCAACGAGTTCCATGATTACGGAGATGGCGAAGGGCAAGACGCTTGAGGAGGCGCTTAAAATCAGTCGGGGCGATGTGGCGGATGCGCTTGACGGGCTTCCCCCCATAAAGATGCACTGCTCTAATCTTGCTGCGGATGGGCTTCATGCTGCGATTAAGGATTATCTTGAAAAAACCGGGAAGAAGATGGAGCTTCCGAAGATAGAGCATGCAGAACACTAAAATTTATGAAAGTATGTTCAAAAACTGTTCTCCCGAATAACCATTAGTTCAGGGTATGTTTTTCCCCGGCATACCCTGTTTCTATCACTTCAAACAAAATCCTCCATCAGCTTACTTATATCCACCTTATCAATCCCCTGCTTCACAAGCGGCATCTCCTTAATCTGCGGCAGTTCATCCTCATACGTGGGCGAAACCACCTTATAGAACACGCCGATAGGTATTTTCTCGCCCCATTCCTGCGACCGGACGAAAGCAGCCATCTTATCCTGCGGATTATGCCCCACTGTTTCAAGGTCATATACTCGCTGTTTGTACCAGTCGTATGTATTGATGTTGTTAAACGAAACGCACGGCTGGAATACATCCACCAACGAAAAACCTCTGTGCTTCACGGCAGCTACGATGGTCTTCTGGAGATGCTTCACATCGCCCGCGAAACTTCGCGCCACGAAAGTCGCGCCGGATGATATTGCCAGCGCAATTGGATTCACAGGCACTTCGATAACACCCGAAGGCGTGGATTTGGTTCTCATTCCCTTCTCGCTGGTTGGTGAGGTTTGACCGGTAGTGAGCCCGTAAATCATGTTATTGTGCACGATATACGTCATATCGATGTTCCTTCGCATCGCGTGTATGAAATGGCACATTCCGATACCATAGCCGTCCCCGTCCCCCCCGACCCCGAACACGGTTAATTCGTGGTTCGCAAGTTTGGTGGCTGCTGCAACAGGCAGAACCCTGCCATGTATTCCATGAAGCCCGTAAGTCCTTATCCAGTGCGGCACCTTACCCGAGCATCCTATGCCCGAAACAATAACGATATTCTCAGGCTCGATATTGAGTTCCACCACCGCTCCTTTTAGCGCAAGCAGGATGCCGAAATCCCCGCATCCGGGGCACCAGTTGGGTTTGCCTATCGTATTGATGTCCGGCATTTTAACCATGCGCAGCCACCTCCTTTATTGAGTCGCGTATTTCTTCGGGATAAAATGGTCTGCCATCGTATTTCAGTATCCTTCTGGTCACGTTCCTTCCGGTTTTTTCCCTGATTATGTCAGCAAGCTGCCCCGTGAAATTATTCTCGACCACAACCGTTTTTTTAGCCGAGTCTATTACACTTGCAACTTTTTCTGCCGGGAAGGGATTTAAATATAAAATCTGCAGGTAATTCGTCCTGACCCTTTCTTTTTCAAGCTCAATCATCGCCTCTTTTATCGGTCCTTTTGTCGAGCCTGCGGCGATTATCGTGACGTCCGCATCACGTGGTCCCGCAAGTTCAGGCTGATTTAATTCTTTTGCCAGCGTTTCCAGCTTTTTCATCCTTTTTTGCATCATCTCAATCCGCTCTTCTATCTCTTCCGTGATAGTGCCCTCTTCATCGTGCTCATCGCTTGTTGCTGTATAGATGCCTTTTTTCATGCCCGGGATAGTCCTGGGGGAGATGCCGTTCCCGGTGAGTTTGTACCTCTTGAAAAATGTATTTCCAGGTGATGCAGCCAGTGCCTCAGGCGTCGCGTAAACGCCGCGCTCTATAGTTATCCTTCCTGCATCGAATTTCTCCGTGGTCTTATGGCTCTCCGCGAGGTACTTATCGGTAAGGATGATGACAGGGGTCTGGTATTTCTCTGCGATGTTGAACGCCTCGGCTGTCATATAGAAACATTCCTCGTTATCGCCGGGCACAAGCACAGGACGCGGGAAATCACCCTGCGAGGCGCCCAGCACGAACTTGAAGTCGCCCTGCTCTGACCATGTGGGCATGCCCGTGCTGGGACCGGGACGCATCGCCACAACAACGACAATCGGGACTTCTATCATTCCAGCAAGCCCGTAGCCTTCGGACATGAGGCAGAATCCGCCGCCTGAGGTGCCGCACATGGCTCTCACGCCTGTAAAACCCGCTCCTATCGCCATGTTTATGGCTGATATCTCGTCTTCTGTGTGCTTCACCACGATATTGAACCTCCGTTCCTGGGCAGCCATGAAATGCAGCAGCGAAGACGCAGGAGTCATGGGGTAAGCAGAATAGAACTTGCATCCTGCCTTTATTGCGCCCATGCTGATGGCATCGTTGCCAGTAAGCAGCATTTTCCCGGGAGTTCCAATTTTTTCAAGCCTGTAATCAAAATCATCGGGAAAATTCTTTTTTATGTAATCATACCCCGCTTTAGCTGCGCTGATGTTGTCGCTGATTACCTTTTCTCCCTTTCGTTTGAAGGTATCCTTTATAACCCCGGCAAGTATCTCAAAATCGTAATCTATAAGGGCGATCGACGCACCGAGAGCAAGGTTATTCTTCATTATCGCCTGTGCCCCGATTTCTTTAATTATGTTATTAAACGGCACGGGATAGAGCCGTATGTCTTCCCTGAACTCTTTTTTCTCTATAGCCTCGGAGATGTCGTATATTATCCCCCCGCCTTTTGCGAGTTCATCACGGTGCAAAAGTATTGTTTCTTTATTGAGGGCGATAAGGACATTGACGTTTTTAACCTGTGAAAAAATCTCCCTGTCCTCCACCCTCACCTGAATGGTATTATGTCCGCCTTTTATAAGGGACGGATACTCATTGATATCGAACACATGCAGTCCTCCGCGCGAGCAAGACTGGGAAAAAATGATGCCTGTTGCCATGATTCCTTCGCCAGCTTTTCCTCCGACCTTCCAGGTTAATCTGTTTTTCTCCATTATATCAACTCATTCACTCCTTGTAAAAGATTGTAACCTATTCGCAATATAGTTTATGGAATCCCCTTAGAAATATTTTAAATTTTTGTTATGCCGTGAATTTCGTATCTCAGCTTATTAACATGGTTATTCAGACTTTCAATATCCTTAATCCTTTTTTTCGTTAGCGTGCGTATCTTCGCCCGAATCTGTGTATTAGGCATAATCCCGTAGGCAAGAAGATGCTGTATAATCTTATGCGCAACCATGCCGCCTTTTTTATCCCAGTCTGTAAGTAAAACAATCTCTTTTCCGCTCTTTGACAATAGCTCTGTGAATTCGAGTAAAGGTTGCTGTGAGGAAAGTCTTATCTCGCCTTTAATGCCAAGAAAGCGCAGGGAATCCACATCCTTTCTCCCTTCCACAACAATAATCGCCCCGCCATCTGCAAGTTCTTGAAGTTCCAGAATGAGTTCTTCAAGCTTTTCAAGACGTTCTATATCTTCAATAGTGCTGGTGTTCATTTTTCACTTAGAACCTTCAAAACATCAACTGCATTTGCTCCTGTAATCTTCACTGATTTTTTACTATTGGTTAGACCTGCGATTATCCGGACATTTCTTGAATGAACATTGAATAGCCCCGATAAAAAAGATATAAGCTCGGCATTTGCTTTTCCCTTTTGCGCCCGCTCCGAGAGCCGCACTTCGATGCGTTTGCGCCACGGGTTATATCCCTGTATGCCGGTTTCTTTTGCTCCTGCCGATATCTCAAGGTCGAGGATTACGCCGTCATGGGATGGCTTGATGGCATCTTTCATCGCGGTTGATATGGGCGGGAATGGTATTAATTATGCTGTTTATTCGTTTTTATTGTGCGGGAAAAGCTTCAATGCAGTCGATTTCATCCGCGCCGCGCCACCTCAGGATGTATGCTCCGCCTTCATCTATATATACAAAAGTATTCGTATAGCGCTTATCTTCCGGTATATCTTTCCCATACCAGCACCCGCTGTTAATGAATAACTTGTTTCCTGTTTCGTTATTCGGACCGTAGGAACCTGCAAAATGTGTATGACCGAAGACTACGACGCCGGCTTTTATCGTGTCCTTTTCCTTCTTGTAATACCCGTTATTTATAATCTGTTCAGCAGTCTTGTCTTTTGGCTTCAGCATATTGTAGAATTTCCTCTGGGTATTCGCAACCACGCCGGGAACCGAGCAGAGCGCGAAGAATCCGGTCAGGGCGCCCCATAAAATAGCCGTTAAGCTTGACTGTCCGCTAAAAAGCAAACTGCTTGAAAATATTACAAACAATGCTGCGCTTAAATAATTAAAGCGCATCAACCCAAAATACAGCACGATTGCTGCCGCAATTATCGCTATAATAAAAGTGCTTCCCGAACCGAACATCGTCCACGTCAAATCGGGAATGGGTGACGGCAAAATGTTTTTCCAGTAGAGCGCTCCTCCCAGGAAAAGCGCAAAGAATACCGCCAGGTTTTTTTTCCAGTGTTTTTTTGTAGATGTGATATTGAACAGGCTCTGGAACCATCCGAGAGGGTCCCAGCTTTCGCCGATGAGGCGCGATATCCATGCAAGGATTGCCTGTTCCTTATCGAACTGCTGCCCGTGAACAAAAAAGTAGGAGCTGTTCCCGATTTTCAAACCGTTGTGGTCATCCGGATAGTGCCTGTTTCTTATAACGAATTTTGTATTGTTGGGCAGCGCAACCTCATCGACTTCTTCCCTCAGTTCGCCCAGAGCTTCATCATGGTTGCCCACCACGTAAACTTTCTCGCTTCCAATATCCGAAAGCAGTGCGAACGGTTTGATACTTTCCTTGATAACGTTGTCCCTGTCCCCATCCTTTGGGTCCCACAGTTCCAGAATATCCCCTAACAGGATTATCTTTTCAGGCTTTTTGATTGTGATTTTTACTTCTTCGCCTTTTCCTAAATGTTTGCATTTTATGATGCGCTCATTTTTAATCTCATTTAACCATTCCAAAAATCCGCAGAATTTATCGTACTGTCCGGACTTGCTGCCCAGATGCACATCAGATACAACGAGATAAGCCATAATACACCCGGAAATCCATTGGATTGCTGGAATAAATACTTTACCCCGAATTCTAAATTAATAAATCTGTAATAATCATAATAATCATTATTATGATAAAGTATATATAAGGTGAAGTATAAGATTTGATAGGAGGAAAATGTTCGGTTATTCATTTCGCTCAAAAGGGAAATTATCTATACCGGTTCCTCCACAACGACCAAGATTTTACTGTGAAAAATTGTGTATGATGGTTACGCTGTGCAGATTAACAAATTGTACCTATTATAACCAATGCAAAAAAATCACGAAAACGTTGTAAAAAATCAAAAGGCTGACAAGTGTTGTACTTTTCAGGACTAATTTTTGAACCAGATACCAGATATCAGTTAGAAATACCCATCCATCAAACTAATATGCATATACCGTTATTCTGAATATGAATTATTATGATACGCCTCGGTAAAATCGCTTTCGCCAACTGCGATTTCCCTTATTATGCCCTTGAACGCGGGAAGGTAAAAGCGCACGGCATCGAAATTAGAGAAGCGCATCCTGTCGAGCTTGCGCGTTTGCTGTTTGAGGGGATGCTTGACATCAGCCCGATTTCTTCAATCATGTATGCAAAACGGGACGACCTGCTAATATTGCCGGGTTTATCCATCACGTCCAATGATTTCACTAAAAGCGTATTGATATGCTCAAACGGGAAACTGGACTTTCCTGAGCTTGAGGGAAAAACTCTTTGCATTCCCGAAACCACAGCAAGTTCAGCCGCTCTAATTAAGATAATATTATGGCGCAATGGCGTAAACGTAAAAATCAAGCAGTGTCATGGAACGGATATTGACAGGATGCTGGAAAATGGCGATGCTGCTCTTTTAATCGGGGACAGCGCCATCCATGCCATAGGGAAATATAGCATAATCGCAGACCTTGGCAACGAATGGAAGAAGCTTACGGGCAAAAAAATGGTATATGCCTTATGGGTTGTGAGGGAGGATTTCGCAAGACGGCATCCGGATAAAGTAAGGTATGTCCTTGATGCGCTCATTCAGTCAAAAGACTATGCATATAAAAACGTCAGCGAGATAGCTAATTTCATCGGAACACAAAAGAAAATCGATTGCAGTTTCATGCGCGAGTACCTGCATACATTGAATTATGACTTCGACGATGAGAGCGTGGAAAGCCTTAAACTTTATTTCGAATACGCAAGCGAATGCGGGATTGTGGACGATGTCAAACTTCGGTTTTTTGATGGAGCATGAAAAGCTGTGATGGACAAAGACTATTATGAGATACTTCAGGTTCATCCTCAGGCAGAACCTGAAGTTATTGAGGCTGCCTGGAGAAGATTAGCCAGGAAATATCATCCAGATGTAAATAAATCTCAAAACGCTGAAGAACGGATGAAGGAAATCAATATTGCATATGAAATTCTGGGCAATCCTGAAAGACGAAAGCAGTACTGGTTGGAAAGGCTTAAAAAAAGTGGGACTATTCCTGAAACCAAACCTGCTGCTTCCGAGCCGCCGCCAGTAAGAAATGAAGCGGTAAATGAGATAAGCACACGACTCAGGGTAAAATGGGCGATTGCGCTGGGGGCTTTTGGAGTAATAATAATTTTATATATCATTTTTTTCCAGACGTGGACGGCTTTAGAAGATATTGGAATTGGAAAGACCCGAACAATTGAAACTACAGTTACTCCTGTATTCACCGTGCCTGAACCGTCCACCGTCTATGTTGAGATAAAAGGTATCGGGTTAAACCCGCCCGAACTCAATATAGTCAAAGGCACTACAGTACGATGGACTAACATGGACAGCGCCCAGCACATTGTGAACGGGAATGGTTTCAGGTCTCCTACCCTCAATAAAAGGGATATGTGGAACTATACTTTTAAAAAAACCGGCACATTTGAATACGATTGTACTATCCATACTTCAATGCGCGGTCGTATCATCGTGAAATAATGCGCAAAGCTTAGAAAAACTTATACCTTCGTTATTCTATTCAGATAAGGTGATAAATTCTGCCCAAGAAAGCTTTAATCAGCGTTTCTGATAAAAACGGAGTAATCGACTTTGCCATCGGGCTTGAAAGGCTCGGTTTTGAGATAATTTCCACAGGCGGGACATCACGGATTTTAAAAATTGCAGGTGTAAAAGTAAGAGATGTTTCAGATATTACGGGATTTCCTGAGATGATGGACGGCAGGGTGAAAACCCTTCATCCAAATATACACGGGGGTATTCTTGCATTGCGGGATAATCCAACTCACGTTACAGAAGCACAAAAACTGGGCATCGAGTTTATAGATATCGTGGCAGTAAACCTTTACCCCTTCGAGAAGACGGTATCGGATGGCGGGAGTCTTGAAGCTGCCGTTGAAAATATCGATATTGGTGGGCCCGCTATCGTCAGGGCTGCTGCGAAAAATTACAGGCATGTGGCTGTAATAACCGACCATGCGGATTACCAGGTTATACTGGAAGAACTTGAACAGGGGCAGGTCAGCCTGACTACAAAAAAGCAGCTTGCAGTCAAAGCCTTTCGAAGGATAGCGGATTACGATTGCGCGATTGATACATACCTGAGCCGCATGCTCGCCGACGAAGATATCCTGCGGCTGAAATTTGTTGAAGGAAGGACGCTTCGGTATGGCGAGAACTGGCACCAGATGGCTAAATTTTATAAAGAGCCTGATGTTACCGAACCTTCGATTGCAAATGCAATGCAACTGCACGGAAAGGCTCTTTCGTATAATAATTATGTGGATGCTGAGGCTGCATTGAACCTTGCTCTTGAGTATAAGGACCGCATTGCCGTGTCAGTGGTAAAACACAGCAACCCCTGCGGATTTGCAATAGGTGATACGCTTGCTGAGGCTCTCTCCAGAGCATGGGATGGCGATCCCATGTCGTCTTTCGGCAGCATACTATGCTTGACGCGCAAACCCGACCTTACGACACTGGAATTCCTGAAAGGCAAGTTCGTGGAACTGATAATAGCTCCGGGATATGATGATGATGCGCTGGAATTTTTGAAGAACAAGAGCAAAGACCTGAGAATCCTTGACCTCTCTATGAATAACGGCGCGCCACTTGAAAATACATATCGCTATATCGTTGGCGGCATGCTTGTCCAGTCAAGGAACAGGGGATTGTATGAGAAATGGGAGGTTGTTACGGAACATCTCTTCCCTGATGAGAAAAGAGGGCTGGCGGAGTTCGCATTGAATGCCTGCAAACATACAAAATCAAATGCCGTTGTCATTGCACGCGAGTATGAAAAGGGATTTTACCAGATACTCAGCATAGGAGCAGGACAGCCGAACAGGGTGGATGCGATTCGGAAACTGGCTGCTACAAAAGCTGTGGAGAATCTTAAATTGCTGTACGAACGGGAAAAACCTGATATCAGTGAAGATGAATATATTAAAAGTATTATGGGTGAGTGCGTGCTTGCAAGCGATGCCTTCTTCCCCTTTGACGACAGCATCATTTATTCGGCAGAGAACAATATCAGGTACATTGTATCGCCTGGCGGTTCGATACGGGATAAGGAAGTGATTGCGACTGCGAACAGGCTCGGTGTTTCGCTTGTGTTTACAGGGATGAGGCATTTCCTGCATTGAAAAGGTTACCGAGAGATAAATGACAGCAAGGCTTCAAGTGAAGAAAGCTTTTTAAATTCATTTAACTTAAGGGGAGTACCATGAATAAAACAATAAAAATCTTGCTGATTGTTGTCGTCTTAATTTTTTTTGGTGTTCCAATCTTCATGTATGAATACAATCTCTGCCCTCCGCCAGGTCCCTGGCCAAAGCCTCCATGGTGCGAAGGTGGGATTTCGTTCAGGGATGTTTCTACTCCAAGCCCCACACCAACAATCACTCAAGTGACCCAAATTGCTACCCCAACACCTATTCCAACCTCAACACCATCTGCAAGCGTCCAGCTTCATGGAGAGAAGACAGATGTATTTGTTGGAGAAGATATTATATTTAAATTATCAGCAGTCAATAAAATTACAAAACCTGTGATGGCGGTTCAGGTAATTTTAATTCCTCCCTCCGGGATGTCTGTGACTTCCTCAGAGTTCGCTACATCTGGCGCAGGACAATATACGACCACATACAATCTTGAGCCGGGAGCTGGAAAAGATATTGAAGTAAGAATAAAGACAAACCAGTACGGCGATTTTAATGTAAAAGGGGAGATAGTATATTATTATGGGGGCGACAAATCTACCGCAGAAGAACATACGCTTAATCTTCCCATAAAAGTAAGAGAGATATCAAAAACTCCAGAGCCGACACCTCAAAGCCCGACTCTAAGTTTGTGGGTTTCTCTATTGATATTTGGGGTTTCTTATAGATTGATAAAAAGGGATTTAAATCGATAAGCTAACCCATTAAAAGTAGTATAATTAAAACAGGTGTTATGGTATGATGATGGAAAAAAACAGGCTAAGAAATATATTGTATAGCATTTGCGCTCTGTTGCTGCTCTCAGGAGCGGCTTATGGGGCAGTTGCAGGGGAAAAAATCGTACTCTTGTCATCTGACACAACCGCAGTTGGGTGGCTTGGCAGTAATATAGCATCTTTTACTTTAAGTGAATCTGGTTTAACATCCACTATAATGTCTGTCCCAAGCAGTGGAAAGCAGTACATATGGAAAGAAATTGAGGATGAGGTAAGTGCAAACGTCCAGAAGCCGGGCACAAGCTGGGATAGTGTAGAAGAAAAGAACCCCACATGGCGTTTAGGATTGTCAAATGAAACCTACTCAGGCACAGGAGACTGGTATCTTTCAAGGGGAGGAGATACTTTAACCTATAATGTAAACGTATCTGAAACAGGCAGCTATGTGTTTTGGATGCGCGACTGGACTGACAAAAAGCATCCGTTTGGCTCTCAGGAAATTACGATAACCATAGACGGCATAACAGTAGGGAATTTCAATGAGCATACGGGAGATGCAGGCTATGGGTGGCAACAACTCACATCCGTAAGTCTCTCTGCCGGCCCGCACACCTTAAAGATTACAAAGACCCAGACCACGAGTGCCGCTGCAATACTTGACGCAATGCTGCTAACCACAGACGCAAGCTATACGCCAAGTGGTATAGTACC
>JAQUQX010000002.1 GCA_028715885.1 Candidatus Methanoperedens sp.
AAGGGAACTGGAATTCTTAAACCTCTTATACAGGGCTGTCCTGACATGACTTCAGGATCTATGGTGATTCTATTAAGAGTCATATACTTGTTATTCTTACACCCAGAATATAATAATGGTTTCTATTTTTCAGTATATCAAAAAGCAAACCCCATTTTTTCTAAGTGCCCACTCACTTTTGTTTCCAGTTCATCCACATTTGTTTTAAACTTCGGCACGGGGAACTAGGCAGGGGACATAGCTCCTTGCGATAAACGAGGTGATTACGGGGCAGAAGAAAGCAAGAACAAAGGATTCGGATATACGGTTTTTGATTCGACCGGGCTTGCGATACAGGATGTGGCGACTGCGGATATGGTGTACAGGAAGGCTCTTGAGAAAAAAATGGGTATGATGTTGCAGCAATTCTAATCCTTCGCGAATTTTTGCTAACGTTCCGCAGGTATATGACGTTTTGCCGTAGCGTAACGAAGGCAAAATGTGGTGCCCCCTCTCGCCGCCAGAGACAGGACGGCGAAGGCGGTATTTCAATATTTTTTATATGTAATCACATTTTCTCTAAACATATATGCTTGGGAAGAACCCAAATCTACCATATTATCAAGTATCCAAACAAAGTCGTTAATTAACTGCTTGTTATTTTTTATTGTCGAAATATGATTGTAAAATAGCCTTTTAACCAGTCTTTCACCCGATGCTGTTACAAGGTATTTTTTTTCATTTTGGTTCTTTTTAAGTAAATCTGTCAACCAGCTAAGCCCATCTGGAAGAAGAGTTTTTTCGCCAACGGTAGAAAGGACGTTAATTATAGATTTAGCATTGGAGAACCCTAATTCGGTCACCATTTCATGATAGAAATGTTTTTTGTTTTCAAGCGCTTTCCAATGGGATAAATCTGTTTTCCATTTAATATCAAGGAAAAGAGTGGAAGTAAGATCAGGTTTACCACTAGTCTTAATTCTTTCATATAAATAATTCCATACTAGCCAGAAGTTGTCAATAAGTTGTTTATTCTGAGCCTCATCATTTGAATTAGCAATAATTTCATCTAGTTTATAAATCGCATATTCGGGAATTTTTGAGGAAAATTCAAAAATGTCTCGCCCTGTTCTTGAATTTATATGACTTGAGTTATAGATTATATTTAATAATAAGTCAATTACGGACTTTGATAGTTTTATGTCAGCATATAATAAAAGTTCAGCTAAATAAAACTCTGTATAAAGGGTTGTTTCAGAATGTATTTGTCTTCCCTTTCTGTTTCTATTGTAAGAGTAATCTTCCTCTAATTTTAAGTCTTCTGAAAGAAGAATAATAAATTTTTTTATGAAATTGGTATATATTATTTCATAATAATATGGAGTTATAATAAATGCTCTTGCAAGAATGTATCCTTCATAATTTTCTAAATCAATTTCTTCTATATTTAGAGTTAGATCGTCATTTATGACAAGACTTTGAATAAATTTTTCTTCATTTTCTTTTGCAGTTTTTAGCCTTTCTGAGTCATGGTCATTATGAAAGTATGGATTTACTTTTCTGAATTTAGCATACTTGATTAATCCAACCCAAACTTTTTTCCCTATTTCAGGATGCAATTTGAAAAATACAGTTCTAACATACTGGGTAATTTTATTAATTTCAGGTTCTGTAAAGGGGGCAAATAGAATGTAAATCATTAATGCAATCAGTTCATTTCTATCTTCTTTAGTTTCAATATTGTCAAAGAGTAAATGAAATGAATTTAAAGCAATTTCTTTTTCCAATAAATTGAAGACTCTGATTAAACCAAAATTTCTACTGAAGGTATGTTGTAGAATTGTTACTATAGATTCTGCCATGGTTTTTATACACCATTTAATTTCATCTTCGCTTAATTCACTCTTGAAGTCCCTCAAACCTAAAACAGCCAATGTTACTGGTCGGTCATAAAGGATGTTTAAATTTTCAGTTTTAGAATAGAGTTTAAAGCATTCTTTCCAACTTTGAAATGATATTTCTCCTTTCTTTTCGTAGGCTTTAGAAAGCAACCCTGAATAATTCAATGATGTATTTTGAGCCTCAAATTCTTCTTGATTTGAATTAATAAATTCTGACACATCACTTTCATATTTTGGTTGAATTGGAAAGCCTCCTAATTTTTCATCGTATTCACCAGCTTTATACTTTCGTCTATCAATTTCACTCAATGTTTTTTTCCAAACGATATCATCTGACCCAACCTTTGTTTGTAATTTGTCAAACACTTTATGAATTTGTTCATTCAATTTTCCGATATTGAACTGATAGTACAATATAAAATCTCTCAATCCTCCCCTATATTTCCTGCGATGTGGTAATTGATTTGACTTCCATCTTTCTTCTTGAGCAAAAGGTATCTCATCATCATAAGGGGCAAGACATCCGGTTTCTTGTATGCTCCTATTTAAATCCCACCAGTAAAATTCTTTAACAGAAAGTAATGGCAACATTTCTTCTCCAACCTCTTCAGGATAAGCAATGGCAACACTTGACAAAACACTTGTAATAGCTACAGAGTTGCTATTTTTTAAAAAGTAGTTATATAAAAATTGAAGATTCTTCTTGCTGGTTTCTGTTTTGTAATTAGCCAAATCCAATAGATATTTTTCAAGGCTCATTAATAGTGATTCAAGCAAATAATTAGTTACACTTAAACCTCTATATGCTGCCCATAATTCCCAGCTTCCCCATTGTTTGGAAACAGTTCCATCGTTCAATTCTATTTCTAATTGAACTATATCTTTTTTGTATTCAAAATCTGAATTAACAAAAGATTCTACTGAATAATTAACAAAGTCAACGATGAACTTGGCACCGATTAATGGGTGAAAAATGAGGAGATTATAAATTGGTGTTTTATATATTCCCGAAGGGAATGTGTCCAAATCATCATTTTCTATTCCCCAGCACTCCTCTTTATCTAAATAGCTGTAAGAATGAGAAAAGTGATCTTCCTCCTCTTTTTTCGGTTCTAATTTCCATACCTTCCATGCGGTTCCAGTAATTATTTCAGGTGATTCTTTTGCTAGGTTTCGAGAATGTAAATCAGAACCAGAAAGGCAATATTTTATTACGCTTTCATAGAAAGAGTGTATTCTCCAGTCGCTTCTTTCATCCTTGGCAATTATTGCCCGTGCAATTAGTTCTTTTATTTCATCTTTTGCTACATTAACCAAAATAAATAACAATGAAATAAGATCGTTAATTTTATCCTTTATAATATCCTCTTGCCAAAATTCATCACCTTTTTCAATTTGATTTATGTATTGAAGTGCTATCACTTTGACTGCTAAAATTTCATCAGGATGGTTTATGGTTTGAAATAGCAAACCATTTTCCCAATCGAAAAGAAGATTTAGAATGGAAAGTCTCAGATTATCCAATTCTGCTAAATGCTCTCGGATAAAATAAATCGCTTCTTTCCAACCTGAACCAATGGGAAATAGGATTGGGATATTTAAACTACTTTCCTTACATGAAGTTCTTATTAAACGCAAAAATCTATTTAAAAATTCACCATTATTGTTTAAAAGTTCTTTTTCAAATGCTTTAAAGAATGAACGACAATCATCAGATTTGAATACTGCGACTAAGACTTCATCAAACCAGTATCTTTCAATAGTATTGTCTTCTAATGATGCTTTAATAAGGATGTTAATCTTTTCACTATCATCAAGCAAATAATCCTCAATCCAAAGTCTAAATGCTCTTCTTATTGCTGGTTCATTTCCTAAACTGTTGAATAGCTCTTTTGGATTGGAGAATTCTTCATATTTAGCCACAACATATTTTACAAGAGCCCAATCTTCTAAAATATCATGAGATGGTGAAAATTTATATTCATCCTTATCTTTAAAAATTACTTCATCTTCTTCCAAGGCTTCAATAGCTTCTGGATCAATATCATCATCAGGTTCAACAAAAAGGCTCATCTTTTTAGCTCTTTTAATTGCAATATTCGAGAAAGCTTTGCTACGTTTTCGTGACAACCCGCTCTTTTTGGTAGTTATGTCTTCAATGATGTTATTCCAAAGTTTATTTTTGAATTCAGTTAACGATATGTTGGAGTAATCCTCAGCTTCTTTATTAAGTGATGATATTGCGAAGTCAAGATACTTTGGAATTTGTAAAAGTTTCTTTACATTATTATTTTTTAAAACTTGACTTAGTTGTGGAAACTGTAAAGCAACTGAATTTAATTCTTGTTCATCGAGTGGATTAACTTCTACAATATTTAGATTGTTTTGTGCTATTCCGAATTTTTGAAAAATTAAATCAATTGCATATTTTCTTGATGTGCATACAATTTTAATATCTGGAATTTCATCTCTCAATAATGAGAGTAGTTGTTTAAAAGCGTTTTCAGGGTCACCTTCAAGTAATTTTTCTAAACTATCAATGACGAATATCTTGTCGGGAATGAGAGATATACACGAAATAAGGTCTTGTATAGTTTCATTAATCCCTTGTTTTGAGAAGACATTCGCAAGAGTTGATTCATTAAATTGATCAGCTCTAAAAACAAAAACACTTGCTGATGAAAATTCTTTATGCAATACGGCTTTGACTGCTGCTGATTTTCCAACACCTGGTTTTCCTGTAACTATTGTAAAAGGAAATTCATTTATTGAATTTAATATTGATTGATTTGTCTCTGTCCTTTCTATATGAAATCCGTTGATTGTATTCTTTAAAGGTTTAAGAATTACTTCACCGTCACTTTTTAGCTTTTCAACTGATTTGAAGTATGGGTTTAATTTTTGGATATTAAAATGTCTGTATATTTCATCATTTTGAATACTATCTACTGTTACACTGCCACCATCCGTATTTAGTTTCGATACTAAAGAAAAAATGCTATTCCATATTTCTTTCTCGTTTGCCGCGGTTGAATTGCTTTTGGATAGTTTGATAAGATTTAAGAAATTGGTTTCATCTACACTGCCTTGATTTAAGAAATCATAATCTAAAACATCTAAGCATCTTAGAAAATCCCAAAGCTCTTTATCAGTTAATGGTTTATTATCATTAGCTTCTTTCAGAGCAGATTGAAAAATATCCAGATGCTCCTTTTTTACTTTAATCCTATTTACTTCGCTTAAGAAATCACTTTCTGTAGCATGTGTCTTGGCCCAATTTAACAATGTCTTTATGTGATTTCTTTCATTGTTGGTGAGACCACTTTTTATTATTATTAATCTGTCATTTATATTATTGAAATATGAATTGTTGTTGAAGTCTTTCCAAAATGCCTTTATTACACCTTTGAAAGTGTCATTGTTGGAAGAAAAAATGATGTTGTGTTTTATTTGAGCCAATAACCTGTGCTGTCCTAAAGCTGATTTTGCAATCACTAATAAGTCGTCAGTTTGATAGCCTCTTTTTGTTGTTTGAAATGCCACCTCAGTAATTTCCCCTGTTGGGATACAAGGAACATTACCACGAATAATTAAAGTGGTTACAAAGGCGGTCTGAACAGATTGTTCAAAGTTTGTTCCGCCTCCTCCTTTAGAAAAAACACTTCCTTTATCTGTCATATTCAACTTTTCATATATGTTTCTTAATATAGCGTAGATTGGTTCCGCTTTCAAGACGATTTGTGACAAAACCGTATCTTAAGACATTAACGGTTACTCTCATTCCTATGATTCCTTCTTACTTTTTGCATTTTTAGCTAAATATTTCTTTACCATCCTGTCAAAGTCAGATTCAAAGCGTTTATCCTGCTCTACACGGAAATTTTCATACTCTTTTTCCGCCAGCGCCACCGCCACTTCATGCGATACCTTGCCTGCGTTTTCCAAAATATCCTGCTCATTGAACTTGAGAAAAGCATCGAGTTTCCCGCTCCAATCCCGCATATACATGGGCTTTCCCCTGCTTGCCTGGAATTCAGCGTAATCGATGTACATATTCACAATCCTGTTAAGTTTATCCAGTTCGCCTTTTTGCAGGTAGTTTTTAGCAATTCTGACGTCACCGGGAAGGATCTTGCCTATGGGTGATTTTCGCCAAGTGGTAAGTCCCATATTCGGTTTATTCTTATCTGCGCGTGAGGCAATAATTTCCGCTGCAGTCTGTCCTGTAATAGCAAAATGAAGTTTGTTCTGGACAGCAGCAAAAAACTTTTCCGCTTGTGCGGTATGTGGTGAATAATCAATGGCTGTAACATAAATGTCCGTGATTTTTTGATACGCCATGCGTTCGCTTGCACGAATCTCGCGAATTTCTTCCAAAAGCTCATCAAAATACCGCGTTTCAAAGCGGGTTCCATGCTTGAATCTCTCGCTGTCGATAGCAAAACCCTTTAAAATATAACCCTTTAATTTATCTGTAGCCCAGGTACGAAATTGGGTGCCGCGCTCAGAATTCACCCTGTAACCAACAGCAATGATCGCCTCAAGGCTGTAATGCTTTGTTTTATAATTTTTCCCATCAGAAGCAGTTATCGAGTATTCCTCGGTAACTGAATTTTGGTCTAACTCACCTTCAGCAAATATGTTTTTAAGATGGAGAGAAATATTGTCCGTTGAGCAATCAAAGAGCACAGCAATGAGTTTCTGTGTCAGCCAGACGTTTTCATGTTCAAAACGTACTTCTATCCGGGCTTTGCCATCCTCTGTTTCGTATATGGTAATTTGATTGCTTAACTTATCTTTATTCATAGTTTTATTCTCTTGCGGTTCTCTCTAAAGAACTCAAGTATTTTATCAGACATCTTCACTATTATATAAAAATTACATCCTTCAAATGTTCAAAATGCATATCCCCGCTGACCACTTTGCAGCCCATTCTCTTTTGCTGGGCTATGATAAGCGCATCCATCATACCAAAGCCTTTTTTTGTTCTCCTGAGTTCACTTCTAATCGTGGCAGCATCCAGCCAATCCTGTGTTAAAATACACCTGACATCAGAAACTTTCCTTAAAATGGAATACAGCTCTTCAAAATCCATATCTTCCCTGATAGCCCAGCCTTTTATTTCAGCTATGCAGCATTCAGGAGTGAGGATAACATTATTTTCATCCTCTATTATTTTTTTAACCTTTTCTCCTCTTTTTGAACCTGTGAAATATTCAACCCAGGCATAAGTATCTATCAAGTACACAGCATCACCAGAGGTCTTCGTGCTCAGGTTCTTCCCTTTCAAACGGCTTTTTCCCCTTTGCAATCCCAAACCCGCTTACTTTTTCTTTTTTTAAAATATCTATATCAATTATATCCTTTTCAAATAATCCTAACTCAGCGACCTTGTCTTTTGGGATGATTACACCAAGGGAATTACCCCATTTTTTTACTTCTACAGCGGCATGGCACATAAATACAACAATGTAATTCCAGCTATATAAGTTATACGATATTGTATAACAGAAAAAAAGGAACTTTATAGAATTGTTTGTACAACGCGGAGATGATTTCATAACCAAAACCTTTAACCTGAAATAACAACACTTACCGATATTAGGAGATAAAAAACATGGCAGTAAAAAAATATGAAGCCACCGTAACGATTGAAATTGATGAAGACAAATGTAACGGCGACAGTGAATGTATAAACGTCTGCCCGACCAATGTTTTTGAACTCGTGGATGGAAAATCAAAAGCCACCCGCGTGGCTGACTGCATCGAATGCTGCGCCTGCGTGGATGCGTGCCCCACAAAGGCTATAAAACACAGTTCGTGTTAGCGCCCAACCCTTAACCGCAAAGCCAGTTTTTCGGGAAGATGTGCTGCAAGCATGTCTTCAATTACTTTTTCAATATCATAAGCTGCTCTTTTCATCTCGATTTTTCCAGATTCAGTGTCCAGAACCGCAAAAGCCGCATCCGGATTCCCATCCCTTGGCTGCCCCACCGAGCCGGGATTTACTATTAAACCCTCAGGAAATTCTTTTTTGAACTGGATGTGGGTATGACCCAGCACAAGAATATCACAATTCACAGCAGATAATAAATCGGACGATACATTCTCAGGACAAACATATTCATCAAAATCATACGGGCTTCCATGTACCATCACTATTCGTTTTGCATCTTCGATTATTGATTCAATATTTTTAAGTCCCGCAATATAACCAACATTATCAGGCGATGTAACACTTCGCGTCCACTCAAGCGCCGTAGCTGCATAAGGGTTGAACCCGAAAACATCTCCTGTAACCAGAGCCCTGTCATGGTTTCCAAGAATGGAAATTATCCTGTTCTTTTTGAACAATTCGATTGTCTCATCAGGATAGGGATTATAACCGATAATGTCGCCTGCATGCAGTATTTTACCTACGCAAAGCGCATCAAGGGCAGAAAGCACGGCTTTAAGCGCTACAGCATTGGAATGCACGTCTGCAATTATCCCGATCAACATAAGATTAGATATACCATGATTTCCCAAATAGTTGTCTTTGATGAGGAAAGTCAGGGCTTCAATGGGAACCTTAGGAGTTTTAGGGCTTGAACTTATTGAGATGGATACGCCTCCCACGACTGCGTATCTTCAGATTTACACAGAAAAACGCTGCATGGCGAACTGTCAGTTCTGCGCTCAGGCATCCGGCTCGCAGGCTGACCGGAACCATATAGCTCGGGGGTTGTATGTACCTGCGGAACTTGAACCGGTTGTCAAACGGCTTAAGATAGCTTTCGAGAGAGGGTATCTTGCCCGCGCCTGCATCCAGACCGCATTTTACGATACATGGTGGCACGATACGGTCTATCTGATCAAAAAAATCCGAAGCTTAAGTCCTATCCCGATATCACTATCAGTATTCCCGCTAAGCGATGAGCGGTATGAAGAACTACAAAAACTGGGTGTTAATGAACTTGTGATACCCCTTGATGCCTGCACGCCGCAGTTATTCGACATGATTAAAGGAAAAAACGCAGGCAGCCCTTTTTCCTGGGAGACGCACATGGATGGGTTAAAACGCGCCGCCCGCATATTTGGAAAAGTTGGAACGCACATTATGCTAGGGCTCGGGGAGAGCGATGAGGATGCTGTCGGGGTTATCGGTGAACTGTGGAAGAATAAGGTGAATCCTGCGCTTTTTTCATATACGTATATTCCCGGGACGCAACTTGTTATCCATGATAAAAATGAAAATATAACCGGGCATTACCGTAAAGTGCAGCTTGCACGGCATCTGATTGTCGAGGGCATCGCAGGTTATGGTGATATGCGGTTTGAGAACGGAGTTCTTTGCGATTTTGGCGCGGGCAGTGATATGATTCTTTCGATTATCGAGGAAGGAGAAGCTTTCCGGACATCCGGATGCCCTGACTGCAACCGCCCTATGGCGAATGAGACGTTTTCAAAAATATACAATTTTCCGAGAAAACCGGATGATACAGAAATAGAGAACATCAGGAAAGATTTGGGATTGGCATAACCCGACCAGATACCGCAATCTTAATTTACAATCCAGACAAAGTTACATATCAATCGGGAGAGGTAAACAATGGAAATTACTGAAGAAATATTCGAATTTGCGGATGAGATAGGTCCTGAAAAAGTAATTCATCTATATGAACCAAGAACAAAAATGAAAGCCATAGTTGTCGTTGACAATATAGCCGCAGGTCCTGCCATCGGCGGGGTGCGAATGGCGCCCGATGTGACCACGACCGAGGTTAGAAGGCTTGCCCGCGCAATGACGTACAAAAATGTCATGGCAGGTCTGCCCCATGGCGGCGGGAAATCCGGGATTATAGCCGACCCAAAAACCGTAAATAAGGAACAGGTAACCAGGACTTTTGCCCGCGGGATAAAAAGCCTTGAGGAATACATCCCGGGACCTGATATGGGCACCGATGAAGCAAGCATGGCGTATATCTATGATGAGACCTCGCGGGCTGTCGGGCTTCCGCGAGAACTCGGCGGGATACCTCTTGACGAAATGGGCGCGACGGGATATGGTGTGGCTGAATGTACAGAAGTGGCGAAAGAATTTATCAATCTCGACCTGAACGGGGCGCGATTGACCATAGAAGGGTTCGGGAACGTGGGAAAACCTGCGGCGCGTTTTCTTGCCGAGAAAGGCGTGATACTGGTGGGCGCAAGCGATTCAAAAGGGACGATTTACAATTCCGATGGATTGAATGTGGAAGAATTGATACGAATCAAAGAAACCACAGGATCGGTGACAAATTATAAAAAAGGCGAGGTATTGAAATCCACAGACCTTCTTACGATTAGCACTGATATTTTCGTTCCTGCAGCTCGCCCTGATGTGATAACCGAAGCAAACTCGGACGTGCTGGACGCGAAATTGGTAATAGAAGGAGCCAATATCCCGATTACGGAAAATGCAGAGAAGATGCTTCATGACAGGGGAATACTCATAGTTCCTGATTTTGTGGCTAACGCAGGCGGAGTGATAACAGCGTCTGTAGAATATCATGGAGGGACTGAGACTGCGGCGCTTGAGCGGATTAAAAGCACGATTTCAAGGAACACAAAAGAGATTCTTGAAAAAGTGTACAGTGGAAAAACATATCCCAGGGATACGGCAATCAGCATCGCGAAACAAAGAGTGCTGCGCGCTATGAAATACAGGGAATGGAGTTAATGCTCTCCTCAATATTCGAGCCCGCCTCAATAGCAGTGATTGGCGCCTCAAACAATGAAACCAAGTGGGGAGGGCGCATACTTAAGAACATATTGAGCGGTTTTAAGGGAAAAGTGTATCCTGTAAATCCCAATGAAAAGGAAGTGCAGGGTGTGGTTTCATACTCTTCGGTTGCGGATATTCCCGATGATGTGGAGATGGCTGTAATCGCCATACCTTCCCAGCTTGTGCTTCCAGTTGCGGAAGAATGCGGAAAAAAAGGCGTAAGGGGAATTGTCGTGGTGAGCGCGGGGTTCAGCGAGACCGGAAGTGCAGGGGCAGAGCTTGAGCAGAAACTCGTATCAATCGTAAGAAAATACGGGATGCGCATGATAGGACCCAACACGCTGGGTATTGTTAATGAACCTGTAAACCTCAATGCCACTGTCATAGGAAGGCTCCCCAGTCCGGGTACAATATCTTTTATAACGCAAAGTGGAACGCTGGGTCTTGCAATAGCCGAATGGACTATAGATATGGGGCTCGGGCTCTGCAAAGTTATCAGCACAGGCAACAAAGCGGATACTGACGACGTTGACCTGATAGAATACCTGGACAATGACCCCGCCACCGGCGTTATAGCGATGTATGCGGAAGGGATAAAGCGCGGCAGGAAGTTTCTTGAAGCCGCCCGCCGCACTAAAAAACCTATAATCGCAATCAAGACAGGCAGGTCAAAAAGGGGTGCGAAAGCGGTTTTTTCGCATACAGGCTCGATAGCCGGCTCTGATGAGGTTTACTCTGCGGCGTTTCGGCAGGCGGGTATTCTTCGCGCGGACACCATTGATGAGGTTTTCGATGCGGCGCTTGCATTCTCATGCCAGCCGCTTCCGAAGGGAAATAATGTCGCAATTATCTCAAACGGCGGGGGCGCTTCGATTGTCGCCACCGATGAATGCGAGAAGCAGGGCATGAACATTGCTGATTTAAGCGATGAAACGAAGGAAAAAATCAAGAGGGTCATTCCGGGTTTTGGTTCGGCTTCGAATCCCGTTGATACCGCCGGGACATCATCCTATACGGCTTACAGCGAGAGTATCAAGGCGCTTCTCCTCGATGAGAATGTGGATGCCCTGATAGCCATTTACGTGCATACCCTGATGTCGGATGCGATACCGCCAGCCGAGGCTGTTGTCGAAATTAAACGAAAATGCCCCAAACCCGTAATCGCCTGCTGGATGGGGGGCGCGGGTACAGAGAAAGGCGTGGATATCCTGAAGAGCGGCTGCCTGCCTAACTACTCTGTTCCTGAGAGGGCCGTGAAAGCGCTGGCTGCGCTTATCAGGCACAGGGAGTTCCTTGTAACCGTAAAAACAAGAGGGGGAAGCTATGAGTAAGGTACTTACCGAGCATGAGGCAAAAAATCTACTTGCAAAATACGGGATTCCTGTCACAAAAGGGCAGATTGCAGCCACTGCTGATGAGGCTCTTGCTATTGCGCTGCAGTTAGGAACTCCTGTGGCTATGAAAATTTCATCACCTGACATTTCGCACAAGAGCGATGTGGGCGGCGTGGTTCTTAACGTGGGACGGGAGGATGTGAGAGCCACGTACAACGAGATTATATCAATAATTAAAAAAGCAGTGCCGAATGCAAACATCGAGGGAATCCTCGTGCAGCAGATGGCGCCGCCGGGGCATGAGACCATCGTGGGTTTGAAAAAGGATGCGCAGTTCGGTCATGCGCTGATGTTCGGGCTGGGGGGGATTTTTGTGGAGGTCTATAAGGATGTGTCGTTCCGGGTCGTGCCTATCGATAAGAGCGATGCGCTTGATATGATTGCGGAGATTAAGGGCTATCCGATACTTAAAGGCATTCGCGGGAGGAAGCCTGCGGATATTGAAGCTATTGCGAGGGTATTGATGTCGGTTTCGGATTTAGCTGAGAAAGAGAACATTATCGAGCTTGATATTAATCCGCTAATTGTGAGCGAGAGCGGGGCGGTGGCTGTGGATGCGAGGGCGATGGTGGAATAAATTTATTTAGTAGAAAGTAGAATGTAGAAATTATGCCATCCACCGCCAGCGTCAAAATAAGCTCCGACGCAAAGCTCCTACTTGACACGCTCCATCAAAAACTGCGCGCCACGGGCATGAAAGTCACTGAACAGAAGATTCTGAATACCCTGATAGAATACACCGACATAACTCAAATCAAAAAACTCCTCCAGAAAGAAGAAAACGTAGCCCTTGCAATGTTGAAAAAACCTGTTGACTGGGGCGTTGAAGATTCTTCCGAGAATATAGACAAATACGTATATGGTGAAATTCATGAGCCTCCTACTCGATACCTCAGCGCTCGTCGCCGCAAGAAACGTTAAAGATAAAAACCACAACAAAGCTTTGGATATAATGACTCCTGCGCTGCAAGGCAAATACGGCAAGCTGTTTGTCACCGACTATATCTTCGATGAAGCTGTAACCCTTGCTTATGCCAGAACAGGCAGCAGGAAATTCGCTAATGATATAGGAAAATTCGCAAAGGCAAAACCCATAAACTTCCGCTTCATAGAGCCGATAGATTTTGACAGGGCATGGGAACTTTACCTGCAATATGAAGATAAACATTTAAGTTTCACAGATTGCACAAATATTGTCCTCATGGATAGACTTAAAATTGATACTATTTTCACTTTTGACATGGAATTTAAAGGACTGGTAAATTTAATAGCTTTATGAAATAGCTATCTCACCCTTTTCCTCTGTACTTCCTGATTTCCTCAATCATCTTCTTATCCACAACCCCTGGCTCTGTCATCTTCCTTGCATCAAGTATCTCATTCAAATATTTCTCAGGTATAACATCCTTCTCAATAAGCACCTGCCTCAACGATTTATTCTCAGCCAGCGCCGTCTTGACAAGCTGCGCCACTGCATCATAGCCGATATAAGGATTCAGCACAGTCGCAAGCGCATGGCTCTTCTCAAGAAGCTCGCTGCACCTTTTCTCATCCACTATCATGCCTGATATACAATCTTCCCTGAGCATCCTGACAGTATTCATCAAAAGCTCAATGCTCCATAAAAGGTCAAAAGCGATAAGAGGCGTCATCACATTGAGTTCCATCTGCCCCGCCTCCGCCGCCAGCGATACTGCATGGTCGTTGCCAATGACCTGGAAACATACCATATTCACAGCTTCCGGAATCGAGGGGTTGATTTTCCCCGGCATTATGGACGAGCCCGGCTCAACCTCGGGCAGGATTATCTCGGCAATACCCGTTTTCGGCCCTGAATTCAGGAGGCGCAGGTCGTTTGAAATCTTGTTAAGCTCTATTGCCAGAGTCCGCAGCGCGCCGGATACGTCCACAAAACCCGCCATGCTCCAGTGGAGCATGATGCAGTTTCCCTGATAAAACTCAAACCCCGTAAGTTTGCCCAACTCCGAAATAATAGTCTTTTTGAAATCCGGATGCGTATTGATACCCGTGCCCACAGCCGTGCCGCCGATTCCCAGCTCCAACATGCTGTTTTCCGAAGCAGCAAGCCTCACGATGCATTTCCCGAGCGATGCTGCATACCCACCAAACACCTGACCGTACCTTATAGGCACCGCATCCTCAAGATGAGTCCTTCCGACCTTGATAACATGGTCATATTCCCTTGCTTTTAGGTTGAACTCTGAAAATAGCTTTTCCAACTCCCCGATAAGAGGCGAAAGGGTTAGAAGCACGCTCAACCGTATCGTAGTTGGTATCACGTCATTGGATGACTGCGCCATATTGACGTGGTTGTTGGGATGAACGAGATGATAATCTCCGGGCTTCCCGCCCAGTTTTTTGATGGCGACGTTTGCGATGACTTCGTTTGCGTTCATGTTAAAAGGAGTGCCTGCGCCCGCCTGGAATACATCGAGTATGAACTGGTCGCGGTATTTTCCTTCGATGACCTCATCAGCCGCTTTGACTATCGCTTTTCCGGTTTTTTCATCAAGCATTCCGAGTTTCATATTTGCCAGTGCGGCTGCTTTCTTTATGATTGCAAGCGACTTTATGAATTCAGGCTTTGCACGCAGCCCGCTAATCCTGAAATTTTTTGAAGCGCGTGTGGTAAAGGCACCGTAAAGGACATTATCAGGAACTTCTATTTCACCCAGACTGTCTTTTTCAATTCTGCTCATCTTTACTCCTCGATTAGTGTTATATTATTTGAATCACTTAAAATCTTACTGGAAAGGATTTGGATTTCCCAGCATAATATTTTAGCCATCCTGTACCAATACAACAACATCCATTCTTTTCATGTCAACAGAAAAAATCACCATAAAAGGCGCCCGCGTCCACAACCTCAAGAACATAGACCTTGAGCTTCCCAGGAACAAACTGATTGTGATAACCGGACTTTCAGGTTCTGGAAAATCCTCGCTCGCATTCGATACTTTGTATGCCGAAGGTCAGCGCAGGTATGTCGAATCGCTGTCTGCATACGCCCGCCAGTTCCTCGGACAGATGGACAAACCCGACGTGGAATACATCGAAGGTCTATCTCCCGCCATTTCCATCGAGCAGAAATCCACAAGCAAAAACCCCCGCTCCACCGTTGGCACGGTCACGGAAATATACGACTACCTCCGCCTCCTGTATGCAAGGATCGGGAAACAGCACTGCCCCGTCTGCGGAAGCGAGATAGCGCCCCAGACCGTTGAGCAGATTGTAGAGCGGCTGATGTCGCTTCCCGAAGGCACGAAGCTCCATGTGCTTGCGCCTCTTGCAAGACAGAGGAAAGGCGAATACAGGCAGGTTTTTGACAACCTCGTCAGTTCGGGGTTCAGCCGCGTGCGCGTGGACGGCAGGATATACGAGCTTTCGGAAGAAATCGTGTTAAACAAGCAGCAGAAACACGATATTGATGTCGTCGTGGACAGGATTATAATAAAAGCCGGGATAGGGGAACGACTTGCGGATTCTGTGGCTACGGCGCTTAAGGAAGGAAATGGCACCGTCGTAGTTGATGTTCCCGGCAGCCCTGAGCTTCTATTCAGCGAGCATGCCGCATGCACAAAGTGCGGAATAAGTTTTGAGCCACTTGAGCCCAATATGTTCTCATTTAACAGCCCGCGGGGCGCGTGCCCTTCCTGCCAGGGACTTGGTAATACGATGGAATTTGACCCTGACCTCATAATTCCGGATAAAAGCAAATCCATAAGCCAGGGCGCTATCGAGCCATGGGGGTATGAGCACGGGTATTATCGCCAGATGCTTCAATCCGTGGCAAAGCATTATGGTTTTTCGGTCGATACGCCGTTCCTGGAACTTGCGCCCGAACATGCGCAGGTGATACTGCACGGCAGCAAAGAACAGATACACTTCAGATATGTGCCGCGTGAAAAGGAAGGGCTCTGGGAGCACTGGAGCAGTTTTGAGGGAATAATACCGCATCTTGCAAGAAAATACAGGGAATCACAGTCCGAGGAAGTCAGGGAAAAAATCCAGCAGTACATGAGCATCAAACCCTGTACTGTGTGCAACGGGGAGCGACTGAAACCCTCAAGCCTCGCTGTCACGGTCGCAGGCAGCTCTATTATCGGTACAACACGCCTCTCCGTGAAAAAAGCGCTCGGGTTTCTTGATGGCATTACTTTCACGGAAAAGGAAGCCATAATCTCAAAGCCCATCATGAAGGAACTCAGGGCGCGCCTGGGCTTCCTCATGGACGTGGGGCTTGATTACCTCACGCTCGACAGGGCGGCAGGCACGCTTTCCGGGGGAGAAAGCCAGAGAATCCGGCTTGCCACGCAGATAGGCTCAAGCCTCGTAGGCGTGCTTTACATTCTCGATGAGCCCAGCATCGGGCTCCACCAGCGCGATAACGGAAGGCTGATACGCATGCTCACCCAGCTTCGCGACCTCGGAAACACGGTGATAGTGGTGGAGCATGATGAGGAGATGATACGGAGTGCGGATTTCATTGTGGATATGGGACCGGGCGCAGGAGTGCACGGCGGCGAAGTCGTGGTGACGGGAAGCCTGGAAGATATAATCAACTGTGAAAATTCCCTTACAGGTAAGTATCTTAGCCATAAAAAAGCGATACCTGTGCCAGCCGGACGAAGAAAATCAAGAGGTCAAATAACAGTCGTCGGGGCGGGTGAGAATAATTTAAAGCAGATTGATATCAACATACCCCTCGGGGTGATGACCTGCGTTACAGGCGTATCCGGCTCGGGCAAGAGCACGCTGGTCAACGACATTCTTTACAGGGCACTGGCGCGGAGGTTTTACCATGCAAAAGAAAAACCCGGCAAGCACAGGGGCATGATAGGACTGGAAAACATCGACAAGGTTATTATAATCGACCAGTCCCCGATCGGCAGGACGCCGCGTTCAAACCCTGCCACATACACCGGAGTCTTTACTCCTGTACGAGACCTGTTTGCCAAACTTCAGTCCTCGAAGACCCGGGGCTACATGCCCGGACGCTTCAGTTTTAATGTAAAAGGAGGAAGATGCGAAGCCTGCAAGGGAGACGGGATAATCATAATCGAAATGCATTTCCTCCCAGATGTTTACGTGCCCTGCGAGGTGTGCCACGGGAAACGCTTCAACAGCGAGACTCTTGAAATCACGTATAAAGGCAAAAACATATCACAGGTGCTGGATATGACCGTGGAGGAGGCACTTTCCTTTTTTGAGAACATCCCGGCGATAAAACGACAGCTTCAGGCGCTTTTTGACGTGGGGCTGGGATACATCAGGCTTGGGCAGCCCGCAACCACGCTTTCTGGAGGAGAGGCGCAGCGAGTCAAGCTCTCCACGGAACTCAGTAAAAGAAGCACGGGCAGGACGCTCTACATCCTTGATGAGCCTACCACGGGCTTGCATTTCGCGGATATACAGAAACTGCTTGACATGCTCTCCCTGCTCGTGGATGCGGGGAACAGCGTGGTGGTGATAGAACATAATCTCGATGTGATAAAGGTGGCTGACCACATAATAGACCTGGGACCCGAAGGGGGCGATAACGGCGGGCGCATCATTGCCGAGGGGACGCCGGAGAAGGTGGCGAGGATTGAGGGATCTTATACCGGATATTATCTCAAAAAAGTGCTAAATCCATCAAAACCAGTGCAAACATGACCAAAACCCTCGATGATGCAAAAAACCTCCCCGATTCACCCGGCGTTTACCTTATGAAAGACCGGGAAAATAAGGTAATCTACGTGGGAAAAGCCCTCTCTCTGCGTGACCGGGTGAGCCAGTATTTCAGGGAGCAGGGCTCCCCTAAGAACAGGATGCTGGTGCGGAACATCGAGGACATTGAATATATCGTTACAGGGAACGAGGTCGAGGCGCTGGTGCTGGAATCCAACCTCATAAAAGAACATACTCCGCGCTACAACGTGCGCCTGCGGGACGATAAGGCGTATCCTCTTATCAAGATAACAAACGAAGAATATCCCCGCATCTGCATTGCACGCAGCCGGGAGCGGGATGGGGCGCAGTATTTCGGTCCTTACCCCGGTTCAAAGGCTGTGCGGGAAATGATACGGATGGCTTCAAGTTTCGGTATCAGGCGCTGTCGGAAAAAGCTCCCATGCCCCCCGTGCCTTAACTACCACATAAAACAATGCGCTGCGCCGTGTCTTGGCGAAGTGACGAAAGAGGAGTATCTGGACATAATCAGGAACGTCACCAGTTTCCTTAAAGGCAAGGGCAGCGAGCTGATACATTCCCTGAAAGAAGATATGAACCGACTGTCAGAGATGCAGGAATATGAAAAGGCTGCGCGCCTCCGCGACCGGATTAATGCACTGGAGGAACTGTCTATTAAGCAGCGCGTCAGTGTTGCTGGCAGGAAAGAACAGGATATAATCGCATATGCCGTATCAGGCGCCATCGGATGCTTGCAGCTCTTCCACGTAAGCGAGGGGAAACTCAAAGGGCGGGAGACGTTTTCACTGAATACGGCAGGCTCGGACGAGGCGGAAGTGCTATCGAGTTTTATCAAACAATACTATCAGGATGTCAAGCCGCCGCAAGAAATCATAATCCCGGTTGAGCTGACAGACGGCTCCATATTGCGCTGGCTCTCCCAGAAGGGTTCGAAGCTTAAAACTCCAAAGGATAAAACTGAGAAGGGGCTCCTGAACCTTGCACGGGAGAACGTGCAAATGCTCCTGAAACAGAAAGTGCTTGCGCAAAGCAAGGGCAACAACGAGGCACTTTCTCAACTGCAAAAAGCGCTGGCTCTGCCTGTTCTGCCCTCGGTAATCGAAGCTTTCGATATTTCAAACATCAGCGGCACGGATGCTGTCGGCTCTCTTGTGGCGTTTGAGAACGGAGAGCCTGATAAAAAGAATTACAGGCGCTTCAAAATTAAGACAATCCATGGAGCGGATGATTTCGCCATGATGGAAGAAGTGGTTGCGCGTGCGTATTCGCGCAGGAAGGAGGAAGGAAAAAGGATGCCAGACCTGATACTGGTAGACGGCGGGATTGGTCAGTTAAATGCCGCCCTGGCTGCGCTTTCCGGAGTTGGTTTGAAGCTGAACGCAGCGGCGCTTGCAAAGGAGTTTGAATATATTTTCCTCCCCCAGAGAGATGCGCCGGTCATTTTGCCAAAAGACTCGCCTGCGCTCCAGTTATTGCAGAGGATAAGGGATGAAGCCCACAGGTTCGCCATCGGGTATCACAGGAAATTGAGGGGGAAAAAGCTTGTGGAGTCGGAGCTTGACGGGATAGCCGGGATAGGGGAGAAGAAGAAACGGGCGCTCTTGCAGTATTTCGGGTCGGTTGAAAGATTACGGAAAGCAGGGATTTCCGGTATTGAAAAAGTGCCGGGCATTACGGGGAAGGATGCGGAGAGGGTGTGGAGATATTTTCATGGGGCATGAGGTCTGAACCATGCCTTCTATTTCTCTTCAACTACGAATTTACAGTGGCGATAGCCTGTCCCGCTACACTCGGTTTCTGTAACCTTGCAATCACGGTTCAATCTGCTTGAAAAAATACCTTCAATAATCCCTTCGTCCATAGAACACAATGTTTTTCCCACATTCGGCATTTTACTGCAATGGTAGCAGTTTTTAACCAGCAATGCAAGCCCATCGCCGCTGGCAACAGTCATGTCCCCAAGCTTATGATATTCCCAGAATAAAGAGAGTTCCTTTAAAATTCCATCATCATCCTCTGATTTGAACCCCTGCCCGATTTTTCTTCCCATATCATTTCCCAGTTTTTTTAAAATCGGTTTTGGGTCAATGCCATACGCTTCCATCCCGTATCGGAAACTGCAAAAAAGGTTTTCTTTAAACGAATCACCATTCAATATAGACACCGCAATGGTATCCAGGTGCTTGTTATATTGTTTATGTAATGGGGGTTCAGAATACGCCAGGTAAAGCGCGTTCAATACGAAATATTTTTTGCGTTTATCTTCCGGGAATGTTTTCTCCTGTATGAGGTTTAATTCCTCAAGGTCATGCAGATGCACTGAAATCGTGGACTTAGCCTTCATGGATTTCTCAACAAGTTCATCAAAAGAAGTAGTGCCGCTTGCAAGAAGTTCAAGTATTTTTAACTTAACAGGACTATCGAGGGCTACCATACCTTTTTCTGTTGAAAAAATCGCGGTAGTCCTGTCCGTTTCCATAGTTTGTAAATAGTTATAGTAATATAAATAATGTTCGTTATTGTACGAATTTAATCTTTGTGGTATAACATAAATATGAATCCATCAATATGATTGCCAATGACACGGGATAAACACACCATCAAATTTACAAAACCGATTGTATCAAATGCTGATGGTTTGCAGCTTGCCACTCCCGAAATTGTTGCAAAGTACATAGCAAAAAGGCTGAAAACGGATATAATCGCAGACCTTGGTTGCGGAATAGGGGGGCAGGTTATTTTTTTTGCAAAAGAATGTAAAAATGTCTATGCCGTTGAAAGAAATACGGAAAAGCTTGAATATGCAAAACAAAATTGTAAATTATATGGTGTAAACAATGTAGAATTTATCCCGGGAGATGCGCTTTCCGAAGATGTTAAAGCAAGAGTATCCAACGCTGATATTATTTTTTCCGATCCCGCGCGCCCGCTGGCTGAAAAGGAACGGACGCTTGAGAATCTTGAGCCTCCGATTATTGAAATATTGAAGATGTATTCCGATATTACCACCAGATTCGCGTTCCATGCCCCACCGCAGATAGCGCCCGAGCGTCTGGCGTTCGATTGCGAGCGCGAGTACCTGTCATTGAACGGGCAGTTGAACAGGTTGACGCTGTATTTCGGCGCTCTGAAAAAATGCGAAAGGAGTGCTGTTGTTCTTCCAGATGAGGCACGGCTTTGTTCTTCGGATGCGCCTGCTATTAAAACTGGCGCTCTGGGAGAATATGTTTATGAGCCCGAACCTTCGGTTGTGAATGCAGGGCTTTTGAACGAGCTGGCGCAAACAATAGCAGAAACGGGTAAGGAAATTTTCTTTTATAAAGGCGATGAGCGGCGCATTCTTCTCACATCATCCAGTTTAATAGAGTCGCCGTTCTTTAAAGACAGTTATAGTGTTGTGGGTAAAACTGGGATGGACATTGCGAAAATAAAAGAGGTTTTGAAAAAAGAAAACGCAAAAAACGCTGTGCTAAGGCTTGATATTAAGCCTGAGGCTTACTGGGAGTTCAGGAAGGCGCTTGAGTGTGGGTTGCAGGGCAGCCGGACGCTGCATGTGTTCGGGTTCGGGAATGAGGTTGTGGTGGGGGAGAAGGTCAAAAGATAATATACTCACGGCATCACAAAAATCCCCTTCGCCGTCTTAACAACCTTAATCTCATTCCCCGCCTCAGCACTCAAAAATTCCGGTCTCTTAATAGTAACAGTCTCAAACGTATGAGGGTCCATCACCTGAATTGTTCTCCCTTCATCCGAAACAAGCACGGCAGGAACCGCATCCTCCCTCCTGCTCAGTTTCTTAACCTCCATCAGGTCATTAAAATTCTCGATAAACCTTTTTCCCGTTTCAAGGTCAATACCGCTTACGTGCTTCCCGCAGCTTTGCACCTCTATAACCATGCCATCCGCGCTAATAATATCCCCGCGCACAAATTCAGGAAGCCGCAGGGCAAACGTGATGCGATAAAGGTCTTCGCCGTTTTTCTGCCCCACAAGTTTCGGGGATTCCGAGAATTTACCTCCGAAAACATCGATTATGGCTCTGCAAATCTGCTTGCCGAGCTTAATCGACCCCACATATAAATCAGCGCCCTCGTCAAGCTCCTCGGTCTTTGCAATAAATGCAAGCCTGTCACCTTTTTCCTGCGCGCGGACTGCAACATCCCCGGCAATGTTCTTGCATCTCTCAAGCTCCTCGCCCGTGGGAAGCCTCCCGTCAGCCCTTACCTGCACGATGCCTTCAAAATAGCCCCCTGAAATCCTGCTGCATGTATCGCAGGTTTCCCAGCTAATCCTGACCTCCACATCCAGTGCAGCGTCTACCGGAGCGTCTTTTATTTTCGCTATTGCCTCTACATGAACGCCATACCTGGAATAATCAAGCTGCTTCGGCGATATTGTCAACTCGATATTGCAAGCCTGCTTTTCAAGCTTGAGAGCATCTTTTACACACGAAATAATAGTCTCGCTCTCGTCTTCTTTTAATGACCATTTTCCTCTCTTGAATATGGAACCGCATGTCGGGCATATCCTCGAATAAAGAACCTGCGGGCACTCAAGTAGTTTTTTATCCCCGATAAAACACTGACTGCACACGTTATCATAAAAAACACCAGCGTCTTTCCCGCATTTTGGACAGAACAGGGCAGTCATTATTGATTCCCTAATGCGCTTCTAACCGCCGCAACCACGCTGCTTTTCGAATTGTGAACCGGCTCCCAGCCAATTTTTTTTAGTTTATCAATGGAAAGTTGCATCCTCGGCACGTCGCCTTTCCACCCTCGCTTCCCGCCCGTATATGTGAATTCAACATCTTTTAACCCCATCTCGGAAACTACTATCTTCCCGATCTCAGTCGAATTTATAGTGTCATCCGAGCCTATGTTGAAAATATTTACCATTTCATCGCTGTGACCGACCGCAAACTGTATCGCGTCCAGGCAGTCGGAAACATGCAGATATGATTTGAGCTGCCGCCCATCACCCAGGATTTCAAGTGAATTGGGGTTATTTCTGAGCTTGTTTATGAAATCCACGATTATCCCGTGCGTGCTTCGCGCGCCAACAATATTTGCAAACCTGAAAATCCACGACTTCATGCCAAAGGTGTGGCAGTACGATGTTATCAGCGCTTCACAGGCGAGTTTCGAGGCGCCGTATAAGGATATTGGAATCAAGGGCCCGTAATTCTCAGGCGTTGGAATAACAGCAGCCTCGCCGTAAACAGTGGACGTGGATGTGAAAACGATATTCTGCTGTTTGTTTACCCGCATGGCTTCAAGCAGGTTGTACGTGGTAATTATATTTTGTTCAAGATGGATTCGTGTATCCTCAGCTCCCAGGCGGACATCGGGGTTGGCTACGAGATGGTATATGATGTCTGAACCACAGATTGCTTTTTTAAGTTCTTCAAGCTCTAAAAGATCGATGTTGATAAATCTGAAATTGGGTTCTTTAAGATGATGTTCGATAAATTCCATTCTCCCGGAGCTCAGATTATCAATTACGGTTACTTCATTGCCACTGGATAGCAGTTTGTCAACCGTGTGGCTTCCTATAAAGCCCGCCCCTCCTGTTACTATGATTTTGTTATTCATAATTTTAAGTTCATAAATCAGATATCTCTAATCTTAACTCGCAACAGCGATAAGGTTCATTACCATAAATAAAAGTTTCTTCTTTTTTTAGCGGAATACCCCCTCAACTTGCCGTGGGGGGCTTCATTCCCTGGTGAAATATAACAGGATACTCAACGCTATGAACTCAAGCACATCCGGGATTACTACATATACTGGATTATATCCTAACAGATTGACAATTATTGGATACATAGCCGGCGGAGGCGGGTTTGCAATAATAAGCAATAAAAGAACAGCCCGTGAGATGCTCTGTAACAGGAGCGCAATTGTGAAGATAATAAGACCAAGGGTAAAATTGGACTTGATTTTACTGTATATCTGGAAATATGAAACCAAAAGCACAAGCAGTAACACGATGTTACCGGATGTGACATAATATGCAATCTCTGTTATCTGAATAAAACTTCCTCCTGATTATGTTCATTTACTTTGCTTATCAATTTTTTCCCAAATTTGATTAAATTCATTTAAATTCGCCTCCATAACCTTGGAAAGAAAATACATTGCGCCGTATTTGTCGCCTTCCATTGTGATGACTCCATTTTTGACCAGAGTGTCTAGATGATGCCTGATTGTTTTATAATCCATATTCATAGCCTCAGCCAGCTGGTTTGCATTGTAAGGTCTATCAATAAGCAGTTTCAGGATTAATGCACGGGTTTGCCCGCCGCGTGTTCCTGCAATCAGATACCACAATAGTTTTTTCAAAAACTCTTCTCCTGCACTGTTACTCAGGATAAATGAACATCCTAATAATTATAGATTATGGTAAAAATGTTTATCCAGTGCCGCCGTACCCCCTGACTTTAAGGTCTGCGCAATATTCCTTTGCAATTTTCTTACATTTTTCCACATCCACCACAGGCAGATTAACAACCGTGAATCGAAGTTGCAATCCCGATTTAGAAACATCCCTGGCAAACTCAAGCATTTTCTGGTATGCTTTAATGTATTTCGGGTCGCACAATTGATTATATGTTTCCGCATCCTGCGCATTAAGACTTATGGAGACAACTTTCATTCCGGATTCTGCAAGTTCCTGAACCACATTCCTGTCAGGATACAGTAGTTTGGCATGCCCGATGGTGTCAAGCCGCACAGGAATCCCGCGCGTCGTAAGCCATTTTGTGATATCAAGAACATCATCCAGGCGCACCAGCGGCTCCCCGAAGCCTGTGAAAACAACTTCTTTATATTTAGAAAGGTCGATGTCTGAAAGTTCTTTTATGATTTCAGAAAGCGTGGGTTCCTTTGAAAGCCGAAGATTATAACCATATACACCGTCAGAATACCGTTTGATGCAAAAAATACACTCAGCCGTGCACCTGTTTGTAATGTTGAGATACAGGTTGTCGTGTGCCTCGTATATTATGGTATCCTTTTTCTTCATTGTCCCACATTAGTAATTGTGTCTTATGACTCATATTACTTTTCCTCACCGTGTTATTACGTCACAACCCTCTTCATTGACAATCACGGTATGTTCAGCCTGTGCGACTATTTGACCGTCCGCTTCGATTAATTCAAAATATTCTCTCAACCCTTTCACATCCTTCGTGTTTATTTGGGGTATCCATCTCGGTGTAAAAGGCAGGGCGCCAAATTTTTCCTGTATTTCTTCAGCTATTTTTCCTTTAGCCTTATTAATAGCGAAAATATGCGGTTTTCCGTGGCGGATGTTGCCTTTACCGTATGTTGCAAAAGGTTCGATAGCAAAAACCATGTCTTTTTTTATCTCATGGCTAAAAAAACTCTTATAATTGGGAATGGTGATGCCGGCGTGCAGTTTATATCGCTCTAAGCTGTGCCCTGTCAGGTCATTGACAGGGTTGAAACCCTGTTTTTTAATGGTCTCCTCTATTATCCTGCCTATTGTGCCTGTCTTTGCCCGATCTTTGACTGATGCGATAGCCTTTTCAAGCGCTTCTTCACAGGCGGCGATTAATCTTCCGTGGTTCTTTGTCTCCACTTCGACAGTGCTTGCAGTATCTGCAATATAGCCTTCCACATGTACTCCAATGTCGATTTTGACTACATCTCCTTTCTGAAAACGCGGCGCATCATCCTGCGGCGTGTAATGGGAGGCAATTTCATTGAGGGATATATTGCAGGGAAATGCCGGCTTTGCGCCAAGGGATTCTATCCTGTTCTCAACATATTGCGCCACATCGAGTAACGGGACGTCTTCTTTTATCCTGCACGCCGCTTCTTTCCTGATTTTTGCAGCAATTTTTCCCGCTTCAAGATAACATTCATGAATACAATCGTTCATTTTTCTTTCATAACCAATGCGGCTCCTATCAATATAAGCGCACCGCCGATTAGTTCAGGGGTTGAAATTTGTTCCCCAAGAATAAGAACTGCTAAAATAACTGCGCTTACAGGCTCAATTAACCCCAGGATACTGGCGCTTTGCGCCCTTACTTTTTTCAAGCCGTTAAAATAGAGCGATACAGCCAGTATGGTGGGGAATATAGCAAGGAGCACGATATAGTTCATGTTTCTGATAACCACATCCATAGGCATCATGCCTACAGGAAAAAGAATCAGCATTGCTATTACGAAACCCCAGAAAGCCTGGGCATAGCCCGAATATCTCAGGCTCAAGTATTTCGAGGTCATTATCTGGAAGGCGTATGCGATACCGGATATTATGCCTGCCAGTATCCCGATTGAATATCTGGAAAATTCAAGTTTTCCGGGATCAACGATAAGTATGACGCCGGCAAACGATAAAACAAGGGCTATTATCCCTTTTTTAGTTGAACTCTCTTTCAAAAGCCAGGGGGAAAATAGCGTCACATATACGGGCGCCGTGTACAGCAATAACACTGCAACCGAGACTGATGCGTTCAATATTGATACGAAATAAGCCATCATCGTGGCTGCTTGCAGTACTGCAAAGAGCAACAGGTACATTTTTTTATCCCCAAGCTTTATCAGATTTAAGTTCCCGGATATTAGTAAAACAATAAAAAATATTATGGAGGCAAAAGCCACCCTGTAGAAAATAATACCCTGGGCTGGCATACCGGTTATCATTTTTGCAAGTATTCCGGCAAGACCCCACAGTACCGAGGCTGTGATTATTTCGCCGTATCCCGAAAATGTGATGCGGTTTAGACATTTCATAAGTTTCTGAATAGCCTATAACGCAAAATAACTTGCTGAACAGAAAAATATATACGATAATATTCGTATATATACTAACTAGCAGCTCGAAATCAAAATTAAACTGGATGGATAGGACAATGTACAAGACACGATATACTGTATTAGTCAGGAAATTAACGGATGGCGATTTGATTGAAACCGACGGCATCATCGAAGGACTGACCACGAAAATAACAGGCAAAAGGTGTCTGCATATAGGCGGCGTGGTCAGGGATACCAGAGGCGAGATTTTCTAAATACCCCGTATTAAATACGGGGGCTGATTTTTTCCTCACCCTTTTCACGTGTCCTTATCCTGACATCTTTCAAAAAAAGTATCTTTCGGGCAAGAGCTATCATTTCATCCCTACTAAAGGGTTTTTCTTTTTGAATTTTACCATCCGGAGCGTTTTCAGGAATGCCCTGCTGGAGGACATACGTACAGTCATGCCCTTCAAGGGATTTAGCAATTTTAGGGATGTCTGCAAATGAGCGAAAGACGGTAGTCCTCACTTCGATAGGAACGCCCCGAAGCTTCAATGACTCATGAGTGCGTCCCGCAGCTTCTCCAATACCTCCGGTTATCATGCAATATGTTTGAGCATCATCGAGCGGGGCTTTGATATCCAGGAAAATTTTATCCACAAGTTTTTTCCCGATCAATCGCTTGAGCCTCTCCGGGTAGTAACCGTTGGTTTCAATCCCTACAAGCAGCCCATGCTCTTTTGTGAATCGTGTAAGATGCTCCAGCGCTTCATATTGCAGTGTGGGTTCTCCGCCCGAAAACACCACCCCGCTTACAAAGTCTTTCACATCAACGATTTTTTTCTCGACTTCTTTAATATCAATGGGATTGATAGCATCAAGGAGCCTGTAATTCTGGCAGTAAACGCACCTGAACGGGCAGTTATTGAAGAAAATAACAGAAACCGACCTGCCGTACCAGTCTATTGTTGAGATGGAGATCATGCCGCCAAAATTCAATTTCATTTGTATCCTTTATCAAAAAGATTTATCAGTTAATAAACCAATTTCATATTGGGGCGATATATTAAATCTTGCGCCTGTTAAGGTGTTAATTGCATTACGCCAGTTAACAATTAATTAAAGGAGGATAAAAGATGTCGGATATGTCAGAAATGTTTAAAAAAATGGGTTTGTTCGGTATCGGGGTAATTTCCCTGACGCAGGAAAAGATTGAGGAATTTACACAGGAAATGATAAAAAAAGGGGAAATGAGCAAAGAAGAAGGAAAAAAATTTGTAAAAGAAGTTTTATCCGAGAAAGAAAAACATCTCAAGGATATTGAAGGCAAGATAAATGAGAAGGTAAAGGAGAACATCAAAAAGAGCGGGATTGTTATGAAAAGCGATATAGCAGCCCTTGAGCGGAAAATCGAAAAGCTTGAAAAAACAATGCAATCGCTCGCAAAAAAATGAATTATCTCCGGAAGTAGATCGTGCGTCTGCTTGATAAAGAATATGCCTACGTCAAACGATACCGGCAAATCGTTGACGTAATGATAAGGCACGGCTTCGGATACCTTGTAGATAGGTTTGGGCTTCGTCAGTCTAGATCAATACGGGAGAAACTGTTCGGACCAAAACCCCTCAGGGAGCAGTTGCTTACACTATCCGAAGCTGAAAGACTGCGCCTTGCATTGGAAGAACTCGGACCCACATTTATCAAGTTCGGACAGATATTAAGTACCCGTTACGACCTAGTTCCCGGGGAATACATACGGGAACTCTCAAAGTTGCAGGACACGGTGGCACCTTTTCAGTATTCAGAAGCAAAAAAAGTGATTGAAAAAGAACATGGAAAAAAAATAGATGAGATTTTTTCAGTATTCAATCCTCAACAAATCGCGTCGGCTTCAATAGGACAGGTCTATCGCGCAACATTGTCTGATGGCAAAGAAGTAGCAGTTAAAGTAATGCGCCCGGGCGTGGAAGATGTAATTGAAACCGACCTTGCCATCCTGGCAAGCCTGGCAAGATTCGCTGAAAAGCATGTAAAAGAAAGTAAATTTTTTAATCCCGTGGGTTTCATAGACGATTTTTCCCGCGTAATGAGGCAGGAAGTTGATTATTCACATGAAGCCCAGAATGCGGACAGGTTTTATTCGAATTTTGCAGGAATCACAACGGTCAAAATCCCAAAAATCTACTGGGAATATACCACAAAACATGTCCTGACGCAGGAATATTCGGAAGGTATCAAGATATCAGATATTGCACAGCTTGAGGCTGTTGGGCTTGATAAGAAAAAGATCACAATCGACCTTGCAAATGCATATCTGAAAATGATATTTGAGGATGGTTTTTATCATGCAGACCCCCACCCTGGCAATATCCTGGTTTCTCGTGAAGGGGTTATTATCTTTCTTGATTTCGGGATGGCAGGACACGTTGACCCCGTACTTCATGAAAATCTTGCCAATCTTATAATATCTATTCAGAGAAATGATATGAATTTTCTTATAGAAGCCCTTTCGGAAATCGGATTGGTCAGTGATGCCGGAAGCGAGAGTCCGATGCTTCGGATTAAACTTGAAGATCTTTTAAACCAGTACTACAGTTTATCTACCAGGCTAATAGATCCGACTGCGTTTTTACGTGACCTTATACATATATTTGCAAAAACCGGGGGAAAAATCCCTTCAAATATAATGCTGCTCTCAAAAACGCTTATTATCAGGGATGAAATCAGCCGCAAACTCGACCCCGAGCATAATTTTGCCGAGATGACAGAGCCTTATGTTAGAAAGATGCTTGAAGAGCGGACCCATGCTTCTTATATAATGAAAGAGGTTGCAAAAACTATATGGGATTTTGCCCACCTGATTAAAGTCCTGCCAAGACGGGTGAACCATATCCTCGCAAAAGCGGAAAAGGGAACGCTGAGATACGAATTGGAACACCAGGGACTTGAAAATTTTATCGAGGAAATGGACATTATGAGTAACAGGCTCTCGTTTTCTATGATAATCGCTGCTTTGATTGTGGGTTCTTCTCTTATTATCCAGACAAGAATGTCGCCCAGTCTTTTCGGCGTGCCTCTGCTTGGGATTTTCGGATTTTTTATCGCAGGGTTTCTGGGGATTGGGCTTTTGATTTCTATTCTCAGGTCTGGTAGATGGTAAGCTTAAAGTAAAGTGCCTGGAGCAAGGTTATTTACATAGTAGATGAATTGAAAATGGATAGAAATATGATGCCTGCAGCGCTGGCGCTCGCGGGCGTAGCGGGTGCGGACGTGCAGTCGATAAACAAATAGCAACTTTTATTACTGTGCAAAGAACTTAAAACATCATTATTAAAAAGGTGGTTTCATGAATAACGGGAAGAATGCGAATGCTGCGCATACCCTTGCGATGGGTGTGGTGGCGGCGCTGTTTATAGTAAGCTTTGCAGTTACAGGTATGGCAGCACCGGCGCTGTCCAACTCCGGCGGAGGTAGCTGGCAGTACTATAAAGAAATAAAAGTAAGCAACTCAGGAGGCGAGCTTAGCGATTATCAGGTGCTTGTGCAATTGTCAGGCAGTAACTTCCCTTCAAATGTACGCTCTGATGGTTCTGATTTTAGATTCACGGATGCGAGCGGGACAGAATTGAACTACTGGATTGAAAGCTGGGATTATGCTGGAAGGGGTGCGAAGATTTGGGTGAAGGTGCCGAGCATAGCTGGCGGTGGGAGTGCTGCCGTACGGATGTATTATGGAAATCCAGATTCGGGTGTGATAAGCAATGGAGACAAAGTGTTTGAATTTTTTGATGATTTTGAAACTGGAAATGCAAACAAATGGTCGATTATAGGTAGTCCGCAAATAGGTAGTGAGTATGCTTTTTCCGGTAATTATGGAATTAGGGTCTACGGAGATATGACAAATTTCATAAATAAATCCTGGGTGCTAAATCCCATGGCAATAGAGTTTAGAGGAAAAAGAATAGGTGGCGACTTATGGGGTGGGGTTGGAATTACAAATGACAGATTAGTTGGAATGGAAAGATCATGCAATAAAGATGTGGCGTGGGATACAACACAGAGATGCGGAAGTTTCGGGATGGATAGTAATTGGCATAAATACAGGGTTTTAATCGGTTCTTCAGAAACAAGATATTATGCCGATAGTGACTATATTTGGACAACTTCTGGTTCAACTGGAATGTATCCAAATATTGTATTTTATACGGCTGGCGCACCAGGTGATGGTTATATCGATGATGTTTTTGTCCGCAAATACGCCTTCTCAGAGCCTACAATAACCCTCGGCGCCGAGCAAACGACATCGATGCCAACTCCAACTACACCAGCCCCTACAACCCCAGCGCCGACAACCTCGACACCATCAACCACCTCATCCGAACCCGCGAGTTCAGCAGTTCTGTTGCATGGAGAAAAAACCGATGTCGTTCTTGGTGAGGATGTTTTATTAAAACTATCAGCAGTCAATCTAATCACAAAGCCTCAGATGGCGGTTCAGGTAATGATATATCCGCCGTCTGGCATGAGCGTTACAAGCTCTGAATTTGTGAACTCAGGGGCAGGCATATATACCACAACGTATTCCTTAAATCGGGGTGAAGGAAAAGATATAGAGGTGCGCATAAAAACCAATCAGGAAGGGGATTTCAATGTCAAAGGCAGGATCGTTTATTATTTTGGAGATAATCAATCAACAGCTGAAGACCACACCCTGAATTTGCCAATAAAGGTAAGGAAAGAACCTGTAGATTCTGCACAAAATGTGCAGAAGCCGATTTCTGGATTCGGTATAATTATTGGTATAATCGGACTATTGTTCACCACTCTTCTAAAAAGGAGACGTGGATGAAGTAGAAAAGGCAGACGATGCGCCTCAAATCTACCTTCTTAAACCAATAACTTCATACGCCCATGAAAAGTATTCAGATTGATGATTAAAAAGCGCCCTCTATTACTAATGATACTCGACGGCTACGGTCTTCGCGAGGATAAAGAGGGAAACGCCATAGCATCCGCAAAAACCCCGAACCTCGACCGGCTTTTTTCAACTTATCCGCATACTACTCTCGATGCCTCCGGCTTATCCGTAGGCTTGCCAGAAGGTCAGATGGGAAACTCTGAGGTCGGGCACCTCAACATCGGCGCCGGGAGGATTGTTTACCAGGATTTGACGCGGATAACAAGCTCAATCAGGGATGGGGATTTTTTCAGGAACAAAACGCTTCTGGATGCCATGAAAAAGGTCAAAAATCACAAATCTTCCCTGCATCTTATGGGTTTGCTATCGGACGGCGGCGTGCACAGTCATCTCAGTCACCTGTATGCGCTTCTTGAGCTTGCAAAAAAACAGGGCATTAAAAAGGTATATGTGCACGCCTTCCTTGACGGCAGGGATGTGCCTCCGAAAAGCGCTTTGGTTTACATAAAAGACGCAGAAAAAAAGATGAAGGAATTGGGCGGGGAAATAGCCACTATCATGGGCAGGTATTATGCCATGGACAGGGACAAAAGGTGGGAGAGGGTTGAAAAGGCTTACGATGCCATGACATCTGGTAAGGGCATCACAGCAGAAACCCCCGCTCTTGCTGTGGAAAATGCTTACGTACGTGGCGAAACGGATGAATTTGTCCCCCCCACAGTTATTGTTAAAAAAGGCAAGTCCGTCGCTCTCGCCTCGAACAACGATTCAGTGATTTTTTTTAACTTCCGCAGCGACCGTGCGCGGGAGATTACAAGATGCTTTATTGAGGATGATTTCAAGGGTTTTAAAAGAAAATTATACCTTCACACGCATTTCGTGGGTTTTACGCAGTACGACGAGACTTTTAGTGTTCCTGTCGCTTTCCCTCCCGAATCCCTGAAAAATATTCTTGCAGATGTTCTTTCACGGAATAATTTAAGACAGCTTCGAGTTGCAGAAACCGAGAAATACGCCCATGTTACGTTCTTTTTCAACGGGGGGCGGGAAACGCCAGTAAAAGGCGAGGAACGCCTCCTGATACCTTCCCCAAAGGTAGCGACGTATGACCTCCTGCCTGAAATGAGCGCCTATCCAGTGACGGACGAGGTGGTAAAAGCGGTATCTTCAGGCAAATATGATGTGATTATCCTGAATTATGCCAATCTCGACATGGTGGGGCACACAGGTGTATTTGATGCTGCCGTGGCTGCAGTGGAAGCAATCGATAAATGCATCGGCAGGGTTTGCGGTGCAGTGTCAGCCGCCGGCGGACTGCTGATAATTACTGCCGACCACGGCAATGCCGAACAGATGCTCGATGAAACAGGAGGGATTCATACAGCCCATACCTGCGACCCCGTGCCCTTTATTTTTTGCGAAAAAGGTATTAAGCTTAAGGATGGAATACTGGCAGATATAGCCCCAACAGTTCTTGATGTGCTTGGTATTGAAAAGCCGGAAGAGATGACAGGAAGGTCTTTAATTGTTATCGTTGGTATAAAGGGGATAAATTCATATATATGAATATTCATATATTAGAATATGACCTTAGAATCTGCGATCAAAACCCGAAATAGAAAGCAATACCTTACTTGGTGGATACTTCCTCTCGTGGTTATCGGGGGCTGGTTCTATCCTCTGCTTGGTTATCTGCTTCCTATCTGTATGATGGCTGCAATTGGCATTGCCCTTTTTAAAGGAAGATACTGGTGCGACTGGATGTGCCCCAGAGGGGCGACTTGGGATTTGCTCCTAAGCAAACTCAGCCTGAAAAAAGATGTACCTCCGTTCTTCAGAAGCACGCCCTTTAGAATGCTGTGGATAATGATTCTCATGGGCGTTCTTGCATGGAAATTGCCCCCTGCGCTGGCAAGCCTTAATCCGGTAAACCAGGTGGGGCTGGTGTTTACTATGCTTTTGACGGTTACAACGCTTGTTGGCATTGTTCTTGGCATACCTATACATCACCGCATCTGGTGCGGTTTCTGTCCGGTAGGCACGATGTCCAACTGGATTGGAAAGGGCAAGTATGCACTGGAGATTAACTCACGTTGCAAGGAATGCGAAACATGCCATGATGTATGCCCCATGCAGGTAAAAAAATGGGAATATAAACCAGAAAAAGGATGGGCAGTTGTAGAAAACTGGGACTGCTTGAAATGCGGGCTGTGCATAGAGGTTTGCCCGGATAAAGCTTTAAAATTCAAGGAGTGATTCAAAGATCAGCTTATGAATTAGAATATATCTAAGAAAATCTGAGGAACTATGGAAGAAAACAATAAAAAAACTGAAAATTGTATGATATGCGGCGAGGAACTCGCATATTTGACTGCCGCCATTCCTGTAACGTGCACCTATTGCGGGAAAGCAGAATCCGCTAATATTCACTGCCCTGCTGGTCATTATGTATGCAATGAATGCCACGCCAGTGATTCAATTAAGATAATCACCCAGTTCTGTCTTTCTTCAGGCTCCAAAAACCCCATGGAAATGGCGAAGGTCATTATGAAGCATCCAACTATGCCAATGCACGGGCCTGAGCATCATGCCATGATCGCAGCAGTACTGGTTACTGCCTACAAAAATATCACAGGCAAAGCGACGGATGAAGATATTAAAGAAGCCATCCGGCGCGGCGCTACTGTGCCAGGCGGTTACTGCGGTTTGTATGGCGCGGATGCGGCAGCCATATCCACAGGCATTGCCATGAGCACAATACTGAAAGCCACACCATTGACAGATCATGAAAGACGAACTGCAAATATGATGACTTCAAGAGCACTTGCGGCAATAGCAAGTAACAGGGGAGCCAGATGCTGTAAACGGAGCACCTTTGTTGCAATAGATTCTGCAAACCAGTATTTCAAGGAAGTGCTTGGCGTTGAATTTGAGCATATCCCGGTTTCGAAACTCAAATGCGAGCATAGCTCCAGGAATAAACAGTGTGCTAAAGCTGATTGTCGCTTTTATGCTGTAAAGGTGAATTCGTTGTAATCGCAGGTGTGAAGAGATAATATAAAGTGAAGAGGTATAAGAATGAGCAATAAAGATTCAACATTGTGGATACTCATAGCGTTACTTGTGGCAGTGGTATTGCTATTCGGCGGCGGAATGATGGGTTTCGGCTTGGGCTTTGGAATGGGCATTGGAGCCATCATAATGGTATTATTCTGGGGAGCAATAATATGGCTTGTGATTTCACTAATAAATACAGGAACAAAAAAACCAGAAGAAACGCCTGAATCCGCGCTTACAATTCTGAAAAAAAGATACGCTAAAGGCGAGATAACAAAAGAGCAGTACCTTGAAATGGAGAAGGAACTGACGGAGTAGATATTAGCCGGAGTACATAAAATGGATAAGAAAATCTTTGAAATGCATGCAGAAATATGCAAGGTATTCACCAGCCCCACGCGATTGGAAATAATCAGCCTGCTGAGGGACGGGGAAAAAACAGTGAATGAGCTGGCAGAGCTTGCAGGAGTTCCGCAGGCAAATATCTCACAGCACCTCACGGTCTTGAGACAGAATAACGTTGTTACCACAAGAAGGGAAGGGGCAAATGTTTACTACAAAATCGCAAACCCGAAAATCTTGCTGGCATGCGATTTGATGAGGGAAGTACTTTTAGAAAAATTATCAGAGAATGAAAAGTTAGCAAAGAGGATGTCATGAAAATAGGAATGATAATAAACACAAATGATCCGGAAACGGTGTGGAATGCCTTTAGATTTGGTACAACTTCTTTACTTATGGAGCACGAGGTAAAAGTGTTTCTCCTGGGTAAAGGTGTTGAGAGCGAAAATATTCAGGATGAAAAATTCAAGGTTCAAGAACAGATAGGGCTGTTTGTTGAGCATAAAGGTCAGATTTTTGCATGCGGAACCTGTCTGAAACTGAGGCAGATGAAGGGAAGCGAGGTTTGCCCAATCTCTACAATGCATGATATGCTTCATATAGTTGAGGAATCTGACAGGGTTTTAGTATTTGGATAAAAAAGGAAAAAGGTGAGAAAATGATGGTAAACAGAGTTGATGTGGACAAGTTCAGGGAAACAGTTGAAAACACAAAAAAAGACACTGCCAGCGGCAAAAAAACTATGGAAGTGGAAGGTGAGTGGAGGCTTGGCAAAACAGGTCCCCAGTTTGAATCCAGGATAAAAACAGAAAAAGGGGGAGAGATTACCCTTTTTTCTGACGAGACGCTAATTCTTGGAGGCGGCGGAACTGCTCCTAACCCAGTGCAGTACTGCATTTACGGATTAATTGCCTGCTATGCCGCCACCTTTGCCAAATGGGCTGCAATGGAGGGTATTGTGCTTCGGAGTTTCAGGATTAAGGCTACGGCAAACATGGATCTGACAAGGGCTTTTGGAGTTACAGATAACCCTATTCTTGAGCATCTGAAATGGGAGATGATTGTGGACTCGGATACAAGCATGGAAAAGCTTGAAAAACTGAACGAGATTGCAAAGGAGCGCTGCCCGGGGTATTACTGCGTGACGCATGCCATCTTCCCGGAAATAACACTCAAAAAAGTAAAATGAAATTTTTTAATTTTTTGTCCTTGAGCCGATGGTATCAAAAATTAATATCGGCATTATAACTTTATATACTTTTCAATCATATTTCATTATATGGATGCTACAGGCGATTTAACCATTTTCAACGGCAAACTCACCATACTTGTGGCTTTCGGGCATGGGGGGAAGGTGGATAAAAGCCAGTTAAAAAAATTTATCGGTTCAGAGGCGGTTGCGGAAAGATGGAATAAACCCATAGAAGTGGCACATTCTGAAGGCGTGGCTGTAATCGTTGCGGGTAATGAAAAAATAACGTGCAACACAAATATATACACCGATGTTTTTGTCGCAGGCGTATCACTCCTCCGGACTGAAATCGAAATCAGGGACAGGATATTGTTCAATGATATACTGGTGGCACTTCATTCAAACACGATTATTGTAGAAGGACTTGATTTTCAGTCGTTCGTCAACAAGAGGATCAACGAGACTCGCGAAAAACTCAACCCATACATGGCGATTTCGTATTCTCAGGTCACAAAGAGATACACGCTCCTTAAACTAAAAGAATTTACTCCCAAGCTTGACCAGAAAACCCTGAAGGAGCATTATGGCGAGATAATCACACGTTTCCTGTCAGGCGAAACCTCCATCCGTGCGCTGCACAGCAAGGAGATTACGGAAAAACTTGCAAACGACCTCTCATATTACGATGAGGACCTCTTTCTTGCCTCGACAGAGGGAGTAATAATTCTCGGATGCGAGGATTACTTCAAGGAGCTGCGCGAACTGCTTGAACTGGCGATATCGCTCTTGCTTTTATTCCAGATATATGACATGAAGATCGACGTTGAAATTACAAATGCTTTTGACTCGATAACCAAACTACGCAGTTCCCGGTATTATTTCCTTACGCAGGTGCCGAGAAAACTTGAAAAATCCCTGCTAAAAGTAAGCGAAATCGGGCTTGTAATCCTTGATGATATCGAAGACCTGATGAACCCCCATAAGATAACATCAGACTGGTATTACCAGTCAGTCTATCAGAAAATGCTGAACACTCTCAGGGTTGGGGAATTCGAGAAAGTGGTGCAACACAAGATTGATTCCCTGCAACAACTCTATGCCACTGCAAGGGAACTTTCCACAGGGCAATTAAATATCATACTTGAGGCTGCGATAGTCTTGTTGATATTGTGGGAAGTTGTTAAACCGATGCTGGTTTAATCGGGCTGGCTATTCAGCGGCTGTTTTCGGCTCCAGTGCATCCTTGTTGTATCTCTCAACATAGAGTATTTCCTTGATATCCGTGTTGTTGATAATCTCGCGTGCAATCTGCCTTTTTGCCATTAGCCATCTCTGGTTATAAGTCAGCTCGGGTTCGATTTCAACCGTTGCAGTTTCGTCATTTACCTGAACAGAGAAGTCTTTCCCGATGTAGAGAGACAGAATACCCTTTACTTTCCCCTCAGCATCTTCTATCTTTTCTTTTATCTCATAGTCATAGGTGACAGTCTGCCCTGCAAGGAACCTGTTAAAATCCACCTGCGTCATCCTGCCAATCATTCTTATTACCATTCCAGTACGACCGTCAATCTCCACCACCACCCCTACCTGCGGTCTGTCTTTGAATTTTGTTATCGGCACGCTTTCAATGAGTTCAGGATTCCTGATTCCGAAGGCTTTTTCAGGCGGTATTGTCACGCTGCCTTTGTAATTCTCATCCTTGCCTATCAGATCCTCATCCAGCCCTGCGACTGTATGTCCTGCGCCCACAATGATAATATCCCCGCCGTATTTTCCCTTCTCATTGTATACATTATTGGCTTTTGCCACTTCTTCGTCCGTGGTATCGAAAATCCGACCATCGTCTGCGGTTTTACCCGTGTATGAAACTTTTATGAAATCTCCTTTCTGGATGCTCATATATTATCTTCCTTTTTTCCGCCTTCCATGTATCAATGGTATAAAATACTTACTTACTAAAAGTTTGCACAGGCATTTTCCTGCGTTTAAGTATATATTCAGACAATCTCTTTTTAATCCTCATATATTCCACATCGGATAGCCCCGACGCTTCAAGCGCGCCGTCCCTCAGGTAACACGGTTTGGTTATCTTGCAGCACCATGTCATACTGCCAAAACAGGTCCCATCGCCGTATTCAATCGGCGTTTTGCGGGCAAATTCCGTTTTAATCTTCATGAATTCCTCGGCGCTTATGCCAGCCTGTTTCAGCGCGCCGTGAAGAGAGCATGGTTTGACCGGAAGGCAGCAGAAAGCCAGCGCTCTTAAATCACCGCCACCGCAGATGTGCTTGGGCGCGTTATACCAGCCGGTCATGGACTGGAATGAAGATACTTCGGATACGAGCTGGTTAATAATTCCGGGATTTGAACGAACTGCGCGAGCAACCGATACCATGTCTGCGCCGTGCGAGAACATTTCCTTGGCGCTCTCGAAATCCACAACCGAGTTGTTGCCGATGATGAATAAACCTGTAGAGTTGCGAACGCGTCTTATAACCCCGATATCAATGCCCTGCGGATGCATGGCGTCTATATGGATAATATCCGCTCCCGCTTTCTCAAGAGCCTGGGCAAGCTCGACATCATTTACCACATTCGCCCTTGTTTTCACTGAAAGAACCGCGCCGGTTTTTTTAATCTCGCGAATATACTCGCAAAGGTGCGGGATATCTTTCAATAATGCTTCGCCTGCGCCGAGTTCTGTCATTTCAGGCTGCCTGCAGTGGGCGTTTATTTCGAGTATGGCGCCGGATTCCAGAGCCATATTTGCAGCCTTTTTATAAGGTTCAAGCGATGCCGCGCGTACATTAACCGCTATTGTGGTCATTCCTTTCGTTGCATCAAGCTCAGAGTTCAGGAATTCCATGGGTTCATCTGATACAAATTCAGTCCTGCCGCGCCCTATCTCTTTCTTTGCAGCGTCGTTCGTTTTCTCATCAAGGTTATAGCCGCCCAGAATGACCAGTCCCGCATTCTTGAACCCGGAGGCGAACTTACTATCAGTTATACCTGCCATGGAAGCAAGAGCGATGGGATTCTTGAAGGACGCATAACCGGCTTTAATGTCAAATAAATTATCTATCACGTTATTCCTTCTAATGTAACCGTCCTCAGTAGTCTCTTTCATTTAAGAATCTTACGCTAAAACAATTTCATAAGCTTTTTATATCTATAGTCCTTCTTAAAGCCGTGATAGAGGAGGTCCAATGGTCTCAAATGAAATTCTTGATAATTATTTGCCTGTAGTGATTCTTACTATTATCGGCGTTGTTTTTGTCGCAGTCTCTTTATTAATGTCCCGGATGGTTCGTCCCAGCAATAAAACCAAGGAAAAACTATCCACATACGAATGCGCAGAAGTGCCTGTGGGGGATGCAAGAGTGCATTTTAATATACAATACTATTTGATAGTGATTGTTTTCCTGATATTTGATGTGGAGGTTTTGTTTTTATACCCGTGGGCTGTGCAATTCAAGAAACTCGGACCGCTCGGATTCTTTGAGATGGTCATCTTTATCGAAGTGTTAATTATCGGTCTGGCATATGCCTGGAGAAAGGAGGCTTTAGAGTGGATCCAGTAACTATCGACACCACAAAAATCAAATCAATCAAAAGGAAGCCCGTGACAGCTCTTGAAAAACTGGAAGATACCGGGCTTATAAGCACGGTTCTGGCAGCAAGGGAAAGGGAAGGATTGATTCTTTTATCAACGATTGACCAGGTTTTTAACTGGGCGCGGTTAAGTTCCCTGTGGCCTGTGACATCGGGTCTTGCGTGCTGCGCCATCGAAATGATGGGAGTAGCTATGGCGCATCATGACATTGCGCGCTTCGGAATGGAGATTTTCAGAGCCAGCCCGAGGCAGGCAGACCTTATGTTTGTGGCTGGCACGGTGACCAAGCGAATGGCTCCGAGAGTGAAGCAGTTGTACGAAATGATGCCTGACCCCAAATGGGTGATAGCGGTGGGAAGCTGTGCATCAACAGGCGGACCTTATCACGAATCTTATTCGGTCTTAAAAGGCGTGGACTTAATCATACCCGTGGATGTGTATATTCCGGGCTGCCCCCCGCGACCCGAGGCGTGGTTATACGCGATTATCCAGCTCAGGGAGAAAATCAAGAACGAGGGATATGGCGCAAAATGGGGGCTTAATAAATGAACCCGGCAGAGGAGTTGAAACAGAAATTACCTTCGGCTGTGGTAAGTATCGGCATTCAGGTCAATAAGCCTATGGCTGTAATCAAGAAAGAGGAGCTTTTAAATGCCGCTCAAAAAGTAAAGGAAATGGGTTTTGACCACCTTTCGGTGATTACCGGAATTGATTATATGGATCATTTTGAAGTCGTATATAATTTCTTTTCTTACGCTAAAAAACAAAATCTTGCTTTGAAAGTGATTACAGACCATGAGGACCCGGAAGTGGACTCGCTCACATCGCTCTGGAAAGGAGCAGACTGGCTTGAACGGGAAACGTATGACCTTGTGGGAATTAAGTTCATTGGGCATCCTAACCTTGTCCGCATTCTTTTACCGGACGGATGGATAGGACATCCTCTCAGGAAAGACTATGACATGGATACAGAGCAATTCGTTACCATAGGAGAAGGCGGGGAGGATATAGTGAGTACGGATGGCTCAAATCTTCTGAGGAGGAAATAAAGTGGAAACCGATGAACTTATTATAAACATGGGTCCTGTGCATCCCAGCACGCACGGCGTGCTCCGCTTCAAGTTAAGGATGGATGGCGAGATAATTAAGGAATGCACGCCGGTTCTTGGTTATCTCCACAGGGGAACTGAGAAACTCGGGGAAATGAAAACATATCTTCAGTTCATCCCTTATACCGACCGGCTGGATTATATCTCAGCCATGCCCAATAATTACGCTTTTGTCAAAGCTGTGGAAGAACTTGCGGGAATAGAGGTTCCCCTGCGGGCTGAATACATCCGTGTTATCACAATGGAGCTTAACAGGGTAGTAAACCATCTCGTTTCAATAGGCTCCCTGTTAATGGACCTCGGGGCAGCCACAATGATAATGTGGGGCTTTCGCGAGAGAGAGAACGCCCTCCAGTTATACGAAATGCTCTGCGGTGCCAGGATGACCTTCAATTACATCAAGCCAGGCGGGGTGAGAGAAGATATCCCCGAAGGGTTCATACCAAAACTCAATGAGTTCATAAAAGACATGGAGAAACGCATTGAGGATTATGAACAGCTTATCAACACCAATGAAATTTTCATGATGAGAATGAAAAATATCGGCGTAATAAGCGCCGAAGATGCGATAAATTACGGCATGACAGGTCCCACGCTTCGGGGTTCAGGCGTAAATTACGACCTTCGCAAAGTTGAGCCGTATTCGATATATCGCGATATTGATTTCAAGGTATGTGTTCGTCGCGAATGCGACAGCTATGCGCGATACATGGTCAGGATAGACGAGATGAAGGAATGCCTGTATATTCTAAGGCAGGTAGTGGATACCATGCCGGAAGCGAAGATCGTTTCCAATCCCAAATATGGAATAGCTCCGATGACCGGTGCGCCTTCGGCTGTCATGCCATATTTCCCGAGGATTTTTACTCCTCCTGCAGGCGAGGTTTACAGCAGGATTGAAGCGCCGAAGGGAGAGCTGGGTTTTTACGTTGTCAGCGATGGCACCACGAAACCGTATCGTGTAAAGATACGCTCGCCATCTTTCTGCAATCTCACAGCTATTCCCGGAATGGTTGTGGGGCTTAAAATCCCTGACCTGATAGCTGCCTTTGGAACCATTGACGTTGTGCTTGGCGACGTGGACAGGTGATAACATGATAGCAAACGCTTACGAACTTATAGTATATATTTTAACGTTATTCAGGGTTTATGAGCCGCTCCTTAACGTATTCCAGGCGCTTGGCGCCGAGTACGTTTTGAGAATTATAATAGTACTGGTGGAGATAGCTGTCCTGTTTGTTTTTGTTCTTCTTACCGTGATGTTCCTGACGTGGATGGAACGTAAAGTCGTAGCCATGGTACAGTCAAGATACGGACCTATGGTCACAGGGCCGCGCGGGCTTCTCCAGCCTGTTATGGACGGCGTAAAGCTCATCGGAAAAGAAGATATTATCCCGGCGAAGGCTGACAGGTGGATTTTCACGCTTGCTCCTTTCATTGTATTTATCCCCGCGCTCCTTGTGTTTATTCCTCTTCCCTTCGGCGAATCGCTGATTATATCGGATTTGCGAGTTGGTCTGCTCTATATCATCGCGATTTCAGCAATATCGCCCATAGCCATCCTGCTTGCAGGGTGGGCATCCAACAATAAATATTCTCTGATGGGGGCGATGAGGGCTGTGGCGCAGGATATCAGCTATACTATTCCGCTGGCGCTTGCAGCTATTGCAGTTGTTTTGCTAACGGGTTCGCTCAGTATGGTGGATATCGTGAATGCACAGGGCGGAGCATGGTTCGGGGTAATACCGCAGTGGTTCATATTTATCCAGCCGCTCGGTTTTATCCTGTTCCTCATTGCTTCAATTGCAGAAATGGGGCGCATACCCTTTGACTTCCAGGAGTCCGAATCCGAACTTGTAGCGGGTTTCTTCACCGAGTACAGCGGGATGAAATTCGCCATGTTCTTCCTTGCGGAGTATGCCCATTTGTTCGCAGTCTCGGGAATTGTAGTAACGCTCTTCCTCGGGGGCTGGACAGGACCGGTGCTTCCCTTCATCCCTGTTCAGATAACCTCGCTTGTGTATTTCCTTATTAAAACCTATGCGGTCATATTCTTTGCAATGTGGCTCAGGGATACCGTACCAAGAGTCAGGATAGACCAGCTTCTAAATCTCGGATGGAAAATCATGGTGCCTCTGGCTCTGTTGAACCTTCTTGTGACTGGGTTCCTTGTTACAGCAGGGGTGATGGTCTGATGGCATGGATTAGCAAGAACTGGGCAATGAGCGGTATAATAGCGGGACTCATTGTTACATTGAAGCATGTTTTACACATCGGCAACAGACCCACGGTGACAGTCCAGTATCCGTATGAACGGATGAAAGTATCGCCCAGGTTCAGGGGATTGCATGCGGTTGATGAGAATGCCTGCATTGGCTGCGGGATATGTGAAATAAATTGCCCGAACAGCACGATTCAGATAGTTAAGTACAATACTAAATGGTATCCGCAGGTCAATATCGGGATGTGCCTGTTCTGCGGGCTCTGCGTTGACGTATGCCCCATGAACGCCATGAAAATGACAGGGAACTATGAACTGGCGGATTATACCAGGGAGAGTCTTGTGTACGGTCCTGACAGGTTGTTGTTCAATAAAGAGGTGAAACAGTGATAGACATTGTATTTTTGGTTATCTCGATTGCCACGATTTTTTCATCCATTATGGTTGTGCGCTCCAAAAAATTAGTTCACAGCGCTGTGTATCTGGCAGGGACGTTCATAGGCACAGCCGGGCTTTTCATTCTGCTTAAGGCAGAGTTCCTCGCCTGGGTACAGGTGCTGGTCTATGTCGGGGCGGTTGTTACGCTGATACTGTTCACTATCATGTTAACCAGGAAGGGAGAGGAAGAATAATGTTCAATAAATTTTTTAATTTGCTGATTGCATTGCTATTATTCGCAGTATTGTTCACAGCAATCGATGATAGTTATACCGATCTGGCTAAAAAAGGTGATGTAGTTACTTCCATCGGTATCGAAGATATCGCAGGAGGTCCTGATATCAGGTACGGTATATTCAGCGACTTTGTCTTTTCATTCGAATTACTCTCGCTGTTATTGCTTGCAGCCTTAATCGGCGCTCTTTATATTGCGAAAAAGGAGGCTTATTAGATGTCCCTTTATACATATCTTTTAATTTCAGCCATCATATTCGTGATCGGCGCATACGGGATAATTACGCAGAGGAGCGGGATTAAAATCCTGATGTGCATAGAACTTATGTTAAATTCTGCAAACCTCAATCTTGTGGCTTTTTCAAGCTTTAACGGCAATGCGACAGGGCAGGTATTTGCGATATTTTCCATAGCCATAGCAGCCGCAGAAGCTGCCATCGGGTTTGCTATACTCGTTGCATTGTTCAGGGTACGCGACACAATAAATCTCGACAATATCAATATCCTGAGGTGGTAACATGTTCAGCGACTTTGCAGCATTAATAGTGTTGTTGCCTGTGATTGCATTTGTACTCACGCTTTTCCTTGGAAAGAAACTTCCCCACGGCGGAGCGTATCTTCCGATTGCAGCCATTGCAGGCTCGTTTATCATCTCGCTCGGGATTTTCCTTCAAATTTACCCGGAAGGGATTGTCCAGCAGTCAATACCGTGGTTTGCGGGCATGAATCTTGGCATACTGATTGACCCGTTGGCTGTGGTTATGTTGATGATGGTCTCGTTTGTAAGCATGCTCATTCATATCTATGCGGTTGGATACATGTCCCACGACCCGGCAAGACCGCGTTATTTTGCCGAGACATCGCTGTTTACCGCCGCAATGCTAAGCGTGGTTCTCTCGGATAACATACTCCAGTTCTTCATTTCATGGGAACTGGTGGGGCTATGCTCATTTTTACTCATCGGGTTCTGGTATCACAAGCCGTCCGCCGCAGCGGCGGCAAAGAAGGCTTTCCTTGTAACAAGAGTTGGCGATGTGTTATTCCTTGCGGGAATTGTCCTGCTTTACGTCAATATGAGCGATATTATTACAAGCCGCGCATTTTCTCTTGCGCCCGGTAATTTTATCCTGCAATTCAAATCCATGTTTGATGCAATACCGCTTATTGACAAAACGCAACTGACATATATCACACTCCTCTTCTTCGGAGGCGCCGTGGGCAAGAGCGGTCAGTTCCCGCTTCATGGGTGGCTGCCCGATGCCATGGAAGGTCCAACCACGGTATCTGCGTTGATTCACGCCGCAACGATGGTTACGGCAGGCGTTTATCTTGTAGCCAGGACATTCCCCATGTTTGTTGCAGCTCCGGATTCGCTTCTTGTAGTAGCATACGTGGGCGGATTCACCGCGCTGTTCGCTGCCACAATGGGACTTGTGATGAATGACATTAAAAGAGTGCTTGCGTACTCAACCGTCAGCCAGCTCGGGTATATGATGCTCGCTCTGGGAACAGCCGGAGCGGTTGTAGGCGCTAAAGCAGTCGGAATTTCCATGTTCCACCTGATAAGCCATGCCTTTTTCAAAGCGCTGCTTTTCCTGTGCGCGGGAAGCGTTATTCATGCAGTGGGCACAAACGATATACGTGAAATGGGCGGGTTATTTGGCAAGATGAAGATTACTGCAACCACTATGATGATAGCAGCGCTGGCTCTTGCAGGAATAGGTATCCCGTTCATCAATATAGGCACGGCAGGTTTCTTCAGCAAAGACGCAATCATTGAAGGAGCCTTTGAGTACGGTGAAAAAACCGGGGATTTGATTCCATACGGCTTTGCAGTTATAGCAGCCCTTCTTACTTCTATATACATTTTCAGGCTGTGGTTCATGGCATTCACAGGAACGCCGCGTTCCGAACGGCATTCTCACGAATCCCCGGGTGTGATGACCGGACCGCTCATGATTCTGGCTGTATTTGCCCTGTTCTTCGGATTCTCGCAGACCGGATTCTATCATTATCTTGAGACAAATTTTGAGCTTATGGGCGTATCAATCGCGGCTCATGAAGGCGAGGCTGTTCCCCCTCCGATTATAGTAGTATTGCTGCCTGTAATTGTCGGAGTACTGGGTTTTCTGATATCGTATGCGATATACCATAAACGGATGCTGGATATGAGCAAGCTCATATCGTCCCAGAACCCGCTGTACAAACTATTATTAAACAGGTACTACGAACCCAAAATCGGTGCGGATTTAATAGGAGTGAAATTGACACATAACGTAGTTGCGCAGTCGGGCGAGTTCGTGGACAGGAAGATTATCGACGGGCTTGTAATTGACAATATTATCAGCAACACGCTGTTCCAACTGGGTGAGGTTGTCAGGAAATTGCAGACCGGAGTTGTACAGAATTATGCCTCTGTAACGCTTCTGGGAATAGGTTTGCTTCTGGTTTTGTTAAGAATCAAATTCGGAGGGACATAAATGGCTGCTTTAATTTCATTGATGATTGCAATCCCATTAATCGGTGCGTTCATTGCATTTCTAACAAGGACACGGGAACAGGCACGCTCCATAGCGTTACTTACCTCTGGTATTTCCCTTGTAATATCCCTGATATTGTTTTCAAGATTCGACAGTTCAATATCTACCATTCAATTTGGCGAGTCATATCCATGGATTGCCAGTCTTGGGGTTAGCTTAAAATTCGGGCTTGACGGTATTGGTATGCCGCTTGTGCTTTTATCAAATTTAGTAATTCCCCTCACAGTTTTATTCGCATGGGGAGAGACAAAGGAGGCAAACAAGTTCTACGGCTTGATACTTCTTGAGCTTGTGGGGGTGCTTGGCGTATTTACCTCACTTGACTTCTTTGTGTTCTACATATTCTGGGAGATTGTGCTTATTCCCATGTACTTCCTTATCAGCATCTGGGGAGGACCCCGGAAGGACTATTCCGCAATCAAATTCTTCATATATACACATGTGGCGAGCCTCGTGATGCTGCTTGCAATATTTTCACTGTACTGGAATACATACCAAATCACAAATACTTTTAACTTTGACATGTTCACCCTGCTGAAAAACTACTCGCTAATTGAATCAAGCATATTCAAGGATGCAATATTCCTTGCATTACTGTTCGGTTTCCTCGTCAAGATGCCTGCCGTTCCCTTCCATACGTGGCTGCCCGACGCGCACGTGGAAGCGCCTACTGCGGGCAGTGTCATACTTGCTGCGTTGCTGCTTAAGATGGGAGGCTACGGATTGTTCAGGGTAATCCTCCCGATTCTTCCGTATTCAGGCTCCCCTGGCAAATTAATAAGTTTGATGGCTATAATCGGAGTCCTGAGCATTCTTTACGGAACGTTCCTGGCGCTGGCGCAGCGCGACCTCAAGAAGATGGTGGCGTATTCGAGTATAAGCCACATGGGGTATGTCACGCTTGGCGCAGCCGCTCTTGTTCCGCTCTCGGTAAGCGGCGCCATGTACCAGCAGTTTTCGCACGGGCTCATTACAGCCGTTTTGTTCATGTCCTGCGGCGTAATCCAGCACAGCGCAGGCACAAGGATAATCCATGACCTTGGCGGCATTGCGAAGCACATGCCAAAACTTGCATTCCTGATGCTTGCAGGCTTCCTTGCCTCACTCGGACTTCCGGGAATGAGCGGGTTCATAGCCGAATTCCTCATACTGGTTAATTCATACTTTACATTGCCAACCTTCGTGATACTTGCGCTTTTCGGCATTGTGTTCACGGCAGGGTATCACCTGTGGGCGATGCAGAGAGCAGTATTCGGGACTTACAATGAAAAACTGGGGCATATCCATGACGGAGCAGACTATGAGGTGCTCTCCATGGCTATATTTATACTGCTTATAATATTCTTCGGGTTAAACCCCAACCCTGTGCTTAATATGATGACTACAAACGCAGAACAATTATTGAAATTCGTAGTGCTAAGAGGAGTGATAACATGAGTTATAGCCTTCTTGCCCCGGAAATAATACTGACCATATTGGGTTTGGTAATTATATTAATTGGTCTTTTGACAAAAGACGAATCCAAGAACATGATAGGATACCTCAGCGCAGCAGGTCTTATTGCATCTCTCGTGTATGTTCTTGGAAACATAAACGGCATGGGGACTTTCTTTTATAATGCGCTGGTAATCGACCCCCTATCACAGATATTCAAATTAATCTTCCTGGTAGTATCACTACTGGTAGTGATTGCTTCTATCAGTTATTTCAAGGATAATCGCAATCAGGATGAGTATTATGCGCTGATTCTCCTCTCCACAGTGGGAATGATGGTGGTTGCATCTGCAAATGACCTTGTTACATTGTTTGTGGGGTTTGAACTGGCGAGCATGTCCACGTATGTTCTTGCAGGTTTTGAGAAAAGGAATCCCGCATCGCTGGAAGCCGCCTTGAAATATTTCATAATAGGCTCGCTTTCCTCGGCATTGATGCTGTTTGGTATGTCACTGGTTTATGGAATCACGGGTTCTACAAATATTCCGGCAATTATTGCTTATTTCAAGACAAATCCCCTTTTTGCAACGAGTTCGCTTGATATAATCGCTATGATATTCCTTATTGCGGGATTCGGTTTCAAGATGGCACTCGTTCCATTCCATATGTGGGCGCCCGATACATACGAAGGCTCACCCACGGTGGTTTCGTCGCTCCTCGCAGCAGGTTCAAAGAAGATGGGATTTGTTGCAGCGTTCAGGGTGCTCGTACTGGCGCTTGTGGCAATACGCATGGATGTCCAGATGGCGTTTGCGATTCTCGCGGTAATTACCATGACATACGGCAATATTGTTGCTATCTCACAGCGAAGCATCAAGCGTATGCTCGCATATTCTTCGATAGCACAGGCGGGATACATAGCCCTTGCATTCGTGGTCACCACCCAGATGTCCATTGCCGGAGGCGTACTGCTTGCTCTTGGTCATGCGCTTATGAAAAGCGGGGCGTTTATCGCTGTCGCTGTTGTGGGATATATGGTTTTATCTGATAACAGGAACGCAAAGAACACAGACGACCTTGATAACTTCGCCGGACTTGGAAAACGCGCACCGATTACAGCCTTTTCGCTGTTTGTATTCTTCCTTGCTTTAGCCGGCATCCCGCCGTCTGCGGGATTTATCGGGAAATTCGTGCTTTTCTATTCAATCACCATCGAAGCTGTCGCCCAGGCAAGCAACTGGCTGCTCTTCATCGTGATTATTGCAATTTTGAACAGCGCTCTCTCCATTTATTACTACGCCCGCGTAATCAGGTACATGTATGTGCTGCCTCCAGTCGGAGAGAAGATAAAAGAACCGGCACCTTATGTAATAGCAATTTTGCTTGCAGTGATAGGGACAATTGGCGTGGGGATTTATCCTGAACCGTTTATCAGAATGGCGATGAATGCAGCATCGGTAGTATTAGGAGTGTGAGTTTTATGGCAGATTGCGAACTGTGCGGCGTGGCAAGACCTACCCTTTGTCCTGTGAAAGTGAATGACCCTGCCCAAAGGAGCGCATACCCGACAGGCACATGGAGGGGAATTAACGAGGAATGTCTTGCCAGTTGCCACGAGGCTAACCTTAACAGGACTCCCTCAAATAGCAAGAAATGCGACCTGTGCGGTATAAAAAATGTTCCCCTTTTCGTTGCAAAAATCCAGGTGCCGATTTTCCAGGAGCCTTACCACAGGGAGGTCAGTAAGGCTATATGCGAGAGCTGTCTTCTCGCGTGCGAGGACACGATAAAGAGAAGGGAAGCTGAGAAGGAAGAGGCGCATCATCACTGAGTATCTGTATATTTTCAACCTCTCCTATCTATAATCTACCCGATTCTACTAAAAATTGGCGCCCTTCAATAATGGAAATAGAAAAAAGGAGGGTATCTGGTTTTTAGTTCATGGATAGGATAGGACGATGCCCCTTATGGTAAAAGGAGTATATCAGATACCCTCAAATCTATAATGATTATTAATAGTATTTAAATCCTTTCATCGAACAGGACGTCAGCAAGCATTGCCAGTTGCTGTGGAGACAGTGTTTCAGCCCTTCTATCAATAAGGTCAGCGGGCAGTTTTTGCAACGCTTTGGCTGTATTCTTGATTCCAAGCAGGCTTGCGTTATTTATTATCGCATTCCTGAGCTTTTTTCTTCTTTGTGAAAAAGCCGCGCTTATAAATTTCATGAAAAAATCCACATCCTTGACATCATAAGGCGCGGGTCGTGGCACGAGCCTGGTTATCGCAGAACTCACCTCCGGGGGAGTACTGAACGCCGTCCTTGGCACGACCTCCAGTATTTCAACATCAGCATAATACTGCACTGTTACCGAAAGCCTGCCGTAATCTTCACTGTTTGGTAAAGCAACCATTCTCTTTGCAAATTCATGCTGGTACATCAGGATCCCGAAATCAAATTTGCACTGCAGCAGTTTGAAGGTAACAGGAGAAGAAATAGAGTAAGGCAGGTTGGATATCACCTTATTAAATCGTGGAAATTCTATTATAAGGGCGTCTGCGATTATGACATCAACGTTTTTCCACCTGTCAAGGGAGGCGGCAAGCTGTGCATCCACTTCGACTGCTATCACCTTGCCGGCTTTTCGTGCAAGTTTAGCAGTGAGATTACCATAGCCAGCGCCAATTTCCAGGACAGTATCCTGTTTATTCAATTTACCGTGTTCGATTATTCTATCCAGAACCCGTTCGTCGATTAAAAAATGCTGGTCTTTCTTATACCATTTCATTATCTTTTAGGTGGCATCGGTGTTGTAAAGACGCGGTATTTTATATTGTCATCCTTCAATTCGTCTATAACCCGGTGGGCGATTAGTTTCTCGGGTGTGTGAATTCCTTTCACCCTGTCAACAATATCCTTAAAATTCGCAAACTTTCCCTTCTTCTTTACGTCGATTATTCCCCACATGAGTTTCTTTCCTATTCCTGGCAATAACTCAAGCATATGCAAGCGTGTGGTTATCGGATAAGCTTCATTAAAGAATTCCAAAAACCTGCTTTCGTTTGCAAGTATTATTTTTTCTATCACCACAGGAAGCTCCATCTGGGCTCCGTGCGTCAGTTCATTAAATGTGATTCGCCTCTTGACATGGTCGATTACAGGACGGTCGCCTTCACCGATATAAACCCGGTCATAAGTTTTCGGGACAACATTTTCTTTCGGTGTCATCTCCATAAGAACAAAATGCTTTTCCCCGATTCCTTGAACAATGGTTTTTTTTTGATACATGGGGCGTGTATCATCCGAGCGTCCATAAGGCAGGTAATCAAGAACATATGCAAAATCTTCTTTTTCCAGTTTTTTCCCTATGGTTATCATTAAAATCCACTCTCGCTACGACTCTCCTTGTTGACGTCTCCTTGCTCAAACTATTAATAATATTAGAATAGATGTTTATATAGTTTTACAAATTTCAGCTAAACCTGACCACCAAATCCAGGATTTGTTTAAGTTCGTTTTCGCTAAGAGTATAGCGTTCTTTTGCATAAATCGACCTTATCTCATCATTGGACATTGGAAGAATGTCTGTGATTCTGACGGCTATCTCAGGCTTCATTTTTTCAAGCTTCATCAGCTCGCTCATTAATTCCCTGGACTTTTTTGCATCAAGTTTTGAAAACATTTCCGAATGGGATATTGCTTTTCGAAGTTCATAGCCAAGCTCCTTGTTCTCGTTTTCTCTCTCTTTTTTTACCTCATCAAGCAGCTCCCTGACCTCGCCGAGAGTCAATATCTCTTCGCTGATAATTTGTTTCACTAACATTATTTCACCGTTTACTTTTGCGGGGTCAAATGCTCGGGTAGAATGATCACTTCTTTCATCATCCCGCCATCAGCGACTTTAACTATATAGGCTCTGCCGCGCTGTCCCACAACCTTTCCCGTTCTTCCCTGGAACTTTGGGTGAGGCATTCCATTCTGGATACCGGGGTCAAGATCGATGTTTACAATATCTCCTTCAATGAATTCCTGTATCGCCCGGGTTATTGGAGACAATCCTTTCTCTCGTACTGTTTTTTTGAGCTTATATCGTGATTTTCTTCTTGTTCCGTGGGTTTTTGCCATAAATATTCCTCGAGTTTTATACCCCGTATTTAAATACGGGGTCTTATCCTACTTTTATTACTTCAAGTTCTATAACCTTTGCCTCGCTTCCTGTCAGGGAAGCAACGCTGGGTATGGTACGTCCGTTATCGCCAGAAACCAGTTCCTTGACATACAGCCCTCCTTCACAATTTATGATGAGGACAGCGATATTTTCGCTGAACGATTCAAGCTCGGTTGAATGAACCCTGCGTATTCGTTCAAGGTCGGCGCGCCTGTGAAGCACTCTGGTGGGTGTTTTCTGTTTGATTGGAGTTCCACTTATTATGTCGAGGGATGATTTAAGTTTTTCCTCTGTTGTATGATGTTCGATTTTAAGGCGATAGATTTTATTGGCTTTCATTGATTTTAGCTGTTCAACAGTCTCGCTTTCCACGAATTTCAGCCCCAGAACTTCGATTTTCCCGGCAGCTTTGCTGTTTATATCAGATTCAAGCAATGCTAAATCCATGCCCCTTATATGCGGTCTTTTCGCTTCGACCACAAATGGGCGACCATCACCAAGCATGAGGGCATCTATGTCCTCACGCCCGGCGCCATGAAAGGCAGTATCCTCGCATTGCGCCGCTGCCACAAGATGCGGCTTTATAAGTTCGTCCACGGACTCCTGGTACATCTTGCCGGTGTTATCGCACCGCTCGCACCCTTTGCCGCTGCATTCCCTGCACGGCCATCGTGTCTGGGGAATCCCACGAATGAGTTTCCTGTACCTGCCGTATATGTATAGGGAATTAATCTCAAGTTCGAAGTTATCGTTTTCAATGTCCAGAAGCGCTACGATTTGCGGTTTTTTGAGGTTCGCCTTTTTTCCTGTCTGTTTTTCAATCCTTTTCCCGACTTCCCGGTTCAATTCTGTTTTAAGAGGCTCGGCAAATGTAGTCCCGCTTTCCGCCCAGATAATCTCCTCATTCTCGGCTAATAATCCTGTTACCTTTGTTCCGACAAGGAAATTGTAGTATTCGTAATCAGAAAGCGCCGTGATTGCCTTTTGCGCCCATGAATCAAGATGTTCAAAGAGGTTATTGCAAACCCAGCATTTGCCTGCGCTTTTTGCAAGCAAATCCTTGAGCGTTTCATCTTTCTGGGCGCCCGCCTCCATTGCAAGTACGAGTCTCAATGCTTTTCCGCGCTGGTCGTTGCTTAATCCCGTTGAAAGTTTTGCAAACTGCCTTCCGAGGCAGTGGTCGCAAATGGAGCCCTCATGCAGGATTTTGCGCGCTGTGTCCAGTATTGTCATTCAGCCCTGAATATGCGCTGTGTTCTAAATATGTTTCTCTACCCTGTCCATTTCATTATGTAATAGAACGATGCAATGGTCGGCATGCAGGGATAGCGGACCTACGCTTAATATCTCATGTTCGTTTGTTTCGATTGTTTTTTCTTCGTCATCTGTGAGACCAAGATGGTCGCCCAGGACGAATAAAGGCTCATCAAACGTCATTCTCCGGACATTCTCACCATCCTCTCGCAAATATATTATTTTCTTGCCAAGTTCTACAAGAAGGTCACTGAAAGTGCCTTTCCTGATGTACACTCCGGGCGTGGATTCTGTCCAGAATTCCTGCACGTTCTTCTCAAGGGCTTTTTTTATAAGAGAGGCTGCGCTTCGCTCATCGGGGCTTAAATACCTGACTTCGGCGCCGTCAAAACGGATGAGCTTCGGAGGGACTGGCTCGCCCTTCAGGACAAGATATACACGAACGTCTCTTCTTAAGTCATGGGAGAGAAAGAGCGCGGCATTGACGCACCGGCACAGGATGTCCATGCGTCCTGCGGCGCCTGGGAGGTCGTTCAGGGAAAAAGGGGCTGTAACAGCTTTATGACCGATGATTACGAAGTCTTTCATAAAGGGTTACGCCCCTTTATGACGTCCCGAGTCACGCCTCGGGAGGGCGTGTGCGCGGTGTAAACCGACGCAACAGTTTTTGATAAACCTTTCTTAAAGTTTTTCATGTGAGCAAAAAAGTCATGGGATATATTAAAGGTAGCTCGCTCTAAGGACTATCGACTGGAAATCTAATATGAAATGCCAGCTATTTCCATTCGTACATTTCGACATGCGGGGTTTCGCAACAGAGGCAGCTTCCGCACATCACATTGATGGTAAACTGCGGCGCGCCGCAGTCGCATGGCGCACATTCTTCGCAGCCTTTCTTGCATTGCCGGAAATCCATGCTAATGTATTATTCGATTATACTAAAAATAAGTTGCGGTTGAAGAGCGCCATTGTATATTTTCTTAACCCTTTTTATATCCATGGAAAAGTTCGCTTCCCGCGCCGGGATAGACTATCCTTTCATCCGGCGGCGTCACCCGTCTGGCTTCCTGCCATTTTTTCTGCGGCTCTGAACCTTCAAGCGCAGCCTTTGTAGGCTGTACATCTCCCATCCCCGGCGTCTTCCTGATATCGATTCCACTCACATTATGGCTGAATTCTATGGGAATGTTATTGGGGTCATAGGCATATATGGAATGGATGAAACCATGGTCAATGACCTCGGAAACCTCGAATCCTGCGGCTTCAAGCTTCGCTTTCAATTTCCAGAGGTCTTCCTCCTCCTCGACGCCAAAAGAAACATGGTCAAAACCGAATTTGCCGCTCACAGGTCTCCCATGCTCTTTTTTTATCATGGGTTCAACGCCTTTCCACTCAAAGAAAGCTATCAGGTCTGTTGGCGAAATCTCAAAAAAATAATGCCGATAACCCGGCTGCCCGAGACCTGCCACAAGCCGCATTCCCAGCAGGTCGCGCCAGAAGCGTATCGTCTTATCCATATCTCCGGTTGCCATTGCAAGATGATTGATGCCGTTAAAATTTATCCTGATTGACATTTGCTAACCTCACACATATATTGAGGCTCGAAACATTGATGTACTTTTCGGACTTTAGTAGTTCCAAATGGCACAATCATCGGTTCAAATATGGGAAGATTTCTTCAAACGTTATTACTGGGAGAACATACTTGAACTCGCCAAGGATTATCCCGAAAAACGCAGTCTTGCAGTTCAGTTTCCGGATATTGAACAATTTGACCCGGATATTGCACGCGAGCTGATTGAGCATCCCGACCCCGTACTAAAACATGCAAACGAAGCGCTCAATGCAATTGACCTGCCTGCAGACGTTATTTTTACCAGCACTCACGTCCGGATTATCAAGCTTCCTCAACGCATCCAGATAAGGGAATTACGAAGCTCCGACATTAATAAATGTATAGCAGTATCCGGTCTTATCAGGAAAGCCACTGAAGTAAGACCCAAGATTATCAATGCGGCTTTCAAATGCCAGAGATGCGGGCAAGTCACCCTGGTTCCGCAGGCAGAAGGCAAATTCGTTGAGCCGTTTGAATGTGAAAGCGAGGAATGCGGGCGCAAAGGTCCGTTTAAACTCATCCACGAAGAATCCGAATTCATCGATGCGCAGAAGCTGCGGATTCAGGAATCGCCAGACGACCTGCGCGGCGGGGAGCAGCCCCAGACTCTGGATGTGGATGTTGACGACGACCTTGCGGGAATCGTTTCGCCTGGCGACCGCGTTGTAATATCGGGAATACTGCGCTCATACCAGAGAAGCACCCCGCACGGGAAAAGCACTTTCTTTGACCTCGTGCTTGACGGCGTATCAATCGAAATCGAGGACAAGGAGTTTAAAGACATAGAGATTTCAAACGAAGATATCGAAAAGATATTGTCACTCGGGAAAGACCCCGAAGTTTACAAGAATATAATAAAATCCATAGCGCCTTCGATTTATGGTTATGATGAAGTCAAGGAAGCCATGGCGCTTCAGCTTTTCTCAGGCGTGCCAAAAAACCTCCCGGACGGCACCCGAATACGCGGCGACATGCATATTCTTCTTGTGGGCGACCCGGGCGTTGCGAAATCCCAATTGCTGCGCTACGCAGTTAAGCTTGCTCCACGGGGAATTTACACAAGCGGCAAAAGCTCAACCTCGGCAGGCCTCACAGCGACAGCGGTCAAGGACGAGTTCGGGGAGGGGCGGTGGACGCTTGAAGCAGGTGCTCTAGTGCTGGCAGATATGGGTCTGGCATGCGTGGACGAACTAGACAAGATGGAAGCGGATGACAGAAGTTCCATGCACGAGGCTATGGAGCAGCAGACTATCAGCATCGCAAAAGCAGGCATCATGGCGACCTTGAAATCCCGGTGCGCGCTTCTGGGCGCAGCCAATCCCAAATTCGGGAGGTTTGACAGGTACGAGCCTATCGCAAAGCAGATTAACATGCCTCCGGCTCTCCTTTCGCGTTTTGATTTGATTTTCATTCTTACAGACGAACCATCGGTAAGCAGGGATACCGCAATTGCTGAGCATATACTGAAAGCCCATTATGCAGGCGAGCTTGCCGTGAGAAAGGAATACATCATCAATTCCGGCATAAGTGAAGAAGAGATAACGAGCGCCATGGAGGTTATCCAACCGGAAATAGAGTCAGAGATGCTGCGCAAATATATCGCTTATACAAAGAGGAACATCTTTCCCATTATCCAGGATGATGCACGCAAGCAGTTGATTGACTTTTACCTTGGCTTGCGAAAACAGGGCGAAGACCCCAGTTCCCCGGTGCCAGTGACGGCGCGCCAGCTTGAAGCCCTTATCCGCCTGACTGAAGCCAGCGCCCGCGTGCGGCTGAGCAGCGTCATAACTACGGAGGATACCTCCCGCGTCATCCGTATAGTGATGGCAAGCCTCAAACAGGTAATGACAGATCCGGAAACCGGCAAGCTGGATTCTGACATCATTAACGTGGGGATGGGTAAGAGTCAGCGCGTTAAGGTTAAGACGTTGAAAGAAATAATCAGGGAGCTTCAGGAAGAATATAAGAGCGCAGTGCCACTGGAAGAGATTATATCCAGGGCGGAAGAATCAGGCATCAAGAAAGATACTGTTGAAGACATGATACAAAAATTAAAGCAGGTTGGAGAAATACTTGAGGCGAGCAACAACAAGTTCAGGGTAGTTTGAATATGTTCATGAAAAAATACGATACAGACGGGCAAACCATTGTAGCGGTCTGCGATAAGAACATTATCGGAAAAAAATTCAGGGAAGGCGCCCTTCTTCTTCAACTGGATGAATGCTTTTATAAAGGTGAAGATGCATGCGAAGAGGAAGTAAAAGAGGCTCTCCAGAGTGCTACAATCGCAAACGTCGCAGGTGAAAAATCAATCGCATGCGCTGTTGAATGCGGGTGTGTTGACCCTGAGACCATTATATTTATCGAAGACATCCCTCATGCGCAGATGGTGAAGATATGAAAACCTTTAAGAAAGGTTTATCAAAAGAAGGGGTATGTGCCATACCCCTATATGTCATAAAGGGGTGTAACCCTTTATGAGCGAAATAATTGAAACCAACAGGTTAATCGAAATGGTTATTGATAAGCATAACAGGTTTCTTGAAACATTTAATTCTGAATTTAAAGAGATTGAAAGTAAGCTAAATCTTATAAAACAACAATCAGATGCAGTTAAAAAAGAATTAGAAACCACTGAAACAAGAATAACAGTCCTTAATGAGAAATATTACCTGCTTTTCCACCAGGCAAAAAAACAGAGGGAAGAGATATTCAGGCAGGCGCTTGAAAAGATGCGTGCGGGTAAGGCGATTAATTTTCAGGATGTAATGCGCCTTTCCAGCAGAATAGAAGAATTTGAGAAGAAACTACATAATTCTAAAAATATTGAAGATGAAGAAAGGACAATAGTTGAAATTAAAAAACTGCTGTACGATTTTGAATCTGCGGTAAGAAAAGCGGGGATAATTGTAACATCAGTAGGGATTATAGATAAATTAAATGAAGCAAACTCATCCCACAAAGAACTGGCAGCGCTTCAGAATAAGCCTAAGCAGGATGCAGGCTCTGTAAATGATATTGACAGGCAAGCAGGCGAGATTGACGAGCGCCATAACTGGTTAAAACGCAGGATTGAAAGTCATAACAATGCCCTTGCTTACTGGGAAAAACAAAAAGGCGGGATTAATGTTGGCTGAACCTGAGAATACGCAGGATGTAAAGGCAGAGGTTAGCGCACCGGCAGATGTGCCTGCCAGTACCCCGGTTGAAGCATCAGTTGAACCTGTTATTGAACAGAAGGATGAAAATGTGAACGCTGAAGTTATTCAGCAAGCGCTTCCCAAGCTTACAGAGCGGGAATTAAAAGAAAAAATCAACCTTCTGCGGCAGCGAGTGGAGCAAAACGAGAGGGAACTGAAAAGCACGTTCCGGGAGATTTCACTTCATAATACAGGAGGGGACGAATTAAAAACCAAACGCGATAGCCTGAATGCCCGGACTAAAGAGTTGTTCCAGAAAGCCGCAGAGCTGCGAAAAAAGCGTGATGAGGCAAATGCCAGGATTGCAGAGTTGAAATCGCAGCGTGACAGGCTCAGGGGCATCGGGAAGGAATTTAGCGAAAAAGTGGGTGAACTCAAGAAAACCCGCGACGAGCTGAACCAGACAGCGCGGGGAAGACTTGAAACCCTTGAAAAAGCATACGGCGAGGAACTTAACCTTTTTTTGACTGCTGACCTCCCTCTTGACTATGAAATCAATATTTTTAACCGCCTGAACGAGTTGAGCCTGAGACTGGGCGCCACCAAAAAAGCGAACGAAATCCATACCGAGATTTCGGTGGAATACAGCCGGGCAAAAGAAATATACACGGATATGGATTCTCTGCATGCAAAGATTCAAACCCTTGCGCAGGAATCCCAGAAATATCATGAGGAACTTATCGCGCTTTATAAGGATATCGACGCGCTCCGCAAGGAAGCGGACTCATATCATTCACAGTTGACAGAGAAATATAAAGGAATAGCGCCGCTGCGGAAGAAGATTAGCGCTATCAAGGCAGAGCTTCCCAAACTGCGGGATGAGCTCGGGATTTACCTTGAACAGATGAAGGAAGTCCAGTTAACGAAAGATGAGCAGAAAAACATAGGGAAGCGGGAGGAGGCAAGGGAGAAATTCCAGAAAAACGGGCGCGTGAGTCTTGATGAGTTCAGGATTCTGGTTGAGAACGAGGATATTAAGCTTTAGAGAGTGCAACTGCGGGCGGCATAAAACCAATCTGTTGCGACGTGGGATGTAACACAACAACCTACTGTTGCAACTACGACTTTGTCCAGGACGGCAATTAGATGCAAGAAGGTCACCTGCGCCGCGGTCACTTCAGAGAGGAGTGGCACAGGCGGGTGGCGTTCTGAGGAAAAGGAATTGAGACTATCCTCTGGGTTAATTTATTAAAAAATACAGAGGGTTAATCCCTCTCAATCTCATCCTTCTCCTCAATCTTATCTTTGTGTATCTGTATGTTTCCTCCGCCTAATATTCCGCTTGAAATGTAATTTATTGCAGGTATATTGATGGAGAGGGCATCCGTTTTGCCATGTTCGCCGTTATCCACTGCTGTTACGGTATATGTATATTTAGCTCCGTTTATTTCAGCAAGCCCGCTGAATGTCGCTGTGTTTGCTTCTTTGTCCACGCTCAGTGTTGTTACATTACCATGGATTTTTACATCTGCCGCATGATCTGTGAACTCTATTCTTCCATCTGGCTTTCCATTAACATAGCTGGCGGCAAATTCAAAGGTTGCTTTGTTATTGTTCTTCCGTACCGGGGTTACTGGACTAACAATCCAGCCCTCACCGGTTACTTTGCCGACAATCGGTATTGCCGGACCTCCGGCATCCAGAATTATTCCGTTGGCAGTCAGGTCATCATCGCCAACACCGCCGTCTTGCAACTGTATTGTTATCACGTTATCTCCGTCGTTACTTCCGAGCGGAATCTGGTACCAGTGAGGTAATGGAGTATCAGGTGTGCTGCCATATTTCCAGTACTGCGCCGCAGAGGAAATATTCCGGGGCAGTGTGATAGTGATTCCAATGGTTTGACCACTGTTCAGACCTGAGATATTGAAACCAAAAATACCATAAGGGAATTTATAAGGCGGTTTTCCGGTTAACAATAATGGTTTCAAACCTGATGCTTTTATAAAGTTTCCCGAACCTGTGAGAAGATTAATAGTGCCAGCCCCGTTGTATGCTATGACATCAATATTCTTCTGTGGCTGTGCCAGGATTGTATCGATTGAGTCTGGATTTATGGTTTTGTCGGTTATTCCGTCACCGTTCAGGTCTATTTCCATTTTATAGCTGGTAATTGGATCGCTTACGTTAACAGTAGCAATTGAACTTTCTGTGACATTTATGCTATTGAAGGTTATCTCTGTGGTTGATATTTCTCTCTGTTTTTCTAGGGTCAGATTGAAGAATACAGGCTCCAAAGACGGAACATTTTGTATTGTAGCTAACGATTGGGCGTTTGTAATTGAGTTTACAACATTTGGTTTTTTGCAAGAATAGACTTTTGCTTCATTGATTGGGGAGTAGCTTATTATAACCTGTGGCGTAAAAGACCCACCATAGTCTCCAGTGTAGTAGGAATCCTGTATCCCGAGTTCAAAATCATCGCATCCTGTTATCATTCCAGTATGTTCTCCTGAGAAATTGAAAGCATGAAGCCCCAACCTTGAATTAACCTCTTTTTTATTATCTGGCCCCCATACTCTAAATTCGCCCGAGTTTCGTATATATCTAGGCGGAGATACAGTATTGTAAGGATATACTCCATTATTAACATCAATAAGTCTGTATCCAGGTCCACCGTTTTCATCCATGGTTGCACTCCGGGTTTGAATGAACAATGGTCTGTTTAAGCTACTGTTATCAACTGAATTTCCGGTTAAATTGAATATCGAATCATTGTGATTATGACCTGTAAGAACCAGTTGGACATTACTATCTCTTGTATAGTTTATAAAATTCCAACGATTTACGGCGATTGCTCCATTATTTCCGCCTGGCGCACCGTCGTGGGGCACGCCTGCCAAAGTACGACCTGATAGTGTCAATGATGAATCATTTTCCCAACTCATTACAGGATGGTGCATAAAAATTATTTTAGGATAACTATTATTGAACTCGTCTTTTAGCCTTCTTATCTGGTCATCAGATAAGCCGGTCGCTTCAGGTGATGTTGGATCTTTATGATAATCTGCACCTGAGTCCAAGCCTATAAAACGATAGCCTTTGTAGTCGAAAGAATAATTGTTATCGACTGAAGAAGGATTACTTATAGGTTTTATATAATTATTGTAATTTAAAATATTATCACCTAGAATCACGTTACGTCTATCGTGATTTCCTAGCGTAGTATAGACTGGGATATTAATACCTTTTAATAGGTTTCTAAATGCCTTGAAAAAGTCCGAATTATCATACTGAACAAGGTCACCAGTGATAAGTATAAAACTGGGATGATTTTCTTTAACTGCCTGTAATGTGTCTGTGAACCTAATGGCAGATGTTACCATATATTGAGGAGAACATTGTATAGAAGCAAAGAGAGTATCAATGCAGTATTCTCTTCCTGGGTAATAGCCTATATGCACATCAGTTATATGCGCAATTTTGAAATTCTCCGCGACATTAGAAACCTCTGCGCCCACACTGACCGAGGGCTCGGGGGAGGCGTATTTGCGGACAAAGAAGTTATCCACATAGCCTCGAAGCGTGTTATAATCTCCACCCGCTGTAATTTTATGCATGGAGCCTGCTGAATTCGGGGGGCCATTATAAGTAATACTTGGACTGCTTGGCCTGGAACTCTCTTTTTGCCATAATCTTACTTCGAGACTATCATCGCTTTTTATAATCATCTCTCCTGTAAGCCATGTATCGACAGGGAGAATTAGCGAAGCACTTGCTACAGCACCTCCATTATCATATATGTAAAGAGTGTTAGTCTGTTGAATATATAGCCAACCGTAACCAGTATACCATAATCCCGAAGTTGGTGCTCGCACCATAGTACCGTACGCGCGGTATGCACTTCCGGATGCAATGTGAAAATCATTCTGGATTGATATGCCATTGTTGTCACCATCTCTATAAGCCCACGGGTCTTTCACAGCATCGGTCGCTAATCTTGCTTTGTTTGTGTCTATTTTAACGGAACCCTGTACAACTGTCCAGCCATTCCCTATAGATCCATTTGCTCTATTAAAATCATCGAAGAACACAAAAGTGGCATCCCCCCTACTCGCACTACCCGCGCTCGGATTCCCATAATACATCCGTACGGCAGCACTCCCACCGCCAGCTATGCTCGGCACCTTCACCCAAATCTTCGCACCCCTTCCAGCATAATCCCAGCTTTCAATCCAGTAACTTAACTCATTTCCATCAGTATCTGTGAACCTTGTGTCTGCGCCGTCAGGGCGCGCGTTTGAAGGGAAGTTGTTACCATCCAGATTTACCAGCACTTGATACTCAGTCAAGGCATCGCCGGTGTTTGTGATTATAATATTCTTGTTGTATGACCAGCTTCCACCGCCAGAGTTCGATAAAGCACTCGCACTACCCGCCAGCAATAAGATCGCAAGCGCCGTTATTCCAACCGCTATTCCGAGGGCACGCCCTCCGCAAATGTTATTTGGTACCATTTTTTCAACCTATCCCTGATGGCAGTCCCACCGATGCGTTTTTTGAACGACACCACCAAATTTAGAAATCCACGATTACGTGATACTATAAAAGACTTCCGTTTATTTTTTATGATTATGATAAAAATGATTATAATGATTATAACACGCCCAAAAATCTGCTATGTGTCGCCTGCCAGCTTTAATGCAATCTGTGTATGCAGTATATCTCATGTTTTTGTGTCCACCCGTTGTTTTTGATTCTTGTACAAGTACCGCACATACAGTTGTGATTCTGTAGATTCCTGATATTTTTTCGCTGATTTTTGGAGTTTTCATTCGGATCAATTTTCAGGTTCAAAACAAAATATTCTCCTGTTTCTTTATAGAGTTTTATTAATTGCTGTATTCGCCGCTTAGAGACGTTAAAATCATTGGCTACGTTAGCGGTAGTTTCTCCTTTTTTCAAAACCCAGTTTATTGCCAGGCGTATTCTTTTGTTCGTCATTTTTACCATGAGACCTGTGAACTGGTCTCCTAGCGAAAAATTCCGACGAAATAATTTCGGGATACTACAAAACGGTGTGACTGTTACATTACATGTTGGTGCAGTCAAACGTTGCGACGGCACACCCAATCGCAACAGAGCTGCGGGGTATAACGATAAAAATCAAGGCAAATCGATGAACTTTTCTGGATACTCATCCGATAAATTGTGAGAGTGAAAGCCAATCCAATTCTCTTAAAAAGCGCAAGGCTAAAGAAACAATAAAATACTTAAATGATATTTTAGGTATGGTGAAATAAATGAAGATACTAGTAACCGGCGGTGCAGGATTCGTGGGATCGCACCTCGTGGACGAACTTACGAAGAAACATGATGTAATTATTTATGACAATCTCGAACCTCAGGTTCATAAGAATTTTCCGAATTACCTGAGTAATGGTGCAGAGTTAATAAAAGAAGATATTCTCGACAGAGATAGGCTCAAAGAGGCAATATCTGATTCTGAAATCATATTCCATCAGGCAGCAATGGTGGGGGTAGGTCAGAGCATGTACCAGATAGAAAAGTACATGGGTGTCAACACCATGGGGACCGCAAAATTACTCGATATACTGGCGAATGAAGAAAATGATGTTCAAAAACTGATAGTGGCTTCATCCATGTCCATTTATGGTGAAGGCAAATATGAATGCTCTGAATGCGGTATTCTTTACCCCCCGCTGCGCACCAATGAACAGCTTAAAAAGAGAGAGTGGGAGATGAAATGTCCTTCATGCGGCAGGGTGGTCAAGCCAGTACCCACGGATGAAAATAAACCCCTGCAACCCACATCCATTTACGCTATATCAAAGAAAGATCAGGAAGAGATGTGCCTTGCTGTGGGACGCACCTACGGCATCCGTACAGTAGCTTTACGGTATTTCAACATCTACGGCCCAAGACAGGCACTCTCAAATCCATATACGGGCGTATGCGCCATCTTCTCATCACGAATTAAGAATAACAATCCGCCAATTATCTTTGAAGATGGGCTTCAAACAAGGGATTTCATTTCAGTACATGACATAGTTCGTGCCAACTTACTTGTTATGGAAAAGTCAAAGGCAGACTACGAAATGTTCAATGTGGGCACAGGGAAACCGGTATCCATACTTGATATCGCTCGAACCCTGTCAAAGCTGTATGGTAAAGCGCTCAAGCCTGATATAGTGAACAAGTACAGGTCAGGGGATATTAGGCACTGCTATGCCGATATCTCGAAGTTAAAGAAACTGGGTTTTAAGCCATCAATCTCCTTTGAGGACGGGATGCGCGAACTTGTGGAGTGGGGAATGACGCAGCAAGCTGAGGATAGATCAGAGGCTGCATACCAGGAATTAAAGGAAAGAGGACTTGTGGAGAGATAAATTTGAAAATTCTGGTTACTGGTGGTGCTGGATTTATAGGTTACATGTCGCCCAATGTTATGCACAGCGCGACGATGATGTGACTGTGTATGATATTGTATCCAGAGCATAACAGCTGAAATACAATACGTCTAATACTATGTACAATCTTACCTATCTGAAAAACAACTTCTATGTCACGCTTATAAAGGAGGATATCCGTGATGCAAAGCAAGTCGAGAAGGCATCAGATAGGGTGGATGTCGTTATCCCTACTGCCATACAGACTGCCGTCAACACAACGGTGCTTGACCCGAGGACGGATTTTGAGATAAATGCTATGGGAATGTTCAATGTACTTGAAGCTACAAGAAAAACAGGTGCTTAGATGGTTTACTGTTCCACGAACATGGTCTATGGGGATAATTTGAATAAGATAGAAGTAGGAGCGCGCTACGAATTTGCGGAGTCGAAAAAAGGCTTGATAAAAGTTGATAAAGCATCATGAAAAAAAGAGGGCTATTTGTAGTAATAGTAATATATATTGCAGTGCGCATATACATTGCAACCCTTTCATCATACGGATTATATCACGGCTGGAATGAGGGGCATTACTCTAATATTGCCAGAAATTATTTCACACAATCCATGTGGTACCAGACTGGAATAATCGGTGGAGAAAATTTTAATGGCCTTCCGCCTTTTTTCTCATATACAGTTTTCGCATTCTTCAATATTTTTGGAGTATCTGACCTGAGTGCTCGAATGGTGTCAATATTTTCAGAAATAATAGCGATCTTTGGAGTTTACCTGCTTGCAAGAGAAATCTATGGAGAAAAGACCGCATTGATGTCTTCAGTAATTTTTATCTTTATTCCATGGAATATACTTTGGTTTGGAAGGGTTCAGACGGACCCACTTATGACTGCTTTTATGATTTGTTCCATGGCGCTGTATATATATGCATATAAAAACGAAAAAAGTATGCTACCATTTGGTATTGTTCTCGGGCTCGGTGTGTTCACAAAGCAGCCAGCTCTAGCGGTAATACCAATTCTTGCTATCTGGAGTTATTTCAACGGCTTGAAAAGAAAAATATTGGCTAAATCTGTGCTCTGGATTTTGGTGGGGCTCATACCCTTGATAATATGGTTGTTATATTACATGCTTCAAGGAAATATTGATTTCGTTCGACATATTATCTACGGGGAGTTGACCAATAGAATTGGAGGCACAATCCCATTTTCTGACCTTGTAAGAGTAACTATTGCGATAATTATAGGCGCGTCTCCATTAGTTATTATTGTTGCTTTTTATGAAATTATAAAAACAGAACGATTAAAAAATAGTTTGTTATTTATCTGGGGATTATTATATGGATTTTTTGTTCTTATCAGAACTCCTCTCGGTCATGAGTACTACAGCCTTCCGCTTATGCCAGTGTTTGCGATATTTGCAGCAAATGGCATCAGCAGACTATCAGGGGATAATGAAAAGAAGAAAACAATCTTTACGGCATTGCTGATACTTTCAATGCTACCTTTCACTTTTGGATTACTTTCTTATACTGGTGAACTTGGATATACAGCAACAAGAGATGTGGCTAATTACATGAATAACTATATGGATATGTCTCCCGATGTGACTTATTTAGTTATAGCACACGTTAAATATACGCCTCAATTAATATGGTACTCCAATCTCACAGAAACAAAGGACTCAAAAAGAAATATTTATCAAATCGGAGACGATATTCAGATTAAAACCATAAAGTATATGGCAGAAAAATATAATGCTACAACCGTATTTCTTATTACTGATGGTGTGAGTGTACTTGATCAGCAGATTTCTAAATATTATACTCCAGTATTCAAGTCAACATATGAAACGAAATTGCCTTATCCACCTATAGTAAATAAAGGGATGACCTTAAACGATACATTTGAACAACATTTATCTCTATATAAACTGGAATTCAGTGCTTCAACAAAAAAGTATTGGTGAAATAAGATATGTATAAAAATAAGACCGTTTCCATTGTTATGCCAGCATTTAATGAAGAGGAAAATATTTTTCATGCTGTTAAAGAATTTGGCTCAATATCCTTCGTTGATGAGGTAGTTGTAATTGATAATAATTCAAAGGATTCTACAAATCGAAGGGCAGTGGATGCTGGCGCCCGCGTCGTTGTGGAGAATCGCCAGGGGTATGGCTACGCCTGCCAGCGGGCTCTCAGGGAGGCAAAAGGAGATATTATAATTCTTGTTGAACCTGATGGCACTTTCAGCGCCCATGATGTTGAAAAATTCTTAGCTTACAGTAATGATTTTGATTTTGTAATAGGTACAAGGACATCTAAAGAGATGATATACGCCGGGGCGAACATGGGCGCGTTTCTGAAATGGGGGAACTGGTTTTTGGGTAAATTAATCGAAGTACTGTACAACGCTCCATCCTTAACAGATGTTGGATGCACGTATCGATTAATAAACCGGAGTTCATTAAATAAGATAATGGATAGATTTACCGTTGGCGGTTCGTATTTTTCACCTGAAATGATGATACTCGCAATACAATCAAAAATTTCAATGATAGAGATATCTGTTGGCTATCGCCAGAGAACCGGGGTGTCTAAGATAACAGGAAAGAAATGGAATGCTTTTAAGCTGGGACTAAGAATGATTAAACTTATTTTTGCATATAAAATAAAAAATGTTTTTTCATATTAAAAAGCCCTGACTACCATTTTATCGAAAAGAACATCTTTGCATCCTCTAAAAAAGTTCCATTTTTTAAAGATTTAGTAAATCGTCGCATCATAAAATCAGGGGATAAATAAAACGATCTATATGCTAAATTTAAGTATTTAGACAATATATCCCACGACAAATCAGGATGTTCATATATTTTTTTTTCATGATAAAATCCATAATCATCCCAGTTCAACGATGTTATATACCCTTTTAGTTTCCATTCTTCAAAGATTGGTGTTGACGGAAGAGGTATCATTATGTCAAATTTTGCTATATCCGGTTTCAATTTTTTTGCAAATTTGATAGTTGTCTTTAAATCCTCTTCGGTCTCGCCAGGAAGCCCGAACATAAAAAAAGCAGTAGTCTCTATACCGACCGTCCTGCATAATTCAAAAGCATTAACAATTTCCTCTATTTTAAGATTTTTAATAATATTATCCAAAATTTTCTGTGAACCGGTTTCAACTCCAAATGCTACCCTATAAAAACCGGCTTGTTTCATTAATTTAAGCAATTCTAAATCTATATTGTCTGCCCTGATTCCATTTGGACAATTGAAACTCAATTTGATATTTTCTTGAATAATTAACTGACAGATTTGTTTTGCACGATTCATATCCGTCGTAAATCCATCATCTATTATATGGACTTCTTTATATCCTAAGTCAACTATTTTTTTTAGATCATCAATGACTCTTTTTACACTTTTGAATCTAAACGTCCTTCCAAATATTGATTTATTGCAATAAACACAGCCATACACGCATCCTCTGCTGGTTTCCAGAGGGAAAACAGGATTTTGTTTGCAATAGGTATGCGGTACATTATAATCCTCTATTTTAATAAGTCCGGTCGAAGGAAAAGGGATTATGTCCAAATCTTTTAAATACTGCCCCCGTTCATTTATTATGATTTCATCCTCTTTCTTATAAGCAATTCCTTTGATTTTACCCATATTGTTTGAGTCTATAATCTCCAATAGTTTAAAGTCCCCTTCTCCTATGACTGCTATATCAATTCTTGATTTTTTCATTGTGTCCATACAATCAGACGTTATGTGAACACCACCAGCTACGATGATTATATCATTTTTATAATTCTTAATAATCGAAACGATTTCTAAGCTTTGTGAATAAAGTGGGGTCGTAAATGTAATTCCCACATAATCCGGCGAGAAATCATCCAGGGACTTAATTAAATATTCTTTTAAATTAGTATAAAAATTTAAATCTAAAAGCCGCACGCTGTGATTTTTTTCCATAAGGGGCGTGGCAATCGTTAACAGATTTAAGGGGAAATATTTTGGGACAGAAGATTTTACTTTGGCTTTTTTATAAAGCTCTTCCATGGAAGGATTTATCAAAAGGACTTTAACCATATCTTCGCACGAGTGAGTTTATCATTTAAATAGTTTATGAATATATTGCTTTCTGACATATATCATAAGAAGATTAATTTTATAAATCAACAAGAAACTTAATGATTTCTTAGTCGATAACTATTTATATAATTATCTTGCTGTTGAATGTCAGATGGCGACCCCCATAACTCCAATAAAAATCGCCTTATTATAAGTGAAGGGAAAATAATGAAACAAGCAGTTAAAGTTAGAAGTAGACTTTTTATTCATGCAAGTAAAGGGTTAATTAAACCAGAACATAAAGTCTTAGACGTAGGGTGTGGCGATGGATTCATGACTACAGAGTTCAAGAACCATTTTAAATGTAATATTGTGGGAACAGATGTGATAAACTATCTAAAAACAGACATTCCATTCGTTCCAATGCCAAGTTCAACAGATTTATCATTTAACGATAATGAGTTTGATGTTGTTATGATCATAGATTCTTTACATAACACCAGAGACGACATACATAAAAAGCTATTATCAGAATGTAAAAGAGTTGGAAAAACTGTATTGATATTTGACACATTTCCTTCTTTTACATCAAAATTAATCTGTTTTATATTAAGTCATGCCAATGAAAAAAATATGGATGTCCCACTCAACTTTAAGAGTAATATATATTACATATCTATGGCTAAAACGATGGGATTCAAACATGTTGAAGGTTTACCTATTAAAAAATCTTTTTATTATCCAATGAATCATTATGGACTATTACTAACAAAATAGATGAGGTCTTCCGTCGTTCAACAATACAACTAAACCATGTGTCCAGCGAAAGCAAAAAGATTTTTGGTCAGTCATACCGCACAGCAGAATATGTGGATTTTATTGTTGCATAAAAAAGCAGCTATATTTCAATTTTATATTTCCGGGTCATAAATAAAGCTGATAATAGGATCAATAACATTATTAATAGATTAATATACATATCCGTTCTATTTGTCATTAAGAAATGCGCTGATATAAGCCTATCAATTTGAAAACCACTAATATACTCCTGGAATGCTTTCCCAAGCTCCACTCTGCCGCTGAAATTTTCATAGAAATCCAGTTGAAGCTTTTCATAAATTATAGTCTCCGCCAAACCTCCAAGGAAAACAATGTTCCTGATAAATTTATAGTTTTTAAATTTATACAATTCATTAAAACCGAGCATTATTAGAAAAGGATTTGTTGGGAATGACATAAAATGTAATCCCCACTCGATCCAGCCAAATAAAAAAATATGAAACAGAAAAGGTAACACAATGAATATTACCAGAACTTTGTTTACCTGGATTCTTCCTGTAATATATCTGTACAGGGACAGAAGGACAAGAATATACATACCAAAGGAAAGCATTCCTGCATATGATCCATTATAATAAACCGTCGGAACATATGACGGATGAGAATACATATAAGGATTAAGTGGGATGGTTAGAGGAAATAGTGTAATAAGAGTATTGCTGATTCTGATCCAAATTATTTCCTGAAAAGATGCTGAATGAAATGACTGAAATATAACATCCGGAGGATCGGTGAGTGCAGATAAATAGCCTTTTACAGCAAACGGATAATATTTAAAATTTGAAACAAAAATTGTTCCATAATAAGAATATAACCAGATTAAATATGGAAGTACAACAAGTATTAAAACAGCAATAAAATAAAAAATATAGTTACTTTTAAGGTTTATTATGTAGTTATTAATTTTTCTATTACAATTCTGATATATATATATTAAAAGCGCTGTAGCGATATACACAGTAGCATAATTATGAATCAAAAAGCTAAGACCACCAAAAAAACCTGCCAGGATCAGATTTCGTCTGGAGTGGACACCTGAGAAAAACATAAAATATATCATTAAAAGTATAAAATAAGCAGCAAGATTTTTAGGCCATGGGTATATGCTATTCTCTACTATATACGGTGTCACTAATATAAATAGAACGGAAATCCTTGCAATCTGCTCGGAAAATACCCGTCTTCCGATCAGATATGCAGGAAGAAATAATATACTATTAGCTATGGTTGATACAAGTTGAGCTAACCAATATTGATAGACCGATGTGCCTACCAATTTATGAAATACAAAAATGAGAAGACCGAAAAAAGGGGGTCTATCACGCTCAGGTGTCCAGTCACCAATGCTGAAGTTATAGGGCACAATGAATCCATGATCGAACCAATCTCCACCGATAACTGGATACTCCCAGATAAATTGCAGAAAGAACTTTGATGCGAAGTTCATCAATAAAACAATTAATAAAAAAATAACCGCTCTATCAGATAATATCTCATTTCTATTTTTATAAATCATAAATACAGAGATTATTACTAAAATTAAAAACAGAACTCTCGCAATATCTGGATTCCAGATAGTAAGAGGAGATAGGAGTATAATAATAAAAAATCCCAAGCCAAAGCTGATAACGAATTTTTCAATCAAAGTCAGAAAATGAAGTCTGCTGGCAACTAGAAATCCGGGAGCAAAGGCTATTATAATTATGGCAATGGAATAGAGCCAATAATTGATAATGTTATTTTCTATCATTTACTCATAAATGAGCAACAATATATAAAACCATATTCAAATCAGCATCTCCCAGAAACTATTAAATGGTATAAAGTAAATAAGAGACGGTGTCCAGCCTCAAGATACTTCTAGTGACTTAAATGGTTACCTACCTTAACTTTTACAAGAAGCATAATGTCACACGATATAATAGTTTAACTATTAATTCATTGAATATAATATCTGAAGTTACAATTTTGAAACCAAAAGAGATAATATGATACCCGTAGCTGAACCATGTATAGGAAAAAAAGAACGGGAGTATGTTCTTGATTGCATAGAATCCGGATGGGTATCTTCAAGCGGAAAGTATATACTAAAGTTTGAGAAGGGTTTTAGTGAATACTGCGATACGAAATATGGGATATCATGCTCTAATGGAACGACTGCCCTGCATCTTGCTCTGCTGGCACTGGGAATTGGCAAGGGTGATGAAGTCATTGTTCCGACACTTACTTTTATAGCAACTGCAAACGCTGTGACGTACACTGGAGCCAGACCTGTTTTTGTTGATTCAGACTCAATAACCTGGAATATTGATCCCAGGAAAATTGAGGAAAAAATAACCACTAAGACGAAAGCGATAATTCCGGTTCATCTTTATGGAAATCCTTGTAATATGGATGAAATCATGGATATTGCAGGAAAGTATGGGCTATATGTCATAGAAGATGCTGCTGAAGCCCATGGTGCGAAGTATAAAGGGAGAATGGTAGGATCTATTGGGAACATGGGATGTTTTAGTTTTTATGGAAATAAAATAATTACTACGGGCGAAGGGGGGATGATTACAACGAACGAAGAAGAAAGCGCAGATAAAATAGCGATGTTAAGAGATCATGCGATGTCAAAAGATAGAAAGTACTGGCATGATTTCATAGGTTATAATTACAGGATGACAAATTTGCAGGCAGCTTTAGGTTTAGCTCAGCTTGAGAATATTGATAATATCATAGAGATCAAGAGGAAAAATGCGAGAATATACAGCTTCTTGCTAAGAGATGTCAAAGGAATCACATTTCCACGCGAGGAGAGCAGGGATAAAAACGTGTACTGGATGTATTCAGTACTTATTGAAGATGATTATGGGATCACCCGGGATGCCCTCATGAAAAAACTAAGCACAGAAGGGATAGACTCCAGACCGTTCTTTTATCCGATACATATTATGCCACCATACAGGGATGTCGGAGATTTTCCAGTCGCCGAAGTTCTATCTAAAAAAGGCATAAACCTTCCCTCATCGGCAAAATTGAATCGAACAGAAATAGAAAAAATCTGTAAAGTAATCCAAAAAAATGAAAGTTTTACTGGTTAGACCATTCTATCATATTGATTGGTACGATTGGCCATATTATCTTATCGAGCCCCTGGGATTAGAATACATTGCCTCCATGATAAAAGGCGAACATGAGGTCAGGATATTAGATTTTATTGGCGAGTACTGGTATGAGCATTCTCCAATAAATAATAATACAATGATGCATATCGGAGCCAGTGTTAAAGAAACGCAACGCCGGATAAAATCGTACAGCCCTGATATTGTGGGGATTTCTTCACTGTTCTACACTCAGTCACAATGTGCTTATAAGGTTGCAGATATAACAAAAGAAGTAGATAACGATATATCGGTTGTAATGGGGGGCGGGCATCCGAGTGCTTTTCCAATCCAAACACTGAAGGAGTGCGGCAGCATTGATTTCGTTGTCCATGGTGAGGGTGAATTAATCTTTAAGAACCTCATTAATAACATAAGCACTCCTGAGAAAGTTCTCGGGATAGCTTATAAAAAAAATGGAAGATATTTTCAGAATGAACCGCAGCCCCCTATTGATATGCTTGATGAGATACCTTTTCCTTCACGGGATCTTGTTCCGTATAAAAATTATGCCAAAACAGCAGCCATACAGTTTCGCTACGGTGCTTTACGTGAGGCTGCCAGATGTCTTGTAAATATACCCATCATTGATCAGGCATATTACCGATTGTACAATGCAATACTCCATAGACTTCATAAGAGAATCAGACTTCCGGCCGGAAGCATTATCAGTAGTAGAGGATGTCCTCTGAACTGCTACTTTTGTGCCATCCATAATGTTTGGGGGAAAAAATACAGGATGCGCTCCGCTGAGAATGTTCTGGAAGAGATTACTCTTCTTCATGAAAAATACCATATGAACCATATCAGCATTCAAGATGATAATTTCACAGTATCGAAAAAAAGAACAATAGATATATGCAAAGGGATTCTGGAGCATGGCCTTGATATCACACTTAATACTCCCAGTGGCGTTTATCTTCCCAGTCTTGATAAAGAAGTTCTGGAATGGATGAAAAAAGCAGGCTTTTATGAGCTTTATTTCGGAATCGAATCAGGAAACCAGAATACCCTGGATAAGATAATTAACAAGCGACTTGATTTGGATAAAGTAAGGGAAGTTGTAAGTGTTTGTAAAGAAGTTGGAATTAAAACGGGGGGTTTCTTTGTGCTGGGTATTCCCGGTGAAACTCTTGATGCGATGGAAGATACGGTCAATTTTGCGATATCAAGTAATTTGGAGGTGGCAAGACTGTATGTCTGCCAGCCATACCCTGGCTCTCCTTTGTTTAGTGATTGTTTGAAAAACAATTATTTTATAAAAGAAATTACTCCAGATGATTTAAAGATATTTGGAGATAAATCGTTCATAAAAACAACCGATTTTACTCCGGAGGACGTGGCAAGAGTTGTTACAGAAGGCAGAGAAAAACTTCGAAAATCAGGACGACTTAATATGCCTGTAGTTGAAAAAAAGTAATTATCTGGAGAGATATGTCTATTAAATACGATACAAATTATTATGAGAGCAAAAGATATTTTAGTGGCAAATACAGCGATACTGAAGGTTCAAGGGTATGGAATGATAGATTTAGAAACATAATTACCAAAAGTGTAAATGGGAAGCTTCTTGATATTGGTACTGCATATGGTTTTTTTTTAAAAGCATGTGAATCCGGATTCGAAACACATGGATGTGATATATCTCCCTATGCTATAGTAAAAGCTCAAAAAAATTCCCCTAAAAGTAACCTGATAGTATGCGATATATCAAAAGGTATTCCCTACGGGGATGACACCTTTGATGTTGTCACTATGTTTGATGTAATTGAACACATCGATAAATACGACGAGCTATTGCAGGATGTTTATAGAGTTATGAAGCCATATGGTATACTTGTTTTAACCACACCAAACAGATGGAGCAATGACTGTCTGTTCTTCGGTAAGGATTATTGGTATAAGAGGGACATTACACATAAAATAATTTTTAGTAAAAGCCATTTAACAAAAGTCCTCTCAAGGGCAGGGTTTATTGAGATAGATATTCATACCATTGAATTTTTACATTTTGTAATAGATATCTTCCAGTCTTTATCTAAAAAGAACAAATCCGAAGAAAGAACATCCAGGGAGTTCATCAATATACCGCCATCTTTTATGAAGAGGGTCTTCCAGTTATTACATAATATACCTTCTCCATTCGGAGCAAATCTATATGCATTCTGCAGGAAACAAGCATGAAATTATAATAAGAGGATTTAATGAATATATTGATATGCGGGGATGTGGATATACCACCCCCATATGGTGGGCTTGCAAGAAGGATTTTGACAAATACCAGCAACTGGGAAATAGAGAATAATATTTCTGTGCTTGTCTATCATAGAAAAGCGAATATTGACAGGCTCGGATTAAAAAAATCCAGGATATATAACGTTTATGATTCTACCGATAAAGATAGCTCTTTTATTAACAATGCTAAGGTCGTATTGGCAGTTATTTACAGTTCGTTCGTTTTTTCGATAACACATCCTATTATTTCCATTAAGATTTTTTTAAAAGAGATGGGACTTTTTGCAAGGGGGAGCTTCTCTTTGATCAAGCTTCTTACAAGCCTGCACTATGCCAGAGTGGCGTATAATATTCTGGTTACCGATAGGATCAACGCAATCGAAGCTCACTATGGGTTTGAAAGCACACTTATAGTTGAATATGTGGCAGAATCTCTGCAAATTCCAGTTGTGATCTCCTCTTATGCTGAAGCTATTTTCTGGAGGGATGCAAAGGGAAATAATATATCTTACAGGTACGACTCATTATTTGATAACACTTTTAAAAGAGCGATAAAGATAATAACCCCTAGCAAACACTGCTCAAAAGGACCTCTAAGATTTGTTAAAGAAGAAAAGATCGATATTATATATAGCAGTATAGACACCTCACAATTTAATGGTCTCATAAACATGAAAAATAAACTCAAGCAGGAAATGGGTTATACATCAGATCGTATAGTTTTGTTTGTCGGCCAACTTGACAACCGAAAGGGGGCACACTATCTTGCAAGATGCGCAAGCACTATAGTAGGTAAAGTACCAGAGGCGAGAATCGTATTTATAGGAAATGATATGGGTGCAAAGAATGACCTTGAAGAAATAATAAAAGATATTAAGAACCGTGTAACTTTTAAAGGTGGTGTACCGGATGATGAACTCCGAAAATTTTACGTTATTGCAGATGTTCTCGTGTTCCCCTCATTATCTGACCAGGAATGCATGGGCCTTTCAATGAAAGAGGCAATGGCTGCTGGTACCCCCGTAGTGGCTTTCAACGTCGGGGGAGTTGCAGAAGCTGTAGAGGATGGCGCAACTGGTTATCTAGTCGAGCCAAAAAATGAAGGAATGTTAACCGAGAAGATAATCAAGGTATTGACAAATAATGAGAAAGATATAATGCAGGATAACTGTATACGAAAATCCAGGGAACTCTTTGATGTGAAAGAAGCAGCAAAGAAGGAGATTGATATCCTCAGGAATTCAGCGGGAGCATGAAATGGGCCAAGATTATCCTTTTGTTTCTGTGATCGTATTGAACTATAACGGACTACGATTCTTAGATGATTGCTTTCAATCCCTGGAAAAAATAGACTATCCGAATTTCGAGGTAGTTATGGTAGATAATAGATCTACCGATGGCAGTGTGAAATATGTTAAAGAAAACTATGGATGGATAAGGGTCATAGAAGCTCCTGAGAATAATGGTTTTGCCTATGGGAACAACATCGGCATAAGGAACACAAAAGGTAAATATGTTTATTTATTGAACAATGACACTATCTGCACGCCTGATTTCCTGACGCGCGTTGTCGAAGAAGCTGAACTTGATCCCACAATAGGTATAGCAGGATCGTGGCCACTGGATTACAAGTATAGACAGTATAAAGATGATGCGCTCAGATTTTATGCTCATCTTCGTCACAAAACGGCTCAGGTTTCTGCAGTCGCAGGGGCTGTCATGCTTATAAGAAGGGATGCTTTGGATAAAATTGGACTTCTTGATAAGAAATATTTCCTGTATTGGGAAGATGCTGAGTTCTGCTGGAGAGCGACTCTTATGGGTTACAAAGTTGTAATGGTTTACGACTCATTTGTATATCATCTGGTAAATGCGACTGGACTTCCCACTAAGAAACGATGGATGTATGAGTTTGTCAAAAACAAGATATACACGCATATAAAATTGATGAACTGGAGGAATTTATGTCTCTTTCTTTGTTCAGAAATTCTCAGATCGATTGGAAGAATGCTCCGAAATCCAGTTCTGGCAACTTCTGTTTTGAAGGGGTGGTGGTGGAACTTACGCAATCTTAAAATCAGCTTAATGGAACGGAAAAAAATAAGGTCTGCTAAGAAAATAAGAGATAAAGATCTGATCGAACTGATACGCAGGGATGATAAATTAAATAAAAGGGATTTGAAGAAGCTCAGTGAACTTGCTGAGAAGGACAGGAAAATTATGAATACTCTTGATACTCAAAAGGACAAGTAGCATGAAACCAAAAGTTGTTTTGATTAATCCTCGCTGGAGAACCAGCAAGCTATACGGATTCAAATTTTTAGGTCATGGCATTTTTATGCCTTTAGGACTTGCCTATATTGCAGGTTATCTGGATTCAAAAGGAATAGATGTCCTATTCGTTGACGCCGAAGCAGAAAAATTAACCGATACGGATGTATTAAATAAAGTCAGGATATTCAAGCCAGATGTAATCGGCGTGACCTGTGCGACGTCGACTTTTCCATATGCATTAAGCCTCTCTACCCAATTAAAGCAGCATCTTAGTGTACCTATTGTTTTTGGTGGTGTGCATTCAACCCAATCCCCAAAGGATGTATTAAAGTATGGAGAAATTGATTTCGTGATAATGGGCGAGGGTGAGATCACTTTTTATGAGCTCATAAAAGAAATTCTGGGTGAAAGAAATTTTAAAGATGTAAAAGGGCTGGCATATAAAGATAAGGATGACGCCCACATCAATGAACCCAGGGAATTCATACAGGACCTGGATGATTTGCCCATGCCTTTCTATAAGGGTGTCCCGATCAAGAAATATAAGCCTTATGCTTATCAACCTACCCAGACTTTGCCTTTTATGACCCTGTTCTCTTCCCGTGGTTGTCCCTTTAACTGCATATTCTGTGAAACTAAAGTCATGTGTGGCAAAAAGGTAAGATTCCACTCTCCACAGAGGGTTATCGATGATATCTTATATTTAAATTCAGAATTCGGTGTCAGAAATTTCCAATTCTTTGATGATACCCTGACAGTCAACAAGAAAAGAGTGGAAAAGATTTGTGAGTTAATAAAAGAAAATAATCTCGATATTTCGTGGAATTGTTTATCAAGGGTGGATACGATCAATACTGATCTGTTGAAAAAAATGAATGCGGCCGGGTGTGAGCTGATAGCTTTCGGTGTAGAAAGCGGAGATGACACGATACTGAAGAACATAAGGAAAGGGTGTACTACAGTGCAGGCAGAAGCAGCCTTTAAGGCGGCCAGAGAGGCAAATATGGTCATACGTGCTTTTTTCATGATAGGCAATCCAGAAGAAACAAAGGAAACTGTTTTAAAAACAATACAGTTTTCAAAATATCTGGATCCCGATTTTGTCAATTTTTCTATTACAACTCCCTTTCCCAACTCAGAGCTATGGGACCTGTATGAAAAAGCAGGTTATATTAAACATGATGCTCATACTGATTTCACAATGTTCCATAAGCCGGCAATAAATCTTCCGGGATTATCCTCCGAAGAACTGAGCGATTTTGCAAAAAGGGCACACAGCGAGTTCTATTTGAGACCAGGATATATTCTGCGCAGGTTAAAAGAGATCAAGAACTTTGGCCAGTTCAAAGCTAAGTTCCTGGCAGGAGCCGGAATAATCTTAGATGAGATAATATCATAGGATATATTTATGCTATTTTTGGATTATTTAGTAGATTATATTAAAAAGTTAGAAAATAGCAAATATCTGAATTTTAGAAATATTATAATTTTATATTTCATATCAAGACTTCTTATTGTAATCACCTTATACATTACCGGTCCATGTAACTTTGCAGACTGCATTAATTATTTTAATAATGTAAAATATGTAGTAGGCGGGGAAAACATGTATAAGATATGGATAGATACCGGGCTTGATGCCAATGGTGTACCATTAATGACAGATATACCTTATCAGGCAAGTTTTCCTCCCTTATTTTATCTATCTATTTCTCCATTTGCGTTTTTGAAGTTAAGTCCTTGGAGTATGAGGCTGGTTTTCTTTATTGCAGATTTTTTAAATCTCTGGTTAATTTACCAGTTAGCAGGTCCGAAAAAGGTGGCAAGTCTGGCGTATATATTTACCCCGATTGTATTGATTCAGGGTTTAATTATACCCGAGGATGAAGTTCTTGTGGCGACTTACCTTCTTGCAAGCCTGTACTTTTTTAAGAAAAACAGGCAAAGACTTTCTGTTTTTACGCTGGCATTGGCTTTCAACCATAAAATATTTCCAATTGTCTTATTACCTCTATTCTTGATGAACACAGTTGTTAAAAAGACCGAAAAGCTTCTTCCAAAGATAGATTATAAGAATCTATTAAAATATTGTCTTATATTTATTGGAACATCGGCTGTTTTTCATGCTTTTTATTATCCTTACTGGGAAGTAGCCTACAAAATCAGGTTATTTGAATCACTCGGACATCAAAGCTTGTGGCTGCTACTCCCCTACACACCCAGGTTAAATACATTGGTTGTTGGAATCCTATTACTCTTGTTTTTCCTGTATAGTTATGTAAAAAAGCTCGATATGACTTCCAATTATCTCATAGGAAGTCTGATATTCGTAACATTTTATCCATCCTTATCTTTCGAACATCTGATAATGATTGTGCCATTGTTCCTGGTTTTTACAGAAATCAATCAAAAAACTATTGCGTTCTGGATAATTTTTTCGTTAATGACTCTCGTTACGACACCAATGCCATTCCCTTTTACTTTTCCCTATGATTTCTGGCTGCCTATGATGCTTTTATCTTTCTTGGGTTTCTATTACATAATATTTGAGCAGATTAAAAGGAGTCACTATATTTTATGAAAATTTCCATTATAATTCCCGTATATAATGAAGAAATTACAGTTTCCGCATTATTAGATATGCTGCTGAGTATTGATTTTGAAGGATTGGAAACAGAGATAATCGTCGTTGATGATGGCTCTTCCGACGATACCCCACATATCCTGGATAGTTTTTCAAAAAGGGTCACTCTTATTCACCACCCAAGGAATATGGGAAAAGGTTCAGCTGTCAGGACAGGCTTAAAAAATGTTACAGGCGATATAATAGCAATTCAAGATGCCGATTTAGAGTACGATCCGGCAAACCTGCCAAAGCTCATAAGATTGATAAGAGAAGAAGGTAATGATGTTGTTTATGGGTCAAGGTTTCTGGGGAATATAGAAGGTATGAGTTTTTCACATTATTTTGGGAATAAGCTTTTGACATTTATTACCAGATTACTCTACAATAGCTCAATTACTGACATGGAAACGTGCTCAAAGGTATTCAAGCGGGAGGTTTTACAGGGTGTTGAGCTTAAGTCCAATAACTTTGAGATAGAACCCGAGATAACGATCAATATTTTAAAACGGGGGTACAGGATTCATGAAATTCCAATAAGCTACACTGGCAGGAGTAAGGAGCATAAAAAGATATCCTGGAAAGATGGTATCACTTCTATGATTTATCTGATAAAATGTCGCTTCTGGTGAACAGCATGTCCAAATATAGCTTTTACTCAAATACATATGGAGCGCAGGAGAGATCTATAGGACTCGTTGGGGAAAACAGGGTGGTTCTTGAAGTGGGTTGCTCGACTGGATATGTATCATCGAGGCTAAAAAAAAATAACTGCAATGTTTATGGTATTGAACTTGATCCTGAAGCAGCCGTAATTGCCAGGGAACATTGTGAGGATGTGCTAATTGGAGATATCGAGAGGATGGAAACATTGCCTTATTCCCCCAGGCAATTTGATGTAATTCTTTTTGGTGATGTACTGGAGCATCTTAGAAATCCCGACATCATATTGAAGAAACTAAAGCCGTTTTTGAAAGATAATGGGCATATCGTGGTCACGCTGCCCAACATCACCTACTGGTCCTCAAGGCTTAAAATATTTATGGGAAATTTTGAGTATACTGATCACGGGATACTGGACTCGACACACTTGCGGTTCTTTAATTACATATCAGCAAAGAGGTTGCTTGAAGAAAATGGATTTATGATCATAAAACAGGATTTTGTTCCACCGATGATTTTCCCAATAAGCACAATTTGCTATTTTTTTGCCAGGCTTTTCCCCAATCTTCTGGCATTTCAGTTCATATTTGTGGCCAAAAAAGGAGCGTGAGTCGATATACCCCCACTACCATGAATAACGATTTAATAGATCATCACAGGAAAGTATTTGAAATATAATTAAGCTATAAAGGAAGCAATGACAAAATCTGCATTAATAACAGGAATTACAGGGCAAGATGGAGCATATCTGGCAAAATTTCTATTAGGGATAAAATATAAAGTATTTGGAACGTATAGAAGAAGTTCAACACCTAATTTTTGGAGACTTCAATATCTGGGAATCTTTGATGAAATAAATCTAATCCCGGCGGATATCATTGATTCTTCATCTATTGTTGAAGCTATCAATATATCCCAGCCCGAAGAATTCTACAATCTTGCAGCTCAAAGCTTTGTTGGAGCATCCTTTGAGCAACCAATTGGAACTGGAGAGATTACGGGCCTGGGTGTTACAAGAGCACTTGAGGCACTCAGGCAGGTTGACCCTGAGATACGATTCTATCAAGCGTCAACTTCAGAGCTATACGGGAACAAAGCTCCCTTCCCCCAAAATGAACAGACTGCTTTTAATCCGTCTTCACCGTATGCTGTGGCAAAATTATCTGGATATTGGAACACACGCATCTACAGAGAAGGATATGGAATGTTTGCATGTAATGGGATCCTTTTTAATCATGAGTCACCAATCAGAGGTTTAGAATTTGTTACAAGGAAAATTTCCAATATTGCCGCAAAAATAGCATTGGGACTGGAGACTACTTTGGTACTGGGAAATCTGGATGCTAAAAGAGATTGGGGGTATTCTCCGGATTATGTGGAATCGATGTGGCTGATGCTGCAACAAAAAGAAGCGGATGACTATGTGATTGCAACGAATGAAACTCATTCTGTAAAAGAATATGTTGAAAAAACATTCGATTTCCTCGGTCTTGACTGGCAGGAATATCTTAAGGTAGACAGAAGATTTCTAAGACCCTTGGATGTAAATCTGCTGCAGGGAGACTATTCCAAAGCAGAAAAAAAATTGAAATGGAAACCAAAAAAGAGATTTCATGAACTGGTTGAAATTATGATCAAAGAGGAAATGAACAGGTGGGAAAGATGGCAGAACGGGGAAAGATTCCCATGGGATGCCCCAAATTACCCTCACGAAGCAAATATCCTGACAAGAGTCTTAAGGGTTTAAGAGAACGGAAATGAAAATAGCCCTAACCACACGAGGATACGATAAACGAGGTGGTATTTCCAGATACGTTTCTGAACTTGCCGAACACTTTGCACTAGATCATGAAGTGCACGTGTACACACCTTACTGGAGGGATGTTGGAAATAAAGATGTGATATTCCATAAAGTTCCCACACTTCCAGGCCCGCTCGTGATAAACTCTATACCTTTTACAATCCAGAACACGCTCAGGTTTAAAATCTTTGGCTCCAGATATGATATCACTCACATAAACGGAGGGGATAGCCTTTGCCAGGATATTATTACTGCGCATAGCATCCATAAGGCAGGAATAGAATTCAGAAAAAACAACAAACAACTTAAAGGTCTGGGTTTTCATGATCTCTATGCAATGGTTACGGAGAACATAAATTATTCACACAGGAATTACAGGAAAATCATATGCGACTCTAATTCTTCCAAACAGGAACTTATGGATTTTTACCAAGTGCCTTCAGAAGATATTGAAGTTATCCCGGTTGGCGTGAATCCAGATGAGTTCAAACCATTGGACAGACAATCCCTTCAAGATCTCAGGGATAAATATAAAATTGCCAGAGGAGATAAGGTACTTTTAATTGTAGCTACTGAATTCTATCGTAAAGGGATTACGGAGTTGATCCAGGCGGTAAATATACTTGTATATAAACATAGATTTGGAAATCTCAAGCTTTTAATTGTGGGTAAAGCGCAGGTTGAAGGCTCACGGAAAGGAGATGCTGTATACAGAATACTTGCGAAAAAGCTTGGGGTTTCAAAAAATATAGTTTTTACAGGTATGGTGAAAGATCTAAATGAACATTATAATCTTGCTGATATTTTCGTATTCCCGACAAAATATGAAGCTTTTGGAATACCAACACTTGAAGCTATGAGCTGCGGATTACCTGTTATAAACAGTAAAATTGGTTCAGGAGAGCTTATAACACATGGATATGATGGAATTCATTTTAATGACCCGAACAGTGTTGATGAAATTGTCGATAAGATAGAAATGCTTTTGACTGATGAAAATATGAGGCTCAAATTCGGAACCAACGCAAGAAAAACTGCAATGAAGTATTCGTGGGATAAGATAGCAGACAGGACAATGGAAGTTTATAAAAAGGTTTTAAATAATTGAATAAAGATTGTTATGAAAAGAGCATTAATTACGGGAGTCACAGGTCAAGATGGTTCTTATCTCGCAGAGCTATTGTTAGAGAAGGGATACGATGTATATGGCCTTGTAAGGCGGTTAAGCACACCAAACATCCAGAGAGAACGTGTAATTGATGAAATAACCCTTATAGAAGGAGACCTTACAGACCAATCATCATTAAACAGTTCAATGAAAATAGCCGAACCGGATGAAGTATATAACCTGGCGGCTCACTCTTTTATTGCAACTTCATGGAACCAACCTGTCCTGACGGGTGATGCTACAGGACTTGGAGCCATAAGGGTACTTGAAAGTGTAAGAAATTTCTGTGGAAATGCAAAAGTATATCAGGCATCTTCCAGTGAGATGTTCGGGAAAGTCCGAGAATCTCCTCAGAATGAGAATACGAGATTTTACCCTATGAATCCGTATGGGTGCGCCAAGGTATATGCATACTTGATATCTGTGAATTATAGGGATAGTTACAATATGTTCATCTCCAACGGCATATTATTCAACCATGAATCTGAAAGGCGAGGGCTTGAGTTTGTAACCAGAAAGATAACAGATGGTGTTGCCCGCATATATTATGGCATTGCAAAAGAACTGCGTCTTGGCAATCTGGAAGCAAGAAGAGATTGGGGGTATGCGAAGGACTATGTCGAAGCAATGTGGCTGATGCTCCAGCAAAAACAGCCTGAAGACTATGTGATTGCAACAGGGGAGCCACATTCTGTAAAGGATTTTGTAGATCTTGCTTTTTCAGAAGTCGGACTATATTGGCGGGATTATGTAAAAGAAGATCCGAAATTCATAAGACCTGCAGAAGTTGATTTTCTTGTGGGCGATGCATCGAAAGCAAGGCATGAATTGGGGTGGAAACCCAAAGTGGATTTTGAAGAGCTTGTAAAAATCATGGTTAAAGCAGATTTGGAGAGAGTTGGAAGTGGACTGAACCCCAAAAAGTAGAGTTCTTCAGAAATTCTTTGATTTATCGAAATACCCCACAGCTTGCTGTGGGAAGCTTCACTCCTAGATGTCGAGATATCAATCAAATTAGAACGGGGATTTTTTAAGTTAATTGGATTTTCTCTGGAGAGTATGCGACAGTAAGTTTATATTTTGTGATATACATTTGGTGTAACAACTAAAATTTTGATTTAAGGAGAACACAGAAAATGGTTAAAGTATTGTTCGTTTACGCAAATTCGGATATTCAATATTGGCTGCCGATTGGACTTGCAAGCCTTTCTGCATATTTAAAAAAGCATGGACATCACGTAGAATTGTATGATTCCACAAAAAAGAGTTTTTCCATAATAGAACTTGAGTTGAATGCAAAAATATCTGATCTCAATCCAGATTTGATAGCTATTTCTTCTGTAAGTGCAGGCATAGATTTAGCATATGCTATGGCTGAATTTATTAAAAAACAGTATGATATTAAAATCTTGTTTGGTGGTGTTCATACAACGAATGCCCCTGAAGAAGTAATATCAAAATCATTTGTGGATATGGTTTGTATTGGAGAGGGAGATTTCGCACTATTAGAACTTGTTACCAAAATGGAAAATAAAGAAGACTACTTTGATACGCAAAATTTTTGGTTTAAAAAAGACGATGCTATAATAAAAAACCAAGTGCGTCCACTTATAGAGAACTTAGATTCTTTGCCTTTCCCTGACAGGTCAATTTTTGATGACAAGTTCACTCTATGGAATGACGGACGGATAAACAGCATACATTTTATGGCGGGTAGAGGGTGTCCGTTTGATTGTTTTTATTGTAACAATTCAAACCTGACCAAAATGTATAAAGGCAAAGGAAAATATGTGCGAATGCACAGCGTAGACTATGTTATCGAGGAGATAAAATCTGTTTTAAAAACATACGGTTCGAAATCTGACAGTCCAATAAAGATATCTTTTGTTGACGATACATTCACTCTATACAAAAAATGGTTGACTGAGTTTTGCGTACGATATTCCTCTGAAATCGGTTTGCCTTTTGCATGTCTGACACGTGCTGATACTGTAAATGAGGAAATACTTTTATTATTAAAAAAATCAGGATGCGTTGATGTTTCAATGGCAATTGAAACTGGGAATATACATTTACGAAATAAAATGTTAAATAGGTATCAAACAGACGAACAGATTATTAATGCTTATAAAACAGCTAAAAAGATTGGGTTAAAAACAGTGTCATATAATTTAATAGGAATACCTTTTGAAACAAAAGAAACAATAAAAGAAACAATTGAAATTAATAAAAAAGCAAATCCAGATATTGTATCAGCCAGTATCCTTCAACCATATGAAGGATTGCCAATATATAAAATATGTAAAGAAAATGGTTTTTTAATAGAAAATACAGCTTTAACAAGTTCTCAACAAAATAAGAATATTCACCTTTGTCCATCAAATTTAAAATTACCTGGACTTAGTAACTATGATCTAAAAAAAGCACACGATATGCTTAGTTTATATGTGAAATATCCTAGATTTTTATATATTCTTTTCGATGGTGTATATTACATATTTTACTATACAGGTCAAAGAGATAATTTAAAAAAGTTTTTGGATATAGTGGCATTATACAAATACGTTGGTTTGAAGAGGTTTATATTTTTAGTGTTTAGAAAGATAGGTATCGTTCATAGAGGAAAATGCTGATGAACTCGAAATGTTAATTAATGATGCAAAACTGCGGGGATTACTTGGAAATAACGCAAGAAAAACCGCAATGAAATATTCATGGAATGAGATCGCAAAAAAAAAACTATGGAAGTTTATGCAAAAATAATCTAATATTAGGATAAAGATTGTTATGAAGAAGTTATTAATTACCGGTATAACTGGACAAGATGGTTCCTATCTGGAAGAGCTATTATTAGAAAAAGGGTATGAAGTTATTAACGGTATCGTGAAGAGATTGAGCACATCAAACATCACAAGAATCTAATATATATGTGTCTGAAAAATAAGGAAATACTTGGCTACCATGCTTTTGCAAAAGAATCGGGGTGGGAGAACTCCATTGAGAATTTCATGGAGTACGTGAAAAATGGTAAAAAATCCGAGTATTTAAACTTTTTAATGAAGATAATTGCTGGAAAAAGTGGTAAACTCCTCGATTTCGCATCAGGAACATCGTTCATTTCGTATATCTTCGCAGAGAATGGCTACGACGTCACAGCCCTTGAAATGAATCCAAGCGACCTCTGCGGCCTCGGTGTATTCAGGAAATACCGAAATAAAATGCCCTTCCAGGCTGTCTTGGGAGACTGCGAACACTCCCCCCTAAAAGAAGGTATTTTCGATGTGGTCTTCTGCCATCAGGCGCTACACCATGCATGCGACCTTGACAGGATGGTCTCCGAAATGGCAAGATGCGCAAGAAAAGGAGGGCTTGTAATCGCGGGAGGGGAGCATATCCGTCCTTTTTTCACCAGTGATGAAACATTCAGGAAAAACCACCCAGCTGTTGTATTCGGGGCAAATGAACACGCCTACCCTTATTACGAGTACAGGGATGCATTCAAAAATGCAGGGATAGTAAAAGTGGAAGTTATACCCCGGGGTTTTGAGTGCAATTTTGAAACAATTTCACAGAAACACCTCAGGTCTTTTATAAAAGTGATATCCAAGATTCCCTTTGTCGGAAAAGGAATTGTAAGCCAGATGCTCCTGAATTTCAGCGGCGCAGGCACCGAGATTACGATATACGGTTTCAAACAATGAAAAAAAATAACGCAGTTTTTATCTGCGCTAATCTGCGTTCCTTGACACGTATAAGCCATACGTGGATACGCCCTTCCGATGCGTGACTCGGGGGGCGCCTTTATCTGCAGTTATATTTTCGTAAAGCCCCTACTACTTCTTCCCAGCCTTCGGTGCATCCTTGGGTGGCTCAGCCGGCTTTGGCGGTATGGTCTGCGTCCTGAACAGGTCGCTGATTGATTCTTTTGGAGCGCCTGGTGCGGGCGGCAAGACATCAGTGGAGAGACCCATAAGATGTGCGGTCAGTACCACGAGGTCATCCACGCTCATATTCAGTTTGAGTTCATCTCTGCCGTCAATGAGGTTGCGCCTGCAGAACGGGCATGTGCTTATCAATGCCTCTGCGCCTGTATCCTTTGCATCGGTGACACGCGCCTTCGCCACGCCCAGCGCAAGGTCTGGAATGCCTGCCTTCACGCCTCCGCCTGCGCCGCAGCACCGCTGTTCCTTGCGGTTGCGTTTCATTTCGACAAGTTTGATGCCCTGCGTGCTCATGCTCTTAATTACCTTTCTGGGTTCTTCGAAGACACCTACATGTCTTCCAAGGTGGCACGGGTCATGATAAGTGACGGTCTTGTTCAGGCTCTTTTCCCACTTTATCTTTCCAGCCTCAACCTGCTCGGCAAGGAACTGCGACATGTGGATTGCTTCAAATGGCAATGGTTTTCCATATGCACGAGGCCAGTCAATTTTTGCTGCCCTGAAACATCCTGCACATGCAAATATAACTCTCTTGGCACCCTTTGCCTTCAGCGCTTCGACGTTATGGATGGCGGCTTTCTTCGGGGTATCATTGATATGCTGCTGTCCTGTCCTTATAAGAGCCGAACTGCAGCACCATTCGTCCTCTCCAAGGACCATGAACGGCACGTTCAGTTTGTTCAATATCCTTGCTGTGCTGACACCCAGAACCTGCTGATTGTATCCTGCGGTGCATCCTATGAAATACGCTATATCGGATTTATCCGCTATCTTGATATCCGGCGTCATCCATGCAAGCCTGTCCTTCTGCTGTTTGAGATAGGGGTTATGCCCTTCTTCTATGAGTTTGGGGAAAAGGCTCTGTTTACCGTAAGGACCTGTGCCGTGCTTGACAAGGTTCGCACGGGTGGATTCCCATAGTTCGATCGTATTTATGCCGGCAGGACAGACCGTGCCGCACATGCCGCAGGTAGTGCAGTTATAAAGGTCGTCGGTGTACTTCTTAATTTCCTCAGGTGGGATTTTATCAGGACCGAAGAGCCTTGCCTTGATGCCATAGCTCTTGTTCATGAAATCTTTCCATCGCTGGATCTTATCCCTTGGCTCTATGTCCTGGTTCTTATCTCTTGCATCATAAGTCGGGCAGTACTTGACGCATTCGCCGCATCGCGTGCATGCATCAAATTCCATTAACTGCGACGCTGTGAAATTTACTGTGTTTATTGAAGGTTTTTCTTTTGCCATTTTTACTCGCCTCCGTGATTGACCAGAATGGTCAGTGGTGCGGTTATCATGTGGAAGTATTTACTGAAGGGGAGGTATGCCACGCAGAAAAGCAGTGTGAAGACTTCGTGGAACATTACGGTGATGTTATCAAATAGTCCCATTGGATATGCCGAGACTAATTCCCTGCTTACCTGATAGACGTCTGTGCGCAGGTACTGGGCATAAAATCCTGTAATAACCACAATTAGTAAACCAATTATAAGTATCCAGTCGATATCGGCGTTTCGTGCCTGAACATCTTTACCCGTAGAGAAGAGTCTTCTTGCTATTGCGATAACTATTCCCAGAACAAGCATATATCCGAATATGTTGTTTGGCAGTTCGAGGGATTTCCATACACCCACAAAGTAAGTGTAGTCTTTATTAAACAAGAAAGGACCTGCAAATTCAGCCGCTGCCGCAACTATAGTCAAAATCAAGAGCCCAATCCATCCCCAGAATATCATGATGTGCATGAACCATTCAAGCTTCCTGCGCCTGTATGTCCTGCGCTGGAACGCCACGTCAAGGATTAATACTTCAAGGGCATGCCCGACGCCTTTTTCAAAAATCCTGCTTATGATTAATTTTAGGGCACCCCATGCACCTGTGGGTTTTGTTGCGCCTTCGGGGATTCCTCGTCCCCATTTGTCCAGTTGTATGTACATTCCTACAAGGAACAGGATTACGGAAATAATCGCCGTAATAACCATTATTCTCCAATCGATGAAGAGCGTATCGAATACTGTCTTGCCAAATATTGTAAGACCTTCTGTCATTTTATCCTCCTTTTTCTGCCTGTGACGGCTTTCCTTCCTCTAAGAATCAATGTCATATTAAGCTTTCGATATGAGTATCTATATAAGCGTTTTAAAAGCCACGCCCAATAATTTAATAAGCTGTTTCTTATTCCCACTTGTTATGAGTTTTTGCAGCAGTATTGAAGGATGATCCATATCGCCGTATTCTGCGATTGCATCCCTGATATCTGGCTTGTTCAGGAAAGAAATGAATTCGTTCAGGTTCTCATCGCTCAATTTCCCGAGGCTCTTATGAATCCTCATCCCGATGGCAAGCTCCCGACCTACAGCGCCGCGCCACCTCTTTTCGTATTCCTCAGGCAGGGCTTCTTTTCGCGATGCCCTGGCTGCAACTTCGCCCGCTATTTTAGCACAAACCGCGCCCATGTAGATGCCGCCTCCTGATGTTGGTTTCACCTGCCCGGCGGCATCACCGACAAGCATCACGCTATCAGTTGCGGTTTTCTTCGGGGGACCGAGTGGAATGCCTCCGAGCACAAATTCGGTGCGCGAACCCCTGTGCCGTGATGCAACGACAGGGTGCTTTAGCAGTTTTTCGAGATAATACCTTGCAGGCACACCGGGGTTCTTTGCAAGACCTATGCGCGCCAGTCCGTTAAATGGAACAGCCCAGGCAAAAAACCCCGGCGCAATGTCATTGCCTGTGAAAATCTCCACGAATTCCGGGTCTTTTGCATTATAGGGAGCCTCAAACTGTATGCCGGATAAGAATTTTTCACATCTGGGAAGCCCTGCCGCCCTGCCCACGCTGCTCTGTATTCCATCGGCTCCGATAACGATGCCGGTATGAATCTCTTTTTTCTCGCCGCTGGACATCACGGTGATTTTTCCCTTCTCCGTGCCGATAAAGCGCGTCTTTAGAAGCATATCTACCCCGGCATCCAGCGAGCGCTCAGCAAGCGCCCTGTCAAAGATTTTCCTGTCGATGACATACGCTTTTACATCTTTTCCCTGCACGCAGAGTTCTTCACCGTTCGGGGCATATACAAACGCGCCCTTCATCCTGTTCAGGACGTAACTCCCTTCTCCTATTTCGCATTCCCTGAGCGCGGCGGTGCTTATGAGACCTGTGCACTGGACAGGAGAGCCGATGCTGGCATGTTCTTCTATCAGCAGGGTGCTGGCGCCGTTTAACGCTGCGTATTTTGCGGCTATTGCGCCGGCGGGACCTGCGCCGACTATAGCGACATCGTAGTTCATGTTTTTCCTTTTAGTCGCTTAAATTAGTGTTCTTGACCTGTTGGAATAAAAAAGAAATCCCACCGCAGAGAACGCAAAGTGTAGTCATATATCAGCACAAACTTGAAATATCATTTACAACTTCTTCCAAATTATTTTGCACATTATAGGCAGGATATCTCCGAATACACCAATTCTCAAGGCGCAAATGAGTATCACGTAAACTATCGTATTCTGCTTTATTCTGGTGCGCTTTATCTCCATCTATTTCAATGTCAAATTTTTTCTGATTCACAAAAAGTGCGAAATCCAATCTATACTGCTTCTTGTTTTGGATTGTCACATTATACTGTGGAATAACGTTAATTTTCCTTTTTCTAAGTTCATCAAACAATATTTTTTCTATGCCAGAATCAAAAGTTATTTCTTTTTTATTCTGGATTTTATTATAATATTCTGCTAAAGATTTAAGAAATCCTTTTTCATTTAAACATTTATCAAAATCACCAACTATAATCAGAGAGCTTTTTGCACGAGTTACCGCGACATTCAAAAGTTGAGTGGTAGAATTGATCCAATTTAATGTTTTATCTTTAACTCCTTCTGAGATAGCTGGTGAAAAAATAATTATATCTTTTTCATCCCCTTGGAATTTATGAGCTGTACCTACTGTAATATCCATTTTTTCAAATAGAGGTTCATTTTTAATCTCATCTAAAATTTTATCCATTTGAGCTTTAAATAATGTAACAACGCCTATTGATACGTTTTTCTTTTTATTGCAAATATTTTTTAATATATTGATTACTTTTTTAACTTCTTCGATGTTATAAACACTTTTTGCATAAAGTGTTTTTCCTTTAACATTTATCCATGAGATTCCCTTAGAAAATAAATCTTCATCAGAAAAAAGAGCAGCTTCATCTGTCAATATGTTAAGTTTTTCACCGTAAAAATGAATATTTGAGTAAGAAATAATATCTTTATGGCATCTATAATGCTCATTTAGGAAAATTACCGGCTCATTAACGGTTCGAATGGTTCGCTCAAAGAGATCATATAATGAATTTTTACAATACGAAAAATCAACATAAAATTCTTCAACACCAACGCTATTGGCTAATTTTCTTTCGATATTTTCATTTAATGTACTAATATTTTTAAGTTGTTTGGGGTCTCCGATAATTATCACATTTTTCGCCCTAAATAATAATGGCAACGCTGATGGTATATCACATTGTGATGCTTCATCGATTACTAATATATCAAAAAGATTTTCGTGTAGTGGAAAGCTGTTCTTAGCAGATAAGTTAGTAACCACCCACGCAGAGAAGAAATTTTTGATTTTTTCGAATGATTTGATTTGTTCTGATAAAATACTGAAATAAATATTCTTTTGATGATACTTTTCTAATTTTTCTGTTGTATCTATGTATCTGTGAACATTGTTTTCGTCGGAAGGTTCAATTTTTAACATCTTCTCGAACCAAACACTTTTCAAAATATCTCTTGATATTGGGACTTTTTCATTTTCCAGTTTTTTTATCTGTACCGCATATTCAAATATAGAGGATTGATTTCTTAATTTTGCCTTTAAAATTTCATTTTCATCCATGCAAATAGATATATTAACGATACACAACAGCCAATTCAAACTTTTTATAATGTCAATGTCATTTAGTTGAATGTGTTTATCATAATATTTTTTGTAGTCTTCACTTAAGTCATCATAATATTTTTTGAAAATTTTAAAATTTCTATTTCTGAAATAAGAAGGATATATTAATCTAATTAATTTACCCAAAAAAGAAGGTTCTGATGCAATAATAATATCATTTTCGAGAACGAATCTATCTAAGGTTGGCGGTTTTTGGAAATTTAATTCAAGCAAATCCGAGGGTAAATTTTTCGAAAAGTTGCTACGGGTTTTCAAATTTTCGTCAATAAGCGTGTTAATTTGAGACAGTTCTTTTATCCTATTTTTTATGTCTTCGATCTTCGAATTTATAGTTTCAAGTTTAGCTTGCAATTCATGAATATCCTTAATTTCGCCGAGACATTCCTTATTTTGTAGCATTTCAATTAATGATGATTTAGTTTCTCTCCTATTTTCTCTGTTGCCCATCCGCATGATTAAATTCTTTGGAATGATTTGCGAAAGTTTTTCATTAACAACATCAACCGCTCTGTTATTCTTGCTTGCAAATAAGATAACTTTATTATTCCATATTGCATTTGCTATAATATTAAGAACAACTTGTGATTTTCCAGTTCCTGGTGGTCCTGTCACAACTGTGATTTTTTTTAAAAAAGCATTTCTTACCGCCTCAGATTGCGATTGGTTAAGAGGGAATATATCTATAATCGGTTTGATTTTTCCATCTGTTAAATTGTTTATTTTTTCAGGATTTAATATATAATTAATTGGAGTGGACATTAATTTTGCAGACTGCATATTTTTTAATTTATTAAGTTCAATAATTAAATTCTGTGTAATTCCTGTCCTCTCTCCGTAGTACATAATCGATTTGTTGAGGATTTCAAACTCAGTATTTTTTGGATTGGCTATTTTTTCGACTGATAATTCAGGCAAAATTTCGGAATTTGAATCTAAAATTATTTGAATTCTCTTAAGTTTGGTAGAAAAGTTTTCAATTTGATCTATTTCTTCTCTTATCAAATTAGTTTCTTCAGGCTCAAAGCCCTTTACTTTCAAAATATAATGATTAAATTCAGGGCTGATAGATCCTCTTATTAGAGTGATGGAGTCTTGATTGACATTAGTTGATAATAACTCAACAAAAAATATAGGGCTTATTTCACCCTTTCTTGTGATTACTATTGGATATCCATAAAAAAGATGATTATTTGCGGTCAATCTACCAAAAAAATCTTTTAAAGTTTTGTTATCTAATTTTAATGAAACTTGCTCTTTTTTATCGGTAAAAATTTGCTCTCTTGTAAAAATGTCAATTAGGAATTTCTTGTAATCCTTTTTTAGATCAAATGTTAGCGAATTTATTTCTTCTCTTTCAATACATGCAATATAATATTCGAGAAGTTTTTTATAATCTTTCATTTAATCATTTTAAAATAACGTTTCAAGTGAATATAAATACTTCTGATAATAGCCAGATGGATGTGAGAACATCAACCTTTCAAATTTAACTATCTCTTTCATTCGTTTCTGCGCCAGTTCCGGGTCTTCTATTTCCTGCACCCGTTCGTAGCCCACTTTTGCCAGCCATCTTTTGAAGGGTTCGGCTTTTTTTGATGGGATGGACTGGATTATCCTGAACATGGATTCGGTATTTGCGCAATCTGTAAGCCTCATTTTACCATCTTCTGCTTGCAAAGTCAACTGTACGATTTTATCGTACGGTTCAAAACCTTCTTCCGAAAGATTTGATTTTAAATCAGACCAGTATCTTCTGGGTATGGAACTATCTGTTAAAGCTCCCACGACATCAACTACCGAGAAATACCACTGGTTATCGTACCACATTCTTCTTATTTTGGTTTCTTCAAAAACAACAAGTGCTTCTTCTGAGTCCATATTTATACTCCTTCGGTGGTTGTATTTCTTGTACAGTTAAGAGGTCATCAGGGGTTAAAAAAGGTTGGGAGAGCGGAGTGAAACTAATCATGAACCGATGGTTCATAGATACTGTATGAAAAAATTCGATTGTTCATACGAAGTGTTTGGTCAATTCAAAAGCTCTTTTATCTTCTCAAGCACAAGAACCGCATCCTGCCTCTTCACATCAACTTCATGTTTCCTGAAAAAGTCAAACAGTCTTTCCTTCTCAGAATCAACAATAATCCCCTTTTTCACACATTCGCTAGTAATATCCCTGTAGTTCCTCTCAGGATAGAATACTTTCCGGGTAATCTCCACGACGGCAGAAGCCTGCTCTTTTGTCAATATGCCCATGACCTGCGCCTGCTCCACGGTCATCCTGACATTCACAAGTGGTACCGACAGCGGCTCCAGTGTTTCAGCATCAAAAGTTACAGCAACCTCATCATCGGATTCAAGTATTTTGTTTTTATACATCTCATATATCTTCCCCACTCCTATCATCCCGTATGGCTCAAGCTCAGATGCCCGAAGCGCCCCCATACTTGCCCCGCCCACAACGGTTATGCCCGCTTTTAGCGCCTCGATTATTTCACGGTGAGCCACTGCGGCGCGGTCAAAAAAAACCCCGTCTATAATCCCTATTATTTCAGGCGGTGCTGTCATAAGCCTCCTGATATCGTGGCGCTTCACAGGCATGCGATAGTCAGCATCCAGTATCTTTCCTGCATAGCTGTGGCTTATGCTCGTGCCTGTATATACAACAGGCTTCATAAAGCGAAACCTCGCTTTATGATGGATGGGGTATGCGCAGCATACCCCTCGTTTGATAAAACTTTCCTAAAGTTTTTCATCGCGCCAATCTCTTCTTCCTTTTCTTGATGCGCTCCCCTTTTCTCTCCCGGTCAAGCGTATAGAGTTCAAACATAGGTATAATCGCCCTGACTACCGGAATTTCCACGCCTCTTGAAAGATTAACAATTATCGCGCCATCTGCAATTCCATCAAGGGATTCAAGCACGGTTTTTATATTAGCTGCAGGTGTATCGCTTGAACTATTTCCCAATTCATCCATCCGCACCTGCTCCAAATTCTCGTACCAGTAGCTGTTCATCTTTTTCATGTGGTCATAGCCGAATGTCCGCACCACTTGCTCCCTGTCAGTATCCTCACGCGCCCCGTGTATCTGTACCACGCGGCTCTGCGCAGCCTCGGTGAGCGCCCGTGTTACAGCTATCTCCGACGAAAGATGCGCGCCTGCTCCCATAACAAGAAGCGCAGGGTCTTTCAGCACGGTATCATCAAGCGCGGTAACTACTGTGGGAATATCTACATCCGAGTTAAGCAGCCACAGCTTGACCGTGATTCCTGCTTCTTCCATCTTTCGTTTCAATTCATAATTTAGCCCATCGCTTTCAGAAAGCACGATTTCCCTTCCCGGATTTCGGGTGAATTCCGCAATGCTGAGCGCGTCCCTTTCGATTACTTCAAGCAAGCCATGCAGCACCGCCTCCTCGATGGTATTTCCCGATGCAAGCCCGTTGGTGTTGCTTCTGAAGAGCTTGTTTCCTTTCTGCGGGTCGTATGGATGGAATACTGCATTCGCCGGAACGAACACTTCAATATCGTTCATAATATCGTGCCCCATGACCCATTCAAGGCTCGTGAACCCTGCCAGTGGCTGTGGCAAAAGAAGCGTGTCAGGGTATAAAGTGGGATAGCTTTCGCTGAGAGATTCATAGGTATCTGTGATCCTCTCTGTTTCTAATTCAACTCCGCTCAGGTTGATGCTCACCTCGGGCTGTTCCGCAAGGCAGCGCTCAAAACTCTCCATGATTGCGGATATTCTTGCATTGGTCTCGGTTGCGCCTTTTCCTGAGTATATGGATATTGCTCCAGCCGCAGCGCTCGGTCTTATGGCTGAGAAAACCGGAATGCCCACGCGGTCAAGGTCTGTGATGTTCGCAATGCGGGTTACACCTATTGTGGGAAGGAGCTTTGTGGTGTTGGCAAGCGTTTCCTCTGGAGAAAGAACGCGCTGCGTGCCTTCGAGATATTTGATATTGGGGTCGAGGGTTATTTTCATTTTTTGCAATCTTATTGGATATGGGTTATATATCTTGCTATGGCGCTACGGGATAAAATATAATCCCATTGGGAACTATCTTGATATAAAAAGCTGAAAAGAGGTATATTTTATGACACTTGACTCACGAATTTCCGAACTTGCAAAAGCAGCCAAACCGACCGTAGCGATAATCGGTCTTGGGAGCGCAGGCTGCAACATCGTTTCATGGATAGCACAGAAAGAGCTTGTAGGAAGCAAGATAATCGCGGCAGATACGGACGCAACGCATTTGATGGGGACAAAAGCAGATGTGAAGATTCTCCTCGGTGAGCAAGCCTATCTGGGAAAAGGCTGCGGGGGCTTTGCAGAAAGGGGCACCGAGGCAGCGAGGGAGAGCATAAAAGAAATAAAACAGGAACTTAAAGCTTCAAACCTCGTATTCATCATAGCAGGCATTGGAGGCGGCTCCGGCACCGGCGCAGCCCCCGTTGTCGCTGAAGCTGCACGCGAAGCAGGCATCCTTACCATCGGATGTGTGACTCTGCCTTTCGGTTATGAGGTCATGAGACGGAAAAAAGCGCTTTTTGGAATTAAGGCTCTTGCCGCCCAGTGCGATTCACTGGTAGTTATCGACAACTCAAGGCTGAGAACCATTGCAGGCAGTCTCCCGCTCCGGGAAGGTTTTGCGGTAGCGAACGAATTCGTGGGTAATTTTATCAAGAACATAACTGAAACAATCACGCAGGCAAGCCTTGTCAACCTTGATTACTCTGACCTGCGCAGCGTTGTGGAACGGGGCGGGATATCCTCCATCGGCATAGGCGAAGCCGAGGGTGAGAACCGCATAGAAAAAGCGATGGAACAGGCGCTCGCCACACCCCTGCTTGACGTTCCTGACATCTCAGGGACATACGGCGTCCTGGTACACATAGCAGGCGGCGAGGATATGACCCTCGGAGAGGTCTCGCAGGCAGGCGAGATTATCCTCGAGAAAGCCCCGAATACCGGCAGGATAGTCTGGGGCGCGAAGGTGGATGAATCCCTTGCCGGGCATGTCAAGGTGACTGCGGTCCTGACGGGTGTCATGGATCCGAAGAAATTAATATAGGTATGGAAATTGAACTGACCGAAAGGGTAGATAATCTCTGCGATTATATCTATAATTTCACATGGCAGGATAATAAGCTCCGCCCTGAAAGCGTAATCCCTTTCCAGAAGGGCACAAGCTACACATTCAAAAACCTGGTGGATGAATTAAGGAAGAGCAAAGAGGTGCGTATCACAGGCAACGCAGGAAAAAGACTGGGTTACAGCATGGGCGTTGACCTTGCGCATTTCGGGGGAACCGGCGCGCCCGAAAATGCAGGGAAAATATATATCGAAGGCGATGTTTCTTCCGAGATGGGGATGGGCATGGTTTCAGGCACTGTGTATGTTAAAGGCAGCATCGAAGAGCCTGTCGGGAATGTGGCAGAGGTTGTGTCGGATGAGCAGGGTTACAGAAAGTTCCGTTCAATAACAGAGATTTTATGCAATGGTTTAGGAAAAGATGTTCTTGTCAAGAATAATTACGATGAACAAGAAAAACATTTGCTTCTAAATGATGGAGTACTTCGGGGCACGATAGCGGCGCGCTGTCGCTACGAGGCTCTCGTCACCGTCGAAGGTGGCGTTTACAACGGCACGGGGCTGCTGATGCAGAAAGGCGTGGTTCATGTCATGGGAGACGCAGGCATGAACATTGGCGCGCATCTTGACGGGGGTGTGGTAATAGTGGAGGGCACCACAGGCGAATTTGCAGGCGCGTACATGAAAAAAGGAGTGCTGATATTGAAGGATGCGAAAGGCTTCGTAGGAGCGAATATGAAAGACGGGGCGATTTTTGCTAAGAAAAAAGTTAAGACCGCGCCGCCTGTGGAGGAGCTTGCGATGGCAGAGGTGGATGCGAAGCTGTTGATGAAATATCTTGATATAGGGCATGTTGAGGCTATGGGCTATCATAAGTACGGGCTTGTGAGGGAGAGGCTTGTGCGAATGAGGGATGGGAGCGTGGTGGTGAGAAGAATTGAATAATATTGGAATTCTTGACATGCGTTAATTTTATATATGGTCATAACTATGACAGTGTGTAACATACTAACATGAATTTAATAAAAGGTGATTAAATTGTCAGAAATCGGCAAAAAAATACGACTTGAACGGATTATGGACAGGGAAAGCAGGAATATGGTAATCATCCCTATGGACCATGGAATATCGATGGGGCCCATTAATGGTATCGTAAACCTTGCAGAAATGGTAAATAAAATAGCGGACGGCGGCGCCAACGCCGTTCTCTTGCAGAAAGGAATGGCAAAGCACGGACACCGCGGCTACGGACGCGATATCGGGCTAATCATACACATGAGCGCATCCACTTCTCTCGGACCCGACCCGAATGACAAAGTACAGGTTTGCACAGTGGAAGAAGCCATAAAAATGGGAGCCGACGCCGTGAGCGTTCATGTCAATATCGGGTCTGAGACTGAAGCCAAACAACTGAAAAAACTGGGCTCTGTCGCTGAATATTGCGATATATGGGGAATGCCGCTGATTGCGATGATGTACCCGCGCGGAAAGGATATCAAGAACTCAAACGACGCCGAACTTGTAGCCCATGTTGCACGCGTTGGCGCCGAGTTAGGCGCAGACATCATAAAAACCAATTTCACAGGCGATATAGATACGTTCAGGAATGTTGTGGAAGGCTGCCCCGTACCTGTGGTAATGGCAGGAGGGCCCAAGGCAAACACGGACGAGGAATTCCTCGCTATGGTGCGCGCCGCGGTAGATGCGGGCGGACGCGGCGTGGCAATTGGAAGGAATGTCTTCCAGCATGAAAATCCCACTGCAATGACGCGCGCCCTTACGCTTGTAGTCCACAAAGGCGCAAGCGTGGACGATGCCATGGAGGCTCTGCGGTGAAAAAAGAAAAAACCGTCTGGATAAAAGCAGACGGCGGGACATGGGAAGAGAACAAACCGCTTATCACCACAGGGCTTGAATCGGGAGCGGATGCCGTACTTTTGAAGGCGGAGGAGGTCGAGAGGGTAAGAGAACTGGGAAACATCAAAACTGCTGCACCGACAGAAGATGCCGATATCGTGGTCGTCGGGATAGACGGCGAGGGTGACGGGACAAGCAAACTGCCAGCCGATTTTGCGGCATCAGAAGATATAGCTGAAGCGCAGCATCTTACGAGAGAAGGTAAAACTGTTGCAGGGTACGTGGTCATCAAAAACAAGAAATATGAGCAGTTCGCGGTCGAGCTTGGGAAATCTTGCGATTACCTGATTGTGATCGGGACGGACTGGAAGGTCATTCCGCTTGAAAACCTGATAGCAGGGCTCCAGAAGCTCGACGTGGAGATAATCGCAGGCGTCCGGAATGCTGAGGAGGCAAAACTCGCGCTTGAGACGCTGGAACACGGCTCGGACGGGGTGCTCCTTGATACTGATAATCTCTCCGAGATAAAGAAAGTCATTGCAATCCGTGACAGGTCTGGAATGGAGAAGATACCCCTTGTAAAAGCCACTGTGACAAAGGTGAAACAGGTAGGCATGGGTGACAGGGTATGCGTGGATACTGCCTCACTCATGGTTCCCGGGGAAGGGATGCTCATAGGTTCGCAAAGCAGCGGGCTGTTCCTTGTGCATTCGGAATCAGAAGAAAGCCCATACGTAGCCGCGCGCCCGTTCAGGGTAAATGCAGGCGCGGTTCATGCCTATATAAGGGTGGGCGAGAAGACGCGCTACCTCTCAGAATTAGCATCGGGTGATGAGGTGCTGATAATTGATTCGGAAGGCGAAACGCGCCCCGCCGTCGTTGGCAGGGTCAAGATTGAGCGCCGCCCCCTGATGCTCGTGGAGGCTGAGGTGGAAGGGACGAAGATAAAGACCCTGCTCCAGAATGCAGAGACGATTAAGCTTGTCGGCACCGATGGGAAGCCCGTGCCTGTGACCGCGCTCAAGGAGGGCGATGAGGTGCTGGTGTATTTTGAGGCGGCGGCGAGGCATTTCGGGATTAAGATTGAGGAGACGATTATTGAGAAGTGATATATTCAAAATTGCTTGCTTAACTTATCACGAGCTACTTCCACTTTGGCTTTAAAACCCTCAATAATGTTTTTAGTTTCTTCATTAGTTTTTAATATGAACTTTTCTGTAGAGTCAGAAGAAATTCTCCAAGTATTTAGCTGCTCATTTATCCCATAAAGCTGATTCCAACATCTCTCAGCCAACTCAAAAAACGCCCACTCTTCATCAACATAACGATTTGTTATCAATAGTTCTATTGCGATTATTCTAAAACGGTCGGCTGGAACCTTATAATTTTTTATATCTTGTTGGTTAAGTCTGACTCGATAAGCTATCGCCTTCAAAATTAGCAAATTTTTATTGCATTCAGATAATACTGCATCTAACCTTCGGATTGCTTCATCTCTACGGAAAATCTCAAACAAAGTACCTCGACCTGAAATGGTTTCTAATACATGGCTATCAGGTCTATCAGGATGTGAGCAGCAATCCTGAATAGCTTCCTTGAACTGTTTGACAAAACCCTTCATCTTCAAATGATTTTTAGGATAATAAAAGAGAGTGCCTTTGCCACCAATATCGAAGGGGAGCTTTATCCCTTCTTCTGCAATCGTAATGGTACCATGCTTGAAACTCTGTCGAACGCCAAGCTCCCAATAAACATTAGTATTGTTGTCTGTAAGATTGGAAACCACTACTGGAGAAACAACAAGATCAGTGATTATTTGTTTCAAAATATCGCCACGCAATGCCTCTGAGCGCCGAGCTTCAAAATCTAAATTTTCCTCGATGAGAGGCTTCAAGAAATTTTCAAAATGTTCCTTCCAGTATTCTTCAGTATGTTCATCCGTGGTCTGGCTAAACGGCATTATCACAAAGCAAGTTTGTCGATTTTCAGACACTTCATTACCTCTTTCAAGATACCATTATTGCATCGGCAGTAGATTTATCTTTCGCAAGTTATGACAATAAGTTCTCATATTAATAAGATTTTACTGCGCCCCGCAATTTTCTGTCCATACCAACCTCCCCACACGGTCTATAAACCATCCCGCCCCCCTCACATCGCGCGCGCCGGGGCGGTTGGCGCGGCGGGGTTTGCGGACGGCGCCGCAGATTTATAATTTATAATATATTTTATATTGTTCTTTTTTTGAAAGATGCCAATATAAGCAGGTATATATCTAAATAAAAGTAATACCTATGGTAAGGAGATAAAAGAAAATGGAAGCTTACAGGTCAAAAATTACAAGTAAAGGGCAGATAACAATTCCCAAGTCAATAAGAGAGCTGTTACACCTGCTTAAAGGAGATGAAGTCATCCTCGTTCCTACCGAAAAAGGCGTGATTTTGAAACGTGAGACAGCATCCCTCCGCGGAATTTGGAAAGGCGAAATCACAGAAAAAGAGATAGACGAAGGCATAAAGGAGATTCGTTCCAAATGGCGGATAAATACACAATAGATACCGTCGCCTTCATCTATTATCTCGCAGAATTACTGCCTGGAAAAGTTGAAAAGATTTTCCAGAGCGCGGAAAAAGGCGATGTAAAGTTGATTATCCCATCCATTTCAATCGGCGAAGCGATTTATGTTTTTAAGAAACAAAAGAAAAGCAGAGCAGACGACGAAATATCCAAAATGTTAGAAAATCTTGGAAAATGCGCTTATATTGAGGGCAAAGAACTTGAACTGCAAGACTGGAAAAATGTAGCGGCATCAAAGATTCCAGAACTGCACGACAGGATGGTAGTCGCCACAGCCAAAAAATTTAACGCCCCACTAATCACCAATGACGGTGAAATCATAAAATCGGGGGAAGTAAGGACGTTGTGGGATTAAGATTAAAGAAACGTACCGTGCATAGCCGGGCATGTTATTTCAACTTCTTAGTTTCTTTTTTCCCTATTCTGCTGAGAAAATTCTCAGAATTTACACTGTTCTTCCTGTTTTTTTCTCATATTCTTTTCCTGCGCCCCGCCATTTTATTGCCTATACCAACCCTGCCTTTCCAAAGTCTATAACCCCCCAGCCCACAACACTCGCGCGCAGACGGGGCGGGATGCGGGCGTGACAGGCGGCTGCATGGGGTTTGCGGAAAGCGCCACAGATTTATAATTGTTGTAATATACTTCTACGCTTTGCGTTCTTTGCGCCCTTTGCGGTGGATTCGTAAGCAGCGAGAACCGATACAAACTCGTACGGACTCCTGTCGAGTTCTCTGTGAGTTCGTTGTTTTTTATTAATTACGCTTGGGGACGCGATTGGTGACGACATCGGTCTTAGAGAAACGCCAAAATTCCGCAACGGTATTGTTATTTAAAAAAAACAATCGCTTTAATAAACTAAAATCATGCCGGAACTGCCTTCGGCTTTTTACTTTTAGCACCTGCCGCATTCTTATCGCCGGCATATTTTATTTCAACTACATGACCTTTTATAAGAGGACCCCATTTTTTATCAATCTCCGGATCGCTCTCTATTTCCTTTATAAGGTCTTCCTCATCTTTGGCTGTGTATTTTCTCATTGTATTACCTTTTAACCATTTCCCTATATAACCTTTTGCGACTCTCCGGGGCGTCATATGCTGTAATTAAAAGCATCTCATCTCTTCCCACCGGTTCTAAGACTAACACCAGAATCCGCCCATACGATTCTCCCAGCACTAAATATCTTAAAACTCCTTTTACTATCCTCCTTTGGATGGTAAAATATCCTGCTAAAACTTTATGAACTTCGGATATGTCAATTCTATGCTTTTCTATATGCCATATAGTATCTTCTTCATATACTAACGTAATATTTTTCCAATCAACCATTAAACAGAAGATGAGATTCAGCCCTTTAATACTTTTCTAATTGTCCCTTTTCCTGCGCCCCCTCCAGTTTTATTGACTATATCAACCCCACTCCCCCACATCTACAACCTTCCCAGTCCCCCTCACTCGCGCGCCGACGGGGCGTGTGGCGCAGCTTTCGGCTGCATGGGGTTTGCGGAGGCGCACCGCAGAGCTATAATTGTTGTAATATACTTCTACGCTTTGCGTTCTTTGCGCCCTTGGCGTTGGACTGCCTGTTAAAGCTTCCACGACATCAACCGCAGAAAAAAATTTATGATATTACCGCCTTTCCCGCTTCTACTTTTACCCTGATTGGGGTATCTATCCTCCTGAATATAAAAGGAGAATCCCGAAACATCGCCATGCGCAGCGGGTCATAATATTCCAACAACCATGTTCCATTGCTGAAAGAGGCATTGATAGCAACAGCATATGCCCTCCATTTGAACATCTTTACCTGCGGCAGTTCGCTTGCAGTATTGATAGCATCGTCCAGCTCCTCTTCTTTCGGGAATATATCCAGGCGGCGCGGAACTGTTTCGTTGTACGACGATGTCCTATCAAGCCCGTTGTATTCAAATATCGATATTTCATTTCCGTCTTCAGCGAGAGCATACCAGTCAAAAGGATTCATAGTAGGGTAGGCTTTTATGCCTGCAATTTGAAAAAACTGCTCTGCACTGCTCTTTTCAGCGAGCCTGACAGCCCCAATTCCTGCGAATACGACCAGATACAGGATTAAAAATTTCATAACACTATTTTTTTGCAGCGGCTTTTTGAACAAGAATATTACAATAGCCAGGCTTGTTATCGTGAGAAATATATCATTGTAAAAAAATACCTCCGCAGAATACCTTGTCGTTTCAACCGGATAAAAAAGCGGGACTCCTCTTGTGGTCACAAAATCCAGGAAAAGATGGATTACCACTCCGGCAAAAGCAAACGCCACGGCACGGCGCGAAAACACCGGGTTAAAATCAACGTACCGCCGAACCCTGGTCCTCACCCTCTCGCCTGTCGCAAGATAAAGAATTAAAATAGCAGTAAAAAAACCGAAGACAAATGAATGTGTCAATCCGCGGTGGGTGGTCAGGAAGAAATTGGGGTAAACATAGTTAATCCACAGTATGAAAATATCAAAATCAGGCGCTATCCCTCCAAGAACGAAAGCCGTGATATCTTCCTTGCTCTTTTTAAACAATTTCCCGAGCAGGTAAGGAAGCAGTGCGTGGGAGAAAATATCCATTAAATCCCTTTTTTATCGTTTGTCGCTATAAATAATACTGCTCCCACAAGCACAATCAGCCCGCCCAGCAAGTACATAACCTTAAAACCGGAATATTGCAACACCAGTCCCAGCAAAATCGAGCCTGCCCCTATACCCAGGTCAAAAGCTGCGGTAAATGTACCCATAGCTGCACCGCGACTGCGTTCGTTCACCCTGTCCACAAGCAGGGCTATCAGGGTGGGATGTACCGAGCCAAACCCGAACCCGTAGAGCAGGGCTGCGGCAAGAAAAATCCAGAGGGAATCAGCCGCGGATAATACCCATAGACCTAGAGTGATTAAAATCATGCCCGGTACGATAACAAACTTCCTTCCTTTGATGTCCGAAAGCTTTCCTGCAAGTACCCTGGTAAATATAAGGGTTATCGCAAGCACTGTGAAAAATACGCCGGGGTTCGTTGTTATACCCTGTTTCTGGACAAACAGGGACAGAAATGATACAATAGAGCCGTATGTAAGCGTAACCGCGAACATTAAAGCCGAAGGGATAAACGCCTCTTTGCTAAAAAGCGGTGTTCTGGGGCGCACAACCACTGTTTCGGATATGGGCAGCACCAGCAGGAGGGAAACCAGTGCTATGGCAGCGCTTACTGCGAATAGCGTCGGGAAGCCGGAAGCGTATAATAATGCAAAACTCAGCATCGGACCAATCGCCATAGCGACATTCGACGCCATGCCAAATATGCCCATGGCTTCACCCCTCCTGTGGATGGGCGCTATGTCTGCTATCAGAGTTGTCGCTGCTGTTGTTGCCGCGCCCCATCCTATGCCGTGAAGCACTCTCAACATAAGCAGCGAGGCGACGCTTGTAGTGTAGTTATAGAGCAGCATGGAAAAAAAGAACACAAGCAGTCCAGCCGCAAGTATCTTCTTCCTGCCGCGCCTGTCAATTTCGCGACCAAGGTAAGGGCGCAGAAGCACTGCCGAGATTGTAAATACCCCAATTATGAGCCCTATCTCGGATTCTGTGCCGCCAAGTTTCTGGATGTAGATAGGCAGTGTGACTAACAGGAAATAGAAGCTTGTAAACACGGCAAATGTTGAGAGGGTTGTCAGCACAAAGTTCATGGAAAAGAGTTTTTCGTTTTTTAAAGTGCTTTCCATAATATTTTCTTTTAAGGAGGATAAAGAAGATAAATATTCCTTTTCATTGAAGGATTTTTTTTATTGTTCAAACCGCAAAGCATCCACGGGATTCATCTTTGCCGCTGTTCTTGCAGGCACGACGCCTGAGATTATACCCACGAAAACAGAGAATGCAAGCGCGAAGACCAGAAGCCCCGGCGTGATAACTGCGTTCATTGTCCCGCCAGGTCCTATTGCGCGAAGTCCCACTGCGGATATAATAACCGATATCAGTATGCCGGAAATTATTCCGAGCACCCCGCCCACAAATCCGAATAATCCCGATTCCATAAGGAAAAGTTTCATCACTTCGTTATCCGTAGCGCCCAGAGCCTTTAGCAGACCAATCTGCCGTGTACGTTCCATTACCGACATGAACATTGTATTAGCTATGCCCACAGCGCCAACAAGAAGCGAAACCGCCGCTATCGCAGCCAGGAACAGCGATATTGTCTGGACGACGCTGGTTATCTGCTGCTGGATTGTTGCAAAAGCCGTGACTGTAAAATCCCTGGTTCTCGGGTTGACGTGCCTTGCCGGCATAAGTTTTATTACAATATCTGAAGCTATTTTATCCGCCAGCGTGGGGTCAGCTACCTTTACCATAATCGAAGTAAATGTGTTTCTGGATACATTTGTGGTTATCACATCCCTGGCATAATCAGCCGGCATATACACCGCATTATCAGTTCCTCCTCCAAACCCCCCCCCTGACTGGACGAAGATTCCCACGACCTTGAAGCTCTTGCCTCCTATCGTAACCGGTCTGTTCAGGGTAATCGGCTGCATAAAAGTTTCATGAGCTAAAGAGTAGCCTATGACCACGGCATTTGAATCGCCCGGCTGAAGGTACCTGCCCGCTTCAAGCTGCGTGGTGACCATAGAGCGCCATACTGCGGTATCAACGCCGCTTATGGACACCGAGGTCTTTTCCGTACCCAGTATCATATCCGACCTGCCTGAAACCATACCGTTTACATAAAGCACACCGGGTACCTGCTTTACCACGTTCACGTCTTTATCTGTGAGGTTAATACTGGCACTTCCTGCCGATCTTCCCCCATCAAAACCCCCGCCGCTTGCCCTTGAAAACCCCGGGGTCACCGTGATCAAATCGGCTCCAAGACTGCCCAGGCGGGCCTGCACGCTCTCCTGCATGCCCTCACCTATGGAGATTATAGCTACGACAGCTGCTACCCCTATCACAATGCCGATAATAGTGAGCCAGCTTCGCATCTTGCTTTTCTTGACATGGCTCAGGGACAGCCTGAATGTATCAAATGTCTTCATTTGCTGCCTTTTTGTTTCTGGAAGTAGGTGGTTATTTTACTTCTCTGCCAGTATATTACCAGTATAACAATAGCTGCCAGCAGCCATGTTGTATAATTTGTGCTTGTAGACTTGGTTTGTGCTCCAGCCTGGGATAATTCAACAGGAAGATACTTTGTGATAGTGTGTCTTTGTCCGCCTGTGTCGGTATATTGTATCTCTAGTTCAAGAGCGTTACCTCCGCCCGATGTTTTTGCTATCTGGAATATGGCAGATGTGTAATCGCCGGGATTCAAATTCCCAAGCACAGAAGAACTGCTACCAGTTGAAGTGAAGTTCTTTTGTCGCGGCAGTGTTACAGCCACTGCACTGGCAGGACTGATCCCTACATTTGCGACATTGAGCGAAAATGAACCCAATGTCTCCTGGTAACTTATCTCAAAATTAGTTGTTCCTGCAACAACCACTCCGGCATAATTGTCAGATGAGTAATTATTCAGACCTGTAATTTTTAAGGGCAGATTATATACACCAGGACGAGCTGTGATATCTACAGCCAGGTTAAATGTGATAGTGGCTTCATCGCCTGCTTTCATGTTGCCGAGGGAAAACTGTGTTCCTCCGCCCAGAATTGAAAACACTGTATTCATATCCGTACCTGCGAGTTTTATTTCAACTACGGCATTCTGTACTGTACCTGTGCCTGTATTTTTGAGCTGCAAGGTCTCCTTATTAATACTCATCGGCGCTACGATGCCAAGCGTTGAATTAAGCAGCACTATTAAGGGCTTCCCCTTGATTGTTAATATCTGGTCCTCAAGTTTGGTTGTTATCGGAGTTATCTGGTTTGCAGTATTGATTTGCTTTCCTTTTGAGGTAATATATACATCAAAATAATAATCTCCTTCGGCTGCGTCGGGGTTTACATGGATCCTGAACTTTGCAGTTCTCTGGTCGCCCCAGTCGTTTATAGTCCCCAGCGAATATATGTCATTGAGTAAAGTCACTGCTTTCGCCGAAGCATTATCCTTGGGCACAAGCCTGACCGATACGTCCTCCATAAATGTACCATATCCTGCATTCTTGATGGGCACATAAACATAGATTGTATCTCCAGGATAAACTGGTTCGCTTTCGGTCACAAGATTGTTTGAAGCTGCGGATGCAACCTGTGCCAGCAGCATCGTTAATAATACTACAAAAATCACATTTAATCGTTTCATGTTTCACCTACTATTTTCCCATCCAGCATTTTCACAATCCTTCCTGCATATCCTGCAATTCTCTGGTCATGCGTTATCATCACTATAGTTAATCCCTCACTGTTTAAACGTTTAAAAACTTCCATTACTTCGCCTCCTGATTTGGTATCCAGATTCCCTGTAGGCTCATCTGCAAGGAGAATAGAAGGTTCGGTTGAGAGAGCCCTCGCTATCGCTACTCTTTGCTGTTGCCCGCCTGACAACTGAGCCGGGAAATGGGTTCCGCGTTCGGATAAACCAACCATACCAAGCAGTTTTGCGGCGGTATCTTCTACTTCTTTTTCAGGAATTTCATGAATCCTCATCGGCAGCCGGATATTCTCAATGGCTGTCAGGGTTGGATACAAGTTAAAAGTCTGGAATATGAACCCGATTTTTTTACCACGTACGCGCGCCAGTTCATTCCCCATGAACATGGAGATATCCCTTCCTTCAAGCAGAATCCTGCCTCTTGTGGGCATATCCAGGCAGCCTATCATATTTAACATCGTCGACTTGCCGCATCCGCTTGGTCCTGTTATAGCAACGAGTTCTCCTCTTTTGATGGTTAAATCCACCCCTGCAAGCGCAGGTACGTCAAATTCTCCCATGCGGTAGATTTTCCAGACATCCTGCAGTTCTATTATGGTTTCCATCACGTAGCCCTGAACAATCGCTTATGTGCCCAGCGCTGGGTATTTTGATATTGATTTTCTGTCATCCAGCCGCTGTATTCCATTTTGTTCTTTTCCACCACATTACCCGTATCCATATCAACAAGGGCGGTCAATGAGATGTTCCCGCTGGTGAAAACCACACGAACGACCTTTTTATCTCCGTTTGCTGTAGATATTATCCTGCCGTAATCCTGGACGGTTATATTATAGTTGTTACCTTCCATCTCGTCTTTTAGCGCATCTTGAGCTGCGTTCATTGCAAAACTCTTCTGTTCATCGTTAAGCTGGAATGCATGCGCCTCCATATAGACAAACCGGATTCCGACTGAAATAACCAGCAGGGCAATCATAACCAGTGCCAATGCTTTCCATTTGTTCATGTTCAGTCAGAAGGGATGAAAGACCATATAAGAATTACCTGAAATTCTGCTGAAAGCAGTTCCAAAAAAATGAAATTATGCCTTTACTGCCTGTTTTTCAGTATTATCCTGTTCCCCATCCCATCCCTCCGGCGCAGTATCAATCCCCGCCTCTCAAGCTTATCGAGAAGCCTGCTCACCTTGGGCTCGGAGAAACCGGTCTTTAAAATAAGTTCCCTCTGTAGTATCTCATTGTTGTCAATTATTTCTTTGAATAATATTTTTTCATCGCCCTCAAGCATACTGGCCGCCATCAGGGCTGTATTTTTATTTTCCGGGATTCCTGCAACATCTCCTTTTACTTCAGGTATTTCTTTTTCCTTTGAGGATAGAATAATGTAAAGGAAAGACATGCCTCCGAGCCAGGCTGTTATGATGAAAAATAAAACTTCATTCAGTGAAAAATATGACGCCCCTTCTATCGGGACTGCTTTGCCGTTCTCTAAAATAAGCTGGACAGGACCTGTAGCCAGCAGCCTGTCAATCAGTAGAAGTACTGAAAGAATTAGTACAACAGCTGATATTAAAATGCCATGCGTGCCAATGTTTACTTTTAGCGCCATTGAACCTTCAGGAATGTATATTGAGTCTTAGATGGTAAGTAATTACTATATCCTTTTCCATATAAGATACATCATAAAAAGGAGTTGAATCATGAAAATCTTAGGAATATCCGGCAGTCCGAGAGCAAAAGGTAACACCGACATACTTGTACAGGAAGCCCTGAAAGCAGCATCCGAGATGGGTGCAAAAACAGAGTTTATCGCCCTATCAGGAAAGAAAATCAAACCATGCAACGGCTGCGGAACATGCCGTACTGAGAGCTCAAAGGGAATATGCGCTATAAAAGATGATGACCTGCCCCGTATTTATGAAGTTATGAAAGAGGCGGATGGAATAATCGTGGGTTCCCCTGTATATTTCCTCTCTGTAACTGCCCAGCTCAAGGCTCTTTTTGACAGGAGCATTATACTGCGATATGCGAAAGGCATGCCGGTAGATAGACCCGGCATTCCCGGCGGACCTGAGTTCCTGTTGAAAAACAAAATCGGAGGCGCCATAGCAGTAGGAGGAGGAAGGGACGGCGGGCAGCTTTTCACCATAAACTCCATACTACAGTGGATGCTCTTGCAGAACATGATTGTCGTGGGCAATAACTACGGTATGGGTGGAAGCGCCAAGGCTGGAACGAAGGGCGATGCCCTGAATGACGAAATCGGGCTTACGATGGCACAGCATGTCGGCTTGCGTGTAGCAGAGGTTGCAGGTAAGTTCAGGAAATGAAGGCTCTGATAAAGGGAAATCGGCGGCAAAGAACCTCGGCATATTGCAAAGAGAATAACCTCGCTTGCTGGTACATGCATATCTTTTAAGCGTTTTTAGCGATTTTTTTCGCACATAATCTTAAATATTTAGAATTATTTAAAACGCTTTCCACTCTTGTGAGAATTAACATGGAATCTGACGATAATAAAAACGTCCAGGAAAGTTATAAATGGACCGCCCTTTCCGTAACCTCCCTCGGAATGCTTGTAGGAATCCTCAATGCCAGCACCCTGATAATCGCCCTTCCAACGATGATGGTGAAACTGAACACAGACCTTTTCGGGATAATGTGGGTGCTGATAAGTTACACCCTTCTCCTCACAATACTTGCACCAGCATGGGGCAGGCTTGCAGATATATACGGGCGGAAAAAATTATACGTTTACGGGCTGGCTGTGTTTACGGTCGGTTCATTGCTTTGCGGTTTTGCAGCTAATATAAATCAGCTTATCGCTTTTCGGGTATTGCAGGCTGTGGGAGGGTCGATGCTCGTGGCTAACGGTACCATAATAGTAACTGATGCCTTCAAACGGAATGAACTTGGAAAAGCAATGGGTATCCTCAGCATGGTAATGGCAGCAGCCTTTGTTGTGGGTCCTATATTGGGAGGTTTTCTAACATTGATAGACTGGCGACTGAACTTCTTGTTTAATGTCCCTATAGGTATAGTTGTCACAATATGGGCGCATCTCAAATTAAAAGATGTTGCAGAGCTGCCAAAAGGAGAAACATTCGACCTTAAAGGAATGGTCTTATTTACTATCGCCTTTCTCGCATCCATGATCTATCTCACAGCGGGATTCATCATCGGACTGACATCACCCCCGATGCTTCTCTCGCTTGTTATAGCAATCGTTAGTTTTGCCGCCTTCCTGCGCGTTGAAAGGAGAGCGGTCTATCCTCTGATGGACTTAAGCCTCTTCAAAATAAAAATTTTCTCTTACGGGCAGCTAAGTAATCTCCTGAATTCCATAGCCAGGGGAGCGGTAATGATTCTCCTCATCCTTTTCTTCCAGGGACCAAAAGGCTATGACCCGCTAACAGCCAGCATACTCACCATTCCTCTCGCCGTCGGTCTTGCGATAACAGGCCCGATAGGCGGGGTACTCTCGGATAGATACGGTTCCAGGAGCATCAGCACAATCGGACTTGTCATATCCCTCGTTGGTTTGTTGGGTCTTGCGACCATGCATTACAATACGCCTTACTGGATACTTGCCATATGGATGTTCGTCAACAGTTTCGGCTCAGGGCTGTTCCAGCCGCCGAACACCAGCGCCATCATGTCCTCGGTGGCTCCAGAAAGGCGCGGCGTAGCCTCGTCCATGAGGGCATTTTTCAACAGCGCCGGCATGGTGCTGAGCATGGGAATAGCTTTTCCGCTAATCATGGGAACGATATCCCTCACCGAGATGATGGATATGTTTGTCGTAGGCGGGGCAAACATGCCTGTGGCTGTACAGGAAGCCTTTACCGGCGGTATAACCGGGGCATTTATTTTGTCTGCGATAATCACTGTGCCTGCAATCATCGTATCAGCATTAAGAGGGAAAGAGAATAATAGGGATTGAATTCAATAGAATAAACTGATATATGAACGAGCCCGTAAACAAAAAAATCGTATTATTGGTCACAACTCATCATCGCTATTTGAAAGCCGTGATTAGCTGTCTCTCTTTTTCATTGAGGTCGGTTACTTCGATTTTAGAAAATCCGCCCTCTTCAAGCCATTCCCTGTACTGCGCTTCCGTATAGGTATTCCCGCCTTCTGTGTTTGCCAGCATGTTAACTGCAAACATCTCAGCCATGGGGCTTCTTCCTCTCACGAAGTCTTCTATGGCTACCATTCCCCCCGGTTTCACAAGTTTCCCGGCACGCTTTATCAAAATCCTGTTCTCCTCTTCTGAATAGATGTGGCATATATTTGCCATGAAAACGATGTCGAAAGACTCTCCTTTGAATTCCTTTTCAAAATCGTTTTTGGTGAAATCCCCGCTTTTCAGGGCAAGGTTCTTAATTTCCTTCAACCTGAACTCCCTGCTTACATATTCTATGACGTCCGGCATGTCGTAAAGGACAACAGATTTGATGCCTTTATTCACAAAAGCTCTTGAGTACGTCCCCGGACCTCCGCCCATGTCAAGCAGATTTTTAGCATCCGGCTTCCTTTTGAGGCAGGTTTTAACAGTCTCTTCAACATTTTCATCGGTTTTGGATGCCATGGCGTGCATAAAGGCTGCTACATCGCGCTTTTCCCGCTCTGGCTTTTCGCCTTTGATTATATAAGGAAGCATAAGCCACGCCTTCATGATGTCCATGAAATGGGGGAGAAAACCTCCCACGTATTCCTCGCCGCGCTCAAGGAACATGGGGCGCGCCCTGTCTGATATTACATACCTGCCCTGCCTCTTGTTAATGTATCCCATGACGCTGAGAGCCTCAAGCATTATGAAGAGGGCCCTTTCATCGCCGTGAAGTTCGCGCGCAAGGGTTACAATATCTTTTTCTTCAGCGAGAGCTTCAAATAGCCCTGCTTTCAGGGCAGAACCCAGCACCACGAGTTTACTTGCGCTGTCGCGTGCTTTTTCGATGTCCAGTTCTTCTTTTGAAGTCCACATCTGGGATTGCCTCTTTTGCGAAGATTTTGTATGATTCATCAATTGAACTACATTACTCTTATATAAGAATTTGTCCTGAAAAAATTTTTCACAGGAAATACATTATCACAGGCAGCATTATTACTCCCATTGCATGCGTTTTTCTTATTTTCGCATACGATGCCGTCATTCCGACGGGAATGGATATTAAAAATACGGCAAACCCAAACCAGCCTGTAAACATAAAAACCATAAGAGAGAGTCCTGCCAGAACTGTTGCGCTCAGTTTTGAATAGTTTATCCCTGACAGGAACCCCGAAATCCTGTCTCCAAGGAAAATCGTGGTATAGTACGAAATCACTGAAACATACACTATAACGATTAATAAAATTACGATAACAGAAAAATCCCAATCACTTATATTGACCAGTTTATCAATCGATACCATTGCGCCGCTTCTTGCCTTCCCGATGATATACAGGGCAATAAGGCTAAAAACCGCATTGGCTGTATTTGCACTGCTTATTGATACCATGAATTCTTTTGACGAGCCCTCATCCTTTTCCTCGCGGACAATAAGCCTTGCGATTATTGTGCCCACGGTTGATGAGACGCCGGGAAGCCATGCTACAAACGAACCTGCCGCGCTTCCTGCTACCATCCCGCGCACAATCCTCTTCCGGGGAAGCTCAAACCTGCATGTTTTTTGCTGGGGCGGGACTTCCGATTTTGTCATCAGGCTGATAATAAGCATTGAAGCACCGAACAGCCCTGATAGAAGGGGAAGAAGAATTGAGGGTTCGCCGAATTTAACAAGTGGCTGCATCATTCCCTGATTGTCGAATGCAAAGATACCAAGCATTCCTGAAATAAAAAACAGGAGGATGGCATATAACTTGAATTTAAGATGCACAAGCGACCCCTGACCTTCCACCACTTCCCCGTTCTCGGTGGCTATCATCAATATCACAATCAAAACAAGAATCCATCCGATGTAATCATTTATCGCGCCGTATATGTTCATGAAAAAATAGCCCATGGGCAGAGCCATGAGAAGCGAGACCACGACCGCGCCCGCGCTCCCGAGGGCTGAAAGGCGCACAGCCTCTGCACCCCTCCCTTCCATGAGCAGCGCATGACCGGGAAGCACAGCCAGCGCAGTATCTGGCTCAGGCGCGCCCAGGAAAATCGAGGGGATTATGTCAAGGAAGGTGTGCGCTATGGAATTTGAGAGGATTACAACTGCTATGTAGAAGGGTGCAAACCCGATGCTCTGGAAGTACGGTGACAGCGCCACGAGGAGCAGGGCGAAGTTATTGACGTGGATGCCGGGCGTGAGACCCGAAATGATGCCGAGGAAGAAGCCGAAGAAGATGGAGAGAATGAGTAGGGTGAGGGATATTTCTTGCATGGCTTGAGCCTGTACTCAATTTCATTATAAAAAGTATGCGTTTTGTGATTTTTGAAAGATTATGATTGTAACCCTGAGGATTATGTTACACTCCCTTATGTTCCTAAAACAAACTTAAATGCAGGGAATCGTAATATCACTATGATTTTATTATTTTATTACTAAAATCAAAAAGCGTTAGTTTATTTTTAATTTTTTCCTTCTCTAATTTCCCCCATTCTTCTAATGTTTTTATATATTTATTTAAATATCTATGCAACGTCTTATCGTCCATGACATAATCCATAATGTTTTTTGCAGCTTTTTCATTATTACTTCCATAAATCAGATAATATATTGTTCTCTGTGTTTGTTTTAAGGACTGAACGTGCCTTATTGGTACACTTTTAACAACCGAATAACCAGCTACTTCACCTAACCTTTTCTTATATAGATTAACAATTTCTTCTTCAAATTCACGAATTTCCAACACTCCATTTCTCTTTTTTTCATAAAGTTGTTTCCAATCATCACATCCAAAGAAATTTGTGATGCCTTCAGGATCATTTTCCCAGTTATTATACGCATTCATAGTGTAAAATGGTAGATGAATAATAATGTCAGTACCGTAAGGCTTTTTATGGTGAGCAATATTTTCAACAGTATTCCATTTTAGTTCATTGTATTTTGTGATATCTAACAAAATAGTGACTACAGTGAAGGGGGATATTTTATCCAGTACTTCAAATATTTTTAGATTTGCATCTCCCTGCAAACATTTCACATTTTTTATTGTGCCGATATAGCTTTCTAGATCACTAAAATTTTTAGAGTCATTTTCTATAAAAACGCAACTTATTTTTTTTGATTTTTCAGGATTCAATTTTTCGATTGCTATTAGAGGCGAACCTGCTATCAATTTATTTATTCCCCAATCAGAATCTTCAAAATGTACTTTTCCCGGACCCGAATAGCCATCTATATAAAGAAAATTGGGCTTTCGCTCGGATTCAAATAAAATCTTGCATGCTCCAAGATATTTTTCGATGATTTCATATTTTTTTAGAGTATGTCTTACAATATCCAATATATCACCAAATACAATTACACCTGATTTTCTTATAATCCAACCTTATCTTTTCCCACATCTCAACAGTCTCCTTGCACAAAGCAACCCCTGTATAACCATATTTATTTTTTAAATAATCAATAAGCATCGAGTACATTTCATACCTGAGTTCAGAATCTATCTTTTTACCCCAATTTGATTTTTCAGATAGGAATTTCACCCATGTCTTATCTTTAGAATTATTTATCGTACTCTGAAGCCCTCTCAGCGAACCAAGAGTGATTCTTTCAGGAGTAAATTGCTCAAAAATCATATCTACAAGTTTTTTATAATGCTTATCCCATTCAAAAACCGGAACCATCGGGTCTATTCGAATTCTCGTTTCATACCCAGCCTCGCTCACCTTTCTTGCCGCTTCAATTCTATCTTCAACTCGTGGAGCTTTCTCCCACTTTTTTGATACAGCAGGAGCATTCATACTAAAACTTACAATAACATTTCTATGCTCATCGATTTTCAATAAATTATCAACATTCGTTGATTTTGTCAAGAAAAGCACTTTATGCTTTTTTTGAGCTTCAAACAATGGAATAATGAATTTTGAAAACGGGTCATTCGAATGTTCAGACAGTAATGAATCACTTAATTCGCCTGTATTCAATATTTCGGGAAGAGAACCGTTATTCAAAAATGTGCTGACATGTTCTTTCACTCTAAAACGGTCTTTTTGTCTTGGCTGTTTTCCTGTAAACCTGAATGTTCCCTGCAAAAAACACCAGGCGCAGTCATAAGCACACCCATTTGCCCATTTCAATTCTAAAAAATGAGGGCAGATAACATCAGTCTTTTTTTCTGGTAGCGGGGTTTTTTCAAATCTGCAAATTATGGAGCCATCCCCGACCCTCTGGACAAGACTTTTTTTAGAACCATCTATCGTCGGATATACCTGTTTTTTTATCTGCATTATAGGTTCCATTTACTTAAATCCTGATAAATATATCTAATTTAGTATCATGTTACATTGTATATACAACTATAGTAAGCAGGGCGAAAGTATTCAGTTCTAATTGTCGAATCTTCGTTCATCGGCGTCATGCCATCCACTGTGTATAGACACGTGTTCCACCTACTGCGAAGCAATACGTGTGGGCGACACCAACTGTGGCAACGGTTGACATGGATGCGCCCTTCCGAGACTCGACTCGGGGCGTACATCTGCGTTTTATAAATTCATTACCCCAAAAAATACATCAAAACTATAAGCCAAGGTCCGGAGTCGAACCGGATTGGAATCGCTCTGCAGGCGATTGCGTAGCCGTTCCGCCACCTTGGCAGCACGGCTACATACACATTATAGATAATAAGGTTTTTGTGAAATTCGTTTTTGGTAAAAACCAAACACAATATATTCTATCTAACTTATATTATTGTTTTCCGAAATACTTATATAGAATTACAAACAATGGAACGCCTCGTACAAGCGTGTATTTGTACAGATTACTAAAATAAATTTTAACGGAGGTTTATTTATGGCAGGACAATTAGCAGGACAGCCCATCTTCATTTTAAGAGAGGGCAGTCAGAGAACAAAAGGAAGAGAAGCGCAGAACAACAACATTATGGCTGCAAAAGCAGTAGCAGCAGCCGTCAGGACAACCCTCGGACCAAAAGGCATGGATAAAATGCTCGTGGATTCGATGGGAGACATTGTAATCACAAACGATGGTGCAACCATTCTTAAGGAAATGGATATCGAACACCCAGCCGCAAAGATGATAGTTGAGGTCGCAAAGACCCAGGACGACGAAGTCGGAGACGGCACAACCACGGCAGCGGTTCTTGCAGGTGAGTTCTTAAAGAATGCGGAAGAACTCCTTGAAGCAGGCGTGCATCCCACAGTTATCGCAAGCGGGTACAGGCTAGCATCAATAAAAGCCAGGGAAATCCTTCAAACCCTTGCAAAACGAGTTACTTCGGACGACAGGGATTTATTATTAAAAATCGCAGCCACTGCAATAACAGGAAAAGGAGCCGAGGCATCCAAGGATGTCTTTGCCAACCTGACTGTAAATGCAGTACTGGCAGTAGTTGATATCGAAAACGGTAAAAAAACAGTAGATGTCGAAGACATCAAAGTTGAGAAGAAAGTGGGCGGCAGCGTTGAAGAATCAGTATTGATCGAAGGTATGGTAATAGACAAGGAAAGAGTCCATACCAACATGCCAAAGAAAGTCACGGACGCAAAAATACTTCTTATCAACGAAGCCCTTGAAATCAAGAAGACAGAAGTGGACGCTGAAATTTCAATCAAATCACCAGACCAGCTCCAGTTGTTCCTTGACCAGGAAGAACAGATGATACATGACATGGTCAATAAAGTGATTGACAGCGGTGCAAATGTGCTTTTTGTGCAAAAAGGCATTGATGATATCGCACAGCATTATCTCGCCAAAGCCGGAATTTATGCGGCAAGGCGTGTAAAGAAGAGCGACATGGATAAACTTGCACGCGCAACAGGCGCAAAGGTACTGACAAGCCTGAAAGAAATCAACGACTCCGACCTTGGAAAAGCAGGTCTTGTTGAAGAGAAGAAGATTGGCGACGAAGCCATGACGTATGTTACCGAATGCCACAACCCCAAGGCAGTATCAATTATCCTCCGCGGCGGAACAGAACATGTCGTGGATGAAGCTGAGCGCGCACTGCATGATGCGCTGCGCGTCGTAGGAGTTGCAATCGAGGATGAGACACTCGTAGCAGGCGGCGGCTCACCTGAGGTCGAACTGGCTCTTAGGCTTCGCGAATACTCTGCCACATTGAAAGGCAGGGAACAGCTTGCAGTTGCCAAATTTGCCGAGGCGCTTGAAGTTATCCCGAGAACACTTGCAGAGAATGCGGGTCTTGACCCCATCGACAAGCTCGTGGAGATGAGAAGCCAGCATGAGAAGGGCAACAAAACAGCCGGCTTGAACGTGTTCACCGGTAAAGTCGTGGACATGTGGAAGGAAGGCGTTGTTGAGCCGCTCCGCGTTAAAACGCAGGCTATCAGTTCAGGCACGGAAGCAGCCACCATGATTCTGCGCATCGACGACGTACTCTCCAGCAAATCCGCACCCGGCGGCGGTATGCCACCGGGAGGAATGCCACCAGGCATGGGCGGAATGGAAGGAATGGACTAAGCGGTTAATACCGCTTATTTTTTTCTTTTTCAAGGATTTTTGATGGATATTCTTGATACTTCAAAACATACAAAAAAAGAATCAGTCCGGATTCTTTCAGAAGAACTTGAAAAATATCCTATTTTAATATTAACCGGACCGCAGGGAGGGGGGAAAACAACCCTTGCTATACAGATGCTCAACGATAATGTTGGGGCTTATTTTGAGGGAAGGGCGCGCGCAGCCCAGCCTGTTGTACTTATCAGGAAAGATTTTGTTGAGAAGATGAAGGGGGAAATTTATGAGAAAAGAAAGCTTCCCATCTTTGAAGGTGATGAGCCCGTTTATGTCGAAGTTTCGATTTACGACCAGGTTAAACTGCTGGTTGAGAACATATTCGATGTGATGGAACTCGGGGAGCCTGAATTAATCAGGCAGATTACCCTCCTGATAAAAAAACTTGGTGCTGTTCCCAAAAGTGTTGAACTTATAGCCAGCGATGAGGAGCTTGTAAAAAGGAGGCTTGCGAGGCACCTTGACGCAAAAGAGCGGCTGTCCACACTGCTTGAGAAGGAGAAAAAATACGGGATAGAATCAAATCTCCTGGGCATCCAGGGAGCGAGGGTCACCGATATCTTAAATCGCGATGGTGTGGCTGATTATTCGGAAGACCAGATTTCAAGGACTATCAAGGATTTTGACAGGATAATTCCCACAAAAGGATTGACTTTAAAAGATTGCCTGGAAAAGATGATTGAAATCTCAAATAATGAGAATAAGGAGAGCGGTTTTCTCGTACTTCACACAGACGATGGCGAAAAAATCATAAGCGACCTCATCGTGGGGAAAAAAACCAACTCCTTAATCGGAGTTACGCTTCTTGAGATATATGTAGGTTTCAGGCAGAACAGGACTCTTTATCGCGCTTATAAGCATGAGAAAGAAGGAAAACTTGAAGTCATACACTCATATACGCCCACGCTCCAGGAACTTGAGTTCATTTCAAATCCCTGGACTCCTCCAACTGATTTTCCCATATTGTCTTCAGCAGATGTCGCGGCAGCGGAGCGGTTCGATGTGATGGTGTCTGTGGTTGAATCCGACGGGAATGTGGAATCATCTAACAAAAAGAGAAAAAAAGAGCTGGATGAGATTGTTTCTGGTTTGATTTCTTAGTTTGTTCAATACTATGAGTTATAATAATTAATAATCTTCCACTTTTAATGTTTCATCCATTACCTTATACTCGCATACACGCTGCTATTTCCTGTATTTCTTCAATATTTTCATGAACTCGACTACATTTATCGGCTTTGGAATGTATTCATTAAACCCTTCTGCGAGAAATCTCTCCTTGTCCCCCTTCATCGCGTATGCAGTTACAGCGATTGCGGGCGTATTCTTATAACCGGGTTTGCTTTTGATAATCCTGGTCGCAGCAGCGCCGTCCATGCCTGGGAGTTCTATGTCCATGACTATCAGGTCATAAACCTCCCTTTCCGCTTTCTTAACAGCTTCTTCTCCATTCACAGCCGTTTCAGTCGTAAAGCCGCACGCTGTGAGCATCTCAACCACAAGTTCCATATTGAGGGGATTATCCTCAACCACAAGCGCTTTTGTCATTTATTGTTCCTCCTTCTCTTATCCTTCAATGGAATTGAAAATATAAATGTACTCCCTTTACCAAACTTGCTTTCCACCGATATAGTGCCTCCGTGCAGTTCCACAAGCTGCTTTGTAATCGCAAGCCCTATTCCCGTACCGCCATATTTCCGGCTTGATCCCATATCCACCTGCTGGAACATCCTGAATAATTTCCCCATATCCTCTTCCTTAATCCCTATTCCCGTATCAGAGACCGAAAACTTAGCCATATCGCCCTCTTTTTTCGACGTTACAGTAACAGTCCCGCCTTCAGGCTTGATGAATTTCACTGCATTATCAAGCAGGTTGGAAAATATCTGTTTGAATCTCTTCCTGTCTGCCATTATAAACCCGAGTTTGGGGTCCAATTCTTTTATAACCAGCAAATTACGACTCGCTGCGGATGGTTTTATCTGGTCAATGGTTTCCTCTATGGTTTCAGGCACAGCCACTTTCTCAATAGTGAGTTCCAGCTTCTTTGCTTCTATCAGGGTCAGGTCAAGAATATCTTCGATTAGGCTGAGCTGGCGTTTTCCGCTTCTAAGAATATTGTCTATGAAATGTTCCTGTCTCTCATTCAATTCTCCAGCCATCTTCCCCTTCAGCAGTTCTGAAAACCCCAGTACCGCATTCATCGGGGTTCGCAGTTCATGGCTCATGATTGATAAAAACTCGGACTTTGCGCGGCTTGCATGGGCAAGGCGCTCGTTTTCAAGGCGCATTTTTTCCGCGATTTTTTTCTCGGTCAAGTCGCGCATAAATACAAAGAACTTTCCACCTCCAATCTCCAGATAATTAACACTGGCTTCAATTTCAATAATTCTGCCATCCTTACGCTTATGACGAGTTTCGAATCTGTCCCAGCCAGCCTCAATTATTCGCTTAATGCGTTGAACTATCATTGCCTCTGTTTCTACAACCTCGAGATCCTTTATGCTCATATTAAGCAATTCGTCGCGACTATAACCTATCATAGAGCAATAGGAATCATTGACATCCAGGATGCGCCCCTGAACATCAGCAACAAAAAAACCATCCGTCGCAGTACGGAGTATGGTTTTGTATTCCAACTCCGATTTCTTGCGCTCTGTGATATCCAGAAAAACGCCGTACATTGCAGGTTTATCATGGTAGGTAAAAGGAATTGCCACAATCTCCACATCTACAGGCGTGCCGTCAAGCCTCAGGAACTTTTCTTCTATGAGAGGCGCTATTTTTCCTTCCTCCTGCATACGAATGCGTTCTTTGGCAATCTTATGGTAATCGGGATGTATAATTTCCAATACCGGTTTTCCAATGAATAGAGAAGGATTTGCTGCGCCAAGAATTTTTGCTCCTGCTAAATTCATAAACACAAATTTACCTTCGGAATGGATAGCGATTCCATACGGGGAGAATTCCACAAGCCTGCGGTAGCGTTCCTCGCTCTCCCGCAGCGCCTCCTCAGACCGCTTGCGCTCTGTGATGTCCCTTGCCACATGAATGACGCGGATGACCTTTCCGGTTTCATCTTTAATGGGAGAGGTGGAGACCTCTACATATCGCTTTTCCCCATCCCTGACGCAATGTATATGCTCGGTTACTGAATATTCGCCTGTGTTTATGGTTTCCAGAAGAGGGCACAATTCATCAAAAAGATTACACGGTCCTGCGCGTTTATGGGTTATCTCATAACAGGTTTTTCCAATCACATCTTCTTTATTCAGCCCGTAACTTTCCAGGAAAAACGTATTTGCATCGATTATCCTGAAATCACTGACATCAATAACTGAAATAGCGTCGTTCATGCTATTCAGGACGGTTTCGATAAATTCTTTTGATTTTTTAAGCGCATCCGCAGCCTGCATGCGCTCGGCGGTTGATTTCTGAAGTCCTTCAGCCATTTTATTGAAGGTATCTGCCAGTTCGCCGATTTCGTCCTTTGATTTGATTTCTATCCTGGCGCCAAGATTACCCCCGCCTATATCGACGGCTGCTTCTCTTAGTTTCATAACCGGATTAGCGATGTTTCTGGAAAAAACATAGCCGAGACCAAGAGCACCGGTAACAGCAGCTAAACTGATTATAAGAATAATATTGTAAAGGAATGCAGCATTTTGTTTGGCTGTGTTTTGTTGTTCCGCCTGCATATCCACTTCCACTTTTGAAAGTTTAAGACCGTCGCTTCGGATTCTGGCGGCGACATCGTCAAGCTTCCGCACCAGATTTTCGTAATTTCCGATTACAAACTTTCCTGTTGTTTTCGTTTCATTATCATGCGCTTTTAACAGCGCTTCCCCAACAGACTGAAGCTCGTCTGTTTCAGACTTGATCGCTGATAAAATCTTTATAGCCTCGGGATTCTTCACCCTCGCTTCTATTATCGAATTTTGCTCGCGTAAAGATGCGAGTCTCTGGTAGAATTTCGTTCTGTCTGTTTCGTTATGCAATGTTAAATACAGCATTAAATGCCCCTGCGCCCTTTTTGCATAACTGCTCACTTCATTTGACGCTTCAACTATAGTTCCAAAATGTTTTTCACCGCCTTCATAAGTGCTAACAACATGGTTATTGGCATAAAGACTAAGAATACCGACAAGACCTACTAATAATGAAACCGCTATAAACCCGGTAATCAATTTTTGTTTAATTTTCATCTTTATTGCCTTTCTTAAAAAATCTGTAAGATTCTTGATGCTATACCCGCATCACTCCTGTGTTATTTAATATAAACATAGTAAGTTTGCAATATAACCCTTATGTCGATGCGTCATTTTCCCTGACCGGGAGCATGAAGTAGAATGTCGAGCCCTCACCGGGCTTGGATTCCACCCAGATTCGTCCTCCATGGCGTTCCACGATTTTCTTGCATATCGCAAGCCCCATTCCGGTGCTGGGGCCCTCCTTGCCATACATGCGCTGGGATATTAAAAATATGCGGTCGTGGTACTGCGGGTCTATCCCGACGCCGTTATCGCGCACCGAGAATACCCATTCATTTCCCTTTTGCTTTGCGCTGATATGGACGCACGGCGGCTCGCTGCTTCGGAACTTGATGGCATTTTCTATCAGGTTATGAAACAACTGGAGAAGCTGGAGCTTGTCAGACATTACAGCAGGCAGGGGGTCGTGGGTTATCACAGCACCGTTCTTCTCAATATCTCCCTTGAGATTATCCAGCGCGCAGTTCAATACGGTGGCGCTATCGGTAGCCTCAAAGCGGGTACCCACGCGCGAATATGCTATCAGGTCGTTATTTCTTTTCTTCATCCGGGCAACGGCATCCAGAGTGCGCATAAATAATTCACCATCATCCTTATCGAACTTATGAAAGTAGCGTCGGCATAACAACTCCATGTTGCCAAGTACCGTTTTTAGCGGCTGCTGCAAATCACGCGAGCCCAGATGGACGAATTGTTCTAATTCCGCGCTGGAACGGGCTAACGCATTCAGGGTCTGCCTTAACTCAGCCTCAGCCCGCTGGCGTTCGGCTATTTCTCTCTCAAGTTCGACGATTTTCTCCTCAAGCTTCCTTACGATGCGCTCGCTGTATTGTTTTAAGTATTCTTCCTCTGTCCTGATGAGGGGTTTTCCGAGTTTTATCTTTCCCGCTTCATATTCCCTGAGCACAGTTTCTATTTCTTGCAGCAGGTCTTTCAGTTTCGCCGGTTTAACGATGAATCGCGACGCCCCCAGTTTCACCGCCAGCTCCCTGTCCTTTTCGCTCTCGAAGTGCGCGGTATAAAACACTACAGGGATGCCCTTTGTAATTTCGTTCTTTTTCAGTTCCCGCAACAGCGCGAACCCGTCCATTCCGGGCATCATAATATCGGATATTATGAGGTCGGGCTTTGACGCCTCCACGGATTCCAGAGCCTCGATGCCGTTGCACGCCTCCTCAACTTCATGGTTTTTAGCTGAAAGCATCTCACTGAGCAAAATCCTGTCGTTCTGGTTATCGTCCACAACCAATACTTTTGCCATTGCTATCCCCCCCAACTTTTTGTTTCTTATGGCACCCCATTAACCGAATCCTCCTTGATTATTCTCATTCCACTGGCGTCTCAGCATCATCCGCTACATCAAGAACATACCTGCTAACATCCCGTTTTATCCAATTTTATTAACAGTATTTATTCCACTTGCTAATAATTAAACTTTTGTTTCAAGTTTCAAATGCCTTCCCGCAATATTCTGGGTAAATTCAGGCTTTATTTTATCTGGAAAGGAACCAGCGTCAAGCTGAGCAGCCCCAGGACAAAAGCAATAATACCAAGAGCCATCCTTCCTTTTCCAAGCGGTATTTCGTCATTAAGGGGTTTGGGATGACCCGCGGCTGCAAAGAATGAAAGGAAAAGTCCCCACACTATCCATAAAAACCCATCGTGGTTCTGGATATATGTGACGTAAAATCCAAGCGACATAAGTATAAAGGGCATAACATTCGATACGTGTTTGGCTTTCTCACCCAGCATCGCGCGAAGAACGTGCCCGCCGTCCAACTGCCCTGCAGGGATGAGGTTTAAGGCTGTAATCAGCATCCCCACCCAGCCCGCAAATGCAACGGGATGCATTACCGATGCATCGGCTGTCGGAATGAACCTGGTTATATATTCAAACAGCGGGGGAATGCCCAGTTGAATCTGGTAACCCCCCGGAACAGTAGGAAGCGGGGGTTGTAGAAGACCTATGACAGTAACAATAACCGAGACAAAAAGACCAATCAGGGGACCTGAAACACCAACATCAAAAAGCGCTTTGCGGTTTGGTACAGGTCCGCGATGCTTGATTATGGCCCCCATTGTACCAATCATGCTGGGAAACGGGATAAAATAAGGCAACGACGTACGCATACCGTGTTTTTTTGCGACCAGGTAGTGTCCCGCCTCGTGAGCCCCGAGTACGGTCATAATTGCAATCGTAAACGGGATGCCCTTCAGGACTTCGGAAGGGGTGGTTATCGGGTCGGCGCCGAAAAGGAACGAACCCATCACCATGGTAGTAATAACAGTAGCAAGAGCCAGCACCACATTTATCCATGGTCGTTCGCCCGCCACTGAAAATGGCGATGCTATGATTACGTGTTCACCCAGTTCATACTTAATGGATAACTGGTATCCTTTTTCAGTAAAGACCTGCCATAATTTTTGATAGATTTCCCTTATATCCTCTCTCGGGATTCCAAAGAAATAGATATTGTTGTCCTCATGCTGGATATCATAAATTGAGAAAAACTGGTTTACTTTTCCTGCCAGTTCTTCATCTGCCTGGGACTTTTGGAGAAGATTATTCATTTATATTATTCTATCTCTTATTTAACAGTCTCAAGAGGGATAAATTTTGTCCCGTAATATATCATTCCTTTCTCGCTCTCTTCACCAAGTCTCCTGAATGCGGATTTGACCTTCATGCCTATATGAATGTCTTCATGGGCGCAAATTACCTGTGAAGTGAGCCTGGGACCTTCATCCAGTTTGATTATCGCAAGTATGTAAGGGGTATGCTTTGCATAATCCTTTGCAGCGCTATGCACTATCGTATAAGTCAATACCTCGCCTTTTCCTTTGAATTTAAATGGGACAATCTTCCCGTTCCTCCTGCATCGCGTGCACATATTCCTTGGCGGATAATAATTTTCCCCGCATTTTTCACAGCGCGTTCCGATGAGATTATACAGGTTTTTTAATCGTCTCCAGAATCTTGGAACTGACATAATTATCTCTCCCTTCCGAAAATATGGACAACCGCAGTGCCGCCTGACCCTCCAACATTATGGGTAAGACCTATTTCCGCGCCCTCTATCTGCCGTTTGCCCGCCTCGCCGCGCAGTTGATGTGTTATTTCAACAGCCTGCTTTACCCCGGTCGCACCGACTGGATGACCGCATGCTTTTAATCCGCCCGACGGGTTGATGGGAATTTTCCCTCCGATGGCTGTAATGCCCGATTCGGCAGCCTTCCCTCCCTCGCCTTTTTTCACAAAACCGAGATCCTCGATTGCGCAGATTTCCGCGATGGTGAAACAATCATGCACTTCCGCGAAATCGATATCTTTCGAGGTAAGCTTAGCCATTTTATAAGCCCTGTTTGCCGCTGCTACGGTTGCGTCAAGCGTTGTTATATCCGGTCTATCATGAAGCGATATGGTGCCGCTGGCTTGCGCCGAGGCTTTTACATATACCGGAGTATCCGTGTATTTATGCGCTATCTCAGCCGGAGCGAGAACCACAGCCGAAGCGCCATCCGTAATCGGCGAGCAGTCAAAGACGCGCAGTGGGTCTGCCACCATGACCGAATTAATGACAGTTTCTATTGATATCTCGTTCTGGAACTGCGCTTTCGGGTTCATGGTGCCGTTATGGTGGTTCTTAACAGCGACCGCAGCCAGTTGTTCCTGCGTTGTCCCGTATTTATGCATGTGCAGCCTCGCAATCATTGCATATAGTCCCGGGAACGTGGCTCCCATTACGCCTTCCCATTCCCGGTCGGCTGCCGCGGCAAGCGCATCCGTGGTGGTTTCAACGCCCACATCGGTCATTTTCTCGGCTCCGCCTGCAATTACAATATCGTGATAACCCGAAGCCACTGCAATAATCCCCTGGCGAAGCGCCAGTCCGCCTGAGGCGCACGCAGCCTCAACACGCGTTGAGGGGATATGTAGGCTTGCAAGTCCTGAATAATCCGCAATCAGGGCGCCGATATGCTCCTGCTCTATAAACCTGCCGCCGCTCATATTGCCCACGTAAAGCGCATCGATTTTCCCGCCCTGCACATTGGCATCTGCCAGTGCGCTTACTCCAGCCTCTACAAAAAGTTCCCTGAATGATTTATCCCATAATTCACCGAATTCCGTGCATCCGACTCCGATAATAGCAACGTCTCTCATGATTTCACCTTATAATTTAATCTTTCCTTTGTGTTTCGCATAGGTCGCATAATTGATGTAAATTGGGTTAGCCAGCAATTGTTCCACGCTGGGCGCGCCATTTCGTACCTCGTCTATTTTGTCTGTAACTGTCATGGAAAAAGCATCGCTTCCTGCGCCTGAACCAAAAGCAGTCACGAATATCCTGTCCCCGGGCTTGGCAATATCAAGGGTAGCTGCAAGCCCCATCATACAGGAGCCAGAATACGTATTCCCGAGGCGGGAAACTACAAGACCGGGTTTAATCTGCTCGTTCGTGAAACCCAGCATCTTTGCCACGCGTGTCGGGAATTTGCCATTGGGCTGGTGGAAAATTGCATAATCGTAATCCTGTGGTTTTGTGCCTATCCTTTCCATAAGACCCAGAGCCGCAGATGTAACATGTTTAAAGTACCCCGGCTCGCCTGTAAACCTGCCGCCGTGTTCGGGGTAAGGCATACCCTCTCTCCTCCAGAAATCAGGCGTGTCCGTGGTGAAGGAATACGTTGATTCGATATCCGCCACCGTATTCTTCTTGCCTATAATATACGCTACCCCGCCTGCTGCTGCTGTATATTCAAGCGCGTCACCCGGCGCGCCCTGCGAGACATCGGAACCGATTGCCATCCCGAGTTCAATCATGTCTGCGCCCACCAGACCCATACATGTCTGGATAGCGGCAGTGCCCGCTTTGCAGGCGAACTCAAAATCCGCCGCTGTGAGGTTGGGAGTTGCGCCGATAGCTTCAGCCACAACAGTGCTTGAGGGTTTCACAGCATAGGGATGGCTTTCCGAACCAGTATATACCGCCCCGATTTTTTCAGGATTAATCCCGGCGCGGTTAATCGCATTGCGTGCGGCTTCCACGGCTATTGTAATGGTATCTTCATCCATGTCAGGCACGGATTTTTCATAAACCATAAGCCCGTCAATAATACTATTTGCATTATCACCCCATACCTTGGCTATCTCTTCTATCTTGATTCTGTAGCGGGGTATGTAAGCGCCATATGAAACAATTCCAACACTCATTTTTAACACCTCGATTTTTAATTGGTTTATTTAAAATAGAATATTAATGTTTTGCATCGTGCGATTGAAGCGCACGAATCAGGTCGTTTATTGGCATGACTGTAGCAACGAGAGGCACGTGTTCTATTTCCGCGATTTTAGCTGCGATTTTGTCAACCTGTGATGCGGTAATCCCGTGAATTACAACCAGGGCAGGTTTCAGGTTTGTCACCCTGAGCGCCACCATGGGCGACCTGCCGGTTGAAACCTGCGTGTAAATCATAGCTCTCTCCGAACTCCAGCCGTACAGCTTCTGGAACTCGTTGTAGGAAAGCGTAAGTATAGCCTTTAAACTATCGATTATAGTGTACCCGTACAATGGTTTTATGTATTCGCTTGCAGGGCTGTATACCACATCTCCTCTAATCAGTTTTGTTAGTTCCTCTACGGAAATAGGCGAAAGATACTCATGAATCTCATATATGGCATCTGCGCTGAACCCGCCCCGCAGCATGCCTTCGTAAGAACGGATTTTTGCCCCGCCGTGCGCTGTATCCATTTCAAGGATTGCTTCCACAATCTTGCTCACGATAAAAATACCGGGGGATTTTCTCCTGCCGCTCTCGTAATCGCTTATCACGGATGGGGAAACTTTCAGGAAAGAAGCGAGGTCGGTCTGGGATATTTCAAAATTGGCGCGCCATTTTTTCAGCGTCTCCCCGGGATTATCGGAGAGCGTGATTTCCCCTGCCATTTTTTCGGCTAACTTGTTCCTCAAGTCGTGGTACGAGCCATTGATAACAGAAGCGGGGGGGACGGGCATAGCAACGGCTGCTTTTTCAGTCATGTTAATGGCGGGTTACGATGTGAAGGCATATAAAACTAACGAAAGGGACTTCGGCAAATAACGAAGTGGGATTATTGCAGGCTGTTTTTATGTTCAAACTACATCTCTCGGGTCTGCAATCTCCCCTCTCAGCGCGCTCGCCGCCGCCGTTTCAGGCGAGGAGAGGTAAATCAAACCTCCTGCTCCCATCCTGCCCTTGAAATTACGATTAGAGGTGGAGAGGCACGTCTCGCCTTCGCATATCACTCCCATGTGCGCCCCGAGGCAGGGACCGCAGCCAGGCGGCGCGATAATAACGCCCGCTTTCAGCAGTGCGGCTATTATACCCGATTCCGTGGCTTTGATGAGGACAGAACGCGAGGCTGGAAGCACAATCGTTCGCACTTTCACCTTTTTGCCCTTGAGAATCTTTGCCACGACCTCCAAATCCTCGTACCTGCCGTTGGTGCACGAGCCTATGAAAACCTGGTCAAGCTTTGTTCCCTCGACCTCTTTAACAGAAGAAACATTATCCACTTCGTGCGGCTTTGCGACCTGAGGCGGAAGGTCATCAACATCAAAAGTATATTCCTCGCAATACTGCGCATCCTTATCAGCATACACAGGCGTGTATTTTTCCTGAGCCTTACCTTTCAGGTACTCAAAGGTCTTTTCATCAGGCGGCACGATGCCTGTTTTCGCTCCCATCTCGATGGACATGTTGCACAGCGTCATGCGCTCTGCCATTGATAGTTTGCTGATTGTTTCGCCGTAGTATTCTATCGCCCTGTAGTTTGCGCCATCAGCGCCCACGTTTTTGATGATAAAAAGCGTCATGTCCTTTGCAGATACGCCTTTTGCCAGCTTTCCTTTCACAGTTATCTTTATGGTTTTCGGGACTCGTAACCAGAGTTTCCCGGTTGCGAAAATCTCAGCCATGTCGGTGGCGCCTACTCCGGTCGCGAATGCCCCGAAGGCGCCGTAAGTGCATGAGTGCGAATCCGCGCCGATTATGAGTTTACCCGGAAGGGCGAACCCATGCTCAGGAAGCACCTGGTGGCAGATGCCCTCGCCGATGTCGAAGAAGTTGGTAATACCCTGCTCTTTTATCCATTTTCTTATGCTTTGCTGGAGCTTTGCGGCGGTTTCGTTGTTGGCAGGCGCGATATGGTCAAACGGTATGATTATCCGTTCGGGATTCCATACTTTTTTTGCGCCCATTTCGTTGAATGCCTTCGTGGCAAGAACGCTTGTCCCGTCATGCGCCATTGCATAATCTATGTTCGCAATTACAAACTCATCTGCAAGCGCGGGTTTCCCGGATGCGCGGGATAGTATTTTTTCACTTATTGTAGGCATTTGTTGTTAATAGGATTTTAGAAATAAATAGGTTTACTTAACGCAGTAAACATAAACATTATCATGCTTTAAAGCCCTAATAACAAAAAACCCAGACACGCAAAAGAACTTTCATATCTGCGTTCATCTGTGGTTAATATTTTCAAATTCAGGTGAGAAACCCATGCCCAAAATCACAATCATAGGCGCCGGCGCAGTGGGCGCAACAGCAGCGCAGAGAATCGCAGAAAAAGAACTCGGCGACGTAGTCCTTACAGACATAGTCGAAGGACTGCCGCAGGGCAAAGCCCTTGACCTTGTGGAGGCAGCGCCGCTATTCGGGTACGACTCAAAAATCCTGGGCACTAACGACTATAAGGATATCGAAGGCTCGGACGTGGTTGTTATTACAGCGGGAATAGCACGAAAACCCGGCATGACGCGGGAAGACCTGCTCAAGATAAATACAAAAATCATCCGGGAAGTGTCGCAGAACATAGCAAAATACGCGCCCGAATCCATAATCATCACAGTCACCAACCCGCTTGACATAATGACATACGTTACCCTGAAGACTACGGGTTTTGAACCTGCGCGCGTGTTCGGCATGAGCGGCGTGCTTGATGCAGGCAGGTTTGCCTCGTTCATAGCAATGGAACTTGGCTGCTCGGTGCGGGATATAAACGCAATGGTGCTGGGAGGGCACGGAGATACCATGGTGCCGCTTCCGCGCTTTACAACGGTTTCGGGCGTTCCGATTACGGAGCTGGTGCCGGAAGATACAATCCTGCGCCTCGTGGACAGGACTGTGAACGGCGGGGCTGAGATAGTAAATCTCTTAAAAACAGGAAGCGCTTTCTATGCGCCCTCGGCTGCTGTGACGAATATGGTTGAGGCTGTCATAAAGGATACAAAACGGATTCTCCCCGTGTGCGTCTATCTGGACGGCGAGTACGGCAGGAAGGATATTTATCTCGGCGTTCCTGTAAAGCTGGGCAGGCGCGGCGTGGAGGAGATAATAGAGCTAAAACTCACAGACGACGAGAAAAAGGCGCTTGACAGGTCGGCAGAGGCTGTTAAGGCTGGAATAGCTTCATTCACGGAGTTATACTGACAGTTGCGAAAAAGATATAAGCAAGCCGTATGAATAAACGGCTAACTATCACGAGGTCATTCATTTGAATCTTACAATCCAGCCCATCGGAGTCATTAAAAAATCCAGTTCCGGGTTAGCTGATGTGTTAATATATTCTGACTTTGAACAAATTCTCACCAGCATTATGGAAAAATTCCAGAAAGGAACCAAAGTGCTGATTATACATAAAAACGGGGATTCCAAAGACAAGCATCAGGTCAAGGTGTCTGAAGCTGAGCTAATCAATCGCAAAGGCAACCTCCTGACCGTAAAAGGCGTCGATGCTGATAATGATTCTGTAATAGATGTCAGATTGAGCAATGAAATTTGATTGAGGTAATATGGGGGTTGACCTTGGAGACCTCTTCGACAGGAAAGAAATAGAGCTTTCTGACCTGAAAGGAAAAATAATCGCCATCGATGCTTACAATACCCTTTACCAGTTCCTGAGCATAATCCGCCAGCGCGACGGCACTCCGCTTATTGATTCCCGCGGAGAGATAACGTCCCACCTTTCGGGTTTTTTATACAGGACTACCAATCTCGTTGAGGCAGGCATCAAGCCAGTTTTTGTTTTTGACGGGGCGCCTCCGGCATTCAAGAACACTACCATTGAAGAGCGCAAAAAAATACGGACAGAGGCGAAAGAAAAATGGGATGAGGCAAAGGCAAGGGGCGATGAGGAAGAAGCATTTAAACACGCGCAGGCGTCATCGCGCATTGGCGGGAATATGATAGAAGACGCCAAGCTCCTGCTCGGGTTCATGGGGCTCCCCGTAGTCCAGGCGCCGTCTGAAGGCGAGGCGCAGGCTGCATTCATGGTACGGAACAAGGATGCTTATGCGGCAGGCTCGCAGGATTACGACGCATTACTGTTCGGCGCGCCCATCGTGGTGAGGAACCTTGCCGTATCGGGAAAAAGGAAGCTTCCCGGGAAAAGCGTGTATGTGGATGTAAAACCCGAGGTTATAGAGCTTGAAAAAGGGCTTGAACTGCTCGGGATTTCAAGGGAACAACTGATAGACATAGCGCTTCTTGTAGGAACGGATTATGATGAGGGCATTAAAGGAATAGGTCCCAAGAAAGCCCTGAAACTGGTAAAGAAACACGGAAATATTGAAGGGGCGCTTGGTGAACTCAGCACGGAGATTAAAAACCTGGCAGAAATAAAAGTTTTATTTGTCGCTCCCGATGTGACGCCGGATTATGAACTGCGATGGAAAAAACCGGATTCTGCGGCAATAATAAAGTTCTTATGCGAAGGACATGATTTCTCGCAGGAACGGGTATCAAAGGCTGTGGAGCGCCTGCTTGAAGCCTCTGATGAAGGGCAGCAGACGCTGGATAAGTGGTTTTAATGTTTTTTGCAAGAAAGAGCGTGAAGGAATGCCTGAACTGAAAAGAAGCCTCGGGGTTTTAGGTGCAGCGAGCGTAAGCATCGGCGCAATAATAGGAGCGGGAATTTTTGTTCTGATAGGAGTGTCATCAGGACTGGCAGGACCTTCGGTTATACTTTCGTTTATGATTGCAGGAGTGGTTTCATTCCTTACCGCCTTAAGCTCGGCAGAACTTGCCTCCTTTATCACAGAGTCCGGAGGTTCCTATATTTATACCCACAAAGCATTCGGGAAATTCTGGGGATATCTCGTTGGCTGGATGCAATCCTTCGATTACATCGTCGGAGCAAGCGCTGTCAGCATAGGTTTTGCGGCATATTTTACGTACTTTCTTGGAATTCAATCGGCGCAAACTGTGATAGTAATAGTCGGGAGTTTACTGCCCCTTGTCCTCATGCTTGTAAATTTCATGGGGGTAAAAGAAGCGTCGGGCACAAACAACCTGCTGGTGGGATTGAAAGTCACTGCACTTGTGCTTTTCATAATAGTAGGCGGCTCTTTCCTTATCTCCAATGGGGATTATTCCAATTATCATCCCTTTTTTCCAACTGGAGTTGCGGGAATGCTCTCAGGCGCAGCAATAATTTTTTTTGCATTCGCGGGCTTCAATACGATTACTGTAATCGCGGAGGAAGTGAAGAATCCTGAAAAGAACGTTCCAAAGGCAATAATGCTGGCATTCGCCCTGTGCACCCTGCTTTACATAGGGGTATCTCTTGTTTCAGTCGGGCTTGTGAGCTGGAAGCTCCTCGGGGCTTCCGACACGCCCCTGGAAGCGGCGTTGAAGACGGCAACAGACAATGTATTCTTACTGAAATTCATCTCGGTTTCCGCGCTGTTTGCAACCGCCTCCGTAGTTATGGCATCCATTCTGGGAGGTTCAAGAGCGCTGTTTGCGATGGCGAGACAGCGCGTGATCCCGGTCATGCTTGCAAGGATATCCAAAAACGGGGTTCCCACCTTCACAGTAATGCTGAGCGGGGTTGTAATAGCGTTAATCGTTGTTGTTTCACAGGCAAATCTTGACTGGCTGGCTTCAATTTTCAACTTCGGAACGCTGATGACATACTTTTTCATCAATTTGAGTGTGGTGAGGTTGAGGCAAAAAATGCCGGATGCAAACCGCACTTTCAGGGTGCCGTTTTACCCGGTTATACCTGTTTTAGGGGTGTTGAGCTGCTTTGCCCTCGCCTTTTACCTGAACCCGAATGCTATCGTTTTCGCTGCTGCATGGATTGCAATAGGCATAGCGGCATACGAATATAATAAAAGGCGGGAAGCAAAAACCTGAAGCTTTAAATCCCGAGCGCCTTATTCGTCTTCTTTATCGATCTTGCCCCGTCCTTTTCTATTTCAAGCATCGCCCTGATAGCGTCCACGTTCTCAGGAACCACATCCGATTCCTGGTGTATCGCCTGGAAGAAGTAGAGTTCACCTTTATTAATGGCAATCGAATCCTTCCATACCACATTCTCCCACATATCGCCCCTCGGTCTTCCCATGTCCCTGGCGAATTCCATGGCTTCTGCTGTTGATTTTATCCTGTCCTTGCTGCTCACGAGCCTGATGCGCGGGCGCTCTTCAAAGATTTTTATAATATCGTCTTCACTGGCTGTCTTTTTTAATTCGATATTCAAGGCATGAAGATGCATGAGTGTGGTTGAGGTCTTTACAGCCATCGTAGTAATATCAATATCGGGAAGAATCGAATTAACATCGGGACCGTGGTGCGAGGGAAGTTTGATGGGGTCGGGAATAAGCGCGTTTATGGGACCCGTCTTTATATCGTTGGGGTCGGCTGCGCGTCTCATCAATGTAACCCTTGCTTTCCTGACGCCGTATGCCTTATCAAGCGGATACAACACTCTTACAAGTCCTGTGGTATTGCATGAGACCACCCGGGCAAAATCCCTGCCAAGGGCGTCATGGTAATTAGCCTCTGAATTGAAAGAGAAACCTGTCAGTTCATGCTCTTCCCCTCCCTGCCAGATAGCTTTTACGCCGTGTTTTCCATAGAGCTTCTTGTACTCCTCGCCTGTATCGCCGGGGGTGGCGTCAATCACGATGTCGGCTTTATCCAGCAGTTCTTCAAGTGTGCCGCTAACGTCTATTTTTGATTTTTTGAATAGCTCGATGTTTTCCTTTGCCGGCACATAAAGGTCGTATCCTTTTTCCTGCGCGATGCGCGCTTCAAAACTGGGTTTTGTCTTCACAACGCCAACAATTTCCATGTCGTCCTGCGCCGATACCGCGTCTGCCACGCGTTTTCCTATCGTTCCATATCCGTTAATTGCGACTTTTGCCTTCATCAGTTTTTCTCCCGACGCCAGATTATTCAACCATCTATTATAGCTTCCTGTTTTGTCAGATTAATATCGACAATTCGTCCCTTAATTGTTTTAGATTCACCAAGCAGGCTCTGTAGCTTGATTGCGTCTTTATCCGCGGTTATGCGTACCACATCTTCCATTATGGTTTTTCCTTTCAGTATTACTTTGAGTTCGCACATGGCTGTTAAATCGGTTTATTTAATATTAATATTTATCATACCCTGAAACTATAGAGGGATGGAGGCTTTGTTATACCTGAACTTAAAGGCTTGATAATACCGGATTATACAGTAATGGAAGAGCACTCCATAGTGGTTCACGGCGATGTTCTTGTGGGGAATTACGCTGAACTCTCTTACGGTTTAATCGCCAGCACGGTAATCGCAGGGGAGCATGTGAAGATAAGCGGGAACATAATTTCAGAGGACGATGTCAGGATAGATATGTGGTCTGAGATAACAGGCGACGTGCGGACAAAGACCGATGCGTATCTCGGGGAATTTGTCAGGATTTCAGGAAAACTCTTCGCTGCTGGCAACCTTGATGTGGGAAATAATGTGAAAATAGACGGGGGTTATGACGTCAAAGGCTGGCTTGTGGTGCGCAATCCGCTCCCTTTCGTCATGTTTATATTCCTCTATTTGATGGCGCTTTTGCGTTTTGGCAGTGAAGAGGAGGTTGAAAAAGCGCTTGCCGAGCTTTTTTCGGAGGATGAATCCGAAAATAAGGTCATGTCGATACCTGATAAGACAAAGATAGACCTTGAAGCGATTAAGACCACATCGCGCGCCATAATCGGGAACTACTGCCGGTTGCTTGGGAACATCCGCGCGCGGTATATGCATATGGGGAAACACGTAACATTGTTCGGCAGCATCCGCACAACGGGAGATATAACAATCGGAAGAGACTGCATCATCCATGGGAATCTTGTCACGACAAAGGGAAAAGTGAATATCGAGAGGAACTGCAAGGTACTGGGTAAAGTCCAGGCTGATTCTATAATACTGCATGAAACCTCAAAAGTGGATGGCACTTTGATTGCTCCGAACGGCGTGGCAATAGAGAGGGATGACCTTGAGGGCGTGGAGGAGTTTGGGAAAAGGCTGTTCTACGGGTTTACATTGCTTGAGGATGTTTGAAGAGGTTGTTACGGATTTCTCTAACCGATTCGAGCATGAACGAGCGGTGGTTGCAGTCACAAACCCCGTACTTAAGGACGAGGCCTGTATATAACGTTTTTATGAATATACGGGATTATTCCCTGTTATACTCGTATGTATTATGAGTTGAAATATGAATCAATAAACAGTCACGCTTTTTACACCATTTATTTTAGTAAGAGTATTCACAAGCTCTCCGCTCACCTTTCCCTCGGTAATTATGGTAAGCTTCGGGTTCTCGGTAAGGTAAGGGTCATCCGATACCGCCTGCCTGATGGTTATCCCATGCTCAGCCACGGCTGTTGCAACTGCGCCAAGCAGCCCTTTTTGTGCGGCGTTATCGGGCGCGATGACTATTACGCCAAGACCGATGAGAGGCGCAACCTCACGCAGGAAAGGCATCGTCCTGATATTCCGGAATATAGCCACAAGCCGCGTATCCTTTGCAATCGTTTCGCATGTTGCATCAACCACGCGCCTGTCAACGCCTATCTCGTTCGCTATCTGGGTGTGCGGGATTTCGATAGTGCCTGAAACCACCCTGCCCTCGGGATTAATCTGGAATCCTCTTTCCAGAAGCAATCGTATGACTTTTTCCTGGGCAGGATGGTTCTTGAATTTTTCCTGTATTATGCTCCACATCAGTTCTACTATAGTTTATTACTTAATACAAATCTTCCTAAAATGCTCTGTCTTTGTGAGTGCACCGTGCCACTGCTCTCTTTCAGTGACCTCCCTCACCCATTTTAACTTCATGCGGGCTGATAGGTTCATGCTTTGGATTGCTTCCTGGCTTGGTATATTTCTTTTTCACTTCATTAGCGATATCCTTTCCCAGCCTTTTGCATTCTTCAAGGTCTTTTTCCGCAGGCTGGTACTGGATACGCAGAACCGGGTCAATCACTTTCATCCCGAGCGCACGCATCTTTTCCGCAATCATTACAGGCGCCTCGCCGCTCCAGCCGTATGAGCCGAAAGCTGCTCCTGTCTTGCCCTTAACGTTTGCCTTTGCGAGGCTGTCGATGAATTTCCCCATCGGGGGCAGCATCTTATAATGGAATGTCGATGAGCCAATCGCAATGGAATCCGCGGACTTGATATCTTCCATTTTTGCCTCATGGAAACTCACGACCGAAACGTCGACGTTCCGTGAAGCCACACCTTCTGCGATTGCATCCGCCATCGCTTTTGTGTTGCCTGATGTGCTGAGATATACAACTACTACTTTTGGCATATTTTCCTCCATTTCTCCGTGAGAGCGGAACGATATTTTAAACTCCCCTCTCACTTTAATGTTAAAATTAATTTTAGATATAGTTATCGCTCTATTTATTAGTAATTTATTGACCAAAAGCACATAAATGATAAGCACTTTTTAAACATTATGATTGTAATCGGAATAGATCCCGGGCTTGCAACCGTGGGCTTTGGGGTCATACGAACCGAGAGAGGCGTTATCACTCCCGTAAGCTATGGATGTATAAGAACATCTGCTGCAAAACAACCACCGGAGCGGCTGCTGGAGATATACATAGAGATTAATGCGCTTTTTGAAAAATATTCACCTTCCGTAGTTTCGGTTGAAAAACTCTTTTTCAATAAAAACGTCACAAACGCTATGGGGGTAAGCGAAGCAAGGGGAGTTATATTACTTGCGGCGCAGCAAAAGAATATACCGGTATTTGAATATACCCCGCTTCAGGTGAAACAGGCAATAACAGGTTCTGGCAGGGCAGATAAAAAACAGATGCAAGAGATGATAAAGAGGCTTTTGAACCTTGAAGAAATACCCAGACCCGACGATGCAGCCGATGGTCTTTCGATTGCTTTATGTCACATACATATAATGAGATAGTGATATGATTTCACAAATTACAGGAGAGATAGCGCATCGAGGGGAAGGTTATGTTGTTGTCGAGGTGGGGGGTATCGGATACCAGGTCAATCTGACAAAACCTGCATTGCAGGAGCTTGCGGATAAAGATAAGGTCAAACTGCACACATACCTTCACGTCAGGGAGGATGCGCTCACACTTTACGGGTTTACAAGCCAGGGTGAGCTTGAGATGTTTAAGCTCTTAATAAGCGTAACAAGAATAGGGCCACAAATTGCACTAAATATCCTATCCCAGATAAAGATAGAAGAGCTTGCCTCTGCAATAATCCGCGAGGATGAGAAAGTCCTGACCAGTATTTCGGGCATCGGCTCAAAGAATGCCAGGCGGTTGATTCTGGAACTTAAGGATAAGATGAAAAAGAAAATGGACGGATTTGCACTTCCAGCCGCGGGCAATGCCAGTTATGATGCGGTGAGCGCTCTTGTATCGCTTGGATTTGCGCATCGTGAGGCGCAGGAAGCTGTGAACGCCGTATCAGGTAAAGAACATACGGTGGAAGCATTGATTAAAGCTGCGCTTTTAAAACTTAAAGAACGTTATTGAGTGACACATGGAAGAAAGAATCATCACGCCAACCCTGCTGAATGATGAAAAACAGGACATACAGGATATTACCATCCGCCCCAACAGGCTTTCTGAATTCATCGGGCAGAACGCGCTCAAGGAATCCCTGAAAATATTCATAGAAGCATCAAAAAAAAGAGGCGAACCCCTTGACCACATCCTGTTTTCAGGACCCCCCGGACTTGGGAAAACCACGCTTGCGCATATCATAGCGCATGAGATGGAGTCTGATATAAAAAGCACTTCAGGACCGGTGCTTGAAAAACCCGGCGACCTTGCCGCAATACTTACCACGCTAAAGCGCGGGGATGTACTATTCATTGATGAAATCCACCGCCTGAATTCGGTTATTGAAGAAATCCTTTACCCTGCGATGGAGGATTTTGAGATTGATGTGATGATAGGCGAGGGACCCAGCGCCCGCTCCATAAAACTCAATCTTGAGCATTTCACACTCATAGGCGCCACTACAAGAGTAGGACTTCTGGGCTCACCTTTCCGGGACAGGTTTGGCTTTACGTCCCGGCTTAACCTTTACACTGTCGAAGAGCTCGTTGAAGTAGTGAAGCGCAGCGCTTCTATCTTGCATATCCCGATAACACAGGACGGTTCGCTTGAAATCGCAAAACGAAGCCGGGGAACGCCGCGCATTGCCAACAGGCTTCTTCGGCGCGTATGGGATTTTGCGCTTGTGAGAGCAGAGGGGAAAATCACGCAGGATGTTGCTGATGCCGCGCTTTCCATGCTGGGAATCGACAGGCTCGGGCTGGATGAGCTTGACAGGCGGATTCTTGGTATAATAGCGCAGGATTTTGAGGGAGGACCTGTTGGCGTTAAGACCATTGCCATATCAGTAGGAGAGGAAGTAAGGACTATTGAGGAGGTTTACGAGCCTTATCTTATACAGATAGGATTCATCAAGCGAACATCACAGGGCAGGGAAACCACACAGGCTGCGAAGGAACATTTGAGACTGCAATCGTCTATATGAGAAAATTTATTTTAAACTTCTGGCAACTTCATAAGGTTTTCAGTTACCAATGTAATAATACCATGTGTAACTAACAACGCAAAGTCTGCATCTTCTTTATTAATCGCTTTTCCTGAATGAGCCGCGGGTGCTAAGAATCCATTAAACTTCTTATTTATCGTTCCTAAAATATCACCCAAATTTTCACTCTTGAATAATTCTTTCCAGTCTAAAATTTGTTTCTCCTCATTACTCTCATTCTTAGTTTTTACAAATCCTTTGCTTTTAACTTCTTCGCCCAAAGCTTCTAAAGCTTTTCTGCATTCGATAAGGACCTTATCATACTTCCCCATAGAATGCTGATGCCATGCCTCATTAGTATGTTCTATAATTTTTTGCCATTGTTGGATTATCTTGGGTAATTCTATAAGGGAAACATCTTTGAAACCTATGTTTGGAAGTATTTTTTCTACCCATTCACTCTTAGGAATATCAATGTTTAAATTACCTAAGTTTCCAATAGCTTGACCGGGCTTTTCTAGATTTTCTAAAATAAGTCGGGCATTTAAAATCAGCTTAAGGTCGCCCCCCTTTCTAAATTGTTCTATTTTATGTAACTTATAGTGATCCAGCTCTAAATAGAGGCTAATAGATGATGAGTAGTTTGAATACAAATCTAAATATGGAATTTCAGATGTTAATATGCCAATTCTAATGTTGTTTAATGTTAGTTCCGCTTTTATGTCCCTTAGTCTGGATTGTTCTTTATATGCCCTTGCTTCAAATCTAAACACTAAAACTGGGGAAATAGATGAAATAGAACTAATTGATTCATATCGGATGTAAAACGAGCCTACTTGTGTGGAACATTGTGTATCCATTTTATACCTCACTAAATTTAACTAAATTAGATTCGCTGATTAAATATCTACTGTATAATCATTATTTCTCAACTTGTTCATAAAGCAAACGCATCGCATCTTTCTCCCGCTCACCGCCGCATTTTTTGACGATGGCATCGTAATATTCAATTCGTTCAAGGTATTTTTGCTCTTTAAATACCACGTATCTTGTGGCATGAATCAATGCCTCAATAACAGCGTTGAAACCGCGATTTACAGGCTGGAGCTTTAGCTGGTTTATTTTTCCCTTGATTGGAGACAGCTCAACAACTGAAACATTCTCTCCTTTTTTGCATTTGCACTCAAAAATAACCCATCCGGATGCGTTTAATAGAACAGGAACCCCATCCGCGTATTCGAATCTCCCCGCTTCAATATCAGAAAGCGCCGACTGCACGAACAATACGGGGTCATCCGTGATATTCGCCGCTGCTGTGGGTTTGCTCAATACATTGTCCAGCGTCTTTGAATTATAAATCCTGGCAAAAAGCCTGCCGCCTTTCCTGTGCAAACCCATAGGCGCAGCATTGGGGATGCCATCGGGCGAGATGGTTGTGAAAATCACTTCCGATATACCTTCGTGTATTCCGAACTCTTCAATATCAATCAAAATCTCATCCCCTCAAACAGCGATACGAACAGTCCTGCAATGATTATGTCTGCGGTTGAGCCGGGATTGATCCCCTCTTTTAACAGTTCCTCGTCAAAGGCTTTTATGTCATCTGTTACATCTTCCAGAAAACTCTTTTCAAATATTTCTTCTGCCCGCAGAGAAACCTCCTCTGCCTTTTTGCTGTCAAATTTTGTTTGTATGAATGTATCTTTATAAAATGCAAGGTTAAACATAAATGTATGCACAATAGCGTCGTTAATTCCTTTTTCTTCAACCATTTCCTGGATTGAACCCGCGCAATCAAACGTCTTCCGAAAGCCCATCACCCACTCCTCTGCAATCATGTCATAGCTGCATGAAATCCTCATCAGGTCATAGAGCGTCAATCCCTGCGATTTTATTTTGTCTATGGATGCGGCGTCTCCAAGGTCAAGGTCATCTACAGGCTTAACTTTCACTCCTGCCTCTGAAAATGCCCTGTAAAACTCGACTGCATCCTCTACCGTAGTTTCTCTCAAGACTCTTCTGGCATGCCATTGCAGAGTTGTGATTTTTGCACATCTTCCTGCCGCCATCACAAGCGGGATGAGCAGCAAAAACGCCCCGAAATGCGTGTTTCCTCCTTTCTGCCATTTGCCGCTCTCTGCGACAGCCTCATGGATGAGCGCGCCAGCACCGGACTCTGAGCGCGCAGCCTTTTCCAGCACTGGATATACCCCTACGGCGCTGGCAAGGAAGTGCTCAAAGCGGGTGTCGGTGTAGTTGTGGTCTCTGTCGATGTTGCCAGGCTTGGGCGTGGCTGAGACTTCGAGGAGCATTGCGAGCTGGGCGCAGCGGGCGACGTGGGAGGGGTCCATAGGTTATACCTGAATTTTATAATTTTTCTTCAAAAATGGAATTAATATCTCGAAAACTGTTCGCATCCTTGTTTCACTCATAATAGCATTATCAAAGGTGAATTGCTGGGATGGAATCCATATCGGCTTAACACTCCAGTCGGGATATCTTGAGATAGCCCAATTTTCTTCAAGAGGAATGACTGCATCTTCAAGTTTAGCCATAGTTATATTGTCTATTTTATCTTTGAACTCATTAAGGAAAAAAGAGAAAATTTCATGTCTATATATACCGATTTTACCTTCTGCTGCAAGACAGGCTTTCAGCAATTTTTCAATAGACTGTTGAGCATGATACGTCGCGGCGCTGAATTTTTTATTTTCAATAAGTAAAGACACTACATCATAGTCGTTGTTTGCTTCAATAAGATAAGCTTTTGCGATATCCGTGTTCTTCGTCAAGCCACCACTTCCCAGTAATCAGTATGCTTCCGAACTTCAGTGGAAATTTTTTGTTCAAATTGTCTTTTTAATTTGTTAAAGGCGCCATCATCGTATAATGTGATGCCGGAATCTAATATATTCAATATTAGAGGATTATAAGCTTCTAATGCAGCTTTTAGTTCTTCGACAGAACCAACCTTCGGAGAAACCTGACCTACTGTTCGGTAAAGCTTTTTCCTGAGTTCAATTTCAAGGTCGCGCCGTTCCATCCAGTTTGCGAATTTTCTGTTAAGGATTATAAGGAGATCAATGTCGGAATATGTCTGAGCGGTTCCTTTTGCATAGGAACCGAATAAGATTATACTTCGAATTTCATTCTGGAATATACTTTTTAATTCAGATACTATTTTTTCTGAAAGTTCACTTGAAAGCATTCAATCAACTCTTATTTTAATTATTTTGTATCGGTTCCGACGTATTCTTTTCATGAAGGATTATTTTAATATAACGTAAATCAAGTTGCATTCCTCTTTTTTATGAAATCATCAAGTAATGTTTTTCCTTGGATGGGATTTTTCAAATTTTCAATTTCATTTTCAAAATCATTAATAAGTTCATTACGAATTTTTGTTTTATTCAATGAGTTTTCAAGTTCTTTAAATATTTCTTTAAATAGTATTATATTTTTTAAGTTGTTCATGCCAACATTGTTAATTCCATCGCAATTCGGAGGTACAAGAATTATTAGATAACTTTGAGTTTCACTATTGCTAGAATATTTTTCTCTATTTTGCGTAATTAATTCTAAGTTCTTACCTTTATTTTCCCACATAAACAATAGTGCTTTATTAATGTGAAAAGTCTTATCAAGAATATAATCTTGAGTTTTTACTTCGTAAATACTGGTAACAATATTTTCTTTGACAACTGCAAAATCTAAGTATCCACCACCTTTTTTAGGGACACCTTTGGGCATTATTTGGGAAACTATTTTATATCCCTCTAAATTTGAATATTTTTTATCTAACCACTCTTTTACAACAGCTTCTCCAACATATCCTCTAATCCCTATTTGTCTCTGTGGCATATTGAATACTTTTGGATTATACTATTATTTAAAACTTTGTTAGGATTTTTATGTTATCTTTTCTTCACTATCCCCCTGCCTGCAATCACTCCCGTCGCCGCAGCATTCACAATATCCCTCGAAAGCCCCGCGCCGTCCCCCGCCGCAAACAGGTTCTTTATATTGCTTTCCATGTTCCTGTCCACAAGAACCTGCATGGAATAGAACTTTACTTCTGGCGCGTACAGAAGCGTGGAATCGGATGCCACGCCCGGAATTATTTCGTTTAAAACCTCAAGCCCTTCCCTTATATCCGTGACGATTCGGTGCGGCAGCGCCATGGAAATATCACCCGGCGTCACATCCTTAAGCGTATTAACCACAACATTCTTCTTAAGCCTCGCTTCCGTGCTACGCCTTCCCCTGCGAAGGTCGCCCATCCTCTGAAGCACAGGCTTTCCCCCGCCGATGGTGGTAGCAAGTTTAGCAATACTGCGTCCGTATCGCACGGTATTCTCCAGGGGCTCGGTGAGTTCCACCCTCACTATAAAAGCGAAATTCGTATTCTCCGACTCCATATTTCTCATGGAATGCCCGTTTGTTGCAATGAACCCCTCATACTCTTCCTTGACCACGAATCCGTGCTCGTTGGTGCAGAAAGTCCTCACAAAATCATCATACGTCTTTGTCTGGATATGGAACTTGGGGTCGCGGTTAATCCTTGTCACAGGGTCCATCACGATTGCCGGCACCTCCACCCGCACCCCGACGTCGATAGGAGCGTATTTCGCCCCTATATTGTGTTTTTTGACAACCTCGTCAATCCATGTCGCTCCAACCCGTCCGGGCGCGATTATCGTAAATCGTGAGCGTATCTCAGTCCCGTCCTGTAAAATTACACCCGTGCAGGTCTCGTTTTCGATAATGAGGTCTTCCGCCTTCGTATCCAGCAAAAATTCAATGCCCCGCTCTTTCAGGTCTTTCTCAAAGTTGCCTATAACCCTCGGTGCATTATCCGACCCCATATGCCTCTGGATTATTTCGATGAACCTAGCCCCAAAAGCAGCAGCGCGGCGCTTCAACTGCTCGACCTCGTCACCCTTTGGAACGTACAGTTGTTCGGGGGCGCCGTATTTAACGAACACCTTATCCACATGGTCAACAAGTTGCCATGCGTATTCTGTATCCCCGGTCTGCTCGGCAAGGTCTCCGCCGATATCGGGGCGAAGGTTGAGCGTCCCGTCTGAAAATGTCCCCGCCCCTCCCACGCCGCACATGATATCGCAGGGGTCGCAGTGGGTACAGATGCCGCGGCGTTTCATTTTGCATTCGCGTTCATCGATATCGTGTCCCATATCAATGATAAGCACGTCCATTTTCCCGGCAAGTTCATCCGCAGCGAACATGCCGGCAGGTCCAGCCCCTACGATTATCACGTCATATTCTTTCTTTTGCGTCATGAGATTACCTCGGAAAGCAGGTTCAAATCCCTTGCAGTCTTAATCTCGCGGGCTATCCGCCTCCCCATGGAGAGTTTTTCCTCCATCAGGTCGGAATAAGGAGAACCGGAAATAAAAAGGTTAGTCCCGGCTACTATGCGCGCCGAGATTTCAAACACTTTTAATTCAAGCGCGTCTGTTACCACGGCTTCAAGGCAGAATGGCCCTATCATGCCTCCGAACAGTTCAAGCGATTTCTCTACGACCTTTTCCCCCATCTCAAATATCCTTGGGAGGAGAGATTCCCTCACAATCAGGGGAAGGTTGCCCGTAACAACGAATGTTGGATATATTTCCGCCTCTGCAAGCTCGGTAGGCGAGCCAATCCTGAAAATCTCGTCAGCATTTGATTCCACGCGCCTGTCTATGCCCAGAAGTTCCAGAGTGCCCTTGCTCAACGAGTACCCCTCCGATTTAATCGGCGAGTAAAAATAGTGCATGTAATAGCGTGTCCCGAGGACGAATTCCTGTATCGTGTATTTTTCATTGGGATTTATCCTTTTTTGGAAATCGGAATAATTCTTCACAACAAAAAATCCCCTCCCGCCTTTAGCGCCGTAATACTTTACCATCATGGGCGAATCTATATCCTCAGGGTTCTTTATCTGACGCGGCATTTTAATGCCCGCAGATTCGAGCCATTTGCGGCTCATTTCCCTGTCGGATTCCCATTCCAGCACATTGCGGTTGCCGTATGTGGGCAGCTTAAGTTTCTGGAAATTCTCGACGCCGAGGTATTCCACGAAAGAACCGTGCGGGATTATTATGGCATTTTTAGCTGCAAGCTCTCTTGTTTTTGAAAGGATATCCTTATAATCTTTCACGATAAAAAATTCATCAGGCTTTGCCTTCGGGAAAGCGTCATAGAATTTCGGGGGCGCGCCCATGCAGATACCGATGGTCTTAAAACCCTCTTTTCTTGCCCCGTCAAAAATCTGGAGGCTGCTGTGCGAGCAGACCGTGGCGATTGCTAGGTTATCCTTATCATACCCCTCTAAAATTTTAAGAATCTCCTGCTTTCTGACCATTATGCACCTACGTAGTGCAAGAGTTATATATTTTACTGGGTTAATTAAGGTTGTGGAAAATTTTCATGATAAGCTTTAGAGCTTATAGCCTTCTGTTCTACCCGGCATACAGCCATAGCTGACGACTAATCTAACTTAATTTTTTGAAATAAAGCATAAATGTATGGTCTTGGTTCACCCGAAGGCATATAGTATGTATAATCAAAATATTCAATTAGTCTAAAATCCTCTCCTACGAATTTTGCCAGCATTTTTTGGTCATAATTTTTAACATCCAAGCCACTGCATTTTTTTGCGCCCTTTAAAGAAAAGGCAGCAATGATAACATAACCACCTTTTCTAATCACTTTCTTTAATGTGGATATGTATTTGTGTTGCTGGCTCTCTTTTAATAAGAAATGTAAAACTGCCCTATCATGCCACACAGCAATATCTCTCAGGTTCTGGATATGAACTGGCTGAGTAATATCATCTACTATCCATTTTACCTGTGAGGCTTTTTCTTTACCCAGTCTTTCTTTTAGCGTATCCAAAGCTCTTTCACTTATGTCGGCAGCAATGATATTACTAAATCCTTGATTAATGAGATAATCAACAAATGTTGATGCACCTGCCCCCACATCTAATATGGGTTCGTCTTTATCTATATGACATTTAGACAGTAATTTTATAGATGGTTCAGGTATTTTTTCGTACCAGCCCAATTCATCTGTTTCTAACCATGTATAAATTTCATTCCAGTGTTCTTTCATTGAGTCATTCATAATCGTTCTTAATAATTTATATCTCGCATAAATAACCATTTTCCTTCTATCAGGAAATCTCAAAACTCTCCGAGCGTTTTCTGACCTTTCTCCTCTATCAAATTGGATACCCTCACTCCGACTCTTCTGAGGAGAACCAGATGCTCTGCGAGAAATGCTCTTGCAAGCTCGAATCCGGTGTTTCTAATGGTTTCAAGGTCTTTTGCCGGCGCGCTTAATGTATGCGTCTTTGTGCGGATTTTAAAATCCGTGGATATCGCCACAAAAGTTATGGATTTGAAGCCGAGCTTTCGCGCTTCCAGTTTCCTGTAAACATCCTCCGATAGCTGGTTGATGGCGGTACGTATCGTGTTCAGCTCGCCGGTATCCTGCTTCAGCGTGGTTATCCGCCCTATCTGCTCCGTCCCTTCGCGCTCCTCTACCTCTGAGTAATCCATGCCCTGCGAAGCCTGTTTTAGCCACGCTCCTTTTGCCTTCCCGAACTCGCGGATGAGTTCTTCAGCCGGCATCTCTGAAAGTTCGCCTATGGTTTTTACTCCAAGTTCATTCAATCTCTCCCCGGTCTTTTTCCCCACGCCGGTGAGGTCTGCGATTTTCAGCGGCGCCATGAACTGTGTTACCTCCTCGGGATTCACGAGCGTCAATCCGTCGGGCTTCTGGAAATCGGAGGCTATTTTTGCAACGAGTTTATTTGGCGCCACGCCTATAGAGCAGGTTAATCCAATTTTCTGCTTAATTTCCTCTTTTATCTTAACCGCGAGTAATTTCGCCTCTTCTAAATCAGAAACTTTGCCCGTGATCTCGCAAAATGCCTCGTCCACGCTTTCTTTTTCCAGAACATCGCAATAGCCCCGCAGTGTTTCCATCACTTCATCCGAGATGCTGCGGTAAAGCTCCATTTTGACCGACAGGAATACCGCCTCTGGCGCCAGCTTTTTTGCCCTGCTGATGGGTATGCCAGCCTTTACCCCGAGCCTGCGCGCCTCGTAATTGCTCGTGCTCACGGCGCCGCTGTCCCCGCCGCGCCCGGAATACACGCAAATTACCACGGGTTTGCCTTTGAGTTCCGGATGCTCCCGCTCCTCACACTGGGCGAAGAAATAGTCCATGTCAACGTGGAGAATGATTCTGGGGTTGGGCATTAATATAAACAATGGCAGTCAGGGAATATAAATCTGGCTTGCGTGTACTAACATTTTTAAGGTTGAAAAGTAATCTTTTGGGTATTATGATACCTGGAAGCAAGCAAGCTGAGGATATGAAATCGCGTAAAGATGGAACAATACCTCCTTTTCATCCGGATTTGCAATCAGAAAAGCATGTACGTTGTAAACATTGTGGTGAAACCTATAAGGAAAAAGAAATAAAGTGGGATCCAAAAAGTGGCAGGTGGGTCTGCAAGCATCATCCCAAATGTGATGGTGCGGGCTGGCTTCCATTTTAAAATTTTTTTCTGCATTTCTTTGTGCGCGATTAAATGAGGGGTTAGTAAATAGTGTATTAAGAATATGGCAGACGAAAAAAAAGAACATAATATTATTAAAATATTGAAAATGATTCATGAAACTTTGTTTTCGCCGTCTCCTCATGATGAACTGTATAAACCATCAAAGTTAATACCAGATATGGTTTTTTATTATTTGATTACAATTATAGTCGTGATTGTGGTCATCTATTTAGTTTTAAGTTATATTGGCTTTGATTGGAGCTCATTGGGGTTTTGAATAAAAGTGACGGTAGCTGCTTAGAGTTTGTAACTGCTGGTGAAAGAGGAGGCGCTGGCGGGGCTGAATGAGATGATACGCATGGGGTGGAGATGTTCGGCGCCGCCAAAATTATTGCCGAGGCAGGGATTACCGCATTAGACTTATTTTTCTAATTTTTCTTTCAACAAAGTCAGGGGAAACGAAAAACCCTCTGTATGCGATTTTGTTTCTCGTTTGCCTCAGGTTATCTGCAAGCAAGATTTCCGCATCTGAAAACCGCGGATAGAATTCCTTCAGATATG
>JAQUQX010000003.1:0-84157 GCA_028715885.1 Candidatus Methanoperedens sp.
TCCGGAATATTTCTGTTTTTGAGCATGTAAAAAAAGGATATATACCATCTTTTTCTGCTGCATTAGCATCAAGTTTCCCAGTTGCTATTTCACACGCATCCCCCAACTCCACCATCTCCCACCCCTCCTCCACCTTAATCCTCGGCTTATAATTCTCCACCACCTGCCGCGCCCCATCAACGACCTTCTGGTAGCCCTCTATCTCAGAAACAATCTCCTGCTGGATTGACAGGGGCGGGAGGGGGATTTTGACTTCAGATAAAAGTCGGTTGTTAATTCCGGCTTGACCAACCCACTTATTACATTTTTCAAGAAAGCTACCTTTTTTCCATAAGCTATGCAGAATAAAAGATAAAAATTGCCCATCCAGCTTTGATTTTTCAGTTCTAATTCTTGTCATATGGTTTGAAAAACCGCAATCTATATCCTCTTTTATAAAGCAAGTTTTACCTACAAGTTCTTTACTGTTGGTGTTGTTGAATAAAACATCACTTTTTTTCAGAGTATATTCAGCCTTGTCTTTGAAGTTTTCTTCTGAAATATACTTAGTTCCATTCCAGACAAGTTGCCCTTCTGAATTAATATTCATAGGGCATAGGTGTGGAACTCCATCTGAATTCTTATCCGAATCACCACACGCAAATCCTGATTTTAATTCTATACATACCTTCCCTAACTCCACCATCGGACAATCTTTATGCGAATGAAAAAGCGTTTCCCTGTATCTATCCCCTGATAAGTAATAATCCCCAGTTTCAGCAATCTTCGTCTTCAAAACCCTATGAGCTAATTTGCCCTCCTCCTCGCTGAACTCGCACTCCTTCCCCTCATGCAGACTCTTCCTGAACTTCAAAAGTGCAGAAAGCGCCGACGGGAGGTCACTCTTGCCGTTCGGGCGCCTCTGCGCGCCAAGGTCAAAGCCGTCGCTCTCAATCTTCACGAACAGGATATCGGGCGCGCGCTTTGCAAGAGTCCTGTCCATAAGGAGTATGCTTGTCTTCACGCCTGCGTATGGCTGGAATACGCCGGACGGGAGGGAAACGACAGCGAAAAGATGCGTCTCTACAAGCAGCTTGCGAAGCGCCTTATAGGCATTCGCGGACTGGAAGATTATGCCCTCAGGTACGATCACACCACCCCTGCCGGTTGTGGAAATATGCTCCATGATGTAATCAACAAAAAGCACCTCGTTCCTGTTTGCCTGCACTGAAAAACGCTTGTGGGGGCGGATTCCACCTTTTGGCGTCATGAAGGGAGGATTTGCAAGGATCACATCATAAGTTTCATTCCACTTCTCCTCGCTTGTGAGCGTATCGTATTCATAAATCTTTGGGGTCTGGAAGCCATGAAGGTACATATTCACAAGTGAGAGCCTCACCATATCAGGGGAAATATCATATCCCTCAAGGTTATTCATCAGCTTCTTGCGCTCATCCATTGTCAGGCAGTCCCCTTTTCTCTCTTTCGTATTCTCGTGGAGTATGTGTTTGAAAGAGGATATCAGGAAACCCGCAGTCCCGCAGGCTGGATCAAGGATTGATTCGTTCTTCTTCGGGTCAACCACAGAAACAATAAAATCAATGATATGGCGCGGCGTCCTGAATTGACCCGCATCGCCCTGAGAGCCAAGGACGGACAGCAGATATTCAAAAGCATCCCCCAATTTCTCACTGTGGTCGTATTTGAATTCGTTTATCTCTTTCAGGAAACTTTTCAAAGTTTCAGGATCGCGGTATGGAAGGAATGCGTTCTTGAAAATATCCCTGAAAAGCTGCGGGATATTCTCGTTATGGTTCATCGTCGTGATGGCTTCGCTGTACAGCGTTATGAGATCAAATCCTCCCAGTTTCGGGTCAAAAATGCGCGACCATGTGTATTTCTCAAATTCCCCCTTGAAAAATGCTGCTTTACCTCCAAGCGCTACCGATTCTTTATCCATGTCGTCCATGAACTTGTAGATAAGAGCGATTGTTATTTGCTCGACCTGGGATTTCGGGTCTGGCACTTTTCCCACAAGGATGTCGCGGGCGTTATCGATTTTTCTTTTTGTTTCCTGATCTAACATTTTTTACCTTCAGTTGATACTTTTCAGAAATAATTAAAAGAGTCTGGCTCTTTTTCTGCAATAATTCTATTTAAACAGCAAAGAGTTTTTCATTTAATTCCAACACTCACGGCTTCCAGACAGATATTCCTTCCACCCTCTCAAAATCATTATCTCTTGTTGCAATATTACGGATATTATTGTTCTTCATTACCGATGCATGAAGTGCGTCACTTGGCAGTAATAAATAGTTTTTTCCCATGATAGACGCCTGTTTATAATCTTCATGATTTACAGAAATTACCTGTAAACCTTTAAGGCAATATAAAAATTCATTGAATTCTTCAACAACTTTATAACATAAGTTTGAAAGATTTTTATCTTTTTTTATAGAGTTTATAATTATTTTCCTATCCTTTGTACCCAGGATAAGTGAACCTTTATAAATCAGGATTATAAACGAGACTTCATCAAGAACCAATGGTGTGGTTGCTGCTTTTATCTCATTCAACTCAATTTTTTCTAAAAAATCAGACGCGATTTCTCCATACTTTGGATTGGGTAATGAATAATCAAGGAATATATTGGCATCAATGAAAATTCGGTCAGAATTCTTATATTCAGAGAGTTTCAATCTTCCCCTCTATCATGCCATTCATTTTCAAGTGATAAAACAAATTCTTCGTCCGTTTTTTTTGAACCTACAAATCCATAGCACCTTTTGGTACTGGTTTTTGGTCGGATCAGGATTTCATGATGCTTTGTAAGAACCTCAAAATTTTCAATACCGAGTTCTTTAAGAAATCCCTTAGGGATTAGAATTCCTTCTTTAACGGTTTTTACTTCCATTTTAAATCCTCATATGATTCTATTGTTATTTTGTATATATAAGATTCACATGAACTTATAGAGAGAAACATAATCTTTCACATACTCAGGTATCATCTCACACCACTTTCTTACTTCCCGGAATTCCTCCATTGAGAACTGGGAATTTGTCGCAAAACGCCCGAATTCTTTTGATTCCATAATATCCCTAACTTCATGGTCTGCAATATATGCTTTTATAAAATTCCTTATAAGTGGTACTTCCCTGCTTTCCGGTTTATATATGGATATGAATCTCTCAACTTCCTCATCCAGCAATTCCTCTTTCGTCTTAAATACAGTAATTCTTCCAAATATCTTCTCTATAATCTCCCGCAAACTCAGGCGGCGGTCTATTCTCAACGATTTTCTCAACTTCTCAAGATTATAGAATTCTTCTGGTTTTTCAAAAATCTTACTCTTTATATATTCTTCAATGGCATCGAAATTTTCTTTTTCAAAATTCTCTTTTATGAAAGGATTAGTCCTCACAGTAGTCTCAAATCTATCAAAGAACATGCGGTCGATCTTCATTCCATCCATGCCGATAGCGTATTCCTCAAAGCTTGTCAGGGGGTCTAAACTGCGATTCTCATATTCACTTGTCCTTTCCGGGCCGTCACCGCCTCCTGTATATGTACCTCTGGGAGGTAATTTCAAAACTTCATTATAATTATATTTCTCTTCGAAGTACTCGCAATTAGCAAAGAAATCAAAAAGCTTGAATTTCTCTTTAGTTTTTTTAATGACTTCATTATCGTGCCCATTTTTCATTGAAAATGAAAAATCATATTTCCTCGTACCTCTTCCTTTTATCTGGATAAAATCTGTCGGTGAAAATATAGGGCGCATAAGGCAAATATTTAAAATATCCTGGCAGTCATATCCTGTCGTCATCATTCCAACCGTTACGCATACCCTTGTTTTACTCGTTTTATAACCTTCCAGAAATCGCGAATTGCCAGATAAGTTATTACTTGTATCAGTAAAATTGATAGAAAATTGCTGCGCATCCTGAACATTTGACGTTATCTGAAGAGCAAAATCTGAATTATATTTCCCAGGATATAATTTATCAGCAAATTCATTTAATATTTGAGTTATCTTTGAGGCATGATTCTGGCTAACGCAAAAAACAATAGTTTTGCCAATCTCTCTACTGATTGGATCTCGCAGGGCATTATCAATAAATGTCTTGCACAATATCTTGTTTGTTTCATCAGAAAGGAATTTTTTCTCAAAATCCTTATGATAATATATCTGTTCTTCTTTTATCCCTTCGGCATTTTCTATAATAATAGAATAACCTTTATCCGAAAGTAGCTGTGTGGTGATTTCGGTTCGTGCATCAACAGCAACCGGATTCACAAGATATCCATCCCTCACAGCGTCAATAAGACTGTAGCGAAAAGTCGGATTCCCTCTCTCGCAGCCAAATGTGATATAGGTGTCCCGAAGCTGTCTCCGTTCCCATTCGCGCGGGTCTTTCTTACTTACTTTATTGGGGTCTAAATACTTCAGATAATCTTTAGGTGTGGCAGTAAGACCGAGTTTATAGCCAACAAAATACTCAAAAACAGCCCTGCTGTTCCATCCGATTGAGCGGTGGGCTTCATCCGATATCAGAAGATCAAAATCGGTGGGTGAAAAAAACCTCTGGTATTTATTGTCAAAAGAAAGGCTCTGGACTGTGGAAACTACAATCTCAGCTTTTCGCCAATCGTCCTTATTTTCTTTATAAATAACAACTTTGTAATCATTTTTCAACCATTTAATAAAATTTTTCTTCGCCTGGTCCTCAAGTTCCAATCGGTCAACAAGAAAAAGCACTCTCTTTGCATTCCCTGATCTCAAAAACAGTTTGACAACTGCGGCAGAAATCAGTGTCTTCCCTGTTCCAGTTGCCATTTCAAAAAGGAACCTGTCGTTCCCATCTTCCACAGATTCCTGCAAAGCATGAACCGCATCTAACTGATACGGTCTTAGGAATTTCAACCCTAATTCGTGTATATAATCTGCTCTTGTTTTGTCATTATTCCAGCGCGGGTCTTTATCAAAAAGAGGGTTCTGGATTCGGGCAATGTAATCCTCTCCAACAATTTCCCCGACGAGAGTGGAAGGATTAGGCGCAAAAGAAGCTGTATGATGAAGCGACTCTAATGTTGGGAATTTTGTGATAACACTGGGATTTCCACGCTCTAAATCCCAGAAATAATGCAAATTGCCATTTGAGAGTATCACGAATCTCACATTTTGCGATTGTGCGTATTTTCTTGCCTGCTCTTTCCCATCAAGAGGATTTTTATCTTCAGATTTTGCCTCTACTATTACAAATGGGAAGCTCTTTTCATTTAGAAGAAGAAAATCTGTAAATCCATTCTCTGTTTTTTCAAAATCATTCCCAAATTCATCAAGGTTTTTTCTGGTGATTTTGACATTATTCTCTAAAACGATATTGGCTTTTCCTGTTTCATCATCAAAAAACCTCCAGCCCGATTGTTCAAGGAGTTTATTGATCTTAATGCGCGCTTTTGCCTCTTTTTGCATTACTGCCTCTAACCATCATATCTTAGATTTTAGTAAGGTCTATTTAATTCTTGTTGATATTATATTTTGTTGTAGTATCCCGAAATTATTTCGCCGGAATTTTTCGCCAGGAGACAAGTTCACGGGTCTCATGGTAAAAATGACGAACAAAAGAATACGCCTAGCAATAAACTGGGTTTTGAAAAAGGGAGAAACCACCGCTAACGTAGCCAATGATTTTAAAGTCTCTAAGCGGCGAATACAGCAATTAATAAAACTCTATAAAGAAACAGGAGAATATCCTGTTTTGAATATGAAAAGACGCCCCAAAACGCATCTTACAGACGAACAGAAAAAGATAATAAAACAAGCATACAGCGAATCATTACTAGGGGTAAAACTACTCAGGTATCATATAAAAACAGAATACAAACAGGATATCCCCCAAAATAAAATCCATGAATATCTTCTGGAATCGGGATTAGCAAACCCAGACCCAAATAAGCAGAAAAAACGCAAGCGATGCAGGTATGAGCGGGACTTTAGCCTGTCTTTGATCCATACTGACTGGTGGGAGTATGATGGAAAACAGGTAATAGCGTATGAAGATGATGCCTCAAGGAAAATTCTCTCAATCGGTGAATTCGACAATGCAACCACGGAAAACGCAATTGATGTTCTAAAAGGAACTGAAAAACAAGCAGAGGAGTTTAACGTGATGATCGAGGCAATCAATACCGACAGGGGAGCTCAGTTTTATCCAAATAAAAAGGATAAAAATGGTGAAGCTGATTCTGTTTTTCAGAAGTATCTTGGATCTAAAGGGATTAAGCATATCCCATCAAGGAGAAACAATCCTCAGACCAATGGTAAGATTGAAAGATTTGTTCAGACATATAAGAAACACAGAAATAGATTCAGGTCTGCAAATGAATTTAAGGACTGGTATAATGACAGGATACACGGTGCATTGAAGCTGGAATGGGGTGAAACTCCAAATGAAGCTTTTATTAGGAAATTACAGCCAGAATCAATCTTAGGATTGGTTTTTAAGGCTCTTGGATGGTGAATTTGAATATGAAAATTGGTCTGAATGAAAACTCCAAAAATCAGCGAAAAAATATCAGGATTCTACAGATATTATATTTTGTTCCTTGCAGCACGGATAACAAAGAATCTGTGTTATCCGCGCAATCCGTGTTCTAAACCCAATGAACACGTGGACTTAATTCCCTCAATAAAATCCGCCAACCCCTTCTGCTTCACCCTATCGCTCTCGAACAGCGACATAATCTCAAGACACTCTCACCCACCCACAACCTCTACCCCCCTCCTCCCAAAAAAATCCTTATCAAACGTTGCAATCATCCTTATCCCCCTCATCTCCATACAGGCAAGATTGGAAGCATCCACAAAACTCAAACCACTATCCTCCTGATTCATAAAAATCTCCCACGACCTTTCAAACACCTCGCTCGCTTTCATTATTTCCAGCTCCTTAGCATCAAGAAGAACACTTCCCACCTCCTTTGCAGCCCCCATACTTTTCCGCAGAGCCAGCACTGCCGTAACTTCCGAGAACACGAATTCCGATATAACCCCGATACCGTATTCCCCCGCATTGAGTTTTTGAAAGATAGCCGCAGCCTTTTTGTGATTTATATCATCCGCATTCTTATATGCAATGATTGAACTGGAATCAAGAAATATCAAGCCCGCTCCTGTTTATACAACACTTCATCTATCTCTTCGCTCAGATTCCGATACTGGTAGCCAAAATGCTCAGGCTTGATCTCAATAATGCTTCTCTTCTTTTTTCTCGCAAGCCCAAGCCATTCACTGAGCGCCGCTGTTACAGCTTCCCCGATGGATATACCCTCTTGCGCAGCCTTTGTTTTTAATTTCTTGTAAACGAAAGGGTCAATATTCCTGATGGTGGTGTCCATATGTAACACATGTGTTACAATAATACATATAATTATCACAGGTCTTGAGGTTTTGCGAAAGCGCCAAAAATTAATTCATTTGAATTTATAAATGTCTGGTATGATCTTCACCTAAAATCCGCCATCCCCTTCTGCTTCACCTTATCGCTCTCGAACAGCGCCCAAATGAATCTTCAGCACAAAATCCCTGCACTTCAGACACGTCCCGCGCAGGGGCAGGCGCCTGTATTTGTCCCTTCAACATCAAAACCCCTGCCGCCGTATTTAGAAAGATTTATTATTATGCGTTATGTTTAGCTGAACATAAGGTGATTGTATGAAAAACCTGTTTGCAAGAATAATATTAGTTTCAGTTCTAGTCTCTTTATTTGCCGGCTGCATCCAGCAGGCACCGACCGTAAATACAACAACCGCACCTACGGTTCCACAAGAATTACGTTTAGCAACGACAACATCCACATGCGATACGGGATTGCTCGATGTGCTGAACAAAAAATTCGAGGAAGCAAATAACGTAAAAATATTGACGGTATGCGAGGGGACAGGCAAGGCGATAGCGACCGGGGAATTGGGAGCCGCTGACGTTGTAATGGTTCACTCAGTACCGGCAGAGCTAAAAGCAGTCGCCAACGGGAGCTTCATAAACCGCACCTATATGATGTATAATTACTTCGTAATCATCGGACCAGAGAACGACCCGGCAAGAATAAAGAATGCCAGCAATGCTACGGATGCCTTCCGCAGGATAACCGCAAAACAGTCCCCATTCATATCGCGCGGCGACGATTCGGGCACGCATAAGATGGAATTATCCATCTGGAAAGCTGCAAATATCACGCCCGCAGGAACATGGTACCAATCCGTGGGCAAAGGTATGGGCGACACGATTACGACAGCCGATATCAAAAATGGCTATACACTCTCTGACCGCGGGACATACCTTGCAATGAAGAATAAAATAAAGCTCAGGATTCTTTTTGAATCTGACCAGAAGTTTCTCTTCAATCCTTATCACGTTATGGCTGTAAACCCGACGAAGTTCCCGAATGTGAAATACGACCTTGCAATGAAATACATTAACTATGTGATTTCTCCGCAGGGACAGGATACCATAAGGAATTATGGAAAGGACAAATACGGGGACGGGCTTTTTGTACCTGAGGAAGATGCGGGCAACGTAACCAGTCCATGAACTGAGGTGATTGGTTTGAACCACACTGCTCCCAATGTTTGTATTCATGCAGATTACGGGAATCCATTCAAAGTACACGCAGAAAGGGAAGTCTCCATGGAAGATGTCTTGAAAAAAATCACTGATCCATATCTACTATTCCAGATTGAGCGGGTAAGTTCCTTCCATGGATACCTCAGCACCGGCGCATTCATCGGAATCCAGATGCTCAACATCGCAAAAAGGGTGCTGGATGCTGGTCCCAAAGAGCAGCTGTATGTCACCTGTGAAACTTATAATTGCCTTCCAGACCCTTTCCAGATCCTTGCCGGTTGCACCATCGGGAACAAGAAACTGAAAATCAGGGACTACGGCAAGATGGCTGTTCTTGTCAACAAGAGGGCGCCAGAAAATCAGATGCTAGTTAGAAGTGTCAGGATAGTGCTTGATCCTTCAAAAACCGCACAATATCCGAGACTTCATGAATGGTACATGAAAACAGGAAAAGTCTCTCATGAGGAGGCGATATCCATTCTGATAGATGCCGGGGAGAGCGTGTACACATATAAAATCATGAACATCGAATTGCCGGAAAAACCAGAAAAACGAATAGCTCTGTGCGCCAATTGCGGTGAGAGTTTTGTCCGGAAAAACGACGGGGCTCTATGTATGGGCTGTATGGAAAAGATAGGAGTAATAAAGGAGTAATTTATGAAAGAGGTAGTGTTTCAAACAAAGGAAGATAAGACACTTGTGTATCTTCCGGAAAAGTGTATAGGATGTTCAACATGTACGATGATTTGCCCAAAAGAGGATATGGTGATCGGTTCTGTGGGAGCAGTGGCACGCGGGCTCATCAACAAAGATTTCCTTCAAAAAGGTAAAGGTGGATGCACATTATGCAGCATGTGCGCAAAGGTATGTCCGACAGGCGCGCTTGAGGTAAGAAAAGCAGGTAAGCTGGAGATGGATGACTCCTATCTGTACGGCGCATTGAAGCCCACAGTGGTCAAAGAAAATTGCGTTCACTGCGGGATGTGCGCAGAAGTGTGCCCACAGGATTGCATCGATGTACAGAAACGCAAACTTGCCCAGAACGGAAGCCTTGCTATGGATGGGAAAACCATCATCGACCAGAAATGCTGCGTCCACTGCGGCTGGTGCGCCTCGATATGTCCGGTTGAAGCAATTACAATGGAGAAACCATTTTCAGGGGAATTTTCACGGGATGAAAATGTATGCCAGGCTTGCCGCACCTGTGTTAATACCTGTCCATGCGATGCCCTGTTTAACAGGGAGTGGAAGGCGGGGGAGAGGGTTGAGAAAGTGACGCACCGGAAGGATGCCTGCATATACTGCGGCGCCTGTTCTGCCGCCTGTCCTGTCGGAGCAATAACAGTAAAAAAGACAGCAATACTTCCTGATATGAAGAAAAAGCAGATATTTGAGAAAAAGCTCACCGCGGAGCCAACTCCAAGACCTGTGCTGACCTCAACACTCATCACGGACGAAGAGGCATGTCTTGGCTGCGGCAACTGCGTAATCGCCTGCCCTGTCAACTCTTTATCCGATCCTTATCTTGCAGCAGGACATCTCAATGAGATCGACACCAAACCGCTGCTTGAGGTTGAGAACGGTAAAGTGAAAGTAGTGGATCAGGAAGTATGCGGCTCGTGTGCTACATGCAGCCTGATATGTCCCACGGATGCGATACGGCTTGAGAAAAGGGAGGTGGCATAATGCCCGGAACAATGATTATAAGGAACGGATATGTTTTCGATCCTTTGAATGAAATTGATGGGGAAATAAAAGACATATTTATCAAAGATGGTAAGATCGTAGATGATTTAAAAGGCAGCAGTATGCGGGATGCAAAAGTAATTGATGCAAAGGGTAAGACCGTGATGCCTGGCGGTGTTGACTCACACTCTCATGTCGCCGGCGCAAAGGTGAACGGAGGAAGGATGATGTGCCCTGAGGACCGCTACAAATGGGTGACAAAAAAGACAGACCTGACCCACAGCGGGAGCGGGAATACAGTACCTTCGGTGTACATCCAGGGTTATGATTATGCAAAAATGGGATATACCACAGTCTTTGAAGCGGCAATACCTCCGATGGAAGCGCGGCATACTCATGAAGAGATGCGCTCAACCCCAATCCTTGATATGGGCGGGTATCTTGTGCTTGGCAATAACTGGTTCATAATGCGCTACATCAAGGCCGGGGATATGGAAAAAGCTGCGGCTTATGTCGCCTGGATGATGAGGACACACAAAGCCTACGGGATAAAGTGCGTCAATCCTGCGGGGGTTGAAAACTGGGGCTGGGGAAGGAATGTGAGTTCCCTTGATGAGCCGAATATCCACTTCGGGATAACTCCCAGGGAAGTTATCCACGGGCTTGCAGAAGTAAACGAAATGCTGGGAATGCCCATGTCCCTGCACCTCCATGCCAATAATCTGGGGCATCCGGGATGCTGGGAAACTACAAGGGATTCTCTTGATGTTACACGCGATGTAAAGGTAAAGTGCAACATGGATGTAGAATGGCAAAAGACAAAGATTGATCCGCAGAGGAAACAGAGCGTATATCTGGCGCATGCCCAGTTCAACTCGTTCGGCGGTACCTCATGGGGGGATTTTACGTCCGGAGCCAAAGGTATTGTAGATTATGTAAACAAGTCTGATCATGTTGTGATAGATAACGGCGCAGTTCCCTTTGGACCAGCCACAGTAATGACCGGGGACGGACCTGCGATACATCATCTGTATAAACTAACCGGCAACAAGTGGTCTAATAAGGACGTTGAGCTTGAGTGTGGTTCAGGTATCCTTTCATTCAATTACCTGAAAGCAAATCCGGTACACAGCGTGGAATGGGCTATCGGGCTTGAGCTTTTGCTTCTTGTCAACGACCCATGGAAGACCATCCTGACCACAGACCATCCCAACGGAGGTCCATTCACCAAATACCCCCAGTTGATCTCATGGATAATGTCAAAGAAAGCGAGGGATGCCACTTTTGCTGAATGCCACAAGTGGGCGCAGGACAGGAGCAGCCTCGGAGGATGCGACCGCGAGATGACACTCTACGATATAGCAATCCTCACAAGGGCAAACCCTGCAAGGACTGTTGGGATAGCTCACAGGAAAGGACATCTTGGAGCAGGAGCGGATGGGGATGTCACCATCTATGACTTTGATCCCACGAAATTAGAAGTGAATGATTCTACAAAGATCATTCGAGGGTTCCAGAACGCAGCTTACACCATAAAGGACGGCGGGGTTGTGGCACAGAATGGGCAGGTAATGTCTGTTCCCTATGGCAGGACATTCTTCAGCGAAGCGCATATGGACGATGGGCTTGAGAAAGAAATGTTAAAAGACGTAAAAGAGTGGTTCAAGTACTACACCCTGGGATTTGCGAATTACCCGGTTCCTGATAAGTATATCCGCAATCCTGCGCCTGTGCAGGTAAACAAACCCCTTGAAGCGATTGTGGGGAGGTGAAAGTGATGATAGAAGTAATACTCAGACCAAAAGGCAGCATCGATATCATGGTTGAGGCAGAAGTCATTAACCCGGACATCTTTGCGGGAAAGACGATGAGTGAAATTGAACAGTTAATCGTCTGGCAGGGAGCAAAACAACTTCCACTTTCCGGGTTCTTTGATGTTGAGGGAAGCGCAGGGAGTACGGCAGCAGATACAAAGATCATTGTAAGAGGCAATGTGCCCAGAGTCAAACATATAGGGCATGGCATGAAAGCCGGAGAGATAGTGATTGAAGGCTCATCAGACATGCATGTCGGCTCTGAAATGATAGGAGGAAGTATTCTTGTGAAAGGCGACGCAGGTTCATGGGCTGGCATGGAGATGAAAGGCGGGACTTTGCATATAATTGGAAATGCTGGCGACCATGTTGGATGCGCTTACAGGGGAAGCTGGCGAGGAATGAATGGAGGGAAGATAATGATTGACGGTAACGCCAGGAGCCAGCTCGGAGGCGGAATGAGCGGGGGAGAGATCCATGTTGGCGGGAGCGTTGAGAATTTCGCAGGGATAAGAATGAATAGCGGTCTTATTGTGGTAAAAGGCGATGCCATCCGCGGCGTGGGCGCGCAAATGTCAGGCGGTACTTTTGTCGTAAGCGGGAAAATCAGGCAATTATCTCCAGGCTTTGAATATGCAGGCACTGAAAAGAACCCGAAAGTTGGTGAAACTGTGATATCAGGAGAATTCATGAAATTCGCGGGCGACTATGCGGTAAGTAAGACACCAAAAGGAATTTTGTATGCATCAAAAGAAGCCAATGAGGGGGTGTGAAAAATGAGGATCAAGGTATTATTGAACTCAGGAAGCACGATAAATGAGGGGAGGTTCGCCAAGGGAGGGGACAAACTTTCACCAGGATACCAGGAGGAATGCGCGGTGGCAGTTATCCATCCCAAAATATTCAAGGAGCTTGGCAGCCCGCAGCGTGTGAAAATAATTTCACATGATGAAACGCGCGAGGTCGTTGTCACTGCAAAGTGTGAGGATTCGGTGACAGAGGAACAGATATTCATGCCAAGATCGATATGGCCAAACGTGGTTGTAGAACCTGAGACGTTTTCCACAGGGTCTCCCCTCTACAAGGGAAGTCCGGTATTCATAGAAGCTACGGATGAAGAAGTGAAAAGCGCAGAAGACATTGTATTGAAAGTCTATGCAGGGAGGAGATAACATGCTCAGCAAGAACATTATCTGCCCGGTATGCGGGGCATCATGTGATGATATACAGGTTGATTACGATGGCGAAAACATTACTGTGAAGAACGCCTGCAAGATGGGCAATGCCAAATTCCATGAAATTGTAAGTCATCACAGGATAAGAGAACCGCAGATAAAAGAAAATGGAATATTTAGAAAAGCGCAATGGGGCGAGGCACTGGAGAGGGCTGCCGAAATACTTGTCAACGCAAAGCGCCCCCTTCTCTTTATGGGAAGTGAGACCTCCTGCGAAGCTATGGAAGTGGGTCTTCATATCGCTGAGTATCTTGGTGCAGTGGTGGATTCCAATGCCACCGAGTGCCATGGGCCGACTGCGATGGGTATTCAGGAAGCCGGAAGGGTAGGATCTACTGCAGGCCAGCCAAAGCTCAGGAGCAGCCTTGCGATCTACTGGGGAGCCAACCCGCTTGAATCCATGCCAAGGCACATGTCGCGGTACAGTGTATTCCCGCGGGGATACTGGACAAAGCGTGGAAGGTTTGACAGGACCATAATTACCGTTGATCCGCGAAGATCGATTACTGCCGATGCTTCAGACCTGCATGTGCAGCTTAAACCCAACACGGATTATGAACTGCTGTCAGCCCTCCTGACACTCTTGCATGGCAAGAAGCCCCATCCTTCGGTGGAAGAGATAACCGGAGTTTCCATTTCTACGATGGAAGAGATGCTGGAGATAATGAAAAGCACCAGCTTCGGTGCGATATACGTTGGACTGGGCCTGGCATCATCATATGGCAAGCACAGGAATACCGAGCTTGCATTAAACCTTGTAAAGGAACTCAACAACCACACAAAGTTCGTGATAGGGGCTCTTCGGGGTCACTGCAATGTCGCAGGATTCAACATATTAGCTTCTTATCTCTACGGTTACCCCTTCGGGCTTGACTTTGCGCGCGGGTTCCCACGATATAATCCTGGCGAGTACACGGCTGTTGACGTACTCAGAGAACATGATGTGGATGCTGCGTTTGTTATGTCGGCTGACCTTGTATCCCATTTCCCTGCAACGTGTGCTGAATACCTGAAGGAGATACCCATGGCATGCCTTGACATTGCGCCATGCCCGACCACACTGGCTTCTGATGTGGTGCTTCCGGGCGTTATCGATGCCATGGAATGCGACGGTACGTTCTACAGGCTGGATGATGTGCCTGTTTATTTCCAGCCGTTCACAAAGTCGCCCTTTGGATTCACAGAAAGCAATGAAGATACGATGAAGCAGTTGTTTGAGAAGATAAAGAAAATCAAATAATAAATAACCGCAGATGAACGCCCCAAACCGCGCCTCATGAATATCTGGGTTCATCTACGACAAGAACACGGATTGCACGGATGAAACTGATGGGCACGGATTTCGTATCCGCGAAAATCCGTCTAATCCGTGTCATCCGTGTTCTGTTACAATCACACTGGAACGAAAAATGAAAGAAAACTGGCACATGGAAAAAACAGGTAACTGGGAAAGCTACTGGAAGGATGAGGCGCATGATTCTTCAGCTCCATATATTTTAACAGAGTGCGTGGAAATCTCCGGAGAGGAGCGAAAAGAACTTGAATTGGATGTTGTGGAAGAAGAAAGCATAAAAATCATGCTTGACGGGCGACACCTTGTCACCCTTCTTGCCCTTCCGAGAAAGCTTCATGAACTTGCTGTGGGATTTCTAATATGCGAGGGCGTTCTTAAAAGAATAGAAGACATTCTTTCGATACAGGTGCAAGAAGATACCGTATTTTGCGAAAGCATAATAGACGCCGGCGAACTTGAACTGTGGACAGAGGTCAGAAGCTCAGGCTGTATAGGCATCAAGTCATCATGGGAAGGGATTGAATCCCTATCCTCAGGGGTCAGAATTGAAAAAGAAGTGCTGTTGAATGCTATCGAACAGATTAAAGAGCGGGGTAAGCTCTGGAGGAGAACCGGCGGCACCCACTCCTCGCTTATTTGCACTAAAGAAGGCGATATTGTATCGTTTTGCGAGGATGTCAGCAGGGCGTGTTCCGTGGACAAGGCTGCCGGAGCGGCGCTGCTTTCGGGAAGAGACCTTTCAAAATGTGCTCTCGTAACCACTGGGAGGCTTTCAGGCGGGATGGTGGCAAAGGCGGCGCGTGCCGGGATTCCGATCGTTGTGAGCAAGGCTGCGCCGTTGAGCACGGGAGTTTTGCTTTCAAAAAGGATCGGGATGACACTTGTGGCATTTGTGAGGAAACCGAATCTGTATATATATTCAGGCGAGGAAAGGGTCGTATAAAATAACTTTTAAATTTTGGATTATGAGGTAATAACCATGCTGGAAGGAAAATTATTGATTGGAGGAAAATGGTTATCTTGCGAGCGGAAGTTCGAATCTCTGAACCCTGCTACAGGTGAGGTTATCGGGAGGGCATGTCTTGCAGGTAACAAAGAAGTAACAGATGCTGTCGAGGCTGCAAGGTTTGCCCAGGAAAGCTGGAAAAAGACTGACTTAAGTGAAAGAGCAAGAATTTTTATCCGGATCGGGGACGAGATCCTGAAAAGAAAACAGAAACTGAAGACGCTCATAACACTGGAAATGGGTCGTCCGCTGTTCGAATCCGAAATCGAGGTGCTGAAAACCTCCGAAATGGTAAAATATTTTGCAAATGAGGGTAAAACATTCCTGGAGGGGGATGCGATTCCAATTAGCCCAGATACATTCAGCTTTACCAGATTAGAACCCGTCGGAGTGGTTGGAGTTATCAAGCCTTGGAACTATCCTTTGTTACTTCCATTCTGGGCTATAGCCCCTGCACTTATTGCAGGTAATACTGTTGTATTGAAGCCCTCTGACCTGACGCCTTTTGTTGGAATAGAGATAGGTAAAATATGCCAGGACGCCGGGGTTCCGGAAGGCGTGATAAATATTGTAACCGGGGACGGTATCACAGGAGAATGTCTTGTCCGTTCGGATATTGATATGGTGTCATTTACAGGGAGTTCTGAGACTGGCAAAAATATCATGAAAAGCTCTGCTGAAAAATTGCACCGGATATCTCTTGAGTTAGGGGGCAGTGATGCTTTTATTGTTTTCAAAGATGCCGACATCGAGGAAGCGATAAACGGTGCAGTCTGGGGAAGATTCATGAACTGCGGGCAGGTTTGCGTCTCCCCCAAAAGGATCTTTGTGGAAGATGGCATAGCAGATAGTTTCATTGAAGGATTTGTAAATAAGACCAGGAGTCTTGTCATTGGAAAGGGTTTAGAGCCAGGTACGGATATAGGCCCGATGGTCAGTATGGAACAGCGAGAGAAACTTGAACTGCAAGTAGAAGATGCTGTCAGGAAAGGTGCAGTAATTGAATGCGGCGGGAAAATACCTTTGTCGCTGCAGGATGGATATTACTACGAACCTACAGTTCTTACAGGAGTTAACCATGAAATGAGAGTAATGAATGAAGAAGTGTTCGGACCTGTAGCAGTTATTTCAGTTTTTGAAAACATGGATGAAGCCATTGCTCTTGCAAATGGAACGGTATATGGGTTAGGTTCATCCGTATGGACAAAGAACCTGGATACCGCAATGCGCATGTCTTCGCATCTGGAGTGCGGGATGGTATGGGTAAATGAAATATGCACGCTGCACCCGCAATGTCCCTGGGGTGGGATAAAGCATAGCGGGATGGGTAAAGACTTATCCAGATACGGCATCAGGGAATTTGTCAGTATCAAGCATGTAAATATTAACCTCGGAAATGAAAAAACAAGACCGTGGTGGTTCCCGTATGGGCGAGGATAAATAAGGCCACAGCAGCCCATCAAACAATTTTAAAAAAATGAAAAGCATGGACAAGTTTAAAGAAAAATATGAACTCTCCGATAACACTCACTGAAGCACTTGAAAAAATAAAGCAGCTTAAGATTATCTATTACTTCAAGCGCGAATCAGAACATGTTTCCCTTCCCGATTCTGTGAGGAGAGAACTCTGTGAAGATATTATTGCAGATTCCATGTCTCCAGTATTCGACATTGCGGCTATGGACGGTTTTGCTATTCACAGCGAAGATGTTTATCCCATGAAAATAAAGGGCAGTGTATATGCAGGTGATCAAAAAGCACAAATAAAAAGCGGCGAAACAATGGCAATCGCAACAGGTGCAATACTCCCGCAAGGCGCTGATGCTGTGCTGAAAATGGAGGATGCGGAGGTTAAAAAAGACCTCCTGTATGGAAAAGCTCTCATGAAATGGGAAAACGTGTTCCGAAAAGGCTCTGATTACCGTGAAGGAGAGCGGATATTTGAGAAAAATCACCGCATTATGCCCCAGAGCGCTGCGCTTTTATACTGCCTCGGCATCGAAAAAGTCCCGGTTTATAAAAAGATCAGAGCGGGCATAATATCCACCGGCACTGAAATTTATAATGGCATGATAAAAAATACAAGCGCTGTGCTAATACAGGGGTTTTTGAAGGAAATGGGCTGTGAATCCGTATTTTTAGGCGCTGTCCCTGATGACTTTGACAGAACAAAGGAGATGCTGCTGCAAGCCTGCGAAAAATATGATGTTTTATTTACAACAGGCGGTGTTTCGGTAGGCGAGCGAGACTTTGTGGCAGATATTATCGCCGAAACAGGAGAACTCGTATTCCACAGGGTAGCTATCAGGCCGGGGAAACCGCTTGCCGTCGGCATCGTAAATGACACTCCTGTATTTGCGCTTCCGGGCAAACCAACCGGGGCTTTCACCGCTCTTGAAATGGTGGTGCGAAGCTATTTCACGGAAATGCCAAGGGCAATCCGGGTGCTTATGATAAATGAGGATGTTGTGCTGCCGGAAAATGGTTTTGAGTACATCCTTTTCGTAAAGATTGCGAATAACACAGCAAACGCCATTGGCAAAGAGATGAATTTGTTTGATAAGGAATATAAGACCGCGATAATCTCGGCATCTCCCCGGTCTTCCGTGGTGGAAGGGTATGTAATAACAGACAGGGATATTGGAAAAGGAGAACTTGTGAATGTACATCTTTTCAGTTGAGATAAACATGAATAAAAAAGAAGAGGCTGGATATGAGCAGCACTGAATTTCTGATTCAGGGAATCATCAAGGCGTTTGAACTTATAATCAATTTGAACCCTTACATCTTTAGCATAACCGGAGTCTCAATAAAAGTATCGGGCACAGCAACGATACTTGCGACCCTGACCGCCATCCCTCTTGCGTTTGCTCTGGCTTTCCTGGACTTCAGGGGTAAACAGGCACTGATTACGCTGGTGAATACAGGTATGGGACTGCCCCCGGTTTTCGTTGGGCTGTTTATTTTCGTGATGCTTGTGCCCGCCGGTCCTTTCGGGCTCCTGAATATGATATTCACGCCAGAAGCCATGATTATCGCCCAGTATATTCTCGTAACGCCGATAATAACCGGAATCTCACTTGCGGCAATAAAAGCTGTTCCCAAACCCATAATCGAGACTGTATATACGCTGGGAGGAAGCACGAAGGATGCAGTTATTGCTACGCTCATGGAAGCAAGGTTTGGCATCATCACGGCGATATTAGCAGGTCTCGGAAGGGCGCTGGCAGAGGTGGGAGCCATTCTCATCGTGGGCGGCAACATCGCATACACAGGCAGCGTGGGGGGCATCGGAGAAGGTGCATCTTACACGCGCACGCTCACCACAGCGATAACCTCAGAGACGAGCAAAGGCGACATTTCAACATCCATTGCCCTCGGGATAATTCTGATTTCTCTCAATCTTTCCGTAAACCTTCTGGCTACTTTTTTCCAGGGGAGGGATTGAATTGCAGGAATTGTTCAGGATTGAAAATCTCTGCATGGCATTCGGGGAAAAAGAAGTTTTAAGGAACATAAACCTGACAATTCGCCGCGGCGAGATATTCGCCCTGATAGGACCAAGCGGCGCAGGCAAGACAACGCTCCTTCGCATATTGAATCTCTTTGAGAAACCAACCCGTGGAAATCTTAAATTCAATGGTCTGGCAAACGAAGGTGAGATTAACAATATCAGGCGGAGGATGTCCCTGCTTTTCCAGACGCCTGCTATTTTCAAGGCATCGGTTTTTGATAATGTGGCGTATGGACTCAGGGTTCGCGGTATTGATAAGATGACAATAGAAAATAAGGTCAAAAGCGCCCTGAATATCGTGGGTCTTGAGGGAAAGGAGGCGCAAAAAGCCCGCACCCTTTCGGCAGGCGAGGCTCAGCGCATGGCGTTTGCAAGGGCGATAGTTTATGACCCGGAGCTTCTGTTACTTGATGAGCCCACTGCAAATCTTGACCCCGCAAACGTAGCCAAGATTGAGGAGGTCATCAAACGCATAAGAAGCGAGCGCGGAACCACTATTGTGATTGCAACGCATAACATCCCGCAGGTGCGGCGCATTGCGGACAGGGTTGGCATATTGTTGAACGGGGAATTGATTGAGGTGAACACTAAGGAGGGGATTTTTATGGCGCCTGAGGATGCGAGGTCGGAGGCGTTCTTGAAAGGGGAGATGATATATTAATTATAAATAAATAATAAAATATATTAAAAGCACAAAAAGATTTATGCCTATAAACATTGTAGCAATTTGAAGAATGGGTATAATATGGATATAGAAGGTCTTTCATTAGATTGCAACGAATTTGTCAAATTTGCTATAAAACCCGCAGTTGATATCTTGAAAAATTCTATAAAGAATAATCAAGAATTGATTTCAAAATTGGAACCGTATCACTCTTCTACTTATTCGTGGAAAACTGGATTAGAAGGTAACTCTAATTTGGCTTATAAACATTTTCTATTTGAACAATCATATAATCTTCAATGTTCTTTTTATCTTGCTCTAAGTGGATATTATCGATATTCGTTGGCTGCACTGAGAAATTACCTTGAAATGTCGATCTTTTTTATATTTAATCTAGAAAATCCAAATCAATTAAAACAGTGGGAAGAAAATGAAGAAAATCGATTTTCTTTTGGTAATGCACTGGATAAAATTTTTAAAAATGGGACACGATATAATGAGTTTTATGAATTGAAAGATAAAATTAAGAAGCTAAATAGGGAGTTATCTTCCTATGTTCATCCACCCAGGCTTGATAAATCTCAATCTCGCTGTTATTTTATTAATGATGAACTAGATTTTTTAAAATACGATAGACAATTTATTGTCAATTGGTTTGAACTTGCTACATCATGTGTAGGTTTATCAAACATGATTTTAATTATAGGCATGTATGATAGTTTTAAGAGCTTTAAGGATTTAGATAAAGAAAATATCCTTATTACATTATCAGAAGACCAAAAAAATGCATTGAATAAGTACTCAATCGAAATGTATAAAACCACACTTTGACTAAAAATTCCTTTATAGTTTATGGTGTGGTCGAGCCGGCAATGTGTATATTGGAGACTCAAGATATATTATTCTACCTGCGCCTCATCACAGTCCCGAAAAACCCATCAGTACCATGAATATGCGGCAGCGACTTGAAAAACCCTTCTTCTGTCGTAAATCTGCCAAATATTTCGGGGTTCATTTCAGAAGCGGGAACCATGTGGAAATCCATGTTTTCCTCAAGAAACCCCCGCACAACCTCCTCATTTTCCTCCCTGCTGATGGTGCATGTTGCATAGACAAGCCTCCCGCCGGGTTTTACAAGACCGCTATATTCCCTTAAGATTTCTTTTTGCTTAGCAGAAAGCTCTGTTATATCTTTCTCTGCCAGCCGCCATTTTGAATCCGGGTTTCTCCTGAATACCCCCATCCCCGAGCACGGGGCGTCAATGAATACGCAGTCAGCCTTACCGATATACTGCTGTGCTTTATCTACTGGTTCAGTCTTGATATTTAATGCTCCAGCCCTTTCTGCCCTCCTTCTCAGGTTTCCAAGTTTTCCGGGCAGCGGGTCAAAAGCAATTACAGTTCCATGGTTATTCATCAATCCTGAGAGGAACAGGGATTTTCCCCCGTTTCCAGCACATGCATCAACAACACATTCCCCCGGCTTTGCGCCCGTGAGCAGGGCAATAAGCTGGCTGCCCTCATCCTGCACCTCGAAAGCCCCGTTCGCAAAGGCATCTGTTTTGAAAATACCTTCCTTTTTATCAACAACGAGACCAAAAGGTGAGAAAACTGTTGGTGATGAAGAATAACCTTCCTGTTCCAGCGAGCTTTGAAGTAACGTGCGGTTTGTTTTCAGGGGATTGGCTCTTATTGTTAAAGGAGGTTCATGATTATTAGCAGTGCATAGCGCTTCCACCACGCCCGCGTCATGAAACTCTTTCAGCCATTTTTCCACAATCCAGGAAGGATGTGAATGGTACACAGAGATATATTCCACCGCATTTTTGTCTTTGTCCGGGAAGATAACCCCGTCTTTATTTTTTATTACCCCTTCAACTGTCCTTTTTACAAATTCGCTGAATTTATTCTCTTGTGCCGATAGCGCCACTGCGTTATTTATTACTCCGGCAGGCGATGTTTGTGTAACCATTGCCTGGTATGTGCAAATCCGAATTATGTTGATTATACTTAAATGAAGCCCGCAAATCCTGGCTCTTGACGCATGTTCGATAATATAATCAATTCTTCCAAGGTGACGAAGTATTCCATAAACGAACTCCACAACAATTGCTTTTTCACCAGATGAAAATTTTTCCTCTTTGAAGAGTTCACCAAGCAAAATGTCAGGATATTTTCCTCCTGCAAGTATTGAATCCAAAAGATGCAGAACCGCAATGTACGCTCTTTGCCTTATGAAATTACTGTTATTTTTCAAAAATTATCATACCGGTTTTCAAAAGTTTTGCCTCGTCATCCGTAAGTTCCCTGCTCGTTGCATTTTCTGCAATTATGGCGCTGTTGCCCAGCGGGTCTTCGATTATTACGGTTATCTCATATTCTCCAGCCTTTATTTTTTCAATTATGGATAAAAGTAGAAGTGCGCGCTCTGTTTTTTCTTTTTCCCCCCACCGCGTCGCCATCCCGAGTATCTCCTTCACCCTGTCAAGCACGCCTTCTATATTCGAGACAAACGATTCCGAGGCAGGTCCGGGCTCAATATCAATCCCCAGTTCAGGTATTCGTATCGTTCCTGATGTGGAACGCACAACCCGCGCATCAATATCGTCAGGAGTCTTTATTTTCAATTCATAATGCACGGGCTTTCGCTGTGCCAGTATTAATGTATCCGAGTATCTGAATCCGCATTCGCATATGGAAGTGATATGCATCACTTCACCAAAAAAAGGGATGTTATCCTTTACCCAGTTTGTCAGTAGTTCCTTATGGCACAGCGGGCAGACGCTTTTAGTAACTGTTAATGGGCTTCTATCTTCTGAATTCACTTTAACTTTTGTCTGTCTATGCGCACGCCGCGAGGGGTTACGATGACCTGGTCTTCTTTTATCATGGCAATATCCCCGTGCACATCGCTAACAACCTGCTTTAAGTCCTTAATCGCCCTGTCAAAAATCAACTTGTCGTGTTTTGCAGGCGACACGTCAATCATAAGAATATTCCCTTCATAAATCTGTTTCTTTAACTGGGGCATCAAATCAAGACCTGAAAGTTCGGCTATGCGTATAAAAGTCCCGGCAGGCTCACCCTCAAAACCCTCTTCGAATTCCGATAAATCAAGCTCTTGATACTCTTCTGATTTTGCCTTTTTCCCGCTTCCAAGTAACTTATCTAAGAATTTTGCTGCCATGTAATCACCGCTACTTCTTATTGTTTATATCTATTTATCTATTTCTGTTCAAGCTTCCATATTTCATCCCCGACGTAGTGGATGGATTTGACTGCCTTGCCTTTTCCACCCGGCATATCCTTACCAGGCATAAGCGCTCTTCCGATAGCAAGCGCTTTTCCATGCGCCTGCTCAACAATGATAACAAGGTCGCCTTCTTTGATAGCAGGGTCAGCATCGACTATCCCGGGAGCCATTGTATCTGCACCGTTTATGATATACTTCACAGCCCCGGGGTCAACTGTAACCCTGCGGCGCGTTGGGTTCAATTTAAGGGCGCCTTTCACAGTAGGGAATATCTTGCCTTCGGTTTTAAACAGCAATGGTTCGCCGTCCACGAATATAAAATCACATTCCTCGGACTCGACATATTCAAGCTTCCTGTTTTCAAAGGATGAAGCATCGCCAAATGCTTCCACAATATCATTGACAAGGGCTTTCTGGTCTGTCTTTCTCAATACATTCCGCGATTTAATCTTCATAAAGGGTTACGCCCCTTTATGACGTATAGGGTATGCAAAGCATACCCTTCCCGAGTCACGCCTCGGGAGGGCGTGTCCACGTAAACCGATACCCCGGTTTACGTGGTGTTCAGGTATGCGAAGCATACCTGTCGTTTGAAAAGCGCCACCTCGCTTTATGCGGTATCCACGTATGCCTGTGGGCATACGTGTCTGCGAAGTAAAGCGGCGCAACGGTTTTTGATAAACCTTTCTTAAAGGTTTACGTATGGCTTCGCCATACGTGTGCGCGGTGTAAACTGACGCAACAGTTTTTGATAAAATTTTATTAAATTTTTTCATTTGCCACCAATAGTTTTAAATATTCTCCGAACTACTTTGAAGCACTATTAAGTTAATGGTTTATTAATATTAAGGAGCGCTTTATGGGAAACAGACCCCTCGACATTCTAAACAATGCATTAAATAAATCGGTGCTAATACGATTAAAAGGCTCGCGTGAATTCAGAGGTGAATTACAGGGCTATGATATACATATGAATATCGTACTGGCAAATGCCGAGGAAAAAAAAGAAAACGAAACAAAGAAACTCGGAACAGTAGTAGTGAGAGGGGACAATATAGTATTCATTTCCCCATAGAATATAAAAGGTGATAATAAATGTCAAAAGGTACATCCTCAATGGGTAAACGCCAGCATAAGACGCATGTAAAATGCAGAAGATGCGGAAAAGTTTCACTCAACACACATACAAAGATGTGCGCAGCGTGCGGATTCGGTAAGACCGCACACATGAGATCCTATAAATGGCAAGAAAAATGCGGTTATTAAGGTGACCACGGTTGCATGAAGAATGCGGTATTGTGGGTGTCTCTTTTAAGGAAGAGGCATCAGCCGCACTGTCAATATATTATGCTTTATATGCTCTCCAGCACAGGGGGCAGGAATCTGCCGGCATAACCGTCCATGACGGCGCCAGCGTTCAGACCCTGAAGGGTATGGGTCTTGTACCCGATGTTTTTAACAGGGCAGATATCCAGAAACTGAAAGGGCATGTGGGAATCGGGCACGTTCGCTATTCCACCACCGGGGGCTCAAAAATCGAGAACTGCCAGCCGTTGCTTGTTAATTTTAAAAGCGGGACAATAGCAATTGCGCATAACGGCAATCTTGTAAACTCAAAAGAACTCAGGGAAGAGCTTGTAAAAGAAGGGAGAATATTCCATTCGGATTCTGATACTGAAGTGATAGCGCAGCTCCTTGTCAAAGAACTCATGCATAACGAGCTTGAAGAGGCGGTCAAGGAAGTAATGAAAAGGCTCGTAGGTTCTTATTCGCTTGCAATCCTTGTGGATAACAAACTGGTCATCATCCGCGACCCGTTGGGTGTGAAGCCGCTGTGCATCGGACGCATAGACAATGGTTTTGTGGTGGCATCCGAAAGCGTGGCGATAGATATACTGAATGGGGAGCTCATTCGAGACGTGGTTCCCGGAGAGATGCTGGTATTCAGCAACGGGAGCTATGAAAGCCACCAGCTTGTTAAATCAAAGAACTATGCTCACTGCGTTTTTGAATATATTTATTTTGCACGACCCGATTCTGTCATAGACGGAGAGCTTGTATATAATGTCAGGATGCGTATCGGAGAGACGCTTTCTAATGAACATCCTGTAAAAGCGGATATCGTATCCCCGGTGCCTGATTCGGGAATTACCTATGCAATAGGTTTTTCAAAGAGATCAGGCATAGATTATATGGAAGGACTGATGAAGAACAGGTATATCGGGAGGACTTTTATTATGCCCGGACAGGACATGAGGGAAACTGCTGTCAGGCTGAAACTCAATACCATAAAACCCAACATCGCTGGCAAGAGCATCGTGCTCATCGACGATAGCATTGTGCGCGGGACGACATCGAGGCGGATAATCGATTTAATTCGAAAATCTGGAACGAGGGAAGTGCATATGAGGGTCGCCAGCCCTCCGATTATTTCACCATGTTATCTTGGAATTGATATGGCTACGCGCGAGGAGCTTGTGGCTGCGCATAAGGCTGTGAAAGGTGTGGAGGCTTTGATTAATGCCGATTCCCTGGGATATTTGAGCATCGAAGGGCTTGTGAAGTCTATAGGGATTCCACTGGATGATTTGTGCGTGGGTTGCCTGAGCGGGGTTTATCCGGTTGAGATCCCGGGGGAGAAGTGCGGAAGAAGACAGTTGAAGCTAAGTGAGTTTTGAGATTTTGTGTTTATTTAGATAAAGACAGGAGAAATCAGTATAATATCCATTGAAAACCTCTCAAAGGCATTCGGTGCCAATGTAGTCCTGCGGAATATCAACCTCAAAATAGGAGAAGGGGAATTTTTAACAATATTCGGTCCCAACGGTGCAGGAAAAACCACACTCATTAAAATAATGTCCACGCTGGTAAGCCCGACTTCAGGCAGGGTCGTAATCGATGGAATGGATATAAAAGAGAGTCCGGTTGAAATAAGAAAAAAAATCGGGGTAATCTCGCATGAAACATATCTCTACCATGAATTGACTGCTGCTGAAAATCTCAGGTTTTTTGGAAGAATGTACGACACGCCTGATATCGAAAAACGGATTGATGAACTTATTAAACAGGTAGGTCTGACCTACAGGAAAAACGACCGCGTCCGGACTTTCTCACGGGGAATGAAACAGCGCCTTTCAATCGCAAGAGCCTTAATCCACGACCCACCCATACTTCTCCTCGATGAACCATACACGGGTCTTGACCAGCATGCCAAAGCAACCTTTGACAGGATACTTGGCGGCATGAACGCACACGAAAAGACGCGTGTGCTTATCTCGCACGACATCGAGCATGGTATTTCCATGTGCGACCGGGCTATCATCCTCACCGACGGGCTTATTGTGCATGAAATGACTGAAGACGAAATCAAAAACCTGCTCCAGTGCAGAACCATTTACGCTAAATATGTGGAGGAGCGCACATGAAGTTCCTGGAAATTGCAAGGAAAGACCTGAAAGCCGAGTTCCGCACAAAGCAGATGCTTAATTCCATGATGATATTTGCCCTTCTTGTAATCGTTATCTTCAGTTTTGCGTTCGGGAATGAGGCGTCTATATTCATCCCCGCCCTTAACAGGAAAATAACGGATTTGCTGGCGCCGGGGATGCTCTGGATTGCCTTCACGTTCGCGGGGATGCTCGGGCTTTCAAGGTCGTTCGGGGGCGAGAAAGAAGAAGGATGCCTTGAAGGCTTGAAACTCTGTCCTGTGGACAGGGCTGATATATACAACGGCAAGGTTCTCTCCAACGCCGTCCTGATGTTCCTGATGGAGATAATAGCCATCCCGATTTTCGCTGTGCTTTTCAGCTACGATATTAAAAACATCCCAGGTCTTGCAGTCGTTGCGATACTCGGGACATTCGGATTCATCTTCGTGGGCACGCTTCTCTCAGCGCTCACAGTGAACACAAGGACGCGTGAACTCCTGCTCCCGGTGATTCTCTTCCCGGTCCTCATTCCAGTGATACTCCCGGCTGTAACCGCAACCGGAGCTATGCTTTCATCGGGTGATATTCCAGACATAGCAGGGGAGCTTCAGATACTTGCCGTATATGATATCATATTTTTTGTTGTAGCCCAGCTTGTGTTCGAATATACGATTGAGGATTGAACATCAAAAGATACTATTATTACGACGCATGCAAATTTAAGAATAATATGCTAAAGAAAATACTTTTTACCCTGACCGCTGTGCTTGTACTTGTCTCGATATATCTGGTGTTTTCCGGTTTTTCCCCCATACCAGTAAGTACAAAAGAAGCCGCAGGAGACCCGAATAACTTCAAGATATTCTACTTCCACCTTCCCATTGCAATCTCTGCCTATCTTGCGTTTGCCCTCGTTTTCGTTTCAAGCGTTTTATACCTTCGAAGCAAGCAGCAAAAATGGGACATAATTGCGCTATCGTCCGCCGAGGTGGGCGTAATTTTTGCGCTCCTGACGCTGGTCAGCGGCTCCATCTGGGCAAAGTCAGCATGGGGAGCGTACTGGGTTACATGGGATGTGAGGCTCAACACGTCTCTTGTCCTGTTTTTGATATACCTCGCTTACCTGATGGTGCGCCAGGCTGTTGATGAACCTGAGAAAAGAGCAAGGTTGTCTGCGGTTTTCGGTATAGTGGGATTTATAGGTGTGCCGCTCAGTTTCATGTCCATAAGGCTCTGGAACAGAGCCACGATACATCCGGTTGCCGACCTGAATTATTCTACGTTCAACTCGCTGCTCATTACTTTACTTGTTAATTTTGCCGCGTATTTCCTGCTTGCGGCATCGCTCATACTGATTAAAATCGACAATGAGCGGCAGAAAGAAAAAGTAAACGAAATAAAAAGAGTAAAGGGTTTATAAAAAGTTATGCGGCTACTGCAACGGGTTCAGCCTCTATTTCCGTCTTTCGGACTTCTACCCTGCGCAGTGGATAAACAGGTTTTACATCGTGGTAAATACTCGCGGAGAGTTTGCCGGTTATAATATCCTGGACGAACTGCTGCATATCCAGTTCTTTTGCCCTTGCTGCAATGACGTTGTTCATTATCTCACGGATAGCTTTAACCTGGTTTGCCCGCGCTCTTTTTATAGTGAAGCACGATGGTTTTACCCTTACGGTATAACCGTCTTTTGTGGTTACCGAAACGTTTGTCTCAATTGCGGATGCCTGTCTCTTTACAAGCGAGCGCAGATAATCCTGCGTGAGCTGGTGACCCATGAATTTCGTGTATGCCGAGTCCCCGCCAACGCGGTCAATTTTCAGAATCAGTTTAGTGTTCTGTTTTGACAGGTCGTTTGTCAGTTCCCCGAGGGTTACCTCAACAACTCTTCCGATTAATTTCTCCGGTTCTTCTGCCACTGTTTCTCCGATATTTGTTTTTCCGAACATGTCAGGTGCAACCAGGTTGTACCATTGTTTTGCTTTCCAGCCTTCTACTGCTTTTGTTACTGCCAAATAATTTCCTCCGGGTTAATATGATTAAAAATTGTGACACGTGTTCACAAAATCATGCGTTTAATAGAGCAATGGATACTTAATACTTTTGGACACGCACATAAACAACCTTTAAGTTTAATCAGGATAATCCAGCATATCCCCATGCGGGGGTAACCAAGCGGCCAAAGGTGATAGACTCAAGATCTATTCTCGCAGGAGTTCAAGGGTTCAAATCCCTTCCCCCGCATCTTATTTATTCGCACTATTGCTGGATCGGCTCTTTATTGCTTTATTCACTTCCAGACCTGCCACCATTTCCTAGGTGGAGGCAGCATCAGCCTGTCAGATACTTTCTGGTATTCAAGCTGCAAAAATCCTACATTATTCTGCAGGTCTTTAATCCTCTCGTCCTGGATTTTTTCTATTGCTTTGCGATGCTGCAGTTCGGTCTTGAACGCTTCGTATTCAGATTTCAGCACATTATATTCACTTTGAAGTTTGTCGTATTCAGGCTGAAGCTTATAGTATTCATCTTGAAGCCTGTTGTATTCAGAACTATTCACGTTGTCTTCGGTGATATTCAAATAGTATTCAAGAATCTCGCGGTAAAATTCACTCTTTGATTTCTTGCCTCTGCGCTCTTCGATTTTGTTGAATATATTGTCTTCAAGCCTGATGGTGATAGTCTTCATGCGTATTCATATTATATACAGAATAGATATAGATATACTATCTTCGTTTTTCTATCTCCCGTACCTGCCCATCAATTCGCCCTGCGCCAGTATGTGCCCTTTCATGGCGTTTTCCATCTGTTTTTTGGTTGCGCCGGCCTGCAAACCGAGCATTGCATCGAGTGCGTAAATCTTGAAATAATACCTGTGGGACTTTGGAGGACAGGGTCCACCATATCCTATCCTGCCGATATCGGTCATCCCCTGGCGGCTTCCATCGCCAAGTGTTTCATTTTTCGGCATTCCTTCAGGCAGTTTCTGCGTGCCTGAAGGAATATTAAACAGCACCCAGTGAACGAACATCCCTCCCGGCGCATCTGGGTCGTCCATTATCAGGGCAATGCTCTTTGCGCCCGCAGGTATTCCTTCCCACGACAGCGCAGGCGAAACATCCTTTCCGTCGCACGTATATTTTGCAGGGATTGTATCACCATCCTTAAAGGCTTCTGCTGAAATAGAAATCTTTTCCATAGTATTTACCTCCTTTTCCGAAGCGATGCATCCTGAAACTACCGCAATCAGAAATATCAATACATAGAGCCAAACGCTCATATTACCCCTGTAACTTCTTGTCCATGCTATAATATGGTTTTCGAGCCTTCAAATGAGTTTCTTGACCTTCTCGGTAGCCTTTTTTAACTCATTCAGAATCAAGCCGATATAGCCCTCATTCCCCACAAGAACAACTATTAACGCATCCGGACCAGCCGTATATGTTATAAGATGCTTATCCTCGGTTTCGACTATGATAGATTTTGGCCTCTGGGAACCAAGACGCATCGTGGTAGATTCTGCCGACATATACAACGTGGCTGTCAACGCAGCAAACGCTTCGCTGTTAAGCCCCTTGGTAGTCTGCTTGGAAACCATAAGCAACCCCTGTTTTGAAACGATAGCGGAAAGTTCGACACCTCCGACTGCTTGCAGGTCGTTAAGGATTTTCTCAAGCATAGTTGTAATTGTTTCCATCAAAGCCTCGGCAAATCTACTCCCTTATACACAAACACCAAGAAATAGATTACTCATGTATATATCTTCTCATAAAAATCAGGCAAACATTCCTTCTGAATGAAGATTCGGCTTGGTAGTGGCAATTATTAATTTTTTAATCGCATTTCGGAAATCGTCCATTCCAACGCTATAACGTTCCTCTCTTACAGCGAACATGCCCGCTTCCATTGCAATTGCTTTAAGGTCAGAGCCATTCGCTCCTTCAGTAAGTGAGGCAAGGTCGCCAAAATCAACACCCTCTGAAAGTTTCATTTTTCGTGTATGAATTTTCAAAATTATCTCCCGGGTTTCCTTATTGGGCATTGGAATCGATATGAACCGATCAAATCTTCCCGGTCTAAGAAGAGCAAGGTCGAGAATATCCGGTCTGTTTGTGGCTGCGATAATCCTGACATTTCCCCTGGAATTAAACCCGTCCATTTCAGAGAGCAATTGCATTAAGGTGCGCTGGACTTCCCTGTCGCCTGAGGTCGCGGTATCAAGACGTTTTGCACCGATTGAATCAAGCTCGTCAATAAATATAATGCTCGGGGCTTTTTCTTTCGCCATTCTAAAGAGGTCACGTACGAGCCGCGCGCCCTCTCCGATATATTTCTGCACAAGCTCGGAGCCTACAATCCTGATAAACGTTGCTTTTGTCTGGCTTGCCACGGCTTTTGCCAGAAGCGTTTTTCCGGTTCCAGGGGCGCCATATAACAACACGCCTTTCGGAGGCTCTATTCCGATACGCTCAAAAACTTCGGGTTTTGTAAGGGGCAACTCCACAGTCTCCCGCAATTCACGGATTTGCTCATCCAGACCTCCGATATCCGAATACGACACATTCGGGGACTCAATAACCTCCATGCCGTGCACAAACGGATCCCGCGAAGATGGAAGAATTCCCACGACTGCAAGTGTCTGGTAGTTTAAAGAAACCGCTGCCCCCGGTACAAGCTCGCTGCCGTTTATGAACTGGGAAGCCCCTACCACAAACTGCGGACCTGTACTGCTCCTGATAATCACTTTGCCATTATCGAGAACATCCACCACAGTGCCCACAACCAGTGGAGGGGTTTTCATTCGTTCAAGTTCGCTTTTTAACTGTCTTAAATCCCTTTCATACTTGAGGTTCTGGCTCTCGGTAAAACGCTTCTCAAGTTCAATCTTGTTAGCCTGTTCCCTGAGGACATTGTTCCTTTCCTCAAGCATTTTTATCCTGTCCATAAGGTAGCGGGAAAAATCATTGTTTCCCATTGCTATCGGGCTTTCCTGGTTTTCCTGGACTTCAGACATGGTATAGAATGATATTTAAGCGTATACGGTATATAGAGTTTTCGCCGAGATGATTTGATGCAATGCGAAATATGCGGCAGTGATATAAAAGGAAACCCGGTTCGTGTAACCGTGGAAGGAACGGTTCTTGACGTATGCGGCAAATGCGCCCGTTACGGCAAGCCACAGGATAAGTGGTCTCCCGTATCCAGGAAAATATCGCCGACTGAAAAAGTGATTGTCACCCATAAGCCAAGACGTGATGTTTTTGATAAACTTCAGGATGAAATCATACCGGATTATGCCCAGATAATCAAAAAAGCCAGGGAATCGCAGGGATTGACTATCGAGGAACTTGCCTCGAAGATGATGGAAAAAGCGGCGCTTATCAGGAAAATCGAGCGCGAAGAACTCATACCAGAGGATGCCATTCGGAAAAAACTCGAAAGCACGTTGAATATCAAACTGACAGAGAAATTTTCTTCGCAGGACCAGCGCGGGGGCGGATTCATCAGGGGAACCACGCTCGGGGATGTGGCTGTTATCAGGAAGAAGGCGAAATAGGGTTTGTTAAACTTGTCCTTATAAAAGCTAATGAGTCCTCTCGATTTCCCGTACCTTATCGAAGTCTCCATCAAATGAAAGTATTTTTTTAACTTTGTATTTTCTCATTATTTCCACAGAAACTGCATCAGCGAGAGATATTGAACCGTCATACTTTAAGAAAGTCTCCATTCCTTTTGCCAGCATTTCACTATCTATGAACTCGATTTTGCAGTCGTCTATGAAGTATTCATAAAGCAGCTTTCCCGCTTTACCGCCTTCCAGCGACCCTACGAGTGTGACACTTTCACTGATGACAAGGTCAGAGACCAGAAGTGAGTCATTAAGTATTCCAGCAAGCTTCAAGGCATCCTTATGCCATCTGTCCTTCTCTCTTGCCAGCGCGATAAAATAGGAAGAATCGGCAAAGATCATTTAAGCCCTCTCTGAATGGATTTCTTGGACTCGACTGCATCTCCTTCCGTTTTCACAATACCAATTATGTCTTTTAACGTTCTTTTTTTTCTCACCTGCACCAGTATTCCTTTCTCATTTTCTGCCCATTCGAGTATATCTCCTGGCGTTATTTTGTGGGTTTTTCTTATCCTTGCAGGTACAACGGTCTGATATCCCTTTGAGATTATAGTTTCACTAAGCATTTTAGATTCACAAATGATATTGTTTTTAAAGTATTTAATTTTTTGCCAAAAACATGGGCGCAGTCCAATCTAACAACTACGTAAGCTCAAATCGTAAACGAGGAATTTACTTCTACAAAGAGAATGAGTACAATTTAATAACCAACAACTATGTAAGCTTAAATGGCTATGGAATACACATTGATGATTATTCCAACAACAATAAAATTCATCACAATAACTTTATAAACAACACAAATCAAGCATATGGTAGTAGTGCTTCCAGCTTATGGGATTCGGTCTATCCAAACGGCGGTAACTACTGGAGCGACTATAATGGCACCGACGTTAACAAGGACGGTATTGGCGACACCCCTTATAACATAAGTTATGGCCAGGGGGAACAGATGGTGCTGGACAGGTATCCATTAATGAAACAGAACGGGACACCACAACAAAATGTTACTGTAACACCGGGTTTTGAGATTTCATGGGTAATATTTTCAGCAGTCATTATTTTTGTCTTAAAAAGAATCCAATTATGAATATCGATAGGTCAGTGTCAATGGCGGTTAATATTAAACGCATTATCATCTTAGCTTTCGTATAATCGCATCCACCATCTCACTTGACCTTGCGCTTCCTCCGAGGTCGTAGGTAACGTATTTGCCCTCTGAGATGACTTTCTCGGTTGCTTCAAATATAGCATTTGAATTCTCTTTTTCCCCAAGATAATCAAGCAGCCACGCGCCTGCAAGCACGGTAGCCACAGGATTCACCTTGTCCAGCCCCGCATACTTTGGCGCAGAGCCGTGCGCAGGTTCGAACATGGAATAGTCATCTCCTATATTTGCGGAGTAAATGAGCCCGATGCTTCCCACAAGTGCCGAGCATTCCTCGCTCAGTATATCCATGAAAAGATTGGTCGAGAGCAGGACTTTCCGGTTGAAAATCTGCGGGTTCTTGATTAACTGCTGCGCTATATTATCGATATGGTATTCCTCAAGTTCGATGCCGGGATAATCTTTAGAGACTTTTGCGACCTCCTCAAGGAACGTCCCGCATGTCTGCTTGAGTATATTGCTCTTGTGGATTGCAACAACGCTCTTCCAGCCCCGGCGCGCTGCCTCTTCAAATGCATAACACGCCACGTTCCGACATGCAGGTCGCGTGATTTTTCTTATCGCGATAAAAACATCATCCGTCAACTGTACTTCCTTGCCGAAATACAACCCTTCGGTGCCCTCCCTCACGCATACGAAATCAACGTCCCCAAGCGGTTTTGAGGTATTGGGAAAGGATTTTATTGGTCTCACATTGGCGTAAAGGTTGAACTTCTGGCGTATTGAGACTGCCACGCTCCTCGGGGAGCCCGCGCCTCCCGGGGTCGTGGTCGGGCCTTTAAAAGCAGCATCGGTGCTGCCCAGTATATCCCATGTCTCAGGAGGTATCAGGGAATCCCCGCCGTGCTCTTCCCACCACTGCGCCCCAGCCTCACACGTTATGAACTCAACGTTTGTACCTGCCGCCTCAACTACCCGAAGCATGCTGTTTACAAGCTCAGGGCCTACGCCATCGCCTTTAATGACTGCTGCTTTCTTGCTCATACTTATCTCTCTTTTGCCTCTTCATAGTGCGAAATGCTATTAAGTTTATCCAGATACATCCTCAACGAAATCAGCGATAGCGAGGTTGATGTGATATTTCCCCAATTATCAGTCTCCTGCTTTCCCAGAAGCCACAGGATTGAGGGCTCAATATACTCCACCCCTGCCAGAATCAATGCCTGTATAGCAAGGTTGCTTGTGGCGATATGAGTCCAGCCACCAGATTCCCTTTTTGAAAGAATCCAGCCTGCCCGGTTCTTTATGAAATCCCTGTATTTCTTTTTATCCTGTTTGAAAAGAGCCGTAATTATTAGAGATGTGGTGCCCACATGCTCATATTTCTCCCCATAATTACGAACTAACCACTTGCATCCTGACTCGTTTTTTACCCTGCAATCCCCGAGAGCTATCAGGGCGTAGGCTGTATCAATCCCGTCATTGCTCCAGTTATCGTTTTTTTGCTGATTGAGAATCCATCGGATAGAATCGCGCTGCACCTGCCCGCAACCTGCCAGCGCGCTGCACGCCCTTGCGGTATCAAGTAAAAGCGTATCGGTTTCCCAGAACCCGCCTTTTCTTTCGGACAACAATAATCCAATCAACGAAGATGCGGGTTCATTCCACAGAGATAATGCCTGGATGGAGCGGGATATGTCCTTAATTGTAGCAGGTTCTTGTTTTTTTAACCAGTCCAGCCCGCGCATTGCAGCAATATCGATTCCTTGAATCATGCAATTAATCCATAATGATTAGATAGTTTTAATAGCAATCGGATAAAAGTAGGCGATACCATCAGGGGCTGTGGCCTAGTCCGGCATGGCGACGGGCTCCAGCGGAAAACCCCAGAGTCCCCAAAGACCCCGTATTTAAATACGGGGACTAATCGGGGACTAAGGGTGTTATGATGAGCAACGGGTCTGCCGAGCTAACCTGACGAGGTAAGCTGTGAGGAGCCGTTGGAGCACTGAACTTGTGCTGCTCAAAGATTGAATCGCCAAAAACCTGGCGTTTTCGGAGAGACCCGTCGATCGTGAGTTCAAATCTCACCAGCCCCATATAATACATTTTTTGTAATTATTATCGCCTATCTATTTTCCTTATGCGAATATTTCATATAGGGGAGAGTCGATGCAAAGAACAGGGATTATGACAAGGAAAGTTTTAAAAATCCGCAAAAACGCACTGAGGACGTGAAACTTTGTTAAATGACGACCTTATCAATGAGCTTAAAAGAAAAACGATACACATGACTTCAATAATAATTGTACTCATTTATTACTATTTCGGGAAACAGGCGGTTCTGTCCCTGCTCACGGTTTACCTGATTGTGATACTTGAGCTTGAGTATTTCAGGATAGAGTGGGGCAAAAAACTGCCGCTTGTCCATGCTCTTTTCAGGACAACGGAAGCTGACCGGCTTGGCGGGCATGTGTTTTTTACAATCGGCAGCATAATCGCTATTTCTGTATTCTCACAGGAAATCGCTTCGGCTGCAATACTTATGACGACTTTCGGGGATGCGTCTGCCGCAATTTTCGGAAAGGCGTTCGGCAGAACATGGATTCCATGGCTGAAGAACAGGGCATACGAAGGCTGCGCCGCCGAGTTTATTGTGAACATAATTATAGGATGGATATTCCTATCTGGGTGGCTTTTGGTTTTTGTAATGGCTGGGACAGCTACTGTTGTTGAGACGCTCACAAACAAACTGGATGATAATCTCTTAATTCCCCTTTTTTCAGGTTTCAATGGTCAGCTTGTTTCTTTTATACTGGCATACTATAAATGAAGATTTATTAACATCGGTTTTATTTGGAACAAAGAATTCCCCGTACATGGCATTTTGGGGGGGTAAAATATATATATCCCTATTCCTATTATAGTGCTGCCGAGCGGGTACAACTATTTTTACTAACCCCCACTCCCCAACCCGCTCGTCACTTTTATGCATCATTGTTGCATTGTATTAAGCAAAGCTTCAATAATCATAGGATACAACAACAATTTATGAAGCTTGACGGCTCTTACGGCGAAGGCGGAGGGCAGATATTAAGAACAGCAGTGGCGCTTTCCGCCGTTACTGGAAAATCCATCGAGATAGATCATATCAGGAAAGCAAGACCAAAACCCGGACTTGCTGCTCAGCATATGAAAGCTGTAGAGAGCGTGGCATCAATTTGCAATGCTGGGGTGGACGGATGCCGTTTGCAATCCACAAGCATCTGCTTTAAACCGGGGAAAATAAAAGGGGGCGTATATGATATCGATATCGGCACAGCAGGCAGCATATCCCTTTTTCTCCAGTGCCTCATGCCTGCCGCTCTGCACGCGCCCCAAACCATCCGGATAAAGATTACAGGTGGGACTGATGTCCAATGGTCGCCGCCCATTGATTATCTCCGGTATGTCACACTGGGGGCGCTCTTGCGGATGGGATACGACTGCGAACTCAGGCTTATCAGGAGGGGATACTATCCGCGCGGGGGAGGCTGTGTAGAGGCTGTAATAAATCCTTCAAGCCTGGAAAAAACCGGTTTTGATACGAACCACTGCTCTCTTGTTGAGGGGATTTCACACTCATCCGGCTTGCCTGCCCATGTGGCAGAAAGGCAGGCTGCGTCAGCCGAAAAGCTACTGCGGGATGCAGGGTACACCGCCAGAATTTCACTTGAAACTAATAATTATGCATCGGCGGGAAGCGGTATCACGCTATGGTGCGGCGCAGCCGGAGGTAGCGCACTCGGAAAACCGGGATTGAGAGCCGAGAAGGTGGGTGAGAGCGCAGCAGAGGCGATATTATCAGAGTTAAAGTCGGGAGCTGGCGTGGATATATATCTTGCAGACCAGCTTATTCCCTATATGGCGCTGGCTGGAGGTGGCTCTTTTACCACAAGGATGATTACACCTCATACGAAGACCAATATCTGGATTACTGAGCAGTTTCTGGATGTGAAGTTCAGGATAGAAGAAACAGGGACGGGTTTGTTCAGGGTACGGGTTTAATCCTGCATCACCCTGAGATACTGCGCAGGTATCTCCTCTGCAAGCACAATATTTTCAGTAGCAGAAAGCATAGTTACCCCATCGTCCTGCGCTTCCCCTGCGTTTATGACCAGCAGCACAGGGTCATCGGTATGGATTTTTGCAACTTCCCGAGCCTTCTCCACCGACGTGCTCAGATGCACATATCTCTGCTTTATTGGCTTTATCCCCTTTTCGAGCAGTATATCCACTTCCTCGCGGCTTGCCCCGTAATAAAGCTCCGGGAGCGTATTCTCATCATAATCAAGATCTACATCCACGGAATGACCATACCGCGCCCTGATCTTATTGCCCTTAACCTCGTACCTGCCCTTCTCATCAGATTCGATAATCGAAAAAAGTTTTTCCTTGTTTGACCATTTATATCGCGTCCTCATGGCATCCACAAGAACGTCCACATCCACCCAGCCGTGCTGGTTCATCGCCAGACCCAGGTCGTCAGGGAAATGCCGCAGCGCCCCTGAGACAAACCTGCCAAGCCGCTCTGTCTGTTCGTCATTCAACATAAGCGTCCCGGCTTCACCGCAGGCGCATGCTTCTCCTCTAAAGAACCCATGGTTCTGGCATTTTTTTATCATTTCGCGTGTTTATATGAATCGATTTGTTATATAATTTACCAGCCCGCCTGACAGACATTACCTGTTCAGCGACTTCCTGATATCCATGTTAGGGTTTTCAAGTTTAGGTATTTCTTTTGTGAGCCTGCTCATTTCTTCTTCCCGTTTCTTTGCTGCCGGGGATTTGCTTTTTTCATTGCATGCCTCGCACCTGTATCCCACAACCGCAAGCCTCGATGAATACACAGGATACCTTTTTTTACCTTTAAGGTCAACCCCGCAATCCACACAGTTGTTATGGTCTATGCTTTCCATTTACCTTTTTACCTCCACAACTTTTAATGAATATCCTTTCCTGCACGGCTCGTTCATCTCGCCTTCCGCATTTATAATCACGAATTTATCCCCCTGCCGCAGCCCTGAAGGATGGCATAAAACAAAATTTTCGCAATTTGCAATACTGCATGATACAGGTTCATATACTATTTTCGAACCTTTTATGGCTTTTCTGGATTCAATAGCCAGAGTAACAGGCGCCTCTATAACCTCTACAGCACTTACGCCTGAATCATGCACAAAGCACTCGTGTTTTCCGGTATTACGAAGATTGATTATCCTGTACCTGCTTCCCTGATTCAGGCTAAGGCATGTTCTACTGAGTTTGCAAGGTTCGCATTCTCTGGCAGCACCTTTAAAAATGAACTCGTTCCCGACTTTCGCAAGTTTTGTTCCTATCAACGTTATTATTGTATCCGATTCTTCCATATAATTCACCTTGTTAAACCTTCGTTAAACCCCGTATTTAAATACGAGGTATTTAAATCATGATCTTCATATCACTTTTGTGATTCTTGCGACCTTCTCTGCCGCCTCGCGTGTCAATCCTGTTCCAAGTATGGTATATCTCTCGGGACGAATCTTATGCGCATGAAGGAGTGCCTGAATAATATACTCTTCCTCTATTCCCAGTTCAGCGGCGTTCGTGGGCGCGCCGATTGTTTCCAGGGATGCACGGATTTCCTGCCAGTTTCCCCCGTGCAGGTACATCATCATTATTGTTCCTACACCGCACTGCTCGCCGTGCAGCGCGGGTTTTGGTGCAATCCCGTCAAGCGCATGGCTGAACTTGTGCTCGGAGCCGCTCGCGGGACGGGATGAGCCGGCGATGCTCATCGCCACTCCGCTTGCTACAAGCGCTTTCACCACAGTCCATGCTGACTCTTCAAGACCCGGTTTTATCAGTCCGGCGGATTCGATCAGTATTTTGGCAGTCATTTTTGAGATAATCGAGGCGTATTCGCTGAAAGGCTCATCGCGCAGCCTGTGAGCCAGTTCCCAGTCGCGCACCGCGGTATAATTAGAGATTATGTCGCCGCATCCCGCTGCCAGCAGGCGGTACGGCGCAGCGGCAATGATGGCTGTGTCCGCCACCACCGCAAGAGGGGTCTGCGCGGCTTCGGAAACGGTTTTATCGTTCCTGAGGATGGATGCGCGGGATGAAACGATTCCGTCGTGCGAGGCGGCTGTCGGTACGCTGATGAACGGTATATCAAGATGCACGGAAGCAAGCTTTGCAATATCTATGGACTTGCCGCCTCCCACGCCCAGCAAGAACGATGCTTTTACCTCGCCGGCTATTTTCTCGGCTTTCCTGACCTCGGAAAGTGTGGGTTTTTCAACTATGGCTGTATTCACGTCAAAGCCGGAATCTTCCAGGGAAACTGCAACTGTTTTTCCGGCAGCCTTAAGCGTTCTGCCTCCGGCTACGATAAGGGCGCTCCCATTAAGCTTAAGGTCTTTACAAACCTTACCTGTGTCGCTGATAACACCATGACCGACAACAACAGTTCTTGGCAGTTGCATCCACCTGTTTTTATGGTTTTCTTTGCTCTCGTTCATAAGGTCATTATATGAATATAATAGATACAATCTGGCAGTATATATATAAGTACTATATAAGCGGCGTAATCAATGATACGTCTTATAATCCTGTGGACACGCTAACTTATGCGATAGTGCTGGGTATTAGCCTTTTCGGAATATTAAAGCTGCTGGATAAACTCGATGTAAAGATAGATACGCAATTCATAATTGCGGTAACGCCGTACGTTCTTGCAGGCTCTTCCTTGCGCGTGCTTGAAGATTCAAACATATTCACCCCGCCGCTGCGGTATCTCTTCGTAACGCCTCTTATATATTTTTTCGTGTTTGCAGTGACGATAAGCCTGCTTACGCTTGCGATTTATCTTGAACGAAAAGGAAAAATAAAGGATTATCACGCGTTTTTTGGCTATGCCGGGATTGCGTGGACTGTGATTAATATAGCGGCGCTGCTGGCGGTCGGGGAAGTAACGAATCCCGTTCCTGCTGCTGCTATACTGGCTCTGGGCGTCATTGCCACATCTGTTGTCTATTTCATATCATTGCGGCTCGATTTCACGCTTCTTACAAACAAACTCAACATATCCCTGCTGTTTGTTCATCTGCTGGACGCTTCTTCCACATTCGTGGGCATGGACTGGCTCGGATACTATGAAAAGCATGTGGCTCCAACGTTCTTTATTGATATGGCAGGTAATTATATCGCCCATCCCTCACTCGTGATGTATCCGCTAAAACTGCTGGTGTTCATACCTGTAATTTATATGCTTGACAACACATCTGACAATGATAAAGAAAGAAAACTGATTGACCTGTTGAAACTTGCCATACTGGTGCTGGGGCTTTCGCCTGCGACGCGAAACACCCTGCGGATATTGATGGGAGTATGAAATGAAAAACTTCGAATACATCTATTCCTTGAGGAAATATATCTTTATAATCACCGGGCTTTTTATCTTTTCATTGATGATAGGGTTCCTGGCATCGGTTAAAAATCCCGCGTTGTCTGAAAATTATCTTGAAATGTTTAAACAGTCGTTCGGGTGGATAAAGGCGCTTCCACCTCTTGCGATTATGCTTCTGATTTTCCTGAATAATGCCTTTAAAAGCCTGCTGGCTCTTGTGCTTGGGGTGGGGCTTGGCATCATACCGCTTTTTTTTGTTGCGGGAAATGGAATAGTTATAGGGATGCTGTCGGATGTGGTTTTAAGGCAGAAGGGAGTTCTTTTTGTCCTCGCAGCGCTAGTGCCCCACGGCATCATAGAAGTTCCTATGATATTGATAAGCTCAGGTATAGGACTCAGGCTGGGGTATGTGATGTACCTCTCCATAAGAGGGGCGAAAACTGATATAAAACAGGAGTTTATGCAGGGCATTATGTTTTACATAAAAGTGGTCATGCCCCTGATTTTTGTGGCTGCGGTAATTGAGACGTTTGTGACGCCGCTTATAGCTTCGCTGGTTATGGTCTGAGTTATGGTATTACGGGTATTATCCATCGGATTTTATAGGTCGATTGCCAAAACAGGATAAAAATATTTGTTGGACATATAGCCATGAAATCCTAAAAAGTTTTGACTAGCAATTTTTATTGTTTAGGTTTAAATGATACAGCTAACCAAATAAGCACGGCTGCAACGATAACATACGCCAGCGGAGAATCTATTTTGGGTATTTGTTTTAACTGCATTTGTATTCCTTGCTGTAATAATAATGACCCAGTTATAAGAAAACCTATACTCAAATATTCAAAATAATTTTTTCTTAGTTCCACAAATTGTAATCGCCACTAAACCTTAAATAGTTATCTACATTTAAACAAAATTAACTTTGCCTGATATTTATGACTGTGGTGACTATTTTAATATCCCCGTCCCCCGCAGGCAGGACATCTACCAGTACCATGACAAGCTGGACATCTCTGATTGAACATAAGCCCAACAAATCCTCCACCATAACATCTATGACACTTTCCCCCTCCTCCGCAATTTGCACATACCTGCGGTGGTGGATTATAATTACTTATTGAATTTGATTGCGGTTGTTGTGCGGCTGGAGATGATTTTCCAAATAAACTTAATACGTATAAAAAAATTAATAATATTCCCATATAAAAGATGAATTTTATTATTTCAAAAATCACACTACCATATGTTATTATAATGTATCCAATAAAAACTATTCCAATAAGAGCAATTATTTTTTCTGATTTTTCCATCAGTATATGCTTTTTTTTATAGGATTTAAAACTTTCTAAAAATGTGACATGATGGAGGCATTACTTGTTATGTTTTAAGCCTCTCTTTATGGAAAATCCTATTAATATTGCAACAACTGCTAATAAAGACCTAAAACCAGGAATTGACTTCTGGGTAGGGGTTGCTACCGGGGTTTGAGACGCGACTTCCCTAACCTTGATAGGCAGACTTAAAGTAGAATCTCCGCCTGTATCTTTATCGTCTCCGAAATAATACACAACTCTTCCATCCACATTAAACTGCCCAGCCTGATTGGATTTTATTCTTACTTCAATGTCCTTTCCATCTCCCGGCTCAAGTTCGTAGTTAGCCGCAAACTGACCAGACATAACCTTGCTGAACTCAGAGGAGGTCACGCTCATTCCAGAAGGCGGGATTATTATCACCTGAACGTGCATTTTTGGTTTTGTAATCAGGTTCAGGGCAGAGAGTTTGAGTATAATGTCTTCGCCGAGCACAACGTCGGTTTTGTCTCCGTGAAGGCTGACGCTGGGCTTGGAAGGCTGACCTGAAATAGAGGTAGAAGTTGGAGTGGGAGTGGAAGTTAAGGCATAACCTATTTTCGAAGTTCCATAAATAATTAGTTTATATGAACCTGCAAAGTGCCAATAACGATTCGATGATGTTGCTTTCACATATATTTTATTAAGTCCTTTTTTAAGATTTTCAGGAGGAACTATTACTAAAAATGTTCCATCTCCATTAAAGTCTTGGGACTTAATAGGTGCATCATTTAAATAAATCGTGAGTTTATAGCCATAGTTCCTGTTAGCATAAACTACAATTTCTAAAGGTTGTTCATTTGAAGAAATGTTGAAAGTTCCTACTGGGGTGGTACCTTCATTGTCTGAAGTAAATTCCTTTGCTATTCCCATATCCGAAAAAGTAGTTATGGTTTCAGCCGATACTGTCGGTATTAATAATATTATAGTAGAAAAAAATATCGATAATTTCCATAGGGCAATTAATTTTTCTGATTTTACCATCCATATATGCTTTTTTTTATGGGATTTAAAACTTTCTGAAGATTAGTACCGTTTATTAAACTCCGGCAAAAGCCTGTCGAAATACTTCACCACAACACATGATTCCGTACATTTCCCGCAACGAGTGCACTCTTTATTGATTTTAAGCTGCGGCTCGATTTGTATAGCACCGACAGGGCATATTTTCAAACAAACCCCGCATTTTGTGCACTTCTTAGCCCTTATCAATTGCTTTGCAGTATTTTCAAAAAGCGATAACGCTTCCTCCCTCACAGGAGCATTAACAGAGATATGCCCCGATGAGAATATCTTGACGCTTCCGCTTTTTGTCCTGATTAACAGCACCCCGAGGTCTTCTGAGAATGTATTCCCGCCAAGGATATTGGCGATATTTTGAGCCTCACCAGGCATGAGCCCCGTAATTTTTCCTTCCATGGTATATCCGCCAGTCTTGCACGGCGAAACCCCGCCAGTCACTACGATGCCAAACTCTTCCTCCCTGCCTGTTAATTTTGTATTTATCCCAAGCTCCTCTGCAAGACGAACCATTTTCGGCGGCAGCGTTTTCCAGCGCCAGAAGCCGTGTTCGATGAATTTATCCGAAACTCCATGCTCCATCGCCCACTTTAAAAGATAATCATTCCAGCGCTCAAACAATTCGGGATGCAATTCCTTGAACCTGTAGTATTCGGCGCTGAGCTCGGCAGGGCACAGCCAGCAGCCAACGCGCTCAAAACCGAGGTCGTATAAAGGATTATACTCAAGTTTCCGGTAGTAAATGTAGAGCCACACCTCGATGGCTCGCCAGTTGCGGATGGGGAACACACTTACCTGTCCCGGAATGAAGGGGTTTTCTTCTTTCGGAGCTATCCGCGCGCGGGTGAATGATTCGTATTTCCTCTTTCCGTCGATTGTCAAACACCTGCGCCCTCCCCGTGTACATTCTTCCATGACCGCGTTGATGGGCGCAAGTTTGCACACCTTGCAGCACCACCTGAAATCCTTTGCAGGAGGTCCGAAACTCGGAAGAGCTTCCCGGAAAGCCTCCTTTGCCTCCACTTCCATAAGCTCGATATTGTTTTCTTTGCAGAAACGCCGCGCAAATTCCACGGTTTCAGGAAACTCGATGCCAGTGTTTGCAAAGAACACTCTTATGGGTTTTTTCACGGCGCTTCGCGTAAGGTCAAGCGTGGTAAGGCTGTCCTTCCCGCCGCTGAAGGAAACGTAAACAGGCGAATCCCTGAACTCTTTCTGGTTGGCTATCCCGCGAATTGTGTTTACTGCATCCTTAACAAGCCTTTTCATGTGCGGCGCGTTGGCGCGGATAACGTCATCCATTGATGGCTTTCCGGTCAGGAAAAACGCCTTTTTTGATTCGATTTTCTTTATCCGAAGCGTATGTCCGGGTTTTTTCAACTCCGCGCTGTCCCTGTAAGATGTTCCGAATCCTGCAAGGTTTTTGCTGATTACAAGAACGGTATCCCCTTTATTTATGTCATCCGAGTACTCAAGGACATCGCTTCCGTCGATGTTTTTCCCGCTCAAGTGCCTCCCCCCTGATGATATTTTAACAAGTTTAGTCTGCATGCCTGAATTAATAAGCGCAGACGCTCCTTCAACCATGAGGTCGAGTTTGAAGGCGAGTTCTTTCATATCGAATCTCAGAATTCCGAAGCGAATGCCATCCACAATTATCTCATCGGTTTTGTCTTCCCCGGGGATTTTATTCAAAAGGACGGTTTTTCCTGATAGGGGATTTATGCCGAAGGATTTTAGCATCAGGTCGTTGATAAGGCTTATTTCGTGCGGCGAGGAAAACCGCACGTCTCCGGGAGGGGAGAGCTGGATTTGATAGCCTTTTTCCCTGCATATTCCGCAGGACTCATCAAGTAAGGGGGTATTGCACTTCCTGCACCAGTAGATGTGGTTTTTTTCAGGTTCCCACGCAATGCTTGAAGTTGCGGGTTTTGTCTTGTTTTGTTTCCAAGCGTGCATTTCATGCTAATATTGGCAGGATACCTTAATTAATATTTGATGCACAGCTTTTGTCCATCAAACTGGGAGTTTCAAGAGATCTGCTGCCCCCTTCAAGGATGCTGATTCTCGATTATCTGGATATCCACTTCATAGGGATGAACATGGAAACCTGCTGCTGGTATTTCCTGTATTCTTCCCCGAAAACCGAAAGCAGTCTTCTCTCCTCAATGTATGCTCCTATTATAAGATATATTGAAACAAGCGCCGAAGCTACAAGGTCAAGCCGGCTCATTTCCATTTTTGTAAATAACAACAGCATACCGGATGCATAAAGCGGATGGCGGACTATCCCGTAGGCGCCATTTGTTATCAGAATATTTTTTGTTTGCTGCCTTATACCGATAAAATCCATGACATCAGTCTGGAGAACGGCATACACAAACATCCCCAGCGCAAAAATGCGGATAAGAATAACGACAGGATACAACCACGGGGAGATGCTGTAAACAAGAGGCATCGATGCAGTGTATTTCATCCATGTGAGGAAAGCGGGCGCAAACGTAAGAAAACTTATTATCGTATATCCTATCCTGTAAAACCGGAATCCCTTTCCCGGCAGCATCCGGGCTTTATTCTTAATGTAATCCGTTGCAAGAAGGCTGTGGATTAGTGCAAAAACAAGAAAGTAAACTAAAAACATCACTATGGCATTCATTTTCATCTTTTATGTATATATTGGCTATTTAATTTGTATGGTTTGCAGTTATAATGTTCAAATGGAGTAAACTTTATATAAGGCATCATCCTAATAATCATAATTATAATTATTCCGGATCGATAAAAAAACGAAAGGATGGGGATTAAATGACAAAAGCATTGGTTGTGCAAAAAAATCACTTGAATCTGGAACTTGTGCTTGAGATACTCGAAGCACAGGGTTTTAATGCTGATAAAGCGCATGACGGGGAAGCAGCAATCAGAAAAATAGAAAAAGAAGTCTATGATTTAATACTCATGGATGTGGCACTGCCAGGCATGGATGGCATCGAAGTTACAAGAATAATCAAAAACATGTCCTGTTATAAGGATGTGCCTGTAATAGCTTTAACTGCCTTTGCTATGAAAGGCGATAGGGAACGATTTCTTGATTCCGGATTTGATGATTATATACCAAAACCCATAGATGTATGTGAGTTTATGAGAAAGATGGAGACATATAAAAACTGACACCGGGTTAGCTAACACTTCGATTTTTTTTTATTATTTTGCTCAAAATAAAGGATTATATAGCCTTGCACATAAATAAGGTACTGTAAGGAGGTTAAATTATGGGCGTAGAAAAAGTTGGAGAGAAGTATAGATGTAACATATGCGGGAACGAGGTCGTCGTGACTAAAGCAGGCGGTGGAACTCTTGTCTGCTGCGGTGAGGATATGGAACTGCTCGAATAGAGACCGGGTATCTGGTCAATTAACAATATTATCCCGAAGTCATTCGAACATTGCATCTATTCCCTGGTCGAGCGTCCAGTCAATAGCCCTGAAGAATGCCTCGATATAATCAGCCCGCTTCAGCCCGTAGTCAATCATATACGCATGCTCAAACACATCCATGACCAAAAGGGGACTTGCGCCGCATAAATGACCCGCATCATGCTCGTTGATCCAGACATTGAAAAGCCTGTCCGCCATTGCATCGTAGTAGAGCATCACCCATCCTATGCCGCGCATGGCTCCTGTCGCCTTGAAATCCTTTTCCCAGTTTTCGTATGACCCGAAATCCGCAACAATCTTCTTGTAGAGATTCGTATTTTTATCGATTGGCTTGCCGCCCTTTACAATATTGCCGAAATAATACTCGTGCAGCCTCATGCCGTTCCACTCCCAGCCAAACCTGCGCTTGAGTTCTGCGTATTCCGGCGTACCTGTCTTTCCTTCTTTTTGCATCGCGTTCAGCGCATCAGCTAATTTGTTTGTGTTGGTTACATAGCCCTGGTATAGGGTGAAGTGGTTCTTCAGCATCTGGTCGCTGAGTCCCTGCGTTCCCAGTAATTTTTCAAAGTTTTTTGGTTCGTATGCCATATTTTAACACCCCTGTAAATTATGATGGCTTCAAACCTTTTTATACTTTATCACATCTGCCTGCCTGTGTGTAGTCCCGAAACCATTGAACTGGCAAGCAAAGATTTATATGCTGCAAATGACATTAATGTCTTCAATCGGTTGGCTTATTTAGCAACTATTAGAGGGTTATACCGTCTAAGGGCTGTCTTTTTTAGGTTAATTGGTTTATAAAATAAAGGAAAGAAATATAAATGGATAATGACAGAAGAGGCGGTTTCCGCGGCGGTGGCGGCAGAGGTTTCAGACCCAGCGGACCAAGAGAAATGCACAAAGCAACTTGTGCTGACTGCAAACAGGAAACAGAGGTACCTTTTGTACCATCTGGTGACAGACCCGTTTATTGCAGGGAATGTTACGCAAAGCATAAACCAGCGAGATATTAAACTATTTTTAGTAAAATAGTTAAAAAAAAGGTGAATTAAATGGACAACGATAGAAGAGGCGGCTTCCGCGGCGGAGGCGGCAGAGGTTTCAGACCCAGCGGACCAAGAGAAATGCACAAAGCAACTTGTGCTGACTGCAAACAGGAAACAGAGGTACCTTTTGTGCCATCTGGTGACAGACCCGTTTATTGCAGGGAATGTTACGCAAAGCATAAACCAGCGAGATATTAAACTATTTTTAGTAAAATAGTTAAAAAAAAGGTGAATTGAATGGACAACGATAGAAGGGGCGGCTTCCGCGGAGGCGGTGGCGGCAGAGGTGCCTTCAGACCCAGCGGACCAAGAGAAATGCACAAAGCAACTTGTGCTGATTGTGGTCAGGAAACTGAAGTGCCATTTGTACCCTCGGGCAACAGACCTGTATATTGCAGGGAATGCTACCAGAATCATAAACCGAAAAGATTTTAAAAATATTTTCAAATAATAGTTTATAGAATTTTTAATTATAGAGCATTGTTTTTTTATTGCTCACTTTTTTTATATAATTGTTTACAGTTAATCTATTAATTAAAGAAATACAAAATCTGCAAATGCATCACCTTCTACATGGAACTGCGCCGCTGCTTCGCATCGGTGTTGCCTATCGCCTTATGGATGCGCGAGAAGGATGCAGTAACGGACTCCGTTTTGAAAAAACGGAGCATCGGCGTGGATGCTCATGGGTTTGAAATTTCCATCGATTCGCTGATTTCAGTTTTTCAATTCGGCGCAGATATACAAATCGAAGTGGATTCAACGTTGTCCTCGACGTTTGTTAAATATCTTCAAACAGCGTGTTATCTACCGTTGCAGGCAATTTAAAAATGAAACATGTCCTATTTACTTTTTCCCATGAAAACTTAAACCTATACCTTCAGGCATTGCGGTTTTTCATGTTTTATGCTGTGCCCAAGGCTCATCAAAGTTTCATATTCTTACTTTGTTTCTGGTCTTTTATAGTCTCAGCAACAAGCTTAAAGCAAAGAAACTTAAGTATACCTCTGTCAGCATCTGCTATTAGCTTTGAGAAGTTTTCCCCTCTGTAACCAAACACGGTTAGGAACTTAACCACTGACAAAAAGAGAGAAAAATCTCTTGGAAGTCCAGTATATGAGTGTAAACCTTTATCGGCTGCTGCCTGAGATGCTTCTTCTGCTTGTCTTTTTTGTATCCTTTCCCAAGCTATATTCCAATCTCCTAAGTTACGAATATCTTTTTTCCATTTTTCTTCTTCTGTAGATATTTTTTCATCCTCATCTCTAGTAAATGCATAAGCAAACATATTTATGGATGCTGCTGTAAATGGTTCTTGTTTGGAATTTGCCTTGAAATATTCAAAAATACCTACCCAAAACGTGTGCCAGAAATCTGGCCCTATAAGTAACAAAAATTTGTCAAGTTCGATTTCTTCATTCGGTATTATATTCCTAAACAACGCCCCTGTAGCAAAGAATGTTTCGAGTTCTAGTTTTCCATGACTAATTTGAACATGATCATAAGGCGGAAGTATTTCTTTATCAATTAAACTTGAATATAACGATAGCCTCTGGCTCTCAAATAATTTGCCTTGCTTATTAAGCTCAAATGATTTATCAGTAAATCCCATACTTATGATACCCAATCTCAGCACAAATTCATTCTCTGTTTCATCTTCTAACCTTCCCAAAAATATTGGATTATCCGTCAATAACTTTTCTCTGAATTCTTTTTTTAGGATACTTATCGCCTTATTATGAGCTTCAAGACCAATTATAATATTTTTGACACCAAATAAAATTGGCAATCCTGCAACATCTACAGATGAGGTAACTTCGTTTAGTGTGCAACCCCCCATCATTTTAAGCTCCTCGTATGTCTTCTGCGCTACTTCTTTACCTTCTTGTTCAAAAATTCTATCCAAGAAGCAGTTCATGCCATATTCAAATTCTTCTGGGAGGATATTCTTTTTCCGATATTCATAAAAGGGATCACCGCCGTGATTTTTATCTTTTTCCACAGTCTTTCTTAACGCCTCAGAAACTTCTTTTTCTCTGACTTGAACTGGGACTTTGGATTTAGGTTTTCTGAACCAATCTAATAACCCCATATTTCTTCCTCCTATTATTCTCTCTGCCCGCTATTGCTACTAACTCTTTCATTTACTCGATTCGTATATACTTCCTTTTGCCTGAATGCCAATCCATTATCATCAAATATACCTCGCAATAAGTTATCCGAAGGATTTTTTAATCTGTTTAAATCTTTAGCACTCGCATATGTATAACAGTTTCTCATTCGAGTAGATGTAAGCCTTAATCGTTTTTGGATGCATTTTCTTGATGAGCGCCTATTTTTATCGCTTGAAAAAGATTATTCTTAACTCTTATCGCCTTATAGAAGCATGAAAAACATATCGTTGCAGTCACCATACCCCGTACTTAATGATACATGGGATTGTTAGCGTTTTTTGCCTATAAAGCTTTTTCAACAGACGAAATTTTGCGTGGAAATTTATTTCTCCACAATTTCCCAACCCTGTCCGACTGAACCGTGATAACAGCCTGAAGCCCATAGATGATCATCGCACCATTCGCGAAGATGCGGGAACTCCTGTCTCAAGAGCCTGCTTGACCGTCCTTTGAGTTTCTTGGCGATAAAGCTCAAAGAATACTTCGGAGGATACTGGAAAAACAAATGCACATGGTCAACATTCACAGCAATTTCTATGATTTTGAGACCCATTTCCGCGCATGTTCCCCTGATGATTCCCTCTGTAACAAAGGCAACCTCGCCGGTCAGGATTTTCCCGCGATATTTCGGGGTTATCACAAGGTGGTCGGTAAGCAGGGAAACCGTATGCCTGTCGTGCCGAAGCTCTTTCCGCTTTCCCATTATATCCATAGCCAATACTTCAAGGTCTATACTTAAAAACCTCTGGTAAGCGGAGCGAAAGTAATCTGTCTTTGAAAAAAAGAGTTTTTGTAAAAAATAAAAAATTTGCAGATAAAACTTAATCCAGTTTTTCCACACCAGTCTTCTTGACAAACGGCTTATTAATCTTATCCGGCATCCATTTAGGCTTGTTCTTGGGCGCGTTCACAGTTTCCTTCCAGCCCTTGAATATATGCACTTTCTTTGTCCCGCGCTCCCTCAGTCTTATCTCAACAGGCTTGCTCTTTGTCCCGCCGATGCGGTTTGCCGCTTTAAGCGCAGCCTGTCTTGGCTGGCGTCCTGTGAAAACACTGGTCTCGCTTCCGTTTTTCTCCTGTAAAACAAAATTTTTGGTTTCTGACATATTCAACAATCTCCTCGCAGCTTTGTGTGCTGCATCACCTGATATGCATTATACGCTCATAAAACTAATTCGCATAAATAAACATGAAAGAATATACGGCTTCTATTTCAAAATGATTGAAGACCTTACTTTTGCGCCTGAATCTTGGCAGCCAGAAGCGTATGTTCCATCAGGATGGCTATCGTCATAGGTCCCACGCCCCCCGGCACTGGTGATATTAACTTAACCTTCGGTAAAACATCGTCGAAATCCACGTCCCCATACACCCTCTCATCCTGCCACGTTATGCCTACATCGAACACGATTGCACCATCTTTAACCATGTCGGCTTTAATCAGTCCGCGCACGCCTGTGGCAACTATGAGAATATCCGCCTCTTTTGTGTTGCTTTTGAGGTCTTTAGTAAAAACATGGCACACTTTTACGGTGGCGTTCCTGTTTAAGAGCATAACAGCCGCCGGCTTTCCCACCACATTGCTGTGACCAACAACCACCACTTCCTTTCCCTGCGGGTCGATATTGAATTCTTCCAGGGCGCGGATAATACCTTTGGGCGTGCAGGGCACAAAACCTTCGCGTCCGATAAACATTTTACCCATGTTGAGCGGGTTGAAGCCGTCCACGTCTTTTTCAGGCGCGATGCGCGTCATCACATCACGTTCATCAATGTGTTTCGGGATAGGCAACTGCACGAGTATCCCGTGTATCTCCTTGCGGCTGTTCAGGGTATCTATCAGCCGGATTATCTCTTCCTGTTTTGTTTCCTGAGGGAATTTGTGGTCTTCTGATATGATGCCCACGCGTTTGCATGCCCAGTGCTTGAGCTTGACATACAGTTTCGAGGGGGGGTGTTCTCCCACAAGTATCGTGGCAAGAGCGGGTTTAATGCCGCGCTCTTTTATAAATTCTTCAACCTCTTTCTTGACTTTCGCTTCTATCCCCTGTGCTATTTTTCTCCCGTCAATAACACGGGGGTCTGTGACCTCGGGAAGTGGCTCCATCAGATAACCTCACTCGTATGGAATCGGGAACTGACCGCAAAGGTCAAGGACTGTTCTCTTTACTTCTTTTAATTTTTCAGCATCATTCATATTATGAAGGATTTCATTAATTGCCCAGGCGATAGTCACCATTTCTTTTTCTTTCATTCCCCGCGTGGTCGCTGCCGGCGTGCCAATCCTTATACCGCTTGTGATAAAAGGACTTCTTGTTTCAAAAGGTATGGTATTTTTATTCAAAATGATGCCAGCCTCGCCAAGCCTTGCCTCGGCGTCCTTGCCTGTAATGTCAACAGGTGTAAGGTCAACCAGCATCAGGTGGTTGTCCGTTCCGCCTGATACGAGTTCGTTGTCCCTTGATATCAATTCAGACGCTATCTTCTTTGCATTCGCTACTATCTGCTTCTGGTACTCATTAAAATCCTTATTCATCGCCTCTTTGAACGCAACGGCTTTTGCGGCAATGACGTGCATGAGTGGACCTCCCTGTATTCCCGGGAAAACAGTCTTATCTATCTCTTTTGCGTATTCCGATTTGCACATTATCATACCTCCGCGCGGACCTCTGAGCGTCTTGTGCGTGGTCGTGGTGACAAAATCGGCGTAAGGCACGGGGTCACAGTGTATCCCTGCTACAACCAGCCCTGCGATGTGCGCTATGTCAGCCAGCAATAACGCATCCACCTCGTCAGCTATTTTGCGGAGACGCTTGAAATCAAGCTCTCGCGGATATGCACTTGCACCAGACACGATAAGATTGGGTTTGTGTTTCCTGGCAAGTTCTGACAGGACGTCATAATCTATGGTCTTTGTTTCCCTTGATACCCCGTAGGGCACGATATTGAACAACTTTCCTGAAAAATTCACAGGACTGCCATGGGAAAGATGCCCGCCGTGCGATAAATCCATGCTCATTATAGTGTCCCCGTACTTGAGCATCGCAAAGTACACTGCCATGTTCGCCTGCGAGCCAGAATGGGGCTGCACATTGACGTGCTCGGCTTTGAAAAGTTTCTTGGCTCTCTCTATCGCGAGGTTCTCAGCCGCGTCCACGAACTCGCACCCGCCATAGTACCTTTTACCCGGATAGCCCTCTGCGTATTTATTCGTCATTACAGAGCCCTGCGCCTGGAGCACGGCACGGCTTGCATAGTTCTCGGATGCTATGAGGTTCAGCTTGTTCCTCTGTCTTTCGACTTCATGTCTCATTATTTCGTAAATTTCAGGGTCGACTGTTTTTAATGGCATAATGATTCCTTTTCTATGATTTTATGACTTTCACTTTCCGTCCTTCAATGCGTAATCTGTTTTCCACAAACAATTTCACGGCTTCGGGATAAATCTTGTGTTCCTGTTCAAGTATCCTGTCTGCAAGCGTCTCATCGGTGTCGTCCTCTTTCACTTCCACGCATCTTTGCAGGATAATGGGGCCGCAGTCAAGTATTTCATCCACGAAATGCACAGTGCATCCTGCGACTTTTACGCCGTGGTCAAACGCCTGTTTCTGCGCGTGAAGACCGGTGAAAGCCGGAAGAAGCGCCGGATGTATGTTAAGTATGCGGTTTTTATACGCTTCGAGCAGTGTTTTCCCGAGTATTCTCATGTACCCTGCAAGCAGCACAAGTTTAATATTGTGTGTTTTTAGAACCCCGAGAATTTCCTTCTCGTATAATTCCTTTGATGCGAATTTTTTAGGATTAACAAAAATAGCCTCAATTCCGTGTTTTTTTGCGCGCGTAAGCGCATACGCATCCCCGACGTCGCTTATAACTACGGCAATCCGCGATTTCAAATACCCGCTCTCAATGCTATCTATGATTGCCTGAAGATTTGAGCCTCTTCCCGAAACAAGCACTGCTATATTGGTCACGGGGGGCTCTTATGCCGTCTGGAATATAATAGGTTTTGGTTTACCGGCGTTTGTAAAATTCGGTTAATAAGTCGTTCGTGTTGTTGATTTGCGCTTTTGCCATCCCCACAGGGCAGTCTGGCTGGTGTTTATCGCCACATTTTAAGCATGCAGTATCAAGAGCGCGTAAATAATCAATTTGTGATGGAAAATGTTCGGTCAAACATCTCACCTCTGTGTATAGGGTACAACGTGAAAAAGAATAAAGCTTTTGTTATGCAGGATTTTGGAATTACCGTAATAAACTCGTAAGATTTAATACATCCCTGTTGCATTAAGTTGAGTGGACATGCCGGAACTTAAAAGCGACGAATATAAATTATCTGCTATAAACCCGAAGAACGAAGTCATAGATGTCGTGGTGTGCAAATGCGGGCATTGCAATGAAATCGTCCCAAAGGTGGGAACATGCCCGGACTGCAACACTGTATATGAACATAAAAATACCGTTGAGAACCCGGAATCGGGCTTTATCCATTTCATTTATGAATGTTCAGGCTGCCCGCCCGCAAAAAGGAAAGCCCAGAAAATAATCAAGATAAATGACGGTAATGAAAACAAAAAGTCAAGGGAAGATTTGATAAAGAGCTTCTTTTAAGTTTCGGTTACAAATTTAATCGCATCCTTCGGGTGCACTGCCTCTACTCCATTCTGTTTTAGAGATTCATGAGCATTTACTGCTTCTCTAAAATCCCTATCAAGCGTTACGATTTTTGCTGAGAATTGATTTGCACATCTGGCGAGATAAAGGTCTTTACGCGGAATTCTCTCGTCATCAGTAAATTGCCCGCCGTTAGAAAAATCTCTTGTTATTTTCTCTGATGTATGGACTATATTCTGTATCAGGAGATCAATTTCAGGCAATACAGGTTCTGTTTTAGATATTTTTCCCAATTTAATCTGGATAGTTTTTTCAAAACGCTTATTACATTTTTTATCAAGGCATATTTTATGACAATTCTGTAGTAGATAAGCAAGAAATCTTGCTGAGCTTGTATCCTTTTTGTCATATTCATCCACACCTCTTATGGCGCAGTAAAAAATGTTCTCATCAACGACGAATTTATATTTCATTTTTTAGAATCTAATGCGTCGAGATATTCTATAACATTTCGAATATTTTGTTCGAAAAATCCCGGTAATCCACCTGAAACTCTTCCGTATTCATCAATTTCTAATTTTGTTATTTCAGCAACTCCTTTTTCATTTTTGAAGTAATAAATTGCAATATCATCGAGCAAAATCTCCTTTTTTGCCAATGCATTAAGAAATCCAAATAAGATATGTTCACTATGGGTAGCAATTAAAAACTGTTTAGCTTCATTTTTAAGAATTTTAATAAAAGTAGAGGTAATGTCTGATTGGGCTTTAGGATGAAGATGAGCCTCAGGTTCCTCTATAAGAAATGTATGTGAAGATGGAGATAAAGCAATAGGTAAAAACATGAAGAGGAGCTGATGGATTCCCAGCCCTTCATTGATGAATGAGGTCTCACCGTATGCGTTTTTTGCCTTTATCTTAGCTGTCTTTCCGGGAAGAAGCTCAAAACTTATCTCAACTCCCAATAGCTTCTTGAACCATGATGAAAGCTGGCTCTCAAGTTCTCGATTATATGGAAGCAGGCTGTTCATAGCCAGCGACCTGTCGTGAAGCTGCATGAAATCCGTATCGAGTGGTGGTGTATCTGACAGTGGATAAGATGTTTCTTCAAAACCCCTGAGTCCATAGATTGCATGAATTGATTCAATAAAATATTTTATAGAGTTCATCAAGCCGTCTTTTAACTCTCTGGCGTTATCTTGGATATCATAGGGGATACTTGTCCCGGTTGATGACCCACTCGATGTAATAGGCCTACTGATTTCATCAAGAGGTTCGATATTGAAATCTATTCCATCTATTTTTAGTGATATTGGGGTTTTATTTTTTTCTCTCCCCTCGTTCCAATCCCATTTTATATGATATTGCCCCCCTTTAATTTCACCTGAATGAAAATTAAGGCTATTATTCCGGAATTTCATATCATAATGAAGTTGAATATTTTCTATACCTGCCTCCTTTAGAGCACGATTTCTTGCGGGAACATTTCCATCCAATGAAATGCCAATGAATCGACCATCTTTTCTAAGCACATCCTCAAAAGTACCAATGTCTATCAATAAGTTTGGATTGAGATAATAATCCTGATCGGGTTGTTTTGATGGAATGTTTGGATTATATGATGCTTCATTTATAGACGCATCAAAATCTCCAAGTCCAAACTTTCTTGCACTCGATTTCAGTGGAATCAATTTGTCGAATATTCTTTCACCATAACCACTTCGATAATAATCTGGATGTTCTCTTACCTTTAGATTTTGTTTTATAAGTTGAAGTGCCTGAAAAATACTGGATTTTCCGCTATTATTTTGCCCTATAAATAATGTAATGGGCTTAATTTCAAGAGTGGTGTCTTTGTGTAACTTGAAATTCTGGAGTTTGATTTTTTCTAACATAATGTTCTTATTATTTTTTATATTTATAAACTTGTGTTAATCAATAAATAAAGGTTTACCAGAATGTGGGATTAAATTTAATTCTTCTGCTGTTTTCAACAGTTTATCAACCGCTATCACACCATCCCCTATATCCAGTGTATAATCGTTCACATAAAGCCTGATATGCTGGTCTATCACGTCATCATCCAGTTCCTGCGCATTACTTTTGATATATTCTCTGGTTTCTGCGCGGTTTTTGAACGCATATTTGACACTCTCTTTAATCATGCGGTCTATTTCCCGTATCACATCCGTGCCCAAATCCCTCCTTGCAAGAATCCCCCCAAGAGGTATTGGCATGCCAGTCTCCTCCTCCCACCATTCCCCCAGGTCGATGAGCTTCACAAGATTGTAATTAGGATATGTAAATCTGCCCTCGTGAATGATTAAACCTGCATCCACCGTGCCCATGCTGACCGCGTTCATGATGCGGTCAAAAGGCATCTCAACGATATTTTTAATTTCAGGCGCAAAGACTTGCAGCAGAAGGTATGCGGTGGTCATCTTTCCGGGTATTGCTATCTTTAACCCCGACAGGTCAGGAATCTTCACAGGCTTTTTAGCCACTAACAGGGGTCCGCATCCTCTCCCGAGTGCGCTGCCGCTGCGGAGAAGACAGTAATCTTCCCTTAAAAAACCAAATGCGTAAAAAGAGGCTTTGGTTACGTCCAGTTCCTTTTTCAAAGCCATCCTGTTCAATGTTTCCACATCCCTGAGTATCTCGGAAAACCCCATTCCACCGAGCTTTTTATGGGCTAAGGCATAGAAGATAAACGTGTCATTGGGACATGGTGAATAACCTATAGAGAGCTTCATTTCAACCTTTTAACCACTTCACTTACTGCCTTATTGCAATGCGAGACTGCAAGCGGTATGTTCCAATTTTTTAGCGCTCTTTCCTCAACGATATTGCTTATCCCGCGAATCTCAATCATGGGCATACCGTAAAGAGCGCAGATATGAGCCACAGCAGCGCCTTCCATGTTCTCGCAGAGGCTGTTAAAGCGTTTTTTAAGTATTTCCCCGCTCTCATGTGTTCCGGAGCACTGGGATACTGTTACAAAATTACCGGATTTTACATTAAAACCCGTGTCCTTTGAAACGGAAATGGTGAACCTTACCAGATCCGCGTCCATCGGAAAGGTATTGTAATATTCTTTTTCATTTTTTAATAATGGGAAGCCTGTGAACTCCATCGGTTTCCAGCCATCCTCTGTCAACACGCCCTCCTCACCATAGTTCTCACTTTCCGCAACAACCACATCGCCAATCGCTCCACTATATGTTCCTGCGATGCCGAAGAGCAAAAGAAGGTCAACATCGTAGTTCTCAAGTATCAGTGTTGCAGTATGCGCCGCATTGACCTTCCCCACACCGCAATGGGAAAAAATAATGGATTTGCCATGTAATTCACCCTGCGAAATAATTTTCGGTTCCTCATGCGGCTCGGGCTGGATTTGGAGCCTCAGGTCTTTTGATTCTGCCTGAGTCGGGGCTATCAGTGCGATTTTTAACCTCTTTTTATCAGGTTCCATGCCTTCAATAATACGTTACCTCCACTATATATTTTTCAGCCAGCGCAAGAATCCTTGTAAGAAGCTCATCTTTTCCCCATACTTTTTGCTGTTTATTTCCAAATAATTTAGCAGACACACCCTTGCCAACGATATCATCAAACCCCGGCTTGACACAGATAATAACCGAATCTTCCGGTACAACCGTATTATCAAGCACGCCGTCTATGTCCCCGTCAATAATCCCTATCACAGGAATCCCAAGGCGCGTTAATATGTCAGCCGCAATTGTTGTGGTGTCGTCCCCAACAGTAACCACAAGTCCTGCGTCTTTTACAAGTTCAAATGTGGACTCTGCGCAATGATCTATAATGGCGATTTTATTCATGGCAGAAGGCTTGACTCTTTTTATCTTCGGGTTTTGTTTGGTTCGCCTTATGTTGCCTGTCTTTACCCTGGCTGTGAAAATGTCGAGTTTCCTGTTTTTGAATTTTTCAAGACCGTGCTGCTTTATTTCTATCCCGTGAAGCCCGACAATCCTTCCGTCTTTGCATACAATTTCAGGTTCACTGCGTGTGACTTCTCCGATAACAACACCGTCAAGGCGGATGTTTTCTCCCTCAAATGCGCCTGATATACGGCGGATAACACGGTCTCCTTCGACTCTTACATGCGACGGCGCAGGTCTGCCTGATTCGATGATAGGAAGGTCGTATGTTTCACATAGCATGTCTTTGACAGCTTCCGCACAGCGTTCGCCTGCAAAGAGTAATAAATTATCCTGCCGTCATGGTCAGGGCGCTCGATATGGATAAACCGTAAAGGCGGGATTTTCGATGCTACTATTCGCCCGAAATGACGTCCGGTATCCGGTGTCTTGCCGTGATTGAGCAGTATTGCCAGGTCTATTCTGTCCTTTATTGAGATAATGGTCTCACTGGGCGTGAGTCCCTGTGATATGTCGATAACATCCTCAAGACCCGCATCAATGACTGCAGTCCGTCCCATGGTTCCTCCAAGCTTTGCCGTGACTTCGTGTTCCCGCCTGAAAATATCGATTATCCGCTTTGCTGAACCCATATCGATGATTTCTGGACCGTGGAGTATTATTCCTATGCGCATGCTACATTTCCATTGGATTTTGCCGGATAAAGATTTATGCACCGGAAATAATTATGTATTCATGAAATTCGGTGATATTATTATTGCAGTCGTTGCCCTGGTTATTGCTTATTATATTATCGGGATTTTATTGGAAATAACGTTTTTCATTATAAAAACGGCAGTGATTTTAATAGTCGCGTATCTGGTATACATTTTCATAAAAAAATTATTGTGAAAAGTCGATAAAACGAATGCTCCTGATTAACTTCCATATCGCCTGTTAAGGAAGTAATGTACCAGAAAAATAACAATCCAGAAAACAACAGCGCTTAAGATAGTACTCTGCCAATCTATTTCTTTATTTTCCAGGAGGGATTTTAGAATTATTAAAATAATAATATATCCTGCAGTGGCTATAGAAGCGGTTAAAAACGGGCTCGGTTTTTCCATAATTTCAATCGGATTTATTGATTTAATATAGTAAATAACTTGTGGATAATTATTCTAAATCGAGAGATAAGTATTTATCTCGCAGCACCTACCTAAAAATCAGGGGAATTTAATGAACATGAAAAAAGAACCACATTATGTTTTAAAATTAATCAATCGCAGAAGGTTTTTAATCTATCTTGGCACTTTTCTTGGCATAATAATCGCAGGTTTTAGCTTTCTTAAAAAGATAGGGATAAAAACCATTAACAGGTTCCGCATACGAAGCATTGAACAGGTACCTTCGTTTAACCCCGATACATGGAAATTGACAATAGATGGGCTTGTAGATACGCCTCTCATTATCAGCTACACCGAGCTTTTAAAGCTTGAAAGTGAAGAACGGGTAACTGATTTTCACTGTGTGGAGGGCTGGTCTGTGGAAAATGTGAAATGGAAAGGCATCGGGTTGAAAGGGCTTTTTGATAAAGCAAGACTTAAGCCGGAAGCAGCGTTTGCAACATTTCACTCAGCAAGCGGCGTATACAGTGACAGCCTCTCAATAGAAGAAGCTCTAGAACCCGATGTCATGCTTGCTTACATGCTGAATGATGAACCATTGCCGGAAGAACAGGGAAGACCCTTGCGTCTTGTGATGCCGAGAATGTTCGGATACAAGAATGTGAAATGGGTGAACAGGATAACACTTACCAAGACGCAGGAACCGGGTTACTGGGAAGGGTTTGGTTATAAGATGGACGGGGTGTCTTATCCGTGAGGATACTGAGATTCGATATCAGTACAAGGGTCTTGCACTGGTCTCATGCTGTATTTTTTATCTGGCTCCTGATAACAGGCATAGGCATATTCCTCACGCCCAAATCGCTTCTTGCCGACCCTTTATTAAAAATGGTTCATCTCTATGCTTCAATACCTTTTATTTTATTACCCACAATAATCCATATTTTTGGCAGCGCATCATGCCGTATGGATGTCAGAGAGCTGATGTCATGGACTGACGATGATCTGAAATGGTTCATTGAATTCTTAAAAAAAAATAAAGCCTATGTTACAGGCAAGTTCAATGGAGGGCAGAAAGCAAATTTCCTGGCAACGTTGTTTCTTATCATAGGGCTTACTTTATCAGGTTTTGTAGTATGGATGAAATCAATGTTTAGCGTGGATTTTGTGGAATTAAACTTCGTTATTCATGATTCTTTTGCGGTTATATCCATATTGCTGCTGTTCGGGCATATCATTTTCACGGCATATTACCCTGAATCGCTGCGCGGCGTTATTTACGGAGAGGTAAACGCAGATTGGGCAGAGAAGCACTACCCCGGCTGGATTGACCATAATAGCCGGAAGTGATAGGAAACACCGGGATTCCACTCAGGGCAAAAAAGATATATCTAAGAGAGGGCATAACAAATCTTCAATGAAAAAATCAATCCTGATACTTTTTATGGTATTAGTTTTTGCATCCATACTTCCGCTTTCAGATGGGACTCCATCAAGTCGTCCTCTGGATATTACTTCTCTTATCATTAACTTTGATAAAACCGATGCGACATTCACGGTGAATTACGACATTGGCAAAATTCCAAAAATGTACGTTCTTCTTTTCGGCAGTAAAAGCATTGAACCGAGAATAAAAGCCGTATTTGGAAATCTTGAGTATGAGATAACAAAAATGGACCAGGATAAGGCAATCCTCAGGGTAAAAAACGTCTCAAGACTTGAAAAGGGTTATTATTTACATGATTCGCGCCAGCTCGGAGCCAGCATAAACACGATAATCGTATATACGCCCGATTCCCCGCGACCGACCGAATATTTCAATCTCAATTCAACGCCAAATAAATTCTACCGCTCTTGATGCTTCTTTTTCTGGAAGACCGATGGCAAATGAACAATATATGTGCCGTCTTCCTTTAGCGCCATGACGATTTCTTCTCTTTCCAGCAGCGATTCAAGATTCAACTCGTATGAACCGGGCGATACTATCCTCACGGACTCCACCCTCTCGCCGATTTCTTCATGCCGTGGCTCATGTTTTTTATCGTTAGATTCTGTTGCTGCATTATTACCGAGAATCTCGTCTACTTCTTTGATGAATTTTGATGCCGCAGGCGGTATCTGGGCAGGCTGTGTTGTTTTAGATGTTAGCGGTTCTGAAGTGCTGTCTCTAACGTAGAGGAACTTATTCCAGCCGCATTTCGGGCAGCCGTTCAATATTATGGCTGCTCCATCCTTGAAAATACCCTCACAGCGTGTGCATTTATGCGGCATGGTTCATGGTGTCGAGACGAGGGCGCTTATTAAATCCCTGTCCTTTTTTATGGTCTTTAACTGGGAAGCAGGACCGATGACTGTAAGTCTCGTCTTCAGGCTGGTTTTCCCAAGCAGTTTGTTCAAGAAAGTATCGCTCTGTTTTACAGGATAACTCTCGATTTCAATTCCCGAGAAATCATCAGGAGCAATCTCTGTCATGGTAAGCTCGATAAGTTTTGTCTGCTCGCTTGGTGTGAGACCTTTTTCAAGTATGAGGATTTTACCGTTTCTTACCTCGTCCAGGATTAACCGCACCTTCTCCATCGAAGTCATACCGTCGAGTTTATCCTCTGATATCAGGTCCATTTGAATTCCGTTCATAAAGCGACACCTCGCTTTATACGGTGTCCACGTATGGCTTCGCCATACGTGTTGTCTTTAATAAACTTTTCTAAAAGTTTAGCGACACCTCGCTTTATACGGTATAGGGTATGCTTCGCATACCCTTCTTTTGAAAAAACATTTTTCATTTAATCACCCGAAATGTTCTGAAATCTGCTGATACAGCGCATCTATGTTCTGCCCATCAAGGGCGGATATCGGCACGAGGGGATGCTGCGGGAAAGCGCTGTGAATCCTTGCCGGGGACGATGTGGGAAGGTCAATCTTGTTGGCTGCTATCAAAAGCGGAAGCTTGCGCGCCTCCATATTGCCTATTACGACAACATTAACCTGCGTGTACGGGTCTTCCGTAGCGTCCATCACGAGTATTACGCCGTCGAGGTCATCCAGCCATTTCACGGCTTCAATCACTCCTTCGGTGGCTTCTTTGGCACGCCGTTTTGCCTCATCTTCTGTCAAGCCAAACGCCATGAAATCATGGAAATCGATCCTGGTTGCAAGTCCGGGGGTATCAATAATATCAAGGGTCACGGACGAGCCGTTGCATTCGATTGTCACGCCTTCACGCCGGCGCGCCCTGCGGGTCTCATGCGGGATGTGGGATACAGAACCCATGGCATCGCCTGTCCAGTCCCTTACAATCCTGTTCGCAAGCGTGGTCTTTCCTGCATTGGGAGGGCCGTATATTCCGATTCTCGCTTTCCTTTTCTTGAATAATTTTTTGAACCAGGAGAGATTCAGCCCCAGCCTTTTTATTATGCCCATAGTTTATGCCTCAGTGTTTAATATCGGTTCTCTCTTTTTTAGTTTTCTGTCAATAGATATGTAGTTCTTTATATTTCTGCAATCGAGATGTTGTGCTTTTCTTTTAAAAACTGCTTTATATTTTTAAATATAGTTAATGCTTTCCTGTATCCAGCAATAATTTTGCAGAGCGCATATCGGATTGAGACTCTATCATTAAAGCTTCAAAGATTTGTTTTGTGTCAGCCACTTTCTATCACAGCCAGACCCGGAATTTTCCAGACACCTTTTTCTATTTTTATTGCATGCAGGCTTTTGAGATTTTTCCCAAAACTGTTCAATAATTGCGTAAAGAAGTTATCTTTTTCATAAAGTATCTCATTAGCTTCGTAAATTTCGAGCATTAATGGAGAAACTGAATCTATTGCATGTGAAATTTCATCCTTGCTTACAAGAGCAATATGAATTGAAGTGGCGTATTTTAATTCTATGTCTTCTGTTAGTTCCAGGGTCATTTTATCGCGCGCTCGCCAGTCTTTAATGAGGGTTTCGCAGATTACAAGGACATCTATGTCGGAAGTGCTGGTGAAGCTGCCTTTAACGATTGAACCGAATAGGACAATAGATAATAGTCGCTGGTCGAACTTTCGTTTTAGTATATCCGTTAGTTCTGAAATGAGTTCAAGGTTCATTAAATTTCCTTTTATTATATCAAAGACTGCACCATTGCTAATTAACTTTTTGAGTAATAACCATTAAAGCTTTAATCACATACGTTAATTTATTCAATGGTGATGTTATAAAACCCATACTTCAGGTAGCTCTCGATGTTCTGGAAATAGAGCGCGCCATCCAGATTGCAAAAGAGGCTGTGGAAGGAGGCGCGGACTGGATTGAAGCTGGCACGCCTTTAATCAAGAGCGAAGGCATGGACGCAATAAGAAAACTTAAAGAAGCTTTTCCAGGAAATGTTATCCTTGCTGATATGAAGACCGTGGATACGGGCGCAATGGAGGTGGAAATGGCTGCAAAAGCAGGCGCTGACATCGTTATTCTTCTCGGTAATGCGGATAATTCCACAATCCAGGATTCAATACGGGCTGCCCGTAAATACGGCGTAAAGCTTATGGCAGACCTTATGTCCTCTGTCGAGCCTGCGAAAAGGGCAAAAGAACTGGCTGGGCTTGGAATTGATTATATCAACATCCATGTAGGTATTGACCAGCAGATGGTGGGTGAGGAGCCTGTCAGAATCATGGAAAAAATCAAACTCGATGTTCCTGTTGCGGTTGCAGGCGGCATTGACGCACAGAGCGCTGCAAAAGCTGTTTTGTCGGGCGCCAGCATCGTTATCGTTGGCGGCAATATCGTCCGCTCATCCGATGTTACAGCATCGACAAGAGCTATCCGTGAAAGTATCGATAATCCGGATATCGCTCCTGAACCTGAAAAATCAATCGATGAAAAAACGATTGAACTGCTAATACGGGTATCCACGCCCAATATCTCGGATGCCATGCACAGGAAAGGCGCGATGAAAAATATACACTCAATCTGCCCGGGAACAAAAATGGTAGGAAGAGCAGTTACGGTACAGACTTTTCCCGGCGACTGGGCAAAGACCGTAGAAGCCATAGACTTAGCCCGGGCAGGTGATGTTATAGTGATATACAACGGCAGCCCGCACGTCGCCCCGTGGGGAGAACTCGCGACCCTTAGCAGTATCAATAAAGGCGTAGCAGGAGTGGTGATTGACGGTGGTGTCAGGGACGTGGACGATATAAGACGCCTTAATTTCCCTGTTTTTGCGACATCTGTAGTGCCAAACGCAGGCGAACCGAAAGGGTTCGGGGAAATAAATGCGGAAATACAGTGCGGCGGACAGTCCGTTAAACCGGGCGATTTTATAGTTGGAGACGATAACGGTGTCGTGGTGGTTCCGAAGGAGCGGGGCTATGAGATTGCAAGGCGCGCGGTTGAAGTTGAAAAGAACGAGCGCAGGATACGGGATGAGATAAAAAGGGGAAAAACCCTCTCAGAAGTGCTTTATCTTGAAAAATGGGAAAAGAAATAGGACAACATTCATTATTAATGAACACCATTTCCCAATTAAAAGGAGACTGAAGTCAACATCAAAAAGTATATTGGATATTTGTCATCATCAATAAATATATATACTTTTACCATAGAATAGCAAACCGGGAGATTTTGAATTATGGAACTCACGCCAATCCAGAAAGAAATTTTGACGTCATTGATTAACCTATACAGGTCAAAAAAACATGCAGTAAAAGGGGAAGATATTGCAGAAATCATAAAAAGAAATCCCGGGACTGTCCGGAATCAAATGCAATCACTCAAAGCATTGGGATTGGTTGAAGGAGTGCCCGGACCGAAAGGCGGGTATAAGCCTACAGGCTTGACCTACCGCGCTTTGAGCCTGTCAGAAATGGAAAAAGAAATCCCGGTACCTATAAGGCGAAATGATGAAATCGTAGAGGGTGCGACTGCGTCCGAGATTAGTTTTACAACTGTCAGGCATCCTGACCTGTGCAACGCCACAGTACATGTTATCGGGGATATACGAAAATTTGACGTGGGGGACAATATCACTATAGGACCTACGCCTGTAAACAAGTTAGTTATGCGCGGGTCTGTGATTGGCAGGGACGATACCCAGAGCTCGATATTATTCGTTATACAGGAAATGGTCTCCCTTCCGAAAAAACCTGTTAAGAACTACATCAGGGAACATACGATAACAATCCCTGCGACTGCAACAATACAGGAAGCTTCAAGGATTCTTGTCAAGAATAACATCCACGGGGCTCCTGTAAAGGAGAAGGATGTGATTACAGGCATCGTTACCCTCACCGATATTGGAAAAACACTTGCTGAAGGCAAGACCAGCCTGAAGATAAAGGATATAATGTCCAGAAAAATCATATCTGTTGACGGCGAAATGCCTCTTTACGAAGTAGTAAAGGTCTTTAATAAAGAAAAAGTGGGAAGGCTCATGATTCGTGTCAATGGAGAACTTGTAGGGCTTATCTCGAAAACCGATATTTTAGGAAAACTTGCTGTATACTAATAGTCCCCGCATTTAAATGCGGGGTCTCTTCGGCATCGAGGTCTTCGGGTATTATTGGCTGACATTCGTTAAACCGTTTTCATCGGATTTTTTAAGTCTCTTGGTTATTTCTATGAGGGGATGTTTGGCATAATCAAGTATTTTGATGTCCGAAAGTGTGTGAAGTCCGGCTGATACTGCAGTTTTCTCCATTCCTAGATGTATTTCATCCCCCAAAGGTATGACATACGCATCCATGGTTTTTATTCCGAGTTTCTTTGCCGCTATAACCCTGTGGTGCCCGTCCACGAGTATAAGTTTATGAGGTTTTTTAATTACAACTATGGGCTCGGCTAATCCCTTTCTAAGTTCGTATATCCTTCCGTCCAGTTCATCAGCATACACCTTGGGCTGAGTGGGTACAAGCTCATCAATGTTGACCGTCTCACGTATGACATCCGCATGGATATTATGGATAGCTTCAAGCGTTTTCTTGAGCGTCCAGACCTTTTGCGGGCTTGTCCTCTCTATATGCGAACGTATGACGTCGGAATTTGTAATAATACCGCGCAGATGCCCGCTATTGTCCACGACAGGTAATTTTGGCTTTCCTGACCTGAATAATACGCGCGCTACATCACTCATATCCATCTCGGTGTCAGCCACAAGCACATCCCTGCTCATGACATCGGAGATTTTCTCGTCAAGACCTTTTTCAAGCAAACCTGCGGCTGATACGTACCCTGCGACACTGCCATCTTCCACCACCGGAAAACCGTCATGTCCCGTCCTTCGTATCAGTTCTATTACGTCCCTGACCGTATTTTCCGGGGAAACGGTGTCCACTTCCTGCGTCATGTAGTCCTTTACTTTTGGATGGTCTGTCATGTTTTAGATATGGTAATTGGTTTTTCTCTCTTAAATAGCATTATACACCAATCTTTATTACCTATTGAAATCAACCTCTTATGGGTGAATAGAATGAACGACCGGAACGACATGCTTCTTAACATCCTGACAGAGGCGATAGCGATTGAAATTTATGGCGGAGAATACTATTCGATATTCAGTGAACTGGTTGAGGATGATAATGCGAAATCGATTTTCAGGGGGCTTTCAAGGGATGAAGGGGAACACAGGCAGCTCCTTGAGAAAGAATACGCAAAGATTTCAGGAAAAATGATTGATATCGGAACGCTGGATGAAAAAAACAGGGAAAAAGCAAAACGTATATTTCCCGAATCCATGGAGCCTCTGGGTATAGCCCGGACAAAGGATGTGCTGAAACTTGGAATTCGGACTGAAGAAAGGTCTATTGAATTCTATTCCACGAACGCGCAAAAGACAGAGAACAAATCAAGTAAAGACCTGTTTTTGACACTTGTGGGTGTAGAGGAAGGACATAAGTCCACCCTTGAAGATGCACTGTATTATCTTGAGCAGGAAGGCTCATGGTACGGCTATTCCCCTCCCACGATTGAGGGTTAATGGGATTGCTCTTCGGCACTGCGGGCACACCCCTGAGTTCTAAGGAAAATGACAGCCTGTCGGGTATTATGCGGGTCAACGAACTCGGTCTTGGCTGCATGGAGATTGAGTTTGTGCGTGGCGTCAGGATGGGGGAGCAGACTGCGCGAAGGGTGGGTGAGCTGGCAAAGCGTCTTGGTATAAGATTGAGCGTGCATGCCCCGTATTATATCAATCTTAATGGCGATGATGAAACGCTCATCAGAAGTAAAGAACGAATCCTGAACTCGGCGCGAATCGGATATCTTTGCGGGGCAAAAAGCGTGGTAATCCATTCGGGTTTTTGCCTGAGAAAAACACGTAAGGAAGTGTACGGGAAAATAAAAAGCCAGCTTATCTGTATAATTGAGCAACTAAAAAGCGAAGATGTGGACATTACTCTTCGTATCGAAACGATGGGCAGGACCTCCCAGTTCGGAAGCCTGGATGAAGTGCTTGAAATCACGGAAGTTGACGGGGTTTTGCCGTGTATTGATTTCTCTCACCTGCATGCAATAACCGGAAAAAATAATTCACTGGATGAGTTTGACACGATTCTGTCGCGTGTTGAGGAGAAATTAGGGAAAGAAGGGCTTGGCAATATGCACATACATGTTTCAGGGATAGAATACTCGGATAAAGGAGAGAAAAAGCACCTTGTATTTGCAGAGTCGGATTTTAAATACAGGGAGCTTGCGCAGGCTTTTGCGGACTTTGACATACTGGGGATGGTTATAAGCGAAAGCCCGAATCTTGAAGAAGATGCGCTGGCGATGAAAAGGGAGTATGATGGATTTAAGCCGCATTGAGCGGGCAAAGTACATATAAGTGTAAGAAAAAGATATAAAAAACATGGCACGAAAACTCAGTTCAAAGGACATGTCTCTCCTCAGAAAGCTGGCTCCTGAACTTGCCGAGACGGCGTGCGCGCATTCCGGGCATGAGTTCAGGTCTGTGCTTCCTCCCTTAAGCCAGCATATCAGCGCATCATCGGAAGATTTCCGGGAGCGCCTCATGAAACTTTCAGAGGATGAATTGAATTATCTTGTCAGCCTTATTTTCGAGGGGATGGAAAGCCTGCATTGCGTCAAGAAAGAACATGTTGACACGCTTGTTGAGGTGGTCGGCATAAAGCTCTCGAAAGTCAAAGCCGCAGAATTGCTTGAACTTTACAAGTTTGCAGGTGACTGATATGCCGCATGTAATGGAGTTATTCGGGAAAACACGCATAGTGGTAAAAGACGGAAAAGTTGTTGAGGTGGGCGAACCGGTTGCGGACTGGTGCCCTGTGTTCAGCAAGGTTGCCGGAGTTTCAAGACTCACGGCAGACGAGGCAAAAAAGAACATGGAATACAGGATTTGCGAGCTCGGGATGTTCACCCCGAAAAGAAGGTTTGATTACGGTGTTTTTGTTAATTTTGGAGCCAGCGAAATAATGATGACAGCGCTCCGGCGGGCGCTTATTGATTCCACTGTCACCGTATGTGACGGTGCTGGCACTGTGATTACGGACAATCCGGAACTTGTACAGGGCATGGGAGCTCTGATGTCAGGGCTTGTTGAAACCGAGCCGATACCGGAGATAATCGAGGGAATAGAATCGCGCGGCGGAATTGTACTTGATAAAGAAAATGCAAGAATAGACCAGCCTGGCGGTCTTCGAGCCGCCTGCGGACTGGGATTTAAAAATATCGCCGTAAGCGTTGTGTCCCCGCAGGATGTCAGGGAACTTCGCGAAATAGAAAAAGAGTATAATATCGAGCTTATCTTAATAGGAGCGCATCTTACAGGAATACAGGACAGGGAAGCCCGCGAGCTAATCAATGAGATGGATATTATTACGGGATGCGCGTCAAAAGTCGTGCGCCACATGGTAAAACCGGTTCTCCAGGCTGGCACGTCCGTTCCCATGTTTGCCATAACGCAGAGAGGCAAAGAGCTGCTTCTTGAGCGTGCCAAGGAAGTCGAGTCGCCCATTCTTGTGAACGCTGCGCAATTGCCTGTGCTGCCCGAACACAAGCAGCCAAGACCGCTGGGGTAGGGGATAAAGCTGCATCCCTTATTGAGAAAACAAAGTTTAATATTGTGGCTTTGGTGAGTTCCTTGAAACCAAAAAGGAAAGATTTATAACGTATAATAAGGTAGTGCGTTAAAAACTAGTCCATAATAGTTTTTTATGGTGATTTGAATTAATAAAGGAGGAAATAATAAATGGTATTAGACTTAACCATGGGCATGGCTGTATTGGCACTCATGGGAGCGCTTGCTACTATTGCGGGATGCCTGGAGGATTTAGAAACCGACGTAGGTTCCCAGAGCAATGCAAACTCCCAGGTACAATTAGCTCCCCAAATGGGTTTTTTGCACAGGATATACAATAAAGCAATTTCTGGTGAGCCTGTAAGCTATGGTTTCTCAGCAGTGACCGGGGCTACTGTGACAACAGTACTTCTAAACTTCAGGTTATATCCATTAACGGCGATAACAATTGGTGCTTTCATCGCCGCAATCATATATGGCGTTTTTTCAACAACCGCACATGCAGGCAGGATAGCGAGCCAGAGCAGGTTCAAGCAACCCCTGTACATGGATATGATTAGATACACAACACCCACGATTATAGCGCATAATTTCATTGCTAATTTCTGCCTTATAGCGATAGCATATCTACAGTTCACAATGCTTGGATTCCCATTCCCTATCCCGTTCCTGGCATTAATATGGGGAATAACAGTAGGATGCATTGGTTCAGCTGTCGGGGATGTACATTACGGTGGAGAGCGGCAGTACCAGAATCGTGAGTTCGGAGTCGGTCTTAATACAGCACTTTCAGGAAGGATAGTCAGGAAAGGTGAGTCCGGACTCAGGAGCAGTATAGATAATGTCTGGTTCTGCGCAAAGTTCGGAGGACCTGCAACCGGTATTGGTTTTGGTCTTGTTGTATTTCTTACCTTCTGGCCAGTAATAATATTCAGAGGATATACATGGAATACAATGATTGCAGGTTTTATAATCGTAGTTTTAATGGTCCTCCTGAACAGACTGTTAGAAGTCAATATTAAGAATACATATGGCCCGTATAAAGAAGATAAAATCGAGAAGGAGGCAAGAACATAATGGTTTCATTACTTGATCCGACAATGCTGACAAATATATTTCTGATAGCCATCAGTGGGACTCTCATCTGTATTGCTGTCCACTTTATTCCTGTTGGCGGCGCGCCTGCAGCAATGGCCCAGGCCACAGGAATAGGTACAGGGACAGTCGAGCTTGCTGCGGGCTCAGGTCTTGTGGGCCTGTTAACGGCAAGCCACATGTATGCCGGTGAACCTAATGCGCCAGTTTCTTTAGTACTGGCTGCAGGAGCGATGGGCTCCATGATAATGATGGCAAGCGTGGGGATTGCGTGCGGTATTATGTACGCTTATGGAGTGGGAGTTCCATTTGCATCAGCACAGGTTAAACGCGACCCGATAACAGGGGCGCGTCAGGACCTCTATGTATCCAAAGGAACCCAGGGACATGGGGTTCCGACAGTATGCTTTGTAAGCGGATTAATAGGCGCTGCTCTTGGCGGAATCGGAGGCGCACTGATTTACTATGTACTGGTTGGAATATACACCCCGTTGATAACCACCAGTGCTGCTGCTGTAGCAGGTGTGTTTACCGTAGCGGTTTTCTATGTTAATTCCGTCATCCCCTCTTACGGCGTAGCCGGTACTATTGAAGGATTTCACGACCCCAAGTTCAGGCGCGTTCTTCCAAAGGATGCAGTCACAAGCTTTGTTGTTAGCCTGCTCAGTGGTATCATTGCAGTAATGATAGCGGGAGGGATGGTATGAGCGATATTAAAGATGTACCTCCAAATACATTGACATTATTTGGAATAATCGGAGGATTGGTTGGAATATATCTCTCTCCTTATTTCCCCACAGCAGGGGCGCTTGGAGCAATGTGCGCGGTGGTATGGGGCGCCGATGCAGTAAGACGCGTTGCCAAGTACGGTCTTGGGACAGGCGTTCCTTCCATAGGCCAGTTAGCCCTTGGAATGGGTATCATTGCAGCCATGTTCAGCCTTGCATTAACAAGGTCAGTGACGCTTGCCGGTCCTATTCTTGCATTAATAACCGCCTCGATAATCGGGTTAATAATAGGATGGCTCGCCCAGAACGTAATAAAGATGAAAATCCCAGTAATGATCCGCGGCATGACGGAAATCGCAGCGGCGGGCGTTTTAATTATCTTAGGTTATAGCGCTACCGTAGCGGGAAATTACGTGTTTGCCGGCATTATTCCCAAGGTTTTCGACAACGGTGTGATTCTTGCAATTTTCTGGGTTGGAACACTGGCAATGGCGCATCCGTTTAATGCCTGCCTGGGACCTGATGAGAGACAGAAAAGACTGCTGTATCTTGCAGTTTCTACGGGAGCAATCACTATGACCCTGATGGGCATAGCCGCTCTAATGACGCTTGGAGTGTCAGGAGTTTACACAATAATCGTTGGAATAATCTTATGGCTTATCTCCTACAAGAAATTCTGGGATGAAGTGTATAAGGATGTGGCGAGTGTTCTCGGAACCGGCTTATTACCAAAGACGGAGGGATAAAAATGAGTCATATACGAGTTGCCCCAGAGCTGCATTTGATTTTAAATCCAACAACGGGTGTCATTGCGGAAGAACGTGAAGATGTTGTAGAGTATTCCTTGGACAATGTAAGAACAAAGCTTGATGAACTTGATAAGTTCGTCACGGACATGATGAACCAGCTTGAACCCAATGCGCCGCTCCTGAGCATGTTCCCGGGAAGAGAGCGAGCCTCATATAACGTAGGGATTATCACCAATGCGTTCTTCGGTGCAGTGATAGGATTTATTCTATCCTTTTTAGTGCTGGTTCTTCTAAAAATAGGAGGGATATAAATGGCTACTAAAGTCAAACCCGCGGCAGGATGGCCTGTCGTTAAAGGAGAATATGAATCGGGAAATCCCGAAAACCCTGTTGCGGTGACCACATGCGGTTCGCATCTCAAAGGCGCACCGCAGATTGCCGCAGGCGCTGCTATAACAGGTCCTCATAAAACAGAAAACCTCGGTATAGAGAAGATTGTCGCAAATATCATCTCCAATCCAAATATCCGCTTCCTGATCGTAACGGGTGCGGAAGTCAAGGGACATATATCAGGTGAAGCCATAATTAAGATACATAAGAACGGCATCAAAGAAAACAGGATTGTCGGGGCTACGGGAGCTATCCCGTATATTGAAAACCTGCCTGATGATGCAATCAAGAGATTCCAGGCGCAAATCCAGGTAGTGGAAATGATTGGTACCGAAGATGAGGGCGCGATTGTTGCCAAGATCAAGGAACTTGTTGCAAAAGACCCTGGTGCCTTTGCAGGCGAGCCTATGATTATCCAGGTCGGTGAAAAGGAGGAGGCAGCAGAGGTCGGCGGCGTTAAGCCAATGTCCGCTGAAATAGCCACAGTACAGGCAAGGATAAAGGGAATCCAGCACCAGACAATCGAAATCGGTAATTTGAACAAACTGATGGCCGGCATCTATGCAGGAAAAATAGAGGGCATAATGATTGGCCTGGTCGTGGGATTAACCATACTTGGCATAACATTATTCGGAGGTGGTGCTTAAAATGGCAGAGAAAGAATACGAATACGGGAAAGGCGTACCCATGGTAGTAGCCCCTTCAATGGCGGCTATTGATTCGCTGGTGGAAGATATACGATACCGCGGACAGCTTATTGCAAGAAACCAGAAACTTGAATCCGGAGTTGGAGCCACTGGCGTCATAGGATTCGCACTCGGCTTCATCATCGTAATGCTGCTGGTGCTGGTTCCTGTATTGAAGGGATTGAAGGTGATATAAATGGCAGACAAAGTCCCAACAGTAATCGTAGACCCGGAAGACTATAAGAACATACTACTGAAATTGAACGAAATTGAGGAGAAAATTGAGTTTACAAATTCAGAAATTCACCAGAGGTATGGGAAAAAGCTGGGAAGAGATATAGGAATCCTGTATGGAATTGTCACTGCACTGATGATAGTCGTAGTATATCTGGTACTGCTGCTCTCACCAATTCTGTCAGATCCAAGATTATTCAATTTTGTCAAGAAGGCGTTAGGATTAATTTAAATGAGGTGCTAAGATGTTCAGATATGATAAGAAACAAGAAGTGTTTGAATTCGGCAAGATAAAAGTAGGCGGACAGCCGGGAGAATACCCAACAGTACTGGTCAGTACGATGTTTTACCTGAAACATAAGATAGTTTCAGACGAAGATAGGGGTGTTTTTGATAAAGCTGCGGCAGAGAAACTGTGGAATACACAGGAGGTAATGGGAGATACGACAGGTCTTCCGTATTTCAACCAGCTTGTGGGCGAGACGCCTGAAGCCATAAAGAAATACATCGCCTGGTTCGTGGACATCTGTGACGATATACCGTTCCTTGTGGATTCATCAGACGGCGCCACAAGAGCAGCGGCAGCAAGATACGCAAGAGAAATCGGGGTTGAAAAGCGCGCAATCCACAACTCTATCAATGCAAGTATAGGCGCTGATGAGATCAAAGCAATAAAAGAGAGCAAGCTTACATCAGCAATTGTGCTTGCGTTCAATGCCACAAACCCGAGCGTGGATGGCAAGATGGAGATACTTGAGAAGGGAGGCACAGGGCAGACAAAAGGCATGCTCGATGTCGCAAAGGATTCAGGAATCACAAGACCGCTAATAGATGTGGCAGCGATGCCTCTTGGAGCAGGTTCGGGAGCTACCATCAGGTCAGTTCTCGCAGTCAAAGCGAAGCTTGGACTACCCGCAGGCGGAGGCTTCCACAACATGGCTTCTGCATGGGACTGGATGAAGAAGTACAAGAAAACAGACCCGGATGCAAAGACCGAGTCGTGGCCGCCTGTGGACATAGGCACAAACCTCGTTGCTCAGATAATGGGCGCGAATTTCCTGCTCTACGGTCCTATAGAAAATGTCAAGAAGGTGTTCCCTGCTGTGGCAATGGTGGACATCATGCTGGGTGAGACCGCACAAGACCTCGGTCTTAGCGTGCTTGCAGAATCACACCCGCTAAAGAAATTGGTGTAAGGATACACCGATTTTTTTTCTTTTTTATTTTCAAAAACATCCTGACCTGATTTACGGTTAGGTAATAGAATCCTTTAAATACTGTTTAAATCCAATACGTTCTGGAATAAATTATGGCGAAGTGGACACTACTAATTATCTTAATCCTGTTATTGCCTGTGGCGAGCGCAGTCAATTACCCGCAGCTCAGGGGTTTTGTCACTGATAATGCCAATATTATAGACCCCCAATATGAGACAAAGATAACGCAGCTTGCGCAGCAGATTGAAAAAGAAGATACAGTGGAGATTGCCGTAGTAACCGTAGATTCTCTTGGAGGGGATTCGATTGAAATGTATGCCGTAAACCTCTTTGAGAAAGCTGGCATCGGGAAAAAGGATAAAGACAATGGTCTTTTGATTCTGGTAGCAAAACAGGAACGTGAATACAGGTTTGAAGTGGGATACGGGCTTGAAGGCACTATCACAGACAGCATGAAGGTTAATATCGGGGACAGGATTATCGTGCCGAATTTCAAGAACGGGGAATACGGTAAAGGCATATACGAGTCGATGGTGGTAATACAAGGGCTGGTAAAAGGCAATGAAGAAGTCAGATCGCAATACAGCATGCAACAAACAGGCGGGCAGGAGGGGCAGGTTGATTGGGGGATGGTTATATTTATAGTTATAATCTTGATTATTATTTTGATGTCTGCGTCTGGAAAGATGCAGGGCGGGACTTATGGAGGGGGGTATTACGGCGGTAGAAGGCGCAGCGGATGGGGGGTCGGGGGAGGATTTGGCGGAGGATTCAGCGGAGGCGGAAGTTCAGGGGGGTTTGGTGGAGGCGGCGGTTTCGGAGGATTCGGCGGCGGGAGGTCAGGAGGCGGAGGGTTTGGTGGAAAATGGTGATGTTGTCTATAAGGAGTGAAAAATTTAAGAAATATGCATTGCTATTGTTAATTATTTTTATACTTTTCCTGCCTTTAGCGAGCGCTGTCAATTACCCACAGTTGAAAGGTTTCGTCACTGATAATGCAAACATGATAGACCCTGTATATAAGGATAAAATAACACAGCTTGCGCAAAATATTGAAAAAGAAAGCACTGTGGAGATTGCCGTAGTCACCGTAGATTCTCTTGATGGGGAATCGAAAGAGATGTATGCCGTAAATCTCTTTAAGCAGGCGGGAATAGGAAAAAAGGATAAGGATAACGGGCTTTTAATTCTTGTAGCGAAACAGGAACGGGAATACAGGTTTGAAGTTGGTTACGGGCTTGAGGGCACTATCACGGACAGCATGAAGGTCAATATCGGGGACAGGATTATCGTGCCGAATTTCAGAAATGGCGAATACGGTAAAGGTATCTATGAGGCAATGGTGGTTATCGAAGGTCTGGTCAAAGGCAATGAAGAAGTAATATCCCAGTATAGCATGACTAACACAAATCAAAATCAATCCCCAAACATTTCTACAATACAAGGACTTGTGTTAATAGTATCTCTTCTTATCGCTATTATATGTAATTATTTATTTAAAAAAATAAATGATATTGTACCAATTAATACTATAAAGGGAGAGCTTGATACTGAAGAAGAATACGAGAAAATTATCGAAAAATCTAATGAAAATAAAAAACATAATAAAAATAACAAGATAAAAAGATTGGTATTATTGTTTGGGTATTCAACTGCGGTTATTGCAGCTTATCTTGTTGCAGGGCTTATTTTTGCATTCATTGTAATATTCATCTCTATCTTTTTTAGATTATTTATAGATTCTGCGGGAGGCAGTGGAGGCTTTGAAGGGGGATTTGGAGGAGGATTTAGTGGGGAAAGTAGCGGTGGCGGCGGAGGCTTCGGTGGTGGAAGTTCTGGTGGAGGAGGATTTGGAGGAAAATGGTAATACCTGTCATATGAGGTGATATTACGGCTAAAGATACAGAAACAAAAATTAAAGAAACACTTGGAGAAAACCTGGTAGTGCTTGCAGAATATTATACAGGGGATGAAACGAACCTTCTTGCAATTTGCAACACCCTTGGTTTTGATGAGCTACAGAAGCTCAAGCAGCTTAAGGAAATACCCTTCATTTTTACAAAAGAAGAGATAGAGGATGGGGTGGACGTTTTTCCAATCGAGTTTTTAAATATCAGGCAGCATCATAAGGCACATTATGGCGATGACATACTGAAGGATATAGAAATATCTAAAGAAAACCTGCGCCACCAGCTTGAATTCGAGTTCCGCTCAAAGCTGATTCACCTTCGCAGACAGTATCTTCAATTAAAAGACAAACATCTTGAGGCTCTCATCCTTTCAGCGGTTCCTACGCTTGTGCCGATTATCGGCGGGCTGATTTACCTTAAGGACTTAAATTATAACGATACTCAGCATATGTTCAATGTTGTTTCAGAAGGTTACGGTATAGATGTGCAGGTCTTAAAAGAAATCCATGATATAAGGAAGGGAAAAGCCAAAATCAAGAAAGATAAAGAACAATATATCCGGGAACTTATCAGGGTACTTACAGACATAGGAGAAATTGTTGACCATCTCAAGGTGACAGAATGAGCATGAAAACGTTACTTGCTGTTGCATTTGCTTTCGTATTGTTGTTTGGCGGCTGGTTCTTTGTTACGTATAACGGTCTTGTGTCGGCAGAAGAAGGTGTTGATGCACAGTGGTATCAGGTGGAAAACCAGTACCAGCGCCGTGCAGACCTTATACCCAATCTCGTTGAAACGGTGAAAGGGATTGCAGCACATGAAGAACAGACGTTCACCGAGCTTGCAAAATATCGCATCCAATGGAATGCGGCTACAACCCAGGAAGAGAAAATAGAGGCTGCTAAAGGTCTGGATACAGCCCGTTTGAAGTTACAGGTTATTGTTGAAAACTACCCCCAGCTTAAATCAAACGAGAACTTCCTGGCGCTTCAGGCGCAGCTTGAAGGTACCGAGAACCGCATTGCAGTGGAACGAATGCGATATAACGAAAAGGTCAGGGATTACAACACACAGCTAAAGAGGATGCCCTCATCTATTATAGCAAATATGTATGGCTTCAGAAGCAAATTATACTTCGAAGCGGAGAAGGGAGCGGAACAAGTACCGGGTGTGAAGTTTGGAACACCAACAACCCCGATTGCCACAACGCCCCAGACCAAAACTTCATCCTCAGCAAGCGTCGAGCTTTATGGCGAGAAGACAGACGTTGAACTTGGGGAAGACATCATACTAAAATTATCCGCGGTCAATCTCATTACAAAACCCGTAATGACTGTCCAGATAATCTTAATCCCCCCGTCAGGGATGTCCGTGACGTCATCGGATTTTGTTACAGCAGGCGCGGGACAATATACCACAACATATAAGCTTGAATCCGGCGGCGCAAGGGATATTGAAGTAAGAATAAAGACGAGCCAGATGGGCGATTTTAATGTAAAAGGCAGGATTGTATATTATTTCGGTGATGACAAATTAACTGCGGAAGACCATACGCTTGAACTTCCTATTAAGGTAAGAGCTAAAAAACCAATCGGGTAACAAAACATATCTTCTTTTTTGTACCGGAATAAAACTTGGTAAAAAAGTGTTACATGAAAATGATTAATAACTTGCGGGGAGTGAAAAGCAGGTTCGTATATGCTATTCGGTTAAAAAAGTCCGGTGAATATGGAGATTTTCTCAATTATCCTGATTGTTGTAGGTCTTATCCTGTTTGAAACCATAAGCAGTATCGATAACGCGGTAATCAACGCTGAAGTGCTTTCCACGATGTCGATGAGAGCAAGAAGGTGGTTCTTATTCTACGGGCTGCTTTTTGCGGTTTTTGTTATCAGGGGAATGCTGCCATGGCTGATTGTGTGGGCGACAAACCCGTCTCTCGGACCTGTCGGCGCGCTGACCGCCACGTTCAGCGAAGACCCCGAGATAGCAAGAACGATTGAAGAATCCTCGCCATTCTTACTGGTTGGAGGTGGAGTGTTTCTCATATTCCTGTTCTTCCACTGGCTTTTTATTGAGGCAAAAAACTACGGTCTGCGCGGCGAGAGGTTTTTCCACCAGCACGGCGTATGGTTTTTTGCGATTGTCTCCATTATCCTTACGGCAATAGTCTGGTTTGCCCTAAAACAGCATCCGTTCATGGCACTCGGCGCAGTTGTTGGTTCAACAGCATTTTTTATAACCCACGGATTCAAGCAGAATGCCGAGATGCATGAAAAAGAACTCATAGGAGGCACGAACATGAGCGACTGGAGCAAAATCCTTTATCTTGAAGTCATAGACGCCACATTCTCAATAGATGGCGTGGTGGGAGCGTTTGCATTTACGCTGTCGGTGCCTCTGATACTGATTGGCAATGGCATCGGGGCTTTTGTGGTAAGAGAGCTGACTGTGAGCAATATCGACAGGATCAAGAGATACATTTACCTTAAAAACGGGGCAATGTATTCCATATTTTTCCTGGGTATTACGATGGTGCTTAAAAGTTTCGGGGTCGTTGTACTAGAATGGGTCTCGCCTGTAATAACAATAGGTGTAATCGGGTATTTCTTTTATAAATCCAGACAGTGTTTATAAATCCTAATGAAGATATAGGATTGTTGTAATATGAAAGCAATCCTCTTTGACCCGTTTTCCGGCGCTTCAGGCGATATGATTATCGGCGCCCTAATCGATATTGGAGCGGATGCAGTCAAAACCAAAGATGCGATGGAAACCGCCGCCGATGTTGTGGTTGAAGTTTCAAAAACCAATAAAAAGGGTATTTCGGCTTCTTCGGTCAACGTATCCACTAATAAAGAGGACAGACAGACATTTTCAAAAATCATAAAGCGCATACGTTCCCTGAACATTGATTCTGAGGTTATATCAGATGCGATTTCTGTCTTTAACATCCTCGGGAAAGCCGAAGCAAAAGTGCACGGCGTAGCCCTTGAAAAACTGCATTTCCATGAGCTCGGGCAGGAAGACGCGATTGCGGATATTGTGGGAGCCTGTACGGCTTTTCATGACCTCGGTTTAAAAAAGCACAGGATATACTGCACTCCAATCTCGGCGGGCATGGGATTTATTGAGTTCTCGCACGGGAAATTTCCTGTGCCTGCGCCTGCATCGCTTGAGATTTTAAAAGAATATTCCCTGCCCTGGCAGGCTGGTCCTGTGGAAGGGGAATTACTCACACCCACGGGCGCAGCGCTCCTGGCTCATTTTATCAATGAAATGGGTGCATGTCCTCCCATGAAGACGGAACGAATCGGATACGGCGCCGGGAGCGGTGACGGTGCAGTTCCCAACGTCATGAGGATAATCTCAGGCGAAATCGATGAAGCTCTTATCTCAGACACAATCGAGATGCTTGAAACCAACGTGGATGATGTCACCGGGCAGGTGCTGGGAAACCTCATTGATGAGTTAATGGCAGCGGGCGCCAGGGATGTATCCATAATACCCGCCACCATGAAAAAAGGGCGAAGCGGCAATATTATACAGGTGATTGCAAAACCGCAGAATTCCGGGAAACTTGCAAGAAAAATAATCGAAGAAACGGGTTCTCTCGGCGTCAGGATAATCCCGGTAAAACACAGGCTGATTGCACAGAGGGAGATGGGAAAAGTGAACATTAGGATAAACAACCGAGTGTTTTCCATAAATGTCAAGATTGCCAGGGATTTGCGGGGCGCCCTCCTGAATATATCTGCTGAATTCGAGGACTGCAAGAAGGCAGCCAGGGCATCAGGAATTCCTGTAAGGGATGTTATTCGGATTGCCGAGGAGGAGGCACGGCGGGTTTTTTCCGCAGCGCCCGCTTAATATCCATTCTGTATGTCCAGTCTTTTTGTGTATATTTATCCAGCAATTGCTTCGCCATATCGGTTTCACTCCGGGTCAGCACGCCGTCCTCCGAGCTTATCCCCAGCGCTATCTCAAAACCCTGTCTCAATGCTTTTTTAATGGCTTTAATGTCGGTAATGCCCATATCTTTCAGTGTTATCATCCCTTCCCTTGCACTCTTGACTGGCTGAAGGTTCTTTGTAGGGTTTTTAAGAACCCTGTCCATCAGCCCAAAATCAAAATTCAGCAGCAGGCTTCCGTTTATCAGTACTGCGCTGTCAAAGCGCCCCTGGGCATTTCCCGAGATTTTCCTTCCTTTCGAATAAACCGCATTGCGTGCGGGCTCGAGTTCTCCTTCAGCGCCAATAGTTTCAAGTGCATTCACTACTCCTCTTAGGACTCGTATATATGCGGCATTAATGTCGTTGGGTATAACGCCTCCTTCCCTTCCTATCACAGAGTAAAGCACCTGGTTCTCATCACAAAAACCGCATCCTCCCCCCAGTATCCTGCGTACTATCCCGATATTGTTGGCACTGCAAAAGCCTGCGTTAATCTCATCCCCTACGCATTGGTGATATCCGAGATATACAACCGGTGAGCGCACCCGCCAGAAAAGTATGGTCTCAGGCGCAGAGCACGCGCCCACATGCCTGCCAACGGATTCAAAAAGCGCTGCGCTGTAAAAACCGTCAATCTTACCAATGTCGAGGAAACGCCACGCCATTCAATTTTTCCTGCCTGACATTATAAAAAAACCGTTTCTTTTGATGAGCCATTTAAGTTGGGATAAAAAAGAGTGAAACTTTCCTTTTCCGGCGTGCGGATACGACCCGACATAAGTAATATCGTTTTTGTTGAACCAGTCAAGCACCTCGCCTACGGTATGGTAACTCTCATAGGGATTGACGTATTTGTCAGCAGCATAAGCCTGCTCATGACCGTTTTTAAGTTTTCTCCTGTATATCGAATTTTCAACGTATGACATCCGCCGTTCTATATTCTCCCCGGCATTAAACCTTATCCACATTCTCCTTGCCCTGTGTGCAAGCCGCCCGTACCGGTTATATAATCCCACAGTCACAGTTCCGCCCGGCTTGCAGAGGTTTGCAAGCGCCCTGAAACGCATATACGGGTCGCTGGTATGGTGCAGGACTCCGAGACAGAATATGTGGTCAAACATTTTATCCGTTTCAAAATTTGCGATATCGCACTGTATGAACTCAGCTTGCAATTCGAATTTTTCAGCGAGTTTTTCCCCCTTCACAAGCGATGCGCTGCAAAGGTCAAGCGCGGTCACACTGGCACCATAATATGAAAAATAGCATGACTTTTCTCCTGTTCCGCATCCGGCATCAAGCACTTCTTTCCCTGAGAGCGAAGCGGGCTCCAGTCCTGTAGTAGCAAGGATTTTTGACATTACATTGGCGTGGAGTTTACTTATGAGGTCACGCTCGTTGCGGATTGGAAGAGAAGGATACGGGTATCTCTCATACAACGAATTTACTGAACGGGCGATTTTGTCCATCAGTTCAACTTTGGAGAGAAAATATTTATAAGTTTGTTTGAAAATGGTTTGAACTGTAACTAAACACTATACTAAAAAAAGAAAAGGTGAAGGGATTACTCCCTTCGAATTTATATATTTACTTTCTCTGTCTCAGCACGAGGAACGCTACTGCAAGCAAGCCTGCAATTGCTAATCCTGCCTCAAAGCCCGGCTCTTTTGCTGTTGCGGTTGGTTTGGGCGTCGCTGTTTGAGCTGCCTCTGTTCCAGCTGCCGTTCCGGTTGCTACTGCTGTGCCTGTTCCGGTTGCTTTTCCTGTTCCGGTTGCTTTCGCTGTTCCGGTTGCTGCTGCTGTTCCGGTTGCTGCTGCTGTTCCGGTTGCAGTTTCTGTGCCAGTCACTGCGCCTGCAATCTCGTAGTCAACCTTGGGGTAGAACCTTGCTGTGTCGTTATCTGCAACTTTGAACTTCATGTTGCCCATGAGGTCCACGGTTGAGTCCTTGGATAAGCTTATTGAGCTATCCTCGTTCCACAGGACAAGGGTTGTATCGCCGGCATCATTTACCTTGAATACTCCGAACTTGTCTCCGCCCTTGACTTCGGTTACGCTTGTATCTACTGCCCATGTGTACCTGAGCTGCACCATATCACTGGTTGCACCAGCGAACACACTGTCAATATATGTAACGAAAATCGGGGTATCAGACTCGCCGCCGATGCTCTTCTCGACATAGGTATAGACGCTGCCCTGAGCAATTACCTTATCGTCTTTCTTGACGCCGTCTTTGCTCAATACAAGCCATGCCTGTCTCGGTGATGCCTTTGCGTCTATCGACTGTGCGGTCAGTGTCCAGCCTCCTCCAATGTCCCATGATTCACCGACTGTGAGGGTCTTCTTTTCGGATGAAGCTTTTCCCTGCTCGATCAATAGTTTGGCAAGTTTCTTGGCTTTGCCGTTGATAGCTACGTATGGCTCTGCCTGCCAGCCAATCTTGTAGTAGTAGCCTGCACCGGATGCGGTCTTGACGCCACCGGAAGTATATGCCTGCTCTACAACAAGGCTGGCATTTGCTCCATTGACCTCATACTGTTTGATTGCCTTTGTGGTGTTATAGTATACACCTTTCTGTGCGATGGTTCTGTTATCAGCCGAAAGGCTTATTATTGTCAGGTTCTCGCTCATTAGACCGTCTTTCAGGTCATACCAGAATCCTGCAAAGTTGTACGAATCCCATCTTGCCTCTATACCAGATGCTTGGTTAGCGTTTGGATAATGGGCCGTAGTACCGTTATCGTATACTTCACCCCTTACCTCATGGGTTCCTACTGTTGTTCTTGTGACCATTGGATAGAACCTTGCCGTGTCGTTATCTGCAACCTTGAACTTCATGTTGCCCATGAGGTCCACGGTTGAGTCCTTGGATAAGCTTATTGAGCTATCCTCGTTCCACAGGACAAGGGTTGTATCGCCGGCATCATTTACCTTGAATACTCCAAACTTGTCTCCGCCCTTGACTTCGGTTACACTTGTATCTACTGCCCATGTGTACCTGAGCTGCACCATATCACTGGTTGCGCCAGCGAACACACTGTCAATATATGTAACGAAAATCGGGGTATCAGACTCGCCGCCGATGCTCTTCTCGACATAGGTATAGACGCTGCCCTGAGCAATTACCTTATCGTCTTTCTTGACGCCGTCTTTGCTCAATACAAGCCATGCCTGTCTCGGTGATGCCTTTGCGTCTATCGACTGTGCGGTCAGTGTCCAGCCTCCTCCAATGTCCCATGATTCACCGACTGTGAGGGTCTTCTTTTCGGATGAAGCTTTTCCCTGCTCGATCAATAGTTTGGCAAGTTTCTTGGCTTTGCCGTTGATAGCTACGTATGGCTCTGCCTGCCAGCCAATCTTGTAGTAGTAGCCTGCACCGGATGCGGTCTTGACGCCACCGGAAGTATATGCCTGCTCTACAACAAGGCTGGCATTTGCTCCATTGACCTCATACTGTTTGATTGCCTTTGTGGTGTTATAGTATACACCTTTCTGTGCGATGGTTCTGTTATCAGCCGAAAGGCTTATTATTGTCAGGTTCTCGCTCATTAGACCGTCTTTCAGGTCATACCAGAATCCTGCAAAGTTGTACGAATCCCATCTTGCTATTATACCAGATGCAGCATTTGGAGCGCTAGTGCCGTTGTCGTATACCGTGCCCCTTACCTCCACGCTGGTAGCTTTAATCGCTGCACTTGCAGGTAATGCTATTGTTAATAACATTAACACCGCTAATGCAATTCCTAATATTTTTTTACTCATTATTCTTTTCCTCCATATTTTTATATGGTTTAATTTTCTCCTTCGAGATGCCGATTTTACGGCAAGAGTGATATAGTAATTAAAGACGGAACATTTCGTTCCATCG
>JAQUQX010000003.1:84257-111878 GCA_028715885.1 Candidatus Methanoperedens sp.
TCCTAATATTTTTTTACTCATTATTCTTTTCCTCCATATTTTTATATGGTTTAATTTTCTCCTTCGAGATGCCGATTTTACGGCAAGAGTGATATAGTAATTAAAGACGGAACATTTCGTTCCATCGCCATCGCTAAACCGTCTTTGTCCTGCACAAGGCAATAAAAGACGATTTTCATCACCCTCTATTAATCCCGTCATGGATTACAATCCGTTTATAGTAAGTACCCTTTTAAATCTTTTGTGGTCAAAACATGCATGCATAGGAACAATTGACGAATTGGGGTTCACTTATAGTCGAAGTACCATTATTTTAAAATATTATTTACCTGTCGCACTATATCTGCAGGGCTTTTTGCCACGGGGATGCCCGCGCTTTCAAATGCTGCTATTTTTTCAAGCGCACTTCCGCTGCCTGCCGACACTATCGCGCCTGCATGACCCATTGTTTTCCCTGGCGGCGCAGAAACACCCACGATGTAAACTACGACTGGTTTACTCATTCGTTTAATAAAATCGATGGACTCTTCCTCTGCAATCCCACCAATCTCGCCGACCAGCACAACAGCATGTGTTTTCTGGTCTTTTTCAAATAATTCCAAAATTTCCATAAAGGACGTTCCGTTTACCGGGTCCCCGCCGATGCCCACTGAGGTTGACTGCCCGATGCCGTTTTTCGATAAAAGGTCAACGATTTCATAAGTAAGCGTCCCGCTTCTTGATACCAATCCGATATCCCCGGGCAGGTGTATGGGATTCGGCATTATTCCGGCTTTCGATTCACCCGGCGTGGTAATGCCCGGGCAATTAGGTCCGAGAAGCCGCGAGGATGAGTTTGTAATATATGCGCATATCCGCATGGTATCATGCACCGGAATCCCTTCCGTTATGCAAACAATAAGCTCTATCCCGCCGTCTATTGCTTCAAAAATAGCGTCTGCTGCAAAGGCGGGGGGAACAAAAATAACCGATGCGTTGGGGTCTGACTCATCCACTGCTTCTTTAACCGAATCAAACACAGGAATACCATACACTTCGCCGCCTCCCTTTCCCGGAGTCACACCTCCCACGATGTCGGTTCCGAATTCTTTCATCTGTTTTACCTGGAATGAGCCGACGGTACCCGTAATCCCTTGCACCAGGAGCCGCGTGTTTTTATCTATCAGGATGCTCAAGCTTCACCACCGCCGCAGCCGCTTCTTCTGTCGATAATGCAAGGATTATCCCGCGTTTTTCAAGCATCCTTCGTCCTTCATCCTCATTCGTTCCCGTCAGCCTGATTACGAGAGGCAATTTTATTTCAGGCATCACCTCTACAATACCCCGCGCTACCTCGTCGCATCTGGTGATGCCGCCGAAAATGTTGATAATTATTGCCTTCACATTCCTGCTGGAAGACACAATCCCAAGCGCTGTTTTTATCTGCTGCGCATTTGCTCCTGCCCTCACGTCCATGAAATTGGCAGGCTTTCCCCCATAATATGTTATCATATCAAGTGTTGCCATGGCAAGACCTGCGCCGTTCACTATGCACCCGATATCCCCCTCAAGACCCACATAACTCATCCCGTTTTTATTCGCAAGTTCTTCAAGAGAACCTGTATCTTCCTCCTTAAAATCCTGCCTGAAAAGGGCGCTGTCATCGATAACCATCTTTGCATCGAGGGCAAAAATTCCATCCCCGGTTTCTGCAAGCGGGTTTATCTCGGCAAGCGTGCAGTCATAATCCATAAAAACACGGCAGAGTTTTTTTATCACATCCGCTATTGCATATGCGTTTTTCTTATCCAGCGAATATGCAAGCATTCTTGCCTGGTAATCATGAAGTCCTGCCAGCGGGTTTATACGTATCCTCACAATCTTCTCCGGTGAGCTTCTTGCAGTCTCCTCGATATCGATACCGCCTTCCGGGCTTGCCATTATGACGGGGCATTTTGCAGTCCTGTCTATGGTAATACCAAGATACATCTCTTTTCCGGGTTTTTTATATTCTTCCACGAGGAGCTTTTTTACAGGCAGTCCTTTTATTGACATTCCCAGAATCCGCTGCGCATTCCGGGCTGCATCTGCCGGGTTTGATACTTTAACGATGCCTCCTGCTTTTCCGCGCCCGCCTGCCAGGACTTGAGCCTTGATAACGACTTCCCCTGATTTTGCGGTGATTTCCCGCGCTTCATCTGCGTTTGTAACAATCTTGCCTTTCGGAACCGGGATACCGTATCCTGAGAAAATTTCCTTGGCAGCATATTCATAGAGTTTCATAACCTGCTCCCTTTTGCAAGCGCATTCTGGTATGACTTTATCAAAAGTGATTTAAATATGTATCTACAATTACAGGATAACCAAAATGGAGTATCCTGATTTTGCCATCTCATCTATTATCCCTTACAGATTTATCCTACGCCGATATTATTAATATACTTGATACCGCCTCTGATTTAAAGGAAAAAAGGGCGCGAGGGAAAACATCCAGTGCGCTGAAAGCCAGGACTCTGGCGATGCTCTTTGAAAAATCCTCCACACGCACCCGCATTTCATTTGAAGTGGCTATGACCGAACTCGGAGGAAATGCAATTTACCTGAATTACAAGGACATCCAGCTCGGGCGCGGGGAATCGGTTGCTGATACAGCCAGGGTCATGTCGCGTTATGTTAATGCGATTATGGCGCGCGTATATAAACACGAAACCCTTATCGAACTTTCAAAAAATGCGACCGTGCCCGTCATCAACGGTCTGTCCGACCTTGAACATCCATGCCAGCTTCTTGCCGACCTCCTGACAATACGCGAATACAAAGGTAAATTCAAAGGACTGAATTATTCATGGATAGGAGACGGCAATAATGTTTGTAATTCTGCGCTTCTTGCCTGCGCCCTCACGGGTATGAAAATGATTGTGGCGTGCCCTGAAGGTTATGAGCCGGATAATGAAATTGTCGATAAGGCAAAGGAGCTTGGAGGGATAATCAGCATCATCCATGACCCCATGAAAGCAGCAAAGAAAGCGGATATTCTTTCTACCGATGTCTGGGTTTCCATGGGCGACGAGGATGAATACGACCGGAGATTGCGCGACTTCAAGCCCTACCAGATTAACAGCAAGCTTTTAGAACAAGCCAAGCATGATGTGATGGTCTTGCACTGTCTCCCTGCCCATCGTGGCGAGGAAATTACTGCCGACGTGGTTGACGGACCTAACTCAGCCGTGTTCGACCAGGCAGAGAACAGATTGCATGTCCAGAAGGCGCTGCTTCTGAAACTATTGTCGTAACCCTTAAAGCGGGGGTTGCCAAGTCCGGTCAAAGGCGCAGGATTCAGGGTCCTGTTTCGCAGGAATTCGTGGGTTCAAATCCCATCCCCCGCATTATTATCTTTTTGACTATCGCTTCCACGTCATCAAATCCGAAGCCTGCGCCTACAACCGCCAGAACCTCGCATCCCCTTTTGAAGCTCTCCGCCTCTTCGTCGCTTTGCGCAACTATAATGCGGGGTTTGTCTGACATAGTGAACCCATCAGCAAGCACAATATCATTATCCATGAAATACTTCTCGCAGATTTCATCGATTCCCATCTCTCCCTCAATATTTTTAATCAATGCAAACTTCACGGATGAATATATCGCAACAGCATCTGCGCCGGCTTTTGCATATTTCCATGAGTCCTTACCCTCGATATCCATTTCAAAATCACCGTGCTTGTGGTATTTTAAGGCGCCGACGCGAAGATTCCGGTTTTTCAGCTCTTTTATCAATGCCTCCATTAACCTCGTTTTTCCGCTTTTGCTTTTCCCCACGATGCAGATAACAGGTATCATCGAAGCCTCTCAGGATGCGTGAAGACCGCCATCCTGCCGTTGGAAACAAAGCATACAAGACAAACCCCGGCTTTTTCCGCAGCCTCGATGCCGGTATTCAGGGGCGCAGTCTTTGTAGCGACAAGTGGAATTCCTGCGCGGGCGGCTTTTTGCACCATGCCCGCAGACTGGCGCCCGGTGGAAAGCATGAAATGCCTGCTAACATCGATGCCTTCAAGAATAGCCCTGCCCACAACCTTATCGAAAGCATTATGCCGCCCGATGTCTATCGCCTTTACCACGCATTCACCATCGGTATTTACAAGACATGCGGAATGTGTCCCGCGCGTTTTCCTGTACACTTCGGATTCCAGGAACGCCAGACTTTTTTTTATTGCATCTTTACTGAATATAATGTCTGATAGGACAGAGACATCCTCGTTCTCGTCCCACCGCACACCCACGCATCCTGAGGAGCGCAATTCCCGCCAGAGTTCAAGATGTTCTGTAGGTTCTATCTCAATATGCACTGTTTTCCCATCTATGTGAAACTCCTTAATCTCATCCTGAGTTTTCACAATCCCCTCGCAGATGAGATAGCCAAGAGCCAGCTCTTTTATCATTTCAGGCGTGGCAAGAATCGCAGCCATGTGAAGCCTGTTTACAAACAGCTCGATAGTATCTTCAACAGCTACCGAATAGATTGCTTCCTGCGATACATCATCAATCAATTCTCTCGCCCTGTATTGCTTTGTGTACATATCAGAATGGTTGGGATAATTTTAGCATATCCTCGTAGGTATTGATATTTATAAATGTTCTTAACTCTGGGTCGCGATTCTTAATCTCATCCATTCCAACAAAATTGGCATTTAATCTTGATATCGGGGACAGGATTATGGTTTCGCCTGCTTCGATGGCTTTTTTTGTTTCCTTTACCATTGGTTTACACCTGTATACGGCATGCAGAGGCTCAAGAGAGCCGTCGTTCCAGCGGGGAATTGCGGCATCATAATGTTCACTTTTCCTGAAAAGCAGCTTAACGACGTCTTCGTTTATGAAGGGCATATCGCATGCCGCAACAAAACAATATTCATCCTCGCAGGCTGAAAGTCCTGAAAGGAGACCGGATATCGGTCCAATGTTTTTATATGCATCATATGCAAATTTACATCCCGTGACATGGGGCTTAAGCAATTCGTCCTGAGCCCTGTCACGCACGGATATTATTATTTTATCTACGATTTTTTCAAGTCTCTCGATAACGTACGATATAAGGGGTCTTCCATTAATGTCTATAAGGGCTTTTTCCTGATATCCCATGCGGCTTCCCTTTCCACCCGCAAGGATGAGCGCGGAATAAGACATAACTTCAGTCAGATATGACCCGCCTCTTTCATACTGAAGTGCCGTCCGTCACCGATTATGACGTGGTCAAGCACATCGATTCCCATTATGCTTCCAGTTTCAACTAATTTTTTGGTTATTTCGATATCCTCCCTGCTCGGCGTGGGATCGCCGGAAGGATGGTTATGAGCCACGATTATGTGGGCTGCAGATTCTGCTAATGCCATCCTGAATACCTCCCTCGGATGCACCACGTTGGCGTTAAGAGAACCGATGGATATTGTATCCTCTTTGATTACCTGGTTTTTTGTGTCAAGACACAGCTCGATAAACATTTCTTTTTTCTGTTCCCGCAGCCTTGGATAAATCCTGTTGTAAACATCAGCAGGCGAGTTAATCCTGGGTTTTGCGCCCTCCGTGAAAGATTCAAGGCGCCGCGCAATCTCAAAACAGGCTGCAATCTGTGCTGCCTTGCTTTCTTTTATCCCATGAATCTTCATCAACTGCGCAAGACTTGTCTGTGAAAGTTGTTTCATGTTATATTGCGATAATATCCTTTGAGCCAGATTTATCACATTCTCCTGCTTTGAACCCGTCCTGAGAATGATTGCCAGAAGTTCCGAATCGCTTAATGATGAAGCGCCGCTGTTTATCAGCCTCTCCCGGGGCCTTTCCTCTTTTTGCATGTCATGGATTCTGATTTTATATTCCTGCATAACTCCGTACAATTATTTCCATACGCATAAAATCTTTCTAAAAATTATGGTAAAATCACGAAACTATTATGACGATTTATCGTATAATGTGCATGGAGATGTTTTATGGATGACGTAGAAATTATCCTGGAGATAGACGGGAAAAAAATCCCTATGAATGGTTTTGTAAGAAAAATCCTGTGCGGTATGATTATAGGCTCAATCGATACATTACACGGGGTCGAAAATGACTGGAAGATTCTCAATATCAGTTTGCGGAGATAGCGTGCTTTATCAAGTTTTTATGTTTTTTACATTATTGCTTATACTTCTAAAGATATAGTACGCAAAAGAAACCATAATTATGACGAGAACTAATCCTAAAATTCGCTGTACATCAGCAATTAAAGGATAATACTCGTATGGAAAATGATCCCGAGTATAAATTAACAATACATGAAAAATTAACACAAAAGCGAATACTGCAAGCAATAAAAAGGCTTTTTTAAATTGTCCGTATTTTAAAAAAATCCGTGATCTTATTACATCCGGGTCTTTTTTCCACAGGTACACAACTATATACATCAATAAAAAGAAAGATAGTATAGAGAGGGGCAAAACAATTATTTCGTTTACAGCATCTAAAACGTTTTTCAAATCCATCATATTTATATTCCTGATTTAGTTTTTACAGGTGTTTTCCTATCCATATGGTATATAAATTAAATACTCTTATGTACATTCAATAAATAAATTTATCGGAATATGGACCAGATTGATATAAAGTTATTAAAATCTATACAGGACGGGATACCATTAGTTTCTGAACCGTTTAAATACATAGCAGAGGAACTCGGGCTCTCAGAAAATGAGGTCATAACGAGGCTGACTAACCTGACAAAAGATGGGGTAATCAGGCGATTCGGCGCTTCCATAGGGCACAGGGTAATCGGGATAACCGCAAACGCCATGTGCACGTGGAATGTACCGGATGAAAAAGTAGAAATGGTGGGAGCCGTCTTGGCGGGATTCCCTGAAGTCACCCATTGTTATGAACGCCCGCGTTTTCCTGACTGGAAATACAACCTTTTTACCATGATACACGCCTATTCGCGCGAGGAATGCGAAAAAATAGCAAAGGAGATTTCCAATGCCACAGGGATTAAGGATTACAGCATTCTTTTCAGCGAGAGAGAATTCAAGAAAACAGGTGTCAGGCTATGAAGGATTTTTTACCGCTTATGCTTTCCCTGAAAGGAAAAGAGGTGGTTATTTTCGGCGGCGGCGAGGTGGGCGAACGCAAAGCATCGCTTTTTTGCAGGCATGCAAGTGTAAGTGTTGTTAGCAGGGAATTTACGCCTTTATTAAACCGGTTGTCTGATGAAGGAAAACTAAAACTAATCACGGTAAAAGACCTGACCGAAAATGATATTGAAGGGTGCCTGAAGAGTGCTTTTATTGCAATCCCTGCTACAAACGATGCAGTATTGAATGAAAAGATTGCAAAGCTCGCAAGCCACAATGGAAAACTTGTAAATCGCGTGGATGACATGGGAGATATCATTGTTCCTTCGGTCATAGAACGCGGGGATATTGTAATCGGGATTTCCACGCTCGGCAAAAGCCCTGCTCTTTCAAAATATATCCGTGAAAGAATCGAGGAGGTCGTGACGCCCGAATTTGCGCTGATGTCGCGGCTCCAGAATGAGCTGCGTGATGTGCTTAAAACCCGTGTGGCAGACCAGAAAAAACGCAAGGAGATTTTGTGGAATATCCTCAATGATACAGAAGTATGGGCTGCTCTTGGCGAATCCTATGACAAAGCATATATGATAGCTTCAAAACATATAGGGAAGAGAGAATGACTGAAATATCCAGCATGCTTATTACGCATACCAAAGCGACCATCGATGAGATGGAAAACGCATGGCACGGCGGCATTGACCAGCTTCTGATTCGTCTTAAATCGCATGAACTCGTTGAAGAATGCGCGGTGCTTAAAACCTGCAACCGCGTTGAGGTTTACGTCGTCTCGCCGAAAGGAAGCAGGGTGCTTCTTGATTTCGCAAAGCACATGAAAGTCTCATCGAGGATTATTGATTTTCTTGACCATGAGGAGTCGCTGCGCCATCTTCTTCGTCTTTCCTGTGGTCTTGAGTCCATGATAGTGGGCGAGGACCAGATTCTCGGGCAGATGAAAGAATTATTCATGATGGCAAAGAAAGCGCATGCCGTCGGAAAAACCCTCGATACCGCTTTCAATAAAGCGATACAGGTGGGAAAGCGTGTGCGGAACGAGACCGGAATCAATAAAGGCTCTGTATCCATAGGTTCTGCGGCAGTCGAACTGGCTGAGAAAACCCAGGGCGGGCTGGACGGGAGAACAATTATGGTAATCGGCGCAGGCGAAATGGGGACGCTTGTGTCAAAAGCGCTTGCGAATAAAAATATTAAGGTTATTTATGTGGCTAACAGGACATTTGATAAGGCAGAGGCGCTGGCTTGCGAGTTAAACGGCAAGGCTATACGGTATGAGTCGATGGAGAAATACATCCCGAAGTCTGACGTGGTAATAAGCGCAACTTCAGCCCCGCATTATGTCTTGACCCATGAGATAATTTCGCGTGTAATGGACAAACGGAAAAAAGAACTCATGCTTATCGACATCGGGAATCCGCGAAATATCGAAAGCAGCGTTGAGGATATCACTGGTGTCTGCCTGTACAACATAGACAGCCTGAGAAGCATAAGCGAGGCGAACCTTGAGAAGCGACGGGAGGAAGCTAAAAAGGCTGAACTCATTATCGAGGAAGAACTAAAGCTTCTCAAGAAGCAGTATAAGCGACAGCAGGCTGATAATATCATCTCGTCTCTTTATTCAATGGTTGAAAAAATACGGGAAAAGGAGCGCGAAGAGGCGGTAAATAAACTCAAGGCGAGGCATACTATCGGGGATATCGAGTGCCAGGTGCTGGATGACATGACGCATTCTTTTGCGAACCAGATTCTTGCAGAGCCTACGAAGATTCTCAGGAATGCGGCAGAGCATGACGATGAGCGGTTCCTGGACACGGTGGCTGAGCTGTTTAAGTTGAACGGGGCGAAGGGGAAGAAGTAAAACGTTTAAGCTTTTCAAATAAATGACGTTTGGTTTATTCTAAAGAAAGTATTTGTGGATTTATTTTTGTTCCTTTTTTCCATAAATCGTTCCTCATTGAAATTGCAGTTTTCATAAAATTGGTTTCTGTTGGATTTACCATGAATTCCTTCATTTTTATTAAAACATCATCAGAAGCGTAAAGTAATGAATTATAATAAAACTCGATTAACTTATTATTTGCATAATCTTTTACTTCCATAACATTTTTTAGCTTCTGAAAGTTTGGATCATTAATTTCAAACTGATTAACACTTTCCGGCTTCAATATACATCTCATAAAAATAAGCGTGGAGCGGTATTTATTTTCATTTAAATTTTGAATCCTTAATTCGGTTTCTCTTTTTTGATTTAACAAATGTTGAATGTAACTACCAATGGCACCACCTACCCCTAATAATCCAAGAGTGGAAAATATTGTTTGAAAGTCCATACTAAATTAAGATAACTGATTACTTTATTTAAATCTTTCGATTAATCCTGCGGCAATCTTATTAAATCCCCATACTGCTCAAAATGTTCATCAAAAGCAAATGCTTCGTTGATTCCAAGCCGTTCCATAACCGCAAAGCTTGTGCAATCCGTAAAACTAAATCCTTTATCTTTATGTTTGACAAATATCTCCCATGCCATCTTTTCATCCATGGACGTTACCTGGATAAGAGTAGCCAAGGATTCATCCCACAGTCTTTCACCAATCTCAACTGTAATCCTGTGACCCAAACGAACTTTAACAAGGGTAATTATCTCATCTGCAACATAGTTCGTGGTCACCAACGAATGCGTCAGAGATTCCTTGAACCTCACAGCAGAGGCATGGTCTGAATCATTTTTATCAAAAAGAGCATACCACGCGCTTGTATCAACAAATATCGACAAAATCTACACCTTCAATAAAGATATTGATCGTGCCTTCGTGCAACATCAGTTCTGTCGCCGCTACCAATGCCTGTTACCTTTGATAGCGCTCTCTTTTGAGATTTTAAAAGTTCAGCTTCCTCTTCGGGTAAAAGTATAAGGTGTACGTGCTTGTGCTCGGGCAGATTAACTTTCTGGAGTGGTTTGAACATACCGTCCTCGTAAACCGCGGGTATTGCTTCACTCATAATATTATACTATGATTACCCCTATCTTTAGATAAAGATTTCTTATCTGTAGCGAGTTATAAATCCGCAAGTACCTTTTTAAACCCCGCCCATTATTATATCTCCTCATGCACAAACCCGAACTGCTCGCACCTGTGGGCAGCAAAGAAGCCCTTATCGCAGCCATAGAAAACGGAGCAGATGCTGTTTACTTCGGCGGAAAGCTTTTCAGCGCACGGCAGTACGCATCCAACTTCACCCGCGAAGAGCTTGAATGGGCTATCGATTATGCGCATATAAGAGGCGTAAAAGCCTATGTGACCGTGAACACCCTTATCAAGAATTCCGAGCTTGAAGAAGCCTGCGAGTATCTGCAATTCATCTGCAACATCGGCGCAGATGCTGTAATTGTTCAGGATTTAGGAATCCTGAAGTTAATACGAGAGAAGCTTCCGCAACTTCCCATCCATGCCAGCACACAGATGACCATCCACAACGTGGAAGGCGTTAAGTTCTTGCAGGAGAGGGGCGTAAAGCGCGTGGTGCTTGCGCGCGAACTTTCGCTTGATGAAATCCGAAGGATAAAGTCGGAAACTAACATTGAAATTGAAACCTTCGTCCACGGCGCCTTATGTTTTTCATATTCAGGGCAGTGCCTCCTCAGCAGCATGATAGGGGGCAGGAGCGGGAACCGGGGATACTGTGCCCAGCCGTGCAGGAAAAAATATATACTTAACAAAGCGGAAGGTTATCTTCTCAGCCCGAAAGACCTCAACATGAGCGAGCACATCGGCGCTCTTGTAAAAGCCGGCATCGACTCTTTCAAAATAGAAGGCAGGATGAAGAGGCATGAATACGTGGCTGGAGTTGTGCGGGTTTACCGGAAACTTATTGACGGGTATTCTGAAGCGTCGGCGGGCTTTCGGGTAACGGAAGACGAAAAGCACACGTTGCTGCAATTGTTCAACCGCGGATTTACCACAGGATACTTTTTTGGGAATCCGGGAAGCAAGCTGATGAGCCGAGAATACCCTCATAATATAGGTACAGAGGTCGGCACTGTTACCGGTTATGATTACAGGAAAAAATTACTTTCATTATACCTGAAAGCGCCGCTAAGAGTTGGGGATGGCATCGGGACAGGAGGAGGGGATGGAATTGCTGTCAGGAGCATGTATGCCAACAATCAAAGAGTGAGTGCGGCAGGCTCGGGTCTGGTTAAGATACCCTTTGATATCGAGATAGATAAAGGCAGCGCCGTTTTCAAGACTTATGATAGCAGGCTAATGGCTTCTTTAGAGACAAAAAGCATCAGGAAAATTCCAGTAAAAATGTCAGTTAAAGCCAGAATTGGCGAGCCTGTTGAACTCTGCATTAACGATGGAAAAAATGAAATTGTTGTTCATGGTGGGCTCGTCAGCAGGGCAGAAAGTAAGCCAGTGTCGAAAGATTCGATAGCATCCCAGTTGAAAAAGCTTGGAAATACTGTTTTTGAGGCGCAGGATATTACATTTGATTTGGGCGAGAACATTTTCATTCCGGTTTCTGAACTGAATGAGCTTCGTCGCAGGGCGGTTGCCGGGCTTGAGACTGAAAGAACGCAGAAATGGAAACGCAGGTGCAACAAACCGGAAATCGCCTCGGAGAAAAGAAGTGCGGAAGTCAAGCCAATTCTGGCTGTGAATACCAGCTCCATCGAAGGTTTTGAGGCTGCTGTTGATGGCGGCGCAGATATTGTTTATATCGGCGGTGAGGTATTTAGGAATGACGAGGTTGAAAAAAAGGATTACGATTATGCCATAGAATACGGGCACAAACACGGCGCAAGTGTCTTTATCAATACGCCCAGAATCCTTAAAGAAATCAAGGACTTAAATACGGATTTAGATCCAGACGGTTTCCTTGTTTCAAATCTTGGAGTATTATACAATCTTCACGGCTTGAATAAGCCGATAGTTATCGATTATCCTATCAACATCTTCAACATGCTTACAATGAATTATCTTTTAAACTACAGCCAGAGAGTAACACTCTCGCCAGAGCTTACGCTTGATGATATCAGAACCCTCACGCCTTACGGCGCAACAGAATGCATAGTGCACGGCTTTTTTCCTCTTATGGTCTCGGAGCATGACCTTGTTGGCAGCCTTTTTTCAGGAGGCGCCAAAGATGCCCTGCTAAAAGATGAGAAGGGGTTTGCTTTCCCTGTAAAAACAGACATGCATGGAAGAACCTATGTGATGAACTCCCGCGAGCTTTGCATGCTTGAGTACGTGCCTGAAATAATAGATTCGGGCGTTAGTTGCCTGAGGATAGAGGCGGGGATGTATGATGCAGTGAAGACCAGAGAAATTACGAGGGCGTACAGGGAGGCGATGGATAGCAGGAGAGGGAGAGATTGCGAAGGGGAATATACTACGGGGCATTATTTCAGGGGGGTAGTGTGAAGACGCGAAAAGATGAATAATCATGACGACATTAATGCAATGTCCTGAACCAAAACCTATATATCATGAATAATCATTAATAATCTGGAGAACCAATGCCAATAGGTGTTTACATCTGCCACTGCGGGTCGAATATAGCAGGCGCCATAGACGTTGAGGACGTCAGAAAACATGCTGAGCAGCTAAAAGACGTTGCAGTCGCAAGAGATATACCCTTTGCATGCGGCGATGCGGGGCAGGAACAGGTAAAAAAGGACATAGCCGACTACAAACTTGACCGCATCGTTGTGGCTGCATGCTCCCCGCGCCTGCACGAGGTCACATTCAGGCGCGTGCTTGAGCAGTCGGGCATCAATCCGCACCTGCTTGAGATGGTCAACATAAGGGAGCAGGGCTCATGGGTTCACCCTGATAAGAACAGCCTGGCGACGCAGAAAGCCAAAGACCTTGTGGCTATGGGAGTTGCAAAAGCTGCGCTCCTTTCCGCACTTCCTAAAAAGACCATACCCGCAAATAAGGACGTGCTTGTGATAGGCGCGGGCGTGGCTGGAATAGAGGCAGCGCTTTCCATGGCTGATATGGGGATCAAAGTGCGCCTAGTTGAAAAAGAGCCGACAATAGGCGGGAAAATGGCATTGATGAACGAGGTTTTTCCGACAAACGATTGTTCGCTGTGCGTTCTTGCTCCCCGGATGTCGGACGTCCAGAACCACCCCAATATCACGCTTTATACATATTCGGAGATAACGAAAATAGAGGGAAGAGCCGGCAATTTTAAGATACATGGTGTTAAAAAACCGCGCTATATCGATGAGAAAAAATGCAAAGGCTGTATTGATATATGCGCTCGTGTCTGCCCCATAGACGTGCCCAACCAGTTCGATTTCGGGATAGGAAAAAGAAAGTCCATCTACATCCCTTTTGCGCAGGCTGTGCCCCTTGTGGCGTGCATCGACGAGCACTGCGTGGGCTGCGACCTGTGCAGGCTTGCATGCCCTGCCGAGGCTGTGGATTTCAAACAAAAACCCGAGGAGTTTGAGTTCAGCGTTGGGGCAGTAATACTTGCCACGGGGTACCAGCCCTTTGATGCCGCGCGAAAAGAGGAATACGGGTACGGGCGGTATAAAAACGTTATTACCAGCCTTGAGCTTGAGCGCATGCTGAGCGCCGCGGGTCCCACGCACGGCAGGGTCGTGTCGCCATCATCGGGAAATGACGTTTCGAGCGCCGCGTTCATCCTGTGCGTGGGTTCGCGGGATGAGCAGGTGGGCAATCCTTACTGCTCCAAAGTGTGCTGCATGGCTTCGATAAAGAATGCCATAAAAATCAAGGAAAAATACCCGGATTCAAGGGTCTCGGTGCATTATATAGACATCCGCGCAGGCGGCGAGATGTACGAGGAATACTATACACGGGCGCAGGAAATTGGCGTCTCATTTATCCGCGGGCGCGTGGCAGAGGTCGAGGACTCAGACGGCAGGACAATAATACATTACGAAGATACGCTTTCAGGTGAGAAATGCCATGAAACATGCGACCTTGTTGTGCTCGCTGTGGGCATGGAGGCTAACAAGGATGCAGAAGCCATAGGAAAAATGTTAAATCTCTCCACCCGCCCGGACAGGTTCTTCCAGAGCGCCCACCCCAAGATGCGCCCGGTGCAGACACATACCAAAGGCGTGTTCATTGCAGGATGCGCAGGCGGCGCCAAGGAAATCCAGGTCTCCATAGAGCAGGGAAGCGCAGCGGCAGCAAAAGCTGAGAGCCTGCTGCACAAGGGGGAATTAGAGATTGAGCCCATGAGTGCTTATGTGCTGCCTGAGCTGTGCGACGGCTGCCGGATATGCGAAACTGTCTGCGAACTCGGGCGAATCACGGTCGTGAACGGGAAAGCCGTTGTAGACGAGGTGGCATGCAGGGGATGCGGCGCATGCAGTGCCGCCTGCCCTTCGAGTGCGCTGCAAACCCGCAACTATACAGACGACCAGATTATGGCGCAGATTAGGGAAGCTACGCGTGAGGTAAGCGAGTTCCCGCTTGTCATCGGGTTTCTGTGCCACTGGTGCAGCTACGCCGCCGCCGACCTGGCAGGTTCCTTGAGGCTCCAGTATCCCACGAACCTTCGCAATATCAGGGTACTGTGTGCGGGCAGGGTTTCTCCTTCTTTTGTCCTTGAGGCGCTGCGAAGAGGAGCTGACGGCGTGCTTGTGGCAGGATGCAGGCTCGGTGAATGCCACTATACCATAGGCAATTATTGCGCGCTTCAGAGGATGAACGTGCTTGGAAAACTGCTCGTTGACCTCGGTTTTGATGAGCGCCGCCTCAGGGTCGAGTGGCTTGCCGCAAGCGAGGGCGAGAAATTTGCAGGGATCGTGAAGGACTTTGTCGGGCAGTTGAAAGAAATAGGTCCTGTGGGAAGCGAGCTTAAGCGGTGATTACGTGAGCGAAGAAAAACTGGAGGTCACGGTAAATAGCGAAGTCGATGGTTCGCATTTCATCTTCACCCAGAAAACAGGGAAATCAAAGAAACTCCTTGATTACGATTACAAGCGCTGCAACGGCTGCGGTATTTGCGTCGAGGTCTGCCCTAAAAAAGCCATAGAACCCGGTCCGATAATAGAAATAGCCACGGGACTGGATGCGCCTCCTGTTATCATAGACCACACGAAGTGTTCGTTCTGCGGCATGTGTTCCGCCTTCTGTCCTGTAAAGGCGGTACGGATGACCGTAAACGACAAGGACATCCTTGAATTGCAGGAGTTCCCGCATCTTGAATCAAGCGTTGTTTTCAACGATAAGTGCCTTCCATGCCTTATATGCAAGAAATCATGCCCTGAAGAAGCAATCAGCATGGAATTCACCTTCCCGAAAAAAGAGAAGCTTGCGCCATTCAAAGAGGGCAGGAAAGGCGAGATTGAAGTGGACATGGATAAATGCACCTTATGCGGGGCATGCGCTGAACTCTGCCCAGCGTTTGTGCTTGTGGAGAAAAAGGCAAAGGCAGATGACCTGATGCCTTTTGAGAACCTGCTAGTAAATCGTGAAAAATGCGACTACTGCGGCATCTGTGTTCCTTTCTGCCCTGAGGAGGCAATAAAAGTCAAGGGAGAATTTTTCGGGGAGGCACCCAAACTCACAGGAAATATCAAAGTAGATGACGCCAAGTGCACCCGGTGCGGCTGGTGCGAGGCAGTCTGCCCATACGATGCTGCGGAGGTGACTAAACCCTTCGAGGGAGAAATCGAACTCATACCTGCAAAACTTAAAGGCTGCGACCCTGTGGGATGCCACGGCTGTTTCAACGTCTGCCCCTCAAAAGCCTGGATTATCCCGAAGGATAAGAAGATAGACGTGGTGCGGGATTTCTGCACATACTGCGGCGCATGCGAGAAAGCGTGCCATGTAAAGGCTATCGGGGTAAAAAGAACGAATACAAGACACACGCCGGTCGAGGATACGCCGTGGGCAGAGGACTGGAAGAAAGCGATAGTGTGCCTCACCACACAGGAGCGGAGCCGTCCCGATGTCTCACATACGTTGAGCATGGAAAAGGCGGAAAGGAAGGTTGAGCCTGTTATTGTGAGACCTTATGTGAATAATGAGTTCAGGAAATTAGTAAACGAGAGGATTCAAAAGGTGTCTTCACTTCTGGGTAATAAGCAGGTCAGGCGCACCTGGGAAAAAAAAGAGCCGGCAATCGCTTTGCAGGAAATTAAGAAAAGGATAAGTTGAAAGAGACAATAATATTTGATGTAAATCTTATGCACACTACAGAAGTACCCATAGGCTATGACGTTCTGGCGGTGAACGCAGAGCTTGCCCGCAGTAATCGTAGAAATCTGGAAAAACACGGGATTACGGCTTTTAACATAATGGGAGCCATAGGCTCAGGCAAGACTTTGTTGATAGAGAAAACCATCGAGCTCCTGGGCAAAAGCTGCAGAATAGGCGCCATTGCCGGGGACGTGGTGGCGCGCATAGACGCAGCGAGGTTTGAAAAGTACGGCATACCTGTTATCGGGCTGAATACAGGGAAGGAATGTCATCTGGATGCGCATCTTGTGGAACACGGGCTTTTCGAACTCCCGCTTGATTCCCTGGATATTTTATTCATAGAGAACGTGGGGAACCTTATCTGCCCTTCGGATTATGAACTGGGCGAGCATAAACGGGTGGTGGTGGTGAGTGTCAGCGAGGGGGACGATATTGTGGAGAAGCATCCGGTTATTTTCAGCACGGCAGACCTTATCATCGTGAATAAAATAGATATTGCGGATGCTGTAAATGCGGATGCGGATAAAATGGTAAAGGACGCGCACATCATCAATCCGCGCATAGATGTCCTGAAGCTGAGCCTCAAAACCGGGGAAGGTTTTGACGATTGGATAGATTTTGTGAAGAAAAGTATCAAGAAAAAGGATTAGCGCCTAATTGCTGTCAGCGCCTCTTTTTTGCTTTTGTATTTTTTGTAACATTAATCTTAATTACAAAAATTCTTCCAAATATCCCGTTTACTTCTTCTCCTTCACGATAGCCTTCACAATCATGAATATCACAAATGCGATGATTGCGAAATCGATGAGCGCACCCACAAAATCGCCCACCAGTAACCTGACGCTCCCGATATTCACAGTCGCTGCTCTCCAGTCGCCGCCTGGAATCAAAGCCGCGATAATCGGCATTATCAGGTCTGCAACAAGGGCTGACACAAGTTTAGTAACCGCCGCGCCCATGACGAACGCAACTGCCAGCCCTATCACCCCATACTTGTTCAAGAAGTCGATAAACTCCTGCATGAACGATTTCTTTTCATCTACCATATAAATCACTCCTGTAAAAGATGTTGTTTTAATAATATATAGTCATCCGCTAAACTTAATTCTTAACTCCGCAATTTTTTAGGGAATAGTTCAATTCCAAAGATTCTGCCAAATTCAATACCATCTGTTATATTCATACTAAAAAAATTGTCACAGAAGTCCGATTGAAACCAAAAAGCTTATGTAAAATATAAGATATACCATTTAAGTATATGTATGGAGGTTCGTAAATGAAAAGTAATCTTTTAATAGCCATTTTAGTGCTTGTTACTGTCGGTTTAAGCGGTTGTGTTCAAAGTGGAACGGGAACATTAAAAATGCAAATAACCGATGCCCCTGCCGGTTTGAACATCGAGAAGGCTTTAGTTACGATATCTGATGTCGAGGTACATTTAGCTGGAGCCAATGAAGATGCGAATGCAACAAATGAAACCGGATGGTTTACAGTAGTTAAAGAAGAAAAAACATTTGACCTTATTAAAATAAAAGATGTAAAGGAGTTCATAGGAAGTTCAGACCTAAAAGCTGGTAAATATACCCAAATAAGGTTGAATGTTAACAAAGCATTAGTTACAATTGGCGGGACTGAGTATACTCTGACAATTCCGTCCAAAACAATAAAACTGGTTAAGCCATTTAATATTGTTGAAAAACAGACAACAACACTGACGTTGGATTTTGACGCTCAGGAATCTATCAAATCTGCTGGAAAAGACAAATATGTCATGAACCCGACTATTAAGGTAATACAAGAATAATTTCTTTTAATTTTTAAACTTCTAACAGCAGCTTTATTTTTTTTCGTTATTTAATATCTATAATATTTACAACAGAATGAGAGTTCACCCTATATACCTCAAATCCTCATCCGTTGAACCCGGCATCTGACCCTGCTCCATTTCCCGAAGCTTTGCAACAATCTTTTCCATTTCAGCAGCCCGCTCTTCCAGAGGCTGCATGTCAACATCTATCTCAAGAATCTTGCACAGCACCTTCAGCACAGCCTGCGCGCTCTTGGGGTCAACAAGGTAACCGGAGGTCACTCCCATGAGACACGCTGCATCTATCCCGCGAAGCTCGCTTAAACCCAGAAGCAGCCCCGACGCCCCTACAATACCGCCGCCGGGTTCATTCGCCCTGAACTCCACGCCGTATTCTTTAAGCTCCCGAACGAGTTTTATGTTATTTGCAGCGCCAAGAACTGTCTCGGTCTCAACAAGCTGCCCTACGCCGTAGCCACCGAGTGCGTATATCCGCTCAACCTTGAATTCTTCCGCAATATCGAGAAACACGCCGCATAACTCATAATGTCCCTCGTTCGTAGCGCTCTGGTGGTCGCCAACAAGTATCAGAAGGTCGTGTTTGCCCTTAGACTTGTACGCAAAGAGTTCGTTCCTGACAAGCCTGATGGTACCGTCGTCTTCAACCAGGACCTGCGGAGGAAAATGCGGGGAGTAAATTTCCATTATTTTTTTGGCGCCGAGTTCCTCCACCATATGCTCTGCCACCAGTTTTCCCACATGCCCTACTCCGGGAAGCCCTTCAACAAGTATGGGATTTTTCAATCGTGGTTTTTTAGTCCGTAAAATAGTTGTTTTAATCATGATTCTTTATTTTTTGTTATCCTTCTATATTTCCCATACCTATCTTCAAGAGAAAAACGTGCCGGTCGGGAATACTTTGCCAGAGAGCCGCACACCGGGCAGACCTCTTTGAGGGTATATCTCCCGCACGGGCATTTTCTTATTTTTGATACCATAAGTATTAAATCTCAGGTATTTTGTTCGGTATATCTGTGGAATTCTCCGGTTCCGCCTGCCTTTTCAATAATTTTGATAGCGTCTTGTGCTGATTTCTTAAGAATGCCTTCCGCTTTTTTATAATCAGGCGCTATGACGTGGATTCGATATCTTGGCGCTCCGATATATGTGACATCTACCTTGATGTCATCTCCGTCCGCATTACCTGCTGCGCTCAATGCTTTCTTTATGTATTCAATCCCGTCAGGAAGATAGTTTATGAGGTCGATATATCCGGAAATATCCACCTGCGGTTTCTTCAGGTTGTCGTTTGCAACCTTTATGATTGCTTCGGCAACATCTTTGCCGACCCCAATTTTTGTAAGGACTGCTGCCTCTTCAAATCTTGCTTTCTCAAACGCCGAATAAACACTGCCAAACCTATCATAAAATAATCCGATTAATTTATTCAGGTCTTCCGTACCTGTTTTTGTGGTTTTAGCCACATACTGTATCCATTTCTCAGCTTTCTGTTCGTTCTTCCACTGCTGGATCTTCTCACGGCGCTGGTGTTCATTAACGTCCTTGAGCGAAAGGTCGATGTGGTGCTTGACGGTATCCACATACAGTACCTTGCATACTATTTTCTGCCCTTCCCTGACATGGTCTCTTATGTACTTAACCCAGCCTGAAGCTACATCCGAGATGTGGATTAAACCTTCTTTGCGCCCGTATTCATCCAATTCCACGAATGCCCCGAAATCCGTTACCCTCTTAACGCTGCATACAACAAGGTCGTCGGCTTCAGGCCATCCGATTCTTTCCATTACTCGATAACCTCGACAATCTGCGTTTTAATGAATGCCTTCCCGCCTGTGGGTTCGGAAATGGTTCTACCGCATACAAGACAGGTTACGGGCGTGCTTGCGCATCCGAAAATTACCTGCTCGTTTGAACAGTCATTGCACTTGACTTTTAAAAACCTGCTTTTAGGTTCCATGTTTAAGACTCCACAAGTTCGAATTTGCCTGACCTGAAGCATTTGGGTTTAATATGCGCTTTTTTGCACTTCGTGCACCTGTACCTGAGGTTAATGCGCTTTGTGGGTTTGTCTCCACCAGGCACTTTTGAGAATTTTCCTGAGTTTCCTATGCCGGTATGTCTGTACTTTTGCCTTGATATACGGGTCAGGGTCGAAGCCTGTCCCTTTTTAACCCTTTCCACCACATGCGGCGTATGGGTTTTGCAAACGGGACAGTATGTATTGAAATTCTTGGGTATTTTCATGAGGGTCACCTTTTAACTGTGATTTGCATGGCTGCTTTACGATTAATTAATGCTTTAGCATTCACTGTCGATAAAACAGCAATGTCTTCTTTTGCTAAAGTATAATTGCGTCCATCGACTCCGACAAATGTCGGTATGTCTTTTAGCAGACGCACCACAATGTACTCTTTACTTATATCCTTTTTGTCTTCAAGAGTGGTTTCTTTTTGCTTATTTTCAGGGGGACTCAGCTCAGGGGTCTTTTCTTTGGTTTTTATTGCGGTTTCATTTAGCTTATTTCCGATACCGGCTTTTTTGAATACTTTTTCAAGAAGTTCTCCCCGCCATTGCGTCATGAGTCCAAGAAGGCGATTATAGAACTCCCGCTCATCCTGCGTTAATGAATCAATGTCCTGTTTTTCTTTCTGTTTGGATGATGCGCGAAGGGATGCTTCCTTTATAATCTTGCCCATCCGCCTCTCGATAATGCTCTCCAGCGATTTCCTTGCTGTTTTAATCTCATCTTCAATAATTGCGTATTTCGTGCCGTATCTGTCTTCAATCCTGCTTTTTTCATCTTCAAGTTCGCGTATCTGCCCTGCCGCTTTCTCATAGAAATCGCTTTCGAGCGGGACAAGTTTTGATTTCCGTTCTTCTCTTAAAATATCGTTGAGGTTGATGCGGGATTTATCAGGCATATTCGGCTGCTCCGCGGCACATGAGGTACATTGCCGCATATTCAGGCAACGTGTTGATACCTTCTGTTACTGTAAAGCTTTTTCCTTTCATCTCAACCTTTGAATTCTGGGGTTTAAGTGGCGATAAAACCTCGACTTTTGTCTCTTTTTCGCTGAATACCACGGCGTCGTTCAGCGGCTCGAACTTCTGCAATCCGGCAAATGTGAGGGATACAACCCTCATCCCAGAGCCGCCGTGCAGCGAAGAGGGCATGCGGATGAGGCGCTTCACATCGGCTGTGACGGGTTCGTCAGTGTGACCGCCGCCTAAATTAATACTATTATCTTGAACTGCTTTATCGATAATAGCATCGAAAATGTAGGTAGCATCAGGAAAGTCGATATTTCCATTTTGTATCATATCCAACGCTTTCTGGCTTTGTGCAATTTTTTTAAGTAATTTCAGTTTAGAAGTTGCTTCTCGCTTGAAGTCCAACAAACCATTTGCAATGAGAATATTTTTCACCTTATCTTCTGGATAACCAAATTCTTCTGCAATTTCGCTAACTTTTCGATTATCATTTTTCATTTGAATTATCTGTTCTGTAATATCACTTGAAACCGTATCGGAATGTGCTGTTCTAACTCTGAAACTCTTAATTATGTCCAATATCTCGTTGATTGCATCTGTATCATCTTTGGTGGAAATATCTTTCAAAAAGTGAATTAAATATTGAGTGATACGTTTTCCCCAGCCAAATCCTTTGGATACCTCATCCTCAAAAGAGCTTACTTTTCTTGGAGATTGTAATTCTTTTTTCCAAAATTTTCCAGTATCGACTTTTAGATATTTCGCAGGCTTGAATAAAAAATCAACGCTCAATCCTGTGCCGCTTAAATAATCCACAATCTCCCGCCTCTCAGGACTCTCAAGCGACAGCACTCTGGGGTCGCGCACATGGATATGATACCCGCGCCCTCCCGAAAAGGCAATGCTTATGTTATTCTCGGAAAACCCGAAGTCTTCATGCAGGAAATCAAGAAGCTTGAGGGTTTCTGCTTTCACATTGGAGAGCATCTCGGCATACGACCTTGGCTTCTGCGGCAGATGGTCTGCGTCAAGGTCAAAAATCAGGTCTGCGCCCTGCCACTGTTTCTCTTTCATGGTAGAAGCGCCTGGAAACCGGTAATATGCGGCTGAATGATACGCATGCGCAGGCACCATTCCCCGGATGTATTCAAGCGCATCGCTCTCCCCGGAAAAAGCCTTGTGGCGGCGCATTACCACTTCAGGGAGTTCGTCAAAGAATATGAAACCCCATTCTCGCTTCGTAAGTTGCGGGGGCATGGCAAGTCCGGTGTTCTTGTAGTAATCACCGAACCTTTTGCGAAGATACTGCTTTGTCCTGAAGTTCACGAGATTTTATTGTCCTGCAACCTTAAAACCGTAATGTATTTTAACACAAAAAACAGAATACAATTCTGAAGAAAGAATTTGGCTCCATTAGTTTAATCGGGGCTGAAAGGCAATGGTGGTCAACGCAAGATTCACAGGTTACGATAGCAAAAAACTAGCCTGTTTAAGAACAACGTCAGCCCAGAATTTCAGCCATTTCTGCGGCTGTTACCTTTTGTCTCATTGCCTGGTCATCCCAGAGCTTCCTGAAACAATAGAAGTACTCGTATAATTCATATACATTTTTTGAGTATATGATTCTGTTATTTTCTATGATATTGATTTGGATATAAAGCGGCAGTTCTTCAAAAAACCTGACATCGTATTTCTTTGAAAATACGTCCAGTTTCCTGTATATTTCATTCAATAAACCCAAGTTGTCTTTGCAGGATGGTGAAACTATACAGATATCAATATCGCTTTGCGGGGTATCCTCGCCTTTTGCAACTGATCCGTAAAGCAGGATAGCAAGAATATCATCTCGCAAAGACAGGAAAAAAAGGTCTTTCCTTACAGGTTCGATCTCAACCATTTCCCGATTACCTCTGAAAAATCTAAAATCGATGTCAGATGCTCCATGATAGAATCAAATGCTAAACAATCATCCAATCCATTGTATCGGTGGACAAGCCTGTTCCTCAATCCGTTGGATTCAGAAAGAGTATTTTTTAAGCTGCTATTGATGAACTTTTTCTCAAACAGCAGGTCGATATTTGTATAATCATCCTTTGGAATTAATTTTAAATCTTTACATGCCATTGCAGCAACATCAAAAGATGCTTCAACAAGTTCCTGGAATGCCTTATAAACTGCAAGTCGTGTCTTTTTATCTTGGATAAAATCAGAAGAATCATAACCCGATATCCATTCTTCAATATCCTGTTTTCTTTCAGAAATGAGATTCAATTTATCCTTGTATCTGCTGATTCGTTCGATATCCATCAATGACTCCAGTTTTCTTTTGATTATTATGACCTATAAACTATATCATTATAACCTTTTCTTTATGTTACGAAATGATTTTAACCTATCCCCACATATATAAATATTGTATAAACTGAAAAATGGGGAAAAACGTGCATTTATCATCAGGATTATGTAACACATGCGCGACGTGGAATAATAGGATAAAGGGAGACCATACACATGGAAGCAGCGGAACCTGGGACGGTATTTCAGAAGTCGAAAAGCACAGGAATGAACTGGAGACGCCATTGCTGCGCTATATCCATATTTGTTTTCATGGCTCTGCTTCTTGTGAGCTTCGCATATCAGATGCATCCAGCCCTTGCAGCGCAGGAAGATAAAGAGATCATAGCAGGAGTCCCCGCGAACTTCCCGCCGCAGTATCAGGTGGATGCAAAGACAGGCAAACCATACGGGTTTGCCATCGACGTGATGGACGAGGTCGCCCGCAGGAGTGGGATTAAGGCAAGGTATGTGGTGTACGGCAACTTTTCTGAAGTCATTGCAGCTTTAAGAAAAGGTGAGATTGATGTAGTGCCAAATCTGGGCATCACTGATGAAAGAAAGAACTATACTGATTTTACAACACCTGTTGAAGCTTCCCATATACATATTTTCGTGCGAAGCACCGCCAACGGCATCAAAAATATCGATGAACTGACAGGGCTCAAAGTGGCGGTGGTCGCTGAAAACCAGGGATACTTTATCATGAAGGAACGCAGCGGTTCGAAGCTGCTGGTCTATAATTCCATGGAAGAGGCGCTCATGTCTCTTATTTCAGGGAATGCAGATGCAATGGTCTATCCTGAAGAGCCGCTTTTGCGCGTGGCGCGCCAGTCGGGTATTGAAGACCGCATCAAATCCGTCGGAGATGCGCTTGCTGAGATAAAGCGCGCCATCGGGGTAAGGAAAGGGCAGCCCGAACTGTATAATAAGCTTGACAATGCGGTGAAAGTCTTTATCCTGACGCCGGAATACGCGAAAATTTACTCGAAATGGTATGGCAAACCTGAACCATACTGGAATACGCAGCGCGTGCTGACTGCTCTGGGTATCACAATTACTCTTGCTGCTATCATATTTTTTGTAATCCATTACTTTTCAGTTCTCAGGTTGAATAAAAAGCTGAGAGAAAGCGAGGAAAAATACCGAAACCTGGTAGAACGGTCAAATGATGGCATTCTCATCATTCAGGACGGGTTGGTCAAATTCACCAATGCACGCCTGGCAGAACTGTGGGGCAGCAGTGCGGAGGAGTTGCTCGAAACTCCCATTATACAACATATACATCCCGATGAACGTGACAAAGTTATGGAGCGCTACCAGCGGCGCATGACTAACGAGGATGTCCCGCCAATATATGAGACGGTTCTCTTGCGAAAGGATGGCACTACGGTGAACATAGAAATCAACGCCGGTGTCATAAGCTATAAGGGCAAACCCGCCGACCTTGTCATGATTCGCGATATCACAGAGCGCAAGCGTGCTGAGGAGTTGTTGCGCGAGAACCAGGCGCTGCTCGACCTTGCGCTGCGGTCAGCCCGCATGGGCGTGTGGCACTGGAATATCATCGAGAACAGACGTTATTTTGATGACCAGGTCTGTCATCTTCTTGGTATCGACTCTGCAACGTTTACAGGTGCCGCAGAGGAGTTCTTCGGGGCGGTTCATCCTGACGACCGGGAGACAATCAAAGCTGCACTGGCACGGACTATCGAGCAGAATGTTCCTTATGAACCGGAGTACCGCGCGGTCTGGCATGACGGGAGCGTCCATTACATCACCGCCCGCGGCAGATTGGTGCGCGATGATAAGGGCGGCCGTGCGCTGAGGATTAACGGCATCATATGGGACATCACCGAGCACAAGAAGGCAGAAAAAGAAATAACCTTTTTGGCTTCAATTGTGAAAAATGTTCCCGATGCCGTCTGTTCTATTGATTTGAATGGAAACATATTTTCATGGAACAAAGGAGCTGAAAAAATGCTGGGCTATAAAGCGGAAGAAATCATAGGAAAGCCCATCACTATCACTATTCCGGAAGAACGGGCGCAGAAGGAACTTGACCACTGTATCGGTATTTTAAATGCGCAGGGATTTTTCACCGATTATGAGTCGGTAAGGCTCACAAAAGACGGAAGAGTAATACCTGTGGAAATTACAGCAGTGGCGCTTAAGGATAGGGAACAAAATATTACAAGCTATACTTCCATAATAAAGGACATCACCGAGCGCAAGAAGGCTGAAGCTTTGCACCTTGAAAACCTGCGCCTTGAGTTTATGGATAAAGCCAAGAGCGAGTTTTTAGCAAATATGAGTCATGAACTCCGGACGCCGTTGAATGCAATCATCGGTTTTTCAGAACTTATGAAGCAGGGGATAACAGGGAAGATGAATGAAAAGCAGGAACGTTTTATTGACAATATCCTTTCAAGCGGCACATTCCTTCTTAGTCTTATCAACGATATTCTCGACTTGAGTAAAATAGAAGCAGGAAAGATAGAACTTTGTATTGAAAAGTTCTCCGTAAATCAAGCCGTAGATAAGAGCCTTATCCTTATAAAAGAAAGGGCGTCAAAACATAATATAATTATTAAAAAAGAGTTCTCTTTGCATCTGGATATAGGGGGGGATAAACAGAGATTCAAGCAGGTACTTTTCAATCTCCTGAGCAACGCTGTGAAATTCAGCAAGGAAGGAGGCGGGATGGTAACCATTAAAACTGAAAAAGAAGGCGACATGGCAAGGATTTCCGTGTCTGATACAGGCATCGGCATTAAAGAAGAAAATATAGGAAAACTTTTTAAGAAATTCCAGCAGCTTGAACCTGAAATCTCAGGAAAATATGGAGGCACCGGGCTGGGGCTTGCGATTTCAAAGCAACTCGTGGAACTGCATGGAGGGAAAATCCGGGCAGAGAGCAAGTACGGCAAGGGAAGTACGTTTACATTTTTGCTGCCGCTGAAGGCTAAAATCAAAGAGGAAAATAAATGACAAAAGTGCTTGTGGTGGAAGATAATCCCCTGAACATGGAACTTGTGATTGAGATACTCAATGCGCTGGGCTTTGTTTCTTATGGGGCGATAGATGGAAAAGAAGCTATTAAAATGGCAGAAAAAGAACTCTATGATTTGATTATCATGGATATAGAACTGCCCGGCATGAACGGCGTAGAGGTGGCTAAAATAATCAAGAGCAAGCCCGAATATAAAAATACGCCCACCGTAGCCTTGACCGCTTATGCGATGAGAGGTGACAGGGAAAGATTCCTTGCATCTGGCTTTGATGACCACATACCAAAACCCCTGGACGTCCCCGATTTCATGAAAAGAATGGAGAAATATAAGAAGTGATGTGCTGGCTTCGTATTGAAAAATATGGATAATATCACTGATGCGTATTGGAGAAAAATAACATTAAGAGAGATAGACTTAATTTTTATTTTTGCCATTGTTGTATTTGCGCTGTCCGGTTTCTTTGGCGCACATGAGTTTGCACGGCAATTAACAGATAAATATGACACATTTGAATTTGATGTGTTAGCTACAGTGTTATTAACCCTTGTATTTGTTTTGATTATTTTCTCGCGGCGCATGGTGGGAGAGCTTAAAAATCAGATTAACGAGCATGTAAAGGCTGAGGAGCAACTGCAAAAACAGGGGCGAATTTTCGAATATGTTGAATTGGGGCTGGCAGTATGCGGCGAAGATGGCAAAACGCTGGAAATGGTGAATCCTGCCTTTGCAAAAACGCATGGTTACACGCCGCAGGAACTCACAGGCAAGACTGTTGATTACGTGTTTCCCCCGGAGAGCCGCATGGAGTTCCAGAAACAGCTCCGCGTGGTGCGCGAAAGAGGACACCACGCATTTGAGTCGAAAAACATCCGCAAGGACCTATCTATCTTCCCTGTCATAGCAGATGTCACGGCAGTTAAAGACGGGCAGGGTAAAGTCCTGTCCTATATCGTCTGGCTCCAGGACATTACCGAGTGCAGGAGCGTTGATACTGCGCTGAATGAATGCGATGTGCGCTACCTGACCTTGGTTAAGATGTCTCCTGATGCTATTGTGCTCTTTGACCTGAATGCCAGCATAATTATGGCAAACCCGCAGGCTGCGGTTTTATTCGGATGGAACGAAAAAGAACTGGTTGGCATGAACGTTCTTGA
>JAQUQX010000004.1 GCA_028715885.1 Candidatus Methanoperedens sp.
CACTCAGAGTGATAGATTTTGTTATACGAAACTTACCGGGGAATTAAAAAGCAGTAAAAACTATGCCGGAGGAGCAACTGCATACAAACTCTCAAATAACCACATAATTCCTGCGAATAATAGTATTCTGAGTGCTCTCAATACAATCAGGGTCGGCAACAACATAACCCTGAAAGGCTTTTTGGTCAATGTAATTGATAACACTGCCAGTTACAGCAAAACATGGATTACAAGCCAGAGACGGACTGATATAGGTGAAGGTGCTTGCGAAATCGTTTACGTTACTGACGTAGCAGCCATGAGAAACCCGCATATATAGCCACAAAAGCACCTTTCCATTTTGGTTTAATTTCCATAAATCACCCTTTCCTGATAGTTTCTTATTCTTTAGGCAATTCTTTTAATTCATGCATGACTTTACGATATTCTGCTGTAAGAACAAAGAAAAGAAAAATAAAACCAATAATTCCAAGATATACTTCAAAAGAATTAGACCCGAGCGTTTGGATATCATATACACTAAGTACAAAAGTTGTTCCCAGAACTCCGGACAACAATATTTTAAGCAGGTCAAGTCGTGCTTTCAAATAATCTGTTTTTGTCATTTTTCACCCTTTCCTGATACACCTTTAACAGCTCTATTAAGATTACCTCCCCCCTCGACCAAATCAAACCTTGCGGATTGGCAAGGGCGGAGATAAAAGGATTAAAATAATCTGAACTGTCCGTTGCTTGTCTCAATTATCTCCCCTACCTGCTTTAATTTTTGTATAAAGTCAATAACAGTATCTTTTTTAACGCCTGATTCTTCAGCCTTGGATATAATATCTTCAATAGGCACTGCACCCTTATATTCATCCTGAAGTGACCTGATTATTTCTTTTAAAAACTTAAGCTTGGTGCGCTGCCCCTCGATTTTTGTATCAGAAACAACATCTTCCGAGGGCGTTACGTCTGCTTTAGATTTTTTTGATTTTAATGGTCGTTTGCTCAAATATTGTCTAATACAATATCTTACAAATTCGGATTCATCAATGAAACCACCTTCAGATATTGCATTCCCAATCTCTTCAAATAAATTATCCGGTATTTCCGCTTGAATTACTTTAGGCATAATTATCAGGTTTATTAAAAGACCTTCTATCTTATATACACAATATCTTCACTCCACCCTTACCAAACCCACATAGCCAATAAGCTTCTTTTGAACCCGACCTTAAAAGAATGTAAATTGCATGTGCGTGCACCAGCGAAGAAAACGGGCGCACAGACGGCGCCGCTTTTCAGAAAAGCCTATTATGCCAAAGGATAGGTGTTGGAACATCTACCCGCCGCGCAAATCAGTCCCATGAACCATGCCACAGAAAGTGGAAAAAAGCCAGATAGATTTATTTTATGAACATGCGTACGTAAAATCAAGATGATAGATTCACAAAACGCTTTAGAAGCCATCAATGAAATAGCAGTTTTACCACTGGTTATAATTACTTTCGTTATATTAATGTATGTCGTTGTATTTCTATGGAAAAAAGACCCTGATTTTATAAGAGCAAGGATTTTTTTAAAGTATAGTCAATTTAAAAAAGCTTTTTTATTGCTCTCGATATTTGCTTTTGTATTAATCCTTCACGTAGGGCTAATCTATGACCCGCATCTTTTTTATTTTATTTTGAATTGTACCTCTTCTTTTGCATATGATATACAGCGGTTTTTGGGATTAATTCTCGCTCTAATCATGCTCACTTTTGCGTACATTATACACAGAAATATAAAGTAAGTTTTCATGGCTGCGCTGAAACCACAGCAGCCTGTTTTGATTGTCGCTAACCGTGATAATACGTCGGCTCTTCCTTTTTCTTCTGCTGTGCCTGCTGCTGGAAATTAATCACAGGAACAGGCATCGAAGGAGGAAGCCCCAGCGCCTTGGAGAGCAATAATGCCAGAGGCGCAAGATTCGCCACCATATTGTTAGCAAGCTCGTTCTGCACATCGCCCGGCGCGTTCCCCGCATCCCATTTTTCTTTCAAAGCCCCGAGATTTTCTTCGCTGTAATAATCCGATAACCCCTCAAACCTTATGTGCCCGATATTGGGGCTTAGATAATTAATTGCAAAGGTGTACTCAACCCTGAGCACGGACTTTTCCCCGAAAGGAGTGCTCTGCGCCACTATGGAAGGGTTTTTGAGATTGACGTCATAGTTAATGTTGATGTTCTTGTATTTTCGGATATCTTCTGCCGTGGAATATACCTTGGATTCTACATTTGTGAGCTGGAAGTTTACAATCATGTTTTCTCGGCTTTACTATACATTTTGATGCCTATTAAATTATGGGTTGTGTAGGAAACTTGTGTATTTAAATCTCACGGCTGGTTCCTTTTTTAGCGCTCTTATTGGTTTTTTGTGTTCTGTTTGTAAGTGTTTCAAGCTTCAGAAGTACGCCCTTCATATCGAATACCGGAAAATCATCGCGATAGTTGGAAATTTCCTGCCAGTTCACAGCCACGAAATCGAGGGAATTGAGAATCACATATAGCGTCTCGATATCTTTACCTGTGAACCCGGACTTGAGTAGTTTCACCCTCTCATCTCTGGATTCAAGTATTGCCGAATTAATTACTCCCTTATATTTGTTGCCTTTTTCTTCTTTCACCGCTGGCATTTTGCTCCATGTGCCATGTTGCCTGGCACGGCTTCGCTCACATCCCCGTATGCTACACTGGCTGGGTAGTACCTTATTGAGGTATAATTGGGTATAATGGGGTAACGCACTATTAAATATTTTGGTAGTATTATGGGGTAATGTGAAGTACTATTAAAATTAAAACCAGTGTTGCCCTTGATGAGAACCTGTTAAAATGGGTTGATTTACAGATTGAAAAGAAGCGATTTGCAAATAGAACTCATGCCATAGAATACGCCCTCCAGCAATTAGTTGAGAATGAAACGCACAATAGTTCATCGAAGTATCAACTGATTTTACACGAGGGAAAGGAAACAAGGTATTCGAAAGGTAAATAAACGTCTTTTTCAGGTTCAGGATTGGTTCCTTTGTTTCAATAACCGTCTCCCGAAATAAGATGTTTTCAGCTTTACCGCGCCGTTCCTGCAAAGTTCGTGGCAGCAGTAGCATTTTATGCACTTTTTCTGGTCAATAAAAGGTTCAGGTTCAAGAGTAATTGCGCAAACAGGGCAGCTTTCAAAACAGATTCCACATTTCTTGCAGTCTTCCCCGGATATCTCCACTCTCGACATGTTCTCTGCGTTTTTAAACACGAATTTGCCCAAAAAAGCTGGTAATTTATAGTATGTGCGGCTTGCTTTCTTAAACTCTATTCTCACGTCATTGATTTTCTCCCCCACAACCTCGATTTTGCCAAGCTCACCCACTCCAAGCTCCCGTTCATGTGCAAAACACGTGGTCAGAATATCCTTATGCGAAAATCCCATAACTTCCGAGGCAACGGCATCCAGTGCAACGCAATCCGCGCTTGAAAGGATTACTCCTGAAGATATCGGCGTTCCACCGGTGGCGCCGTCTCCTTCCATTCCCACTATGCCGTCCATGACAGCAAGCCCCGGCTTCAGGGCTGAGTAGATATCCACTACAGCATGGCTTAAACTCTCTTCCGTGGGCGCCTGCCTGTGTATTGCCGCCTTGCCCGAACCCGGGATTACGCCATAAAAATTCTTTACTGCGCCTGTATATTTCGTGAGCATGTGCGTCTTCATTTTGGGCAGGGAGACAATCACATCGCAATCAATTACAGGTTTTGCAACATTTATAGTAGTCAGAACCCTGCCGTTTACTTTCACAGGATACGTGCCCGTGGATTCAAAGTTGATAAGCTTCCCCCCAAAATCCTCGCAGGCTTTCTCTATTCCGCTCAACCTGAGCGACTGCGCAGTAAAGCCATAAGCACCGGAGCTGTCTCCCACCCATGGAATCCCGCCCGCCTCTTTTACTATTTCGACCATCGCGCCCGCAACGGATGGATGCGTGGTTGCAGCCCGCCCGGGAAGAAAACCTGCGATTACGTTTACCTTGAGCAGCACGTTGTCGCCCGGTTTTATAACTTTTTCAAGCCCGCCGATGAGTTCAAGGCTTTCGAGAATAGCGGTTTTGACTTTTGGATGCTCGTAGTTTTCACATTTTACGATTGAAACTTTAGCCATTATGTGTATTACAATAATGCATTTATCTCTTTAAAATCCACCCTTGCAGTAGAATCAAGCGTTAACGGTGTAACTGATATATGCCCTTTTTTCATGACCGCCCTGACATCTGTCCCCTCTTCCGCATCCCTTATCAAATCGCCGTTTATCCAGTAGTACGGTCTTCCCCTGGGGTCATGGCGCTCTTCCACCCCTGTTATGAAAATCTTTTTTGCAAGCCTTGTAACCTCGATTTCGGTATCCATAGTCGCATGTCTTGGTATATTGATGTTGAGCAAATCCACACCGTCCGGAAGTCCCAGCTTGATAACGTTTTTAGCAATCCTGTTCACGATTTTTATACCCACATCAAAATCATAACTGTATGCGCGGTGGTCGTCGAACTTGTCCCCTTCATCCAATACCTGTATGGATGCGGCAATCGCAGGAATACCGTAGCTTGCAGCCTCAAGCGCAGCCCCGATCGTGCCGCTTGTGGTAACCGTGTCCGTGCTGATGTTCTCGCCCACGTTGAAGCCTGAAAGCACCATGTCCGGCGTCTCTTTCATTATCGAGAACAATCCAAGGATGACCGAATCCGTGGGCGTCCCTGCCACTGCATAGGCTTTGAAACCATCCACGCTGGCTAAGGACACTCGCAACGGCTCGAAAATAGAAATCCCACGTCCCACACCGCTTTTCTGCGATGAGGGAGCAACCACGGTCACTTCTCCAATGTCGCGCACGCTTTCATAAGCGGCTTTAAGTCCTGTGGAATATACACCGTCATCGTTGGTTAAAAGAATCCTTTTCATTATAACCACATAGGCTTCAAATAAAATAAATCTGTGGTTTATGACTCGATACCCTCAAATACTACCGATGAAATCCCAGAAATCTATATGAATGATGGGGTTGTATGCGAAGAAAAATGGAGATTTAACTATGGGAAATATTAGACCCGGATACATAAAATCATTGGCGCACCAGTTACTTGAAGAGCACAGCGATGTTTTTACTTTAGATTTTGCGCAGAACAAAGAGAACGTAACTAAATATACCGATGTTGAGAGCAAGGTTATAAGGAACCGCGTAGCGGGATACATAGTACGCCAGTTAAGAGTAAAGGCTGTCAGAAAGAGATAGGTATTATGATAAAAGGTGTTCTGCCTGCCCTTATTACTCCTTTCACAAAGGATAATAAAGTAGATAAACAGGGGTTGGAGCAGAACATCGGATTTCTGATTGAAAACGGTGTCTCAGGCATTGTTCCATGCGGGACGACCGGTGAATCTGCAACTCTTTCTATCAAGGAACATGAAAATGTCATTGAAATTGCGGTTGACTGCTCGACCGTTCCTGTCGTTGCCGGTTCAGGTTCAAATAATACGACCGAGGCAATAGAATTAACACGATTCGCGCTGGATGCCGGCGCTGATGCGGCTCTTTTGATAACCCCGTATTACAACAAGCCCAATGACCGGGGCATGCTGGCTCATTTTAAGAAGGTTGCAAACGAAGTTGATATACCAATCATTTTATATAATGTCCCTTCGCGCACAGGCATCAATCTCAAGCCCGAACTGGTGGCAGAGCTTGCAAAAGAAAGTAATATCGTGGGGATAAAAGAAGCAAGCGGAAACCTTGAACAGGTTACGCGGATTATAGAACTTACGCAGGATGAGGATTTTGTTGTTTTTTCCGGCGACGACGGCTTGACTCTTCCAATCATGGCACTGGGTGGTGTGGGTGTGATTTCAGTAGTTGCTAATGTCGCCCCGAAACTTACTGTTTCCCTGGTCGAAGCATTCCAGAGAGGAGATATGGCAGAGGCAAGGAAACTGCATCTTGGTCTGGCACCCCTTATACGCGCCGTATTCCTTGAGACAAATCCAATCCCGATCAAAAAGGCGGTTGAACTTATAGGGCTTCCTGCGGGGCATTTACGCCTTCCCCTCGCGCCTATAAGCGAGGATAACGAAAGAAAACTGAAAGCCGCTTTAAACGACCTTGGGTTAATGCCCCGTATTTAAATACGGGGACTGATTAATATGATAAAAATAGCAGTCACGGGCGCCTGCGGAAGAATGGGCGGGCTTATTATTGAAAATGTGCTGAAATCAAAGGATTTGAAGCTCGTCTCTGCCATAGATGTCACGAATATCGGGAAAGACATTGGCGAGGTAATGAGGGCAGGCAAGTTGAATGTTTTAGTTGAGGATGCAAATAACATCGATGCGGCGCTGGACAGGTCAAAACCCGATGTGCTTATTGATTTTACCATAGCGCCTGCCGCCGTGAAAAACGTCACCGCCAGCGCGCGAAAAAAAGTAGCTCTCGTTGTCGGGACTACGGGTTTCACGCCTGAGCAGCGGACGCTCATGGAAAAAGCTATTAAAGAGAATAATGTTTCCGCTGTTATTACGCCCAATTTCTCCATAGGCGTGAATGTTTTCTGGGGTCTGCTCGCAGAGGCTGCAAAACGTCTCGGGGATTATGATGTCGAGATTATAGAAGCGCACCACAACCAGAAAAAAGACGCTCCCAGCGGTACTGCCGTGAAAGCCGCCGAAGTTATCTCAAAAGCGCAGGGCGGAAAGGAACTCATTTACGGCAGGCACGGCATTTCCCCGCGCCAGAAAGAGATTGGTATTCATGCGGTGCGCGGCGGGGATATCGTGGGCGACCATACGGTATTATTCGCGGGTGATGGCGAGAGGATTGAAATCAAGCACCAGGCGCACAACAGGCAGGCGTTCGCAAAAGGCGCCGTGAAGGCTGCTGCGTGGGTTTTTACGGCGAAGCCCGGCGTGTATGAAATGGCGGATGTGCTGGAATTAAGAACCCGTATTTAATTGAGTGTTTGTTTTAAGTTTTTTATTCTGACTTGACCCAAAAATTCATTTCGTGCCTTTTGCCTTCAACGGCAGCATAAAAGTGAAAGTACTCCCCTCCCCGAACCTGCTCTCTGCCCATATCCTGCCTCCGTGCAGTTCCACAAGCTGCTTCGTGATGGCAAGACCCAAACCCGTGCCCCCGTATTTCTCCGAAATCCCTTTCTCAAGCTGCTCGAACTTATGGAAAAGCTTACCAATATTTTCTTCCCTGATTCCTATGCCTGTATCAGAAACAGAAACCTTTGCCATATCGCCTTCTTTTTTCGCAGTTATGGTTACTGTTCCCGCTTCTTCCTTGCTGAACTTTATTGCATTGCTAAGTAAATTGAAAAGAACCTGCTTGAATCTCTGTTTATCAGCCCATATAAACTCAAGTTCCGGGTCGAATTCCGTTTTCAGGAGCACTTTATGCTTCATGGCTTTTTCTTTTATGAGAGTTAGCGTCTCTTTGATGGTTACGGGCACGGACATCTTCTCAGGCGCAAGTTCTATTTTGCCCGCTTCTATCTTGCTTAAGTCGAGAATATCATTAATCAGGCTGAGAAGGAATGTCCCACTTGTAAAAATATTGTCTATGAAATGCTCCTGTTTTTCATCGAGTTTTCCTGCCGCCCCCTGCTTCATGAGTTCTGAAAAGCCGATGATCGAATTCAGGGGGGTGCGAAGTTCATGGCTCATGTTTGCAAGGAATTCGCTCTTGGCTTTGTCTGCGGCTGCAAGTCGCAGGTTTTCAAGGCTTGTTTCTTCTGCCTTCTTGCGCTCAGTGATGTCCTTATCCGTGGATACGAAGTGCGTGATATTTCCCTGCGGATTTTCCACTGGCGTGATTGTTTTTTCCGCATAGTAAAATTCGCCATTTTTTTTCCTGTTGATTAAATCGCCGTGGAAAACCCCGCCCGATAGAATTGTTTCCCAGAGTACCCTGTAAAACCTTGCATCCTGCTTGCCTGACTTGAGTATTCTGGGATTTTTGCCAATCGCCTCTTCTCTGGCGTAGCCTGTAACTTTTTCAAATGCAGGATTGACATATTCTATGTTGCCGTTTTTATCCGTGATGATAACTATGTCTGCACTCTGTTCGATTGCATTCGAGACTTTCTGCAATTCCTCGCCAGTTTCTTTGAGTTTCACATAGGGTCTATGAACAGATTCGATAAATACGCCATAATATATCAGGTAAAAGGCAACAATCTTGTAAATGTGCCCCAGTAAATTGTATGTGTCAAAGGCGCTTTTGTACAGCGTGAAAGCAAGTTCACTGAATACGCTGATGATAAGCGCACTTAAAAATAGGATGTGAACGGTATTTCCAGTTTTCAAGTGGAGTTTCAGGTACACAAAAAAGGCTGCAGTAAAAAGTCCAACTGTTAGGTATTCTAAATATATTTTTAAAGTAGTAAGACCTGCGCCTTCGATGAACATCGGAGGAATATAAGAAGGATAATAGATTGCGCCCGCAAAAACCAACGCTACTATTGTAAACGAGAAAGCCAGCAGGCTATATTTCGAGAGCAAGCGATTTTTTGCATCGGCATAGATATAAGCGCTGGCAAGGAATGCTGCCGCCGAGAAAAGACGTGCAGAAATCCAGAACAGGATACCTTTGTTTGTGCTGCTGGGGGTTATAAAATCCGGCATCCCCGGGAAACTGAGCGTATGCATGAAATCAATTAAACCTATGGCTAAGAAAGAACAGCTCAGGAAGAGCGAATGTTTGTTTTTGGACTGGCTGTACGTGTACCATCCTACGCTGAAGATGGACAGTGAAACTATAATGCTGAAAAATTCAGCGATGTTGTGAAATACAAGATACGTGGCGGCATCAAACCTGCGGTAAAGCGTTTGCTGAAGCAGCTCCACCACCAGAAACAGAGATAACGACAGCAGGAATACCAGGGCAAGTACAGCGCGCGGCGACATTCTGAATCTACGGAGCATATCCCCAATATAATTATAAGTCTTGCCTTGTATTTCGAGCATTTCCACCTCACATCAGCAATACAGTATCACAACTGCCCCATCGTGATGATAATTATTGTTATGGGGGAACATCTATAAAAAACTTTTGTTGATATATAATTCACTGATATAATATTAGTTCAATCGTATAACATTGATTTTTAAAAAGTTTAGAGCGTATAAGCACCTTGGAGCTTGTTACCAAAACAATTAAATTCCATTGAGCCTATGCTTAACCAAGGGATAACATGGACGTCTTAGAAACAATCAGGAACAGGTGCGCAGTCCGCCAGTTCAAATCCGAAATCATTCCGGACGATGTTCTGCGAAAGATACTTGAGGCTGCACGATGGGCGCCAAGCCCGTTCAATACCCAGCCCTGGGAATTCATAATCATCAGGGATAAAGAGACATTGAAATCCATCTCAAAATACGCCAGGTATTCAGGTTATCTTGAGAATGCACCCATGGCAATTGCGGTTGTGGTGCCGCCTGTACATGCAAAATTCTCATGGGTTGATGGCATTGGTGAAACAAAATTCGCTGCAGCCATGGCTGTCCAGAATATGATGCTTGCGGCATGGGAACTGGGAATCGGGACATGCTGGGTGAGCATAGAGAGGGAGAAGGTGGGAGAGATTCTCAAAGTGCCCGGGACGCATTTCGTATTGACGGTTATCCCGATTGGATATCCGGAGACTGCGCCGCAGAAACATGATGAGAGTTTCAGGAAAAATCTTAAGGATATGATATTCCACGAAAAGCACGGCAGGAGAGGTGATTGAATTGAGCGAAGAAGAAAAAACCAAGCCTGATAGATTCCTCGACTGCGTTGGGCTATACTGCCCTGTTCCGATTTTTAATACCACGCAGGAAATGGAAAACCTGAAACCCGGCGAAGTGCTGGAGATGGTTACAGGCGACCCCGCAGCAGTGCAGGATATACCGAGATGGGCAAAGAGGGCGGGGCATCAGTTCTTGAAGCTTTTTAAGGAAGGCGAGAATTATCATTTTTTGATTAGGAAAGGGACTGTGTAACGCAATCCCTATATTCAATATAGCCCATTAGTTCCAATCATGCTCGTAAACGCAGACCTCCACATCCATTCAAAATACAGCATGGCAACCTCCCCGAAGATGGATTTGCCAACTCTTGCTTCGGAATCAAGAAAGAAAGGCATCCAGCTTGTGGCTACCGGCGACTGCCTGCACCCGAAATGGCTTGCAGAGATAAAAAACCTGGAAGAACAAAACGGGGTTTTCAAACACAATGACACATACTTCGTATTGACAACAGAGGTGGAGGATGCAAACCAGGTTCACCACCTGCTTATAGTACCCTCGGTTTCAAAAGCGGAAGAACTGTACGAGTTCATGAAACCCAGGTCCAATAACATAGACTCGGACGGCAGACCCGGCGTAAAGTTAAACGGCGAGGAGATTGCACAGGCTGCGCACGATGCAGGCGCGCTTGTAGGTCCTGCTCATGCTTTCACGCCGTGGACTGCCATGTATGCGTACCATAACTCTCTCAAGGAGTGCTACGGGGCTCTGGCAGGGCGTATTTATTTCCTGGAACTGGGCTTGAGCGCCGACACTTCGTATGCCGACCGCATCGCAGAGCTTCAATGCCTGACTTTTCTTACAAATTCCGATGCGCATTCCCCTTACGTGAACAAACTGGCGCGGGAATTCAACCGCTTTGAGATGGAAAATATCAGCTTTGATGAATTGAAAATGGCAATAATTCGCGAGAAGGGAAGGAAACCTGTTCTCAATGTGGGCATACCGCCGGAAGAGGGGAAATACAATGAAAGCGCCTGCATCCGCTGTTATAAGCATTACACGTTTCGGGAAAGCATCATAAAAAGCTGGAAATGCTCATGCGGGGGAACAATCAAAAAAGGCGTGAAGGACAGGGTGAACGAACTTGCATCGTTTGACATGCCGAAACACCCGGCTCACAGACCGCCCTATCTTCACCTGATACCCTTATCTGAAATCATCGCAATGGCGCTGGGAATAGGAACCGGCACAAAGAGCGTGCAGGGGATTTGGAACACGCTTATAGAACGATACGGCACTGAGGTTTCTGTGCTGGTGGATGCGGATATAAAGAATTCGGGTGTGGATGCATGCGTTATCAATGCAATAATCGCTTTGCGGTGCGGGAAGGTTAAGATGCATCCCGGCGGCGGAGGGCAGTACGGACGCATTGAATTATCGGCAAAGCCTGAGAAAAATAACAATTGCGAACCGCAGAAATCGTTGCTTGATTTCTAAAATCAGCAGTAAGACACCACCAACAGCGTAACATTTATCATTGTGTATAGATACTATAATGCTGGGCATTATGAAAGTATCAAAAATATTATTTTATCTGGTATTAATCTCAATATTTTCAGTTCCTGTATCTGCTGACCTTAATATCGAAAGCGTTTCTATTATCAACACCAGTGGTAAAGAAGCATGGGGTCCGGCATGGAGTCCTGATGGGAATTCCATAGCTTACATTGCTTACGATAGTTCCCATAACCAGCAGGTTTTCACTATAAATATTGACGGCACAGGGAAAAAACAGGTCACCAACGACACGATTCTAAAATGGAGCATAGAATGGCTGCAGGATGAGATTTCTTTCATTTCCTATGATACAGATGGCCTGCAAAAGATATTCCTTGTTAAACCGGACGGTTCGGGCAGGAGAAAACTCCTCGATGATAAGGCCAGGCAGGGAAGAGCTGAGGAAGACAAACCCCCTGCCCTAGGCGGAGCATCGTGGAACCCTGTAACAAAAACAATACTGTTTACCTCAATTGACCCAAAGGGAGATGAAAAGATAAATCTGGTAAACCTGGACGGAACAGGCAAAAAGCAGGTAATAGCCGACGATTTCCGCCAGTGGAACCCGCAGTGGAGCCCAGACGGCAACTCCTTTGTATATTTCTCTTATGACGGCAAATACAGGACACAGCTTTTCACTATAAATGCCGATGGCACAGGCAAAACGCAGATAACTTTTGACGATATTAAAAAATCCGACCCGGACTGGGGTACTGATGGCATCCTGTACGTGTCTTATGAAAACGCATCGTCAAGCGGTACAAAAATATTCATTATTAACCCTGACGGCACAGGGAAAAAACGTCTTACAGCAAATGGTTTTAAAGAGAGAAACCCGAGATGGAGCAGGGATGGGAGTAAAATAATTTATGAGGATATTACTACCCAGGGACTCGTGACGTTTAAGGTATTGAACCTGCGAAAGACTGCCGCTAGTATAACGCCTGCTGCAACACCCACTGTTGCTGCTACAAGTACAGGTACACCAATTGCGACTGCAATAGCGTCTCCTGACGTGACTGGGACGGCAACTACGGCGCCAACCTCCGCCGAAACTCCAAAAATTGCGGAAACCCCTCCGATAAAAAGCGCTTTAAAAGAGGTTATGTCTTCAATGCTTATAGTATTAGTTGCAATAGTTGTAGTAATGCTTGTTATTCTGGCAATTTCAAATACTTTCTCCAGGAAGAAATAATTCAGTCAACCTTGAAGGGCAGTAATCCTTTCTTTTTTATCCACCAGTAAGCAATCCATGTGGAGAAAATCGTAGCCACCACAAGCATGATTGAATACCAAACCTTGTCCTGTGGCCCCATTTCAAAGGCAGGATTGCTGAATACAGTTGCAAGGGTGTTCGGCACGAGCACAGCAGTTCCGAGTATTGTAAGCCATGTAATGACAAGCTGAAGTCTGTTGTTCAGTATCTGGAGCTGGTTGTTGTAGATGCTCTGCAGCACCTCAAGACCCGAAGCCAGGACATCCGACATATGCTCGCTGAGCGCTATGTGCCTGTTGACGTCATCGGAGAGTATGCCCAGGCGGGCAAGTAACTTAGGGCTGTCGCTTATCAGTTCGGCGTCGCCGTGCCTGAGTGAATTTACCACATCAAGGGTTGCCCACAGCGTATCCATATAGCTTATAAGGGCATGTTTCATGTTATAAATCTCAGGACCTATCAATCCTCTTGGAGTACTCGTATCGGTCAGGATCTTGCTCAATTCATCTCCCTGCGCCTCTATCTCGCGCAGATGGTCAAAATTCCTGTTAATATTTTCATCTATTATTCTTGTCAGGATGATTGTTAATTTGTCCTCATTTATGAGGGTGGGTTTGATTTTTCTCATGAAGGCGTCTGCGTAGCGGGATAGCCTGATCAAACGGTTGACGTTCTCTTCATGTATGGTGAGAATCAGGTCTTTTCTTATCAGGATCAATATCGGGCTGATGAGAACATCAAACTTCTTCACAGCAACTGCGGGAAGCATCAGCCCCATTTCTGTGTCCCGGTCTTCGTATGCCGAAAGATAACTGGAGAAAAGAGTGGGTACAAGGGTTGAACTGAACCCGAGAGACATTGCGATTATCTCTGCGTCTTTCTTTATGTCTTTTACCGGGAAGTTTAACCATGCTACTGATGATTCTTTAAGGAACTGTAAAAAATCATGCGGGTTATCGCCTGTTAATTTTAATGGTTTCCCTCCGGATACCGGAAGTGCGACGCAGAAAGCACGATTAACATCGGATTTGGGCAGGATAACTGCTATTTGTTCTTTTTTTTCTTCCGGTGCCGGCACAGGTTTTTCCTCGTTCATATAGCTTCCTCAAATCATGAATATTGCCCGCAAACCCGGGCAAGCTTTTCTTTCGCTTTATTAATCTTTTTGTGAATAAGGTTAATCTCATTTCCGCTTTCCACCAGTTTTTTCTTGATTACTGCTATTTGCCGTTTTGTTTCTACGGGAGCGGGCCCTCCTGAGACGGTACGTTTTTTTATGTTTAGCATAGGGTCAAGAGCTTCTTTAACGGCTTTTTCAGAAAGTCCCCGGTCACTCAATTTTTCACCGAGGATTTTTAATGAAATCCCATTCAGCGCTGAAAGGGTCGGGGTTTTTCCTGTCTTTGCGATTGAGCCCACGATATGATGGGCGGTCCTGAAAGGTATGCCTGTTGCCCGGACAATAGTATCCGCAAGTTCGGTTGCGGTCATGAATCCCGTATCTGACGCAAGCCTCATCGTTTCCTTTTTGAGCTTCATCGTACTGACCATGCCCTGCGCCATACGCGTAGAAGCCCGTACGGCGTCGATAGCGCGCCATAGGTGGGGTGTAGCCTCCTGCAGGTCGCGGTTGTAGCTGTACGGAAGAGCCTTGCATATAGTTAAAACCGACATGAGTGCGCCGTGAACCGTTCCGGTTTTTGCGCGCAAAAGTTCCGCAATATCGGGATTTTTCTTTTGCGGCATTATGGATGACGTGGACGAATACCTGTCATCCAGTTCGATGAAACCGAATTCGGATGAACTCCACAGGATTAGCTCTTCTGCCATGCGGCTTAGGTCTGTCATTATATTGGCAAAGCAGCTTATGCTTTCAATCATGAAATCGCGCGTGCTCACCGCATCCATGGAATTCAAAAGCGCCGAGTCAAATCCCAGAAGTTCCGTCGTCCTTTCCCTGTCTATCGGAAAGCCCGTAGATGCAAATGCAGCGGCGCCGAGTGGATTCCGGTTCGTGCGGTCGTAAGCTCCTTTTATCCGTTCGATGTCGCGCAAAAGCGCGTTTGCATGCGCCAGGAGATGATGAGCCAGCGTGGTGGGCTGGGCGTGCTGTGTGTGTGTGTATCCGGGCATAATGGTTTCATGATGTTTTCCAGCAGATGCGAGAAGGGCTGAAACGAGGTCGTGCGTCTCTTCCATGAGAGTTATAAGTTCCCTGCGCAGCGTGAGGCGTATGCAAGTCGCAACTTCATCATTGCGCGAGCGCCCGGAATGCATCCTGCCGCCCGTGTCTTCCCCGGCAAGCTCTATAAGTCTTGCCTCAAGGGCGATATGGACGTCTTCGTATGAGGTATCGAGAGATGCAATGCCTTCATTTTGTATCTTACCAAGACCGCAAAGAATAGCCGAACAATCCTTAGCATTTATGATGCCCTGCTCTTTCAGCATGACAACATGGGCTCTATCCACCTCGATGTCAGCCTCGAATATGCGCTTATCCGCATCAAGAGATGAAGTGAAATTCATGATGTCTTCATCGGGTTGTATGGAAAGCCGCCCTCGTCTTAAGATATTCATAAAGCGACACCTCGCTTTATGCGGTGTCCACGTATGGCTTCGCCATACGTGTTGTCTTTAATAAACTTTTCTAAAAGTTTAGCGACACCTCGCTTTATGCGGTATAGGGGTATGCGCAGCATACCCCTTCTTTTGATAAAACTTTCATAAAGTTTTTTCATAATCCCTGTTATTTCATGTCATTATGTATAAATATAGACTATCCGATTCCATAGAAACCTATTTAATTCTTGAAATTAGCATCTGACCTGTGTCATTACTAACACTTTTAATCACATGTTTTCTTGCGGGCTCACTGGTTAAACTGACCGATGACATCGAGGACAAAAACCTGCCCATCAACCGTCTTTTTGCCCTGCCGTTAGGGATTGCTTACGGGCTGCTGATGGGGTATTTGATGCTTGTGAATACCGATGCTTCACTTCTTTTCGGAGGGATTGTCATCGGATGCCTCATAACAGGCAAGATAAACAGCATCGGGCATTATTTTGGTCTTTCCGCAATACTTGCCGTTGTTTTTCTATACGGGATAAAACTCTCCCCCCTGGTATTTCCGATTGCAGCCCTTGCAGCGCTTGACGAAATGAAAAGTATATTCCGGCTTTCCAGACTGAACATAGTATTTGATTACAGGTTAGTACTGAAACTCGGGATATTGCTGCTTGTTATCGTAAATATGCTGGGATTGAACGCTCTGCTCATCCTTATCGCATTTGATTCTGCTTACATCATAACCGGGCGAATAAATTCGAGGTTCTCATGAAATACGATGTCGCGGTCATTGGCGCAGGACCTTCAGGCTCGTTTGCCGCGGAAAAACTCTCAGCCCTTGGCTTTAAAACGCTGGTAATAGACCCGTGTGATAGAAAAAAAGTATGCGCTGGAATCCTTACAGCCCAGTATGTGAGAAAATATGGGATAAACGATTCGTTTGTGGAAAAGGAGTTAAAGGGAGTAAGAATCTCATATCACGATGTCGATGCGGAGATAACCTACAGGAATGCAGTCGAATATTCCATAAACCGCGCTTCTTATGATTCTCTTAACCTCAATTGTGCTGTTGGTGCAGGAAGTGAATTAATAAAAGACATGGCGCTATCGGTAAAAGAAAAAGATTCGTATGTAGAAATCAAAACAAAAAAAGCGGCTGTTCTTGCGGACTATGCGATTATCTCAGCCGGGGTATCAGACCTCAGCCGCTCCCTTGGCGGGGTGAAACTGTATGCATATTGTGTGCAGCAAAAGAAAGACCAGAAACCTGATGATTATTTTGAAATGGATTTGCTGACGGGCGGTTACTCATGGACCGTGCCTAAAAAAGACCATGTGGTGGTTGGAACATCGTCGCTTACAGGTTACCCGGATATCCCCGGGGAAAAGGGACTGATACCAGTTAATGGTCCTGTTAAAAACACTTTTTCCAGAAGAACGCTGCTGGCAGGCGATGCTGCCGGATTCGTATCCCCGTTTGAAGGCGAGGGGATATATTATGCGAGGCGTTCAGGAGAAATAGCTGCAGAGGTATTATCCGATGTGCTCTCAGGTAAGAATAAATTGAACGATTATGAAAAACGCTGGAAAAAGGAATTCGATTTTTCAACTCTGAATAAGCTTTCCACGTTATTATCAAACAGCATGGTTTTGGAAGCGTTTGTACGTGAAATCAGGGACAATGAGAGATTTAATAAACTTGTAGAGGATATTCTGACAAAAGAAAATAAGTTTCAGGTAAAAGATATAGCCTCATTGATTAAAACACTGGTTTAGTTGATCCAAATGATAGAAAACATTATCTGGCTGGCGCTTGGAATGCTTGTTATAGCCTCCGTTTTGCCGCAGAGCAATTATAAACTGACGCTCGCCGGCGGCGGATGGATGTTTTTTTCAGTGCACTGGGCTTTACAGTGGCGGCATTATTTTGAGCTTGGGGATTATCTCAATGTGCTTTTAACAGTGCTCGCTGCGGTATTCAGCGTTTTTATTGGTTTTGTACTGATACGACAGGACAAGCTCCTTATGAAGAACATTAACGGCGTTAGCACCATAACCTCAATTACCATGGCTACGACCGCATCTGCTGTAGGCGGACTCTCATATTTTATATTTTCAGAAATCCCTGCCATGAATACGTGGCTAATTTCAACAGTGACCGACCAGACCATCTGGCTTGCATCGGTTTTTAGCGTGGCGATTACAAGACTGGACTGGAATATTATCGCGGTAAACGGTTATAAAGTCGAGATAATACTTGCATGCACAGCAATTGAAAGCATAGCATTATTCATAGGGATTATCGCAAGCGTCAACGCCCCATTTAAACGACTGGCTCCGGCGTTTCTTGTCTCGGTTCCCGTAATATACGGCTTGAATCTTATCAGAAACGTTTTTGTGATTGATGCCTATGGAATGACATGGTTTGGCGACCCTGAAATGAGTTTTTATATCGCACATACGGTTATTGCAAAGATTGGCTCGCTTGCCGCGTTATTCGTAATCGCGTATGCAGTGTTAAAAATACTTCCTGAGATTATCGATATGATTGACGGGATTTTGAACCTTGTTGGAGGCATTTTCAGGCATGCTGGCTAAAGGTTCATTCTCATGGATTGCTGGAATGCTGCTGTTCACCATTTTGACAGGTTATATTTCAAAAGACCGCTCAGGGCTTGTTTTTGTGACTTTTTTTATTTTATCCATTATAGGAAGCCTTTTGACTCTGTTTTTTTTCATATTCTTCAGAGACCCCGAACGCTCACCCCGCGGGGACGAGGACGATGCTGTCTCGCCTGCTGACGGCAGGGTGATTTCCATAAAAGACAGGACTATATGCATTTTCATGAACATCCATGATGTCCATGTGAACCGCGCTCCTCTTGCAGGCATGGTTACGCGTATCGATTATAAACCCGGCGGTTACATACCTGCGTTTAATAAGGATTCGGATGTAAACGAGAGAAACCATGTCGTGATAAATACGGATTCGGGAATTCTTGAATTAACCCAGATTGCCGGCGTCCTGACCCGGCGCATCGTCTCGTATATCAGCATGGGCAGCCATGTGAAGAGGGGAGAACGCATTGGGATGATTCGTTTTGGTTCGCGTGTGGATGTGATAGTGCCGGATGGGTATGAGTTTGCAGTCCGGGTGAATGACATGGTGAAGGCAGGGGAGACCATAATCGCAAAAAAGACCCCGTATTTAAATACGGGGATTACGTAAGGAGATGAAAATGGGAGACAGTATCCTGAAACTTATCAAGCCGGCAGATGTTATTACGCTTGTCAATGCGCTTCTCGGGTTTGCCTCGATAATAATGACAATCCGGGGAGAAACGGAAAGCGCGCTTGTGCTGATTCTCATTGCAGTGATAGCTGACGGCGCTGACGGCGCGGTGGCGCGTTATTCGGGAACCGGGGTTCTTGGCGCTAATCTTGATTCGCTTTCGGATGTGATTTCTTTTGGAGTCGCGCCTGCCGCTTTGGCATTTGTTTTCCTTATCAATCTGGGATTTCTTGCATGGATATTTTCAGGTCTTTTCCTTGTTTGCGGCATACTGCGCCTTGCCAGGTTCAACGCGGCGGGAAAAAAGGACGGTTTTGAGGGGATTCCCATAACAGCCGGAGGTCTTGTTGTGGCTTTGTTCCTGCTGGTCAAAGAGCCTGTCCCGTATTTTGATTATACGTTTGCGGCTCTTCTCGTTATATTATCTTTTCTGATGGTAAGCACGATAAGTTACCCAAAATTGAACCAGCCTGTTATTCTTGCACCAATGGCGCTTGTTCTTGTTTTTGACATTGTTGTTTTTTACCTGGGGTATCCTGATATGGTAAAAAAAGCGTCATTGCTTCTGCTGCTCATGATTTTTATATACGTCCTGAGCCCGCTTGGAAGGAGAGTTTATGGAAATCAATAACCGTGACAGGGCTGTGTTTGAGGCTGGCATCAAGCTGGGCGCGCTGTACCACCAGTTCGTGGGAACGCCTATAAATGAAAACACTGTTGACGGTCTTGAAAGAATTATTGAGGAGAGCATCGGAGTCCAGCCGTTTGTCCGAAGCGTGAGCGTCTCCATTGACCGCGAGATGGTCGGGAGAAAGCAAAACCCGAAGTTCAAATACTGCGAGCTTGAAGGGCGCATGCTGCATGTGAGTTTGCAGGTGCTTTATAAAAATATCATAGCGACGGTGGAGCTGGCGTATGATGAGGAACAGGATTACCCGTTGATGAGTATTAAGATGATTGGAGAGATGTGAGCGGCGTATCTATGACAATTTTTTATCCTCTTTGAGATAGTAATCTCGTAGTTTCGACGACTCCATGTAGCAAAATGTAAACCCATTCTGATTCTATATCAGGCATCTCTTTAACCCGACCGTATTTACTCCAGCCAGTCAAAACCTCACTCTCTCCCCGCACTCATTCCTCCTGTAAACCCCGAACTCCGTCTTCTTCAAAACCTCCCCTGAAAACACAGGTCCGTCCTTACAAACCCTCAGCCCGTCCACGCAGCACGCGCCGCATATCCCTATGCCGCATTTGATATACCTGTGGAGGCTGAACTGCGCTTTTGATGGGGCGACCATGTCGAGGACTTTCTTCATCATGTTCTCAGGTCCGCAGCAGTATATCTGGCTGTACTTCTTCGAATCTTCAATCAGTTGTGTTACATAACCGTGTTTGCCTTCAGATCCATCATCAGTGGCAATCCTGACGTCCCCGGCAGCCTCGAAGCGTTCCCTGAACAGTATTTCATCATTTGTCCTGGCGCCCAGCAACGTTGTTACCTCAACTCCTGCCGAACCTGCCTTTTCAGCCAGAGGCGCGAGGGGGGCGGCGCCGACGCCTCCTGCGACCAGCAAAATGCGCCCTTTCGTTATATCAAACCCATTGCCGAAAGGTCCGCGGATGCCAATCGAATCGCACTCACCGAGTTCAAACAGCGCCGATGTTGCAGGTCCGACTTTCTGGACTGTTATCGCATTCTCATAGGGAAGCGCCATCGGGATCTCATCCACGCCCCGAATCCACACCATCACGAACTGCCCCGGGATTAATTCAAAGGAGGTATCAAAGAAAAAAGTCCTGATAGTAGGGGTTTCATCCACCACTTTTGTTATCACTGCGTTAACAGGTTTCATACTTCGTGCGCCATCCCGTATATGTCATCGAGGGTCCACTCTTTTTCGGTCAAAAATGCGTCCATGCATGAGGAAATATCACTGAATATGTCAATATTTTCACCAACAGCAGAGCCAATCTGCACTGCTCTGGCGCCTGCCATGATAAACTCCACCGCATCCTTCCAGTCGGAAATACCCCCAACGCCGATTACGGGAATGTCCAGCGCTTCGTAAAGGTCGTAAACGCATTTTATCGCCACAGGTTTAATAGCGCGGCCTGAAATGCCGCCGAATTTGTTGCCCAGTATGGGATAGCCGCTCTCTATGTCGATAGCCATGCCCCTTACGGTATTAATTGCCACTACAGCATCAGCCCCTCCTCGTTGTGCAGCCAATCCGATACTCTTTATATCTGTGACATTGGGTGTGAGTTTCACCCACACAGGCGCATTCACAGCGCTTTTGACTGCATGTGTAATTTCCTCCACAAGCTTCGGGTCTGTCCCGATTTCAGCGCCGTATCCTCTGGCGTGCGGGCAGCTCACGTTAAGTTCAAAGGCATCGGCGCAGAGCGCGCCCGCAATCTCTGAAAACTCATCCGCAGAGCCCCCGAAAATGCTTGCAATCACGGGAACCTCACTTTCTTTTGCCTTATCGATTTCTTCCTGGAAGTTTTTATAAGACGGATTGGGAAGACCCATTGCATTCAGGTAACCGCAATCCACATCTACCATGCTCGGGTTGCTGTGCCCTGCCTTCGGCGCAATCCCGATGGATTTTGTGACAACTGCGCCTGCTCCAGCCTGAGCAGCCCTTTTGAGTGAGCCGCCAGTCGTTCCCATGATTCCCGCCGCCAGCATCATGGGGTTTTTAAGTTTTAGTCCTGTTACGGTTGCTGCAAGCATCATACAAAGCTTTTAAAGTTTATTCTCATCAGCGAACTTAACAAGCGCCTCTCCAAGTGCCCGCACATACTTCGGGTTGAGGTTGAACCTTCTCTGCTTCTGCCCCCCCCTTTCCTTGGCAATCTCTACATATTCCTTCTCTTCCTCAAACCTGTCGCTCTTTTGAAGCGAGATGGTCATGAACCATCCCGAACTCATTTTTATTTCCATAAAACCTTTTTCGTCGTTCATAGAATCTCCACTCTTCCTACAATTGCATCCACTAAAACCTTATCCCCGGTCTTTATCGCATAGACAGGATTCTTTTCAACGCAATCCACGAGAGGTATATCCGAGATGATGGCGCCCACTGCAACAATAGGCTCAGCTTTGATGGTTATCATGGCAGAAGGAGCAGCGCCGTTCTTTTTTAGCTGGTAAATCGCATAAGAACCCACAGTCGAACCTTTCCCACCCGGAAATACAAGCACTTTTCCTTTTATGCTCTTTCCTTCAAGTTCGTGCCCTTTTTCAATTACAACGCCCGTTTTCATATCCACGCTGCCCAGAAATGAAATGGGTTGCGAGGTAACAAGAGCCTCGCCTTCGGCACAGCCGCGGGAGACTATATGGGATTTGAGTCTGGTCATTTTGTCCTGCTCCATAACCAATAGCTATTTATTTTTTCTTTCCTGCCTGTTTAGCGTATTCCTGCCACTGGTCTCCTCCGGTAATTACGGGAAGACCGCTTAAAGGCGCATGAGGATTGGTATGGCAATCTTTACATCCTGCCACATAACCGTGACAACTGGAGCATCTGCTTCCAGAATGAAAGGGACCATGTGGTACATGGCAGTCCATACACGATTTTGCTTTTTTGTGTTGTGGATGGCAGTTGGTACAGGAGGGTACATTTTTATTATGTTTGCTGTCATATATCGTTAATGTCTGGTAAACCCTGTTGTGACAGACAGAACACATTTCTTTTGTAATAGCGCCTTTGAAAACACTGTCTTTGACCGGAAGATGCGGGTCATTATGGCACCCCAGGCAAACACTCCTGTCCCACTGTGCGCCTTTTTGATGAGGCGTATGGCATTTGGTGCACTGGGGCAATTCATCCAACCGTGTGACATCAGTGCCGTGGCAGTCACTGCAGGTTCTGTTTCGATGCCCTCCTTCTCCAATACGTTTCCAGAAACTTACTTCTTGTTTTGGCGGTTCTTTATGAAAAATATGGCATTTTTCACAGTTAGAAGCATTGGAATGATTTAGCGTTTGTATTTTTATTTTTTTTATATCATGGCATTTGGTACAGTTAGCTGTGAGGATTGAAAATTCTGATACATTCAAGCTTGTATTGTAACTGGTGTTAGATGCGAATAATTTGTTAATTACTGGATATGTTTTATTTAAAATTATGAAATCCAAAACAATCCTTTTTGCTGCCAGATTTCCCTGCAAGCCCTGTTGTGAGTGGCATTCGATGCAGGTGATGTTGTTTTCTTTATGGGCGGGAAGGACTGAATTGTTGCCGGGTGCAAGGTAGTTCTTATACTCGGTTGCATGGCAGCCGGCACACAAAAGCGGGTCGTTTATACTGCGAAGTATTGCGGAGGAGGCGTACGCTGAGAGCGCAATGAGCAAGAATGCCAGTATTAGCCATTTTTTCATGTTGTTCGGTTGGATGGTAATTATAATTTAAATATGCCACTGGTTAAATCAGCAATGTTTACTTAAGTATTATGATAATATATTGTTATTCTTTTCTCTTCATCTTAAATGAACGTAAACTATATATCCCATCAAGAACAATTACTAATTATACCCAAATTAAGCCCAAATTGGGCAAATATAAATAATGGATAGGAAAAGAGGTGAATAAAATGAACAACAAAATACTATTGTTAGCAATCGCAGTGATATCAGTGGGTCTATTTGCAATGCCGAGCACACTGTCTTTGTTCGCAGGGCAGCACACGTTCTATAATGGTAGTCAGGTGAACTGTAACAAGTGCCATCAGGATATTTATAATGAAATGACTTCTGCTGGCGTAAGTACAGCACACAGAACTACGGCTTTGCAGGCATGCCAAGGTTGCCACCTTACAGGCAATATATCTCAGGTGCCTTTTAACGCGACTAGTAACATGTCATGGTACAATAATAGCATCGCAGGCAATCCTAATGCCCATGCAGCAATAACTCTGGAATGCGTAGCATGTCATCAGGGTGTTCCCGCAGAGTTTAACAATACGGCAGAAGCCCATGTGCCATTCTACCTGAACTCTTCGTATACTATAAATACTTCCGCCGGGTTAAATGCAGTAAACCAGACTGTAATTCAGTTGAATGGTGCAAACACTGCTTGCGTAGGATGCCATACCCACATTGCTATGAATGTTACATGGATAAGGACGAAAGGCTATAGCATCGTGGCAAATGAAACCACTGGCAGCTACAGCATAACATACAGTACCAACACTACAGCAAACAATCTACAGATTAACTACTCAGCCGGGTCGTAAACCGGTTGGGTCTTTTTTTATTTATTTGCCTTTGCGTAGCTGGCTAAATCTATAGTAGAGTTTTTAATTTTTCATAATTGCAAATATTGACATATTATTTTTGATAGAATAACCAGATTTGACTGGGTGAATCCCGTTAATCCTGTCAGACCACGAAGCTTTTTATTCAAGGCTATGATTATTACCTTTACAGCTCTGCGGTGAATAAAATCACACACCACAAAGGCACTAAGTACAAAGTAATCATAAGAATATGTTTGGAGTTCTTAATTATAATATATTGTGATTTCTTTTAAACCCACAGCTACGACCTTATAATTCGGATCCATTACCCTGACAATTACTCTCACAGTTTCCCCTTCATTCAGAGGTTTTGTCAAACCAACTGTTATATTGTAAAATCCTTCCCCCTTATAAGGCACAGGAGTCCAGTCTCCTATAATCTCTTTGTTCTGCAAAACCAATACCGTTAAACTAGGCGCTGTTAGAAGATTACCCTTTGGCACCCTGATTTTGTTTATTAATTCCGAATACGCTGTAATATTCTCGATTGTTGTAGTACTGATATCGCCCTTTATCTTAACCTGAACCTGCAGAACTGCAGCATCGTCCCTTTGACCAAGGTAATAAAAGATTATCACTGATATGGCAATAATTAATATAATACCAAGTAAGATTTTTTTCATCTATCTAAGTTTAAATTCGTAACTTATAAATATTGTGACTTGTTTTCATTATGCGAACACTAAGCTATGGATATCAAACACACATAAAGCAAAAATTTGGGGTAGTCTTTCATTTTTCAGTTTTGGTTCAATATTTTCACAATCCTGTCATGAAGCTCTTTATTTTTTGTCCCGATTAGGGATAACCCTGTCACTTTCACGTCGCTTGATAGTATTCCACCCTCAATATCACTCAGGAACCCTCCTGTCTCTTTCAATACAAGGGCTGACGCCATTATATCATACCCGCTCACAAGCCCGCGCGTATCAATGACCCCGTCAAGCGTCCCGTCAGCCACGTAGCACATATCCAGCGCAATGCTGCCCAGCGCCCTGACTATGATTGATTTCTCAAGCTCAATAAGCCCGGAGGGGACGTGCGGTACGCCGTACGAATATACCGAAACAACAGGCTTCGGTCTTGTGCCGCGCTTTTTGCTGTTAATCCGTTTACCGTTTAAAAAAGCGCCCTTCCCCTTTTCTGCATAATAGGTATTATTCTGTATATCACAAATTACTGCCATGCTTATATCATCAAGTGTGGCGATATCCGTTTTTTCAGTGTACGCAAGCGATGTGCAAAAAAAAAGAATGCCGCATGTGGCATTGGTGGAACCGTCGATAGGGTCAAAGACCAGCATGAATTCAGGGCGCTCGCCAACTGTGCGGTCTCCAAGCTCTTCGGATATTATTCTCGCCGACAAACCACGGGTTAAAAGCGCATTATCAAGCGCATGTTCTGCAGCCATGTCCATCTTACGCGTGATATCCTTTGGTCGCTTCACGACCATCTCGCCGTAATCCTCGTTCTCCTTGATGAAGGAGCGGATTACATTCCTGATTTCAATTCCTATATCAATAAGGGTTTCAATTTCCATGTTTTTCTCCAACCGCCATCACGCCTCCGGGGGGCGTATCAAGCTTTCGGCTTGACTATTTTTAAATAGAGCGATAATGGCATCGGCAGCTCTTTTTGCGCTCTCTTCAGGCTTCATTTTATCACTGTCAATTACTATTTCAGGCATTAGAGGTTCTTCATAAGGAACATTTACGCCCGGGACGGTTGCACCCGTACCTGCCGATTTTTTGTAAATCCCCTTTGGTGAAAAGAGAGCTTTCCTGTGCGCCTCGCGTTCCATACATATTGAAAGCGAGCACCGGATGAACGCCTCCGCAAATTGCGGGATCAGGCTGCGGGCAGCGTCGCGGTATTTTCTCCTGTTCGCGGTTGCATCGATAAAAACATTAATACCGGATTCGGTAAGGAGCTTTGTCATATAGGCGAGTGATGCATAAACAATATCCCGCTCTTCATCCGTGTACTTTGGATCAGGGGTAAGAACCCTGCGTATCTCGTCAAGCTGGAGGATTTTGACATTAATACCTTTTTTTTTGAGGATAGCTGCCGCGCGGGATGCAATCGCTGTTTTTCCGCTCCCGGGAAGACCGGTGAACCATATTGCAAAAGCCATTTTTACCCTATGACAGATACGAATTCACATTCTGGTAATCGAATTCTTCGCTGGAGAGCACATTATTGATAAAATTAAAGAGCTTTGTCCGCACGCCCGGGTCAAGATTCGGATACCAGATAGGGCTTGCCACTACAACGCTGCGGAAGACATAGAAAGGCTGTATGACCTTCAATAATTCCAAATCGCCGGTTTTTTCAAGGTAATTACTAAAGAAGAGTTCGTACAACTCCTTAAACGGTCCTGCCAGTTCCCCGTATTTTTGCAGGGAGTAGAAAAGGTAATTCATTGTTATTGAAGAAACGTCATCTGCAGCCTCGCCCCATTCTCCACGGCTTCTGTCCAGCACTGTGAAATCCACCCCTTCGCGGAACATGATGTTCCACGGATGGAAATCGCCGTGGGTCATGCAGAGGCGATGTGTCTTTCCTTTGATTTTATAACGCCAGTCCATGCATTTTTTCTCTATTTCGCACAGGTCATCCCAGCTTACAAAATCCAGGTTATCAGGATAGCTGTCGGTCAATCCCATGATACATTCACCATGCCCCACGGTATCCCTGATTTTACGTAAGTACAGTTCACAGTCATCGTGCTTGCTGGCATGGATTTTTGCAAGATACGACGATAATGCCTTTGCCCTCTCCTTATCAAGAGATGTGAGTTTTCCATCTTTCTTTATTCTCTCAAGGTCAAGGAAATACTCTTTTCCCTCGATTTTTTCCATTAAGATGAAATATTCATCGGCTTTGCCTGCCGAGAAAAGCCCCCCTTCATGCGTGAAGTATCCCACGTCAAGTGAACGAACATGCCCTGGCAGGTTATTAAAAACCGAATTCTGCCAGATGAGAATCGCCGCCCTGTCGGAAAAATGGTCGTGCCCGAAACCTTTCTGCACGCGCATGGAAGAAAGGACTACAGACTGCTTTTTCCCAATTGCCTCGAACTCTATGAGATATGGTTTACCATAGCCGAATCCTTTTATTCCTTCCTCTATCTCAACCGGCATCCCGCCTAGTTCGCTTATGCCGGTGACTTTTGCTTTGCCGTACAGCCCCGATAAATAGGTCTCGACCGCTTTTATCCGAAGCTGCATCCTATGTCCCCATTGTCCATGAGTGGAGATATTTATCCTGCTCTTCTGTCAGTGTTTCTATCTCAATGCCCATAGCCTCAAGCTTGAGTTTAGCCACCCTGCTGTCGATTTCAGCAGGAACCCTGTAAACATTGTTCTCAAGAGTCTCGCCTTTTTCAGCAATGTACTTCACAGCAAGCGCCTGGTTTGCAAAGCTCATATCCATGACCTCGGGCGGGTGCCCGAAAGCACTTGCAAGGTTCACAAGCCTGCCCTCTGCAAGCAGGTATATTCGTCTGCCGTCTTTCAATGCGAATTCCTGCACATCGTTCTTTATCTGGTTTACTTTATTTGATAACTTTGTAAGCCCGGGAATATCAATTTCAACATTGAAGTGACCCGAATTGCACACAATCGCCTGGTCTTTCATTAACTTGAAATGCTCATCACGGATGGCTGAGATGTCGCCTGTTACCGTTATGAACAGGTCTCCGACACGAGCCGCTTCCTTCATGGGCATGACCCTGAATCCATCCATGACCGCTTCCAGCGCCTTTCTCGGCTCGACCTCGACTACCACGACATTTCCTCCGAGTCCCCGCGCCCGCGACGCTACGCCGCGTCCGCACCAGCCGTAACCTGCGACCACAACAGTTTTTCCTGCAAACAGGATGTTCGTGGCGTTCATTATACCGTGTATGGTGCTCTGCCCCGTGCCATAGCGGTTATCGAACATCATTTTGGTCTCGGCGTCGTTTACAGCGACAACCGGGTACTTAAGCGCGCCTTCAGCAGCCATTGCCCGCAGCCTGATAACGCCTGTCGTTGTCTCCTCGCATCCTCCTTTTATGTCTTTTATAAGGTTCAGGTGTTTTGAATGGACAAGCGCTATGGTATCCGCGCCATCATCGAGGGTGACGTGGGGTTTAATCTTGAGGGCTTCTTCGAGGCACTCGTAATACTGCTTCTCATTCTCGCCTTTTATCGCAAAGGTTTTAATCCCTTCGGAAGCAAGCGCAGCGGCAACATCGTCCTGCGTGCTCAGCGGGTTTGAGGCGGCAAGTGCGATATTTGCGCCGCCGGCTTTCATCGTATAAATGAGATTGGCGGTTTCAACGGTCACATGAAGGCACGCAACGACATTGATGCCCTCGAGCGGCTTTTCCTTTTCGAACTGCTCTTTTATTTTATGGAGCACGGGCATGTGCCTGCGCGCCCATTCGATTCGCTGTTTTCCCTCATCAGCAAGTTTTATGTCTTTTATGATATAGTCTTTCATCAAAATCACTTTAATTTTAAAACAGATGCCAAATGCCTTATATACTTATTAAATCTGTTGGTTTTATTTATTTTTATGCGGCTGCCGGGATTCGAACCCGGGTTAGAGGCTGTTTCCCGTCTTTTGGTCAAGCTTTTGCCTGCAAAAGGTTGGTTGGGAAGCCCCTGTCATAACCGCTGGACCACAGCCGCATGGTTTGTTTCATTGATTTTGCTTAGTCCAATCGAGCGAAGCGAGATGGACACGCCCTCCAGAGGCGTGACTCGGGCCGCTCTGGACCACAGCCGCAAATGCTTGTTTAATACTGATTCAAGCAATATATCGTTTATGGTTTGTCAAACGTCAGTGCGCCAACTGACATATTGATGGCAATCTCCGCAATGTCCCCGCTGTAACTTGCTATTCTCCCAAGGCTGTCAAGCATGGCTTTTTGCAGGATAGCAGATTGAATATTTTGTGGTTGTAGCAATTCGTTTGAAAGGTCGGAATGAGATTTTTTAATCTCTTTGAGCTCATGGAAAATTTTCTCAGCCATTGCGTTATTTCTTGTAAATAACGCATGAACCGATTTTTCGAAAATTACAATTATATCGTTATTGAGCTTTATAAAATCATTCAGCGGTGTATCCTTCTGGACTTCCAATAATTGAATATAGCTCTTTGCTATATTTTCAATATGGTCTGCAATCCGCTCAAGCGCTTTGACTGCAATCCTGTACCCAAGGCAATCTCTCTGGTTCTCTATTCCCAGCTTTTCTGCAATCTGCTGGTATTCCACTGCGCTCTTAAGCTGCCTCACCACCAGAAAATAAAGCCTGTCAATTTCCCGCTCTCTTATCATTACGTCTTTTGCAAGCCCGATATCCACGGTTTTCAGGGCTTTGCCGAGGTCAAGAAGCATCGACCTGTTGATGGAATACATTCTCTGGAGTATCTGCATGGTGCTCATACGTTTGTAATCCACCATTATCTCAAGAGTCATTGCATCGTCTGTGTCCTCGACTATCTCTACACCTATCAGATAGTCCATGACCTTGCGTATGCTCTTTCTATATGGAAGATGGTCTTTCCTGTCCAATTTAATCCTGATTGTGTCATAACCCACAAGATAAAACGCAATAATTATACGTTCAAGAGCCTCGTTCGATGTTACTTGTGAGATTTTAATCTCCTTCACCTGCGACTCTTTTTCAATAACACTGGTTTCGATCAGTAATGAACTGCCATGTTCCGTAACCACCAGCGAGTCTCCAGGCTTCAGGTTAGTCTTCGTAACCCATTTTTTGGGTAGTGAGATTACATAGGTTGAGCCGCCACTTACATAGACTTTTCTTGCTTCCATATTTATCTTGTAATCTACTGATATTTTATAGTATATATAGATTCTTGTGACAAAATATATACTTTATAATTAGAATTATCAGTTTGGTGAAAGAAATGATAGAAACAGAAGTACTGAGAAAAACAATGCCATGCAACTCATTCATAGAGGAATTTGAGGAAATGGGAAAAGAAGACCGGGAGCTATACCTGTTCCTGCGCGGCGGATTTGCTGCCAAATGAGAAAACACAGGGGGGCGAAGATTTAACAAAATAAATTTCTTCGAATTTCAGGTGTAGAAATGGTACAAACAGAGAACTATGAAACAGGATTCATTGATTACAGCAGTGATACCGAAAGTTTGTATCTTTTGCGAAGAGGCAAGCTTAGAATATTAATTTCGATTGAAAAAAACAGGGAAAACATTCCTGCAAGTGGAGATAAAGATTATCCCGTTTCTCCGTATGAAGGTTTGATCTCAATGATGAAAATATTGAAAGGGGAACCGAATGCAAAGATTTAGCAAAATTGAATTTTTCCTATTAACTCTTCTTTTCATACTCGCATTCTGGATGGTGGTTAAATGATAGACCATCCAAAAATGTTCAAAAAAATTACTGATTCCATTGTTACCATCGTCCTGTATGTACTGTTGTTGGCTCTCATTGCAGGAACGCTGCGGATATTACTTGATATCCACACTGTTGCGATAGACTCGCTCGATGGTGGTTTTAACAAAATAGTTACTAACGTTCTCACGCTTTTTATTGTGATTGAGTTCTTCAAGACCTTTGCAGACTATTCCAAACATGAAAGAATCAAGCTCACCGACATAACCGACGTCACGATTTTAATAGCTATGCGTGAGGTCACTGTCGGGCTTTATTCCAAATCGTTGGATTCGAAACTATTTTCGCCCTATCTGCGCTGCTACTGGTGCTTGGAGTGATAAGGGTGCTGGCTGTCAGGTACTCGCCGGAGAAGGTTTTAGTAACATGAATAAGCCTCAGGCATTAAGTTATACGTATGCTGCAAAATAAGATATATCTAAATGATTACCATAAAACCATTGAAAGAAGAAATGCGACAGTTAAAAACCGATACGTATGCCCTTTATTTATCCTATAAAGATCCAAGAGTCCCCTGGTACGCGAAGGTCATAATAGCCGCAACTGTAGGTTATGCTTTGAGCCCTATTGATTTGATCCCGGATTTTATACCAGTCCTGGGGCTGCTTGACGATTTAATTATTGTACCAATAGGGATTTCCCTGGCGCTAAAAATGATGCCAAAGGAAGTTCTTGATGAATACAGGGAGAAGGCTCAATCTGAACTTAATGGTAGCAAACCAAAAAACTGGGTTGCTGCGTTTATAATAGTTTTAATCTGGTTGCTGGTAGTTTATTTATTTTTAAGATATGTTTATAAATTACTTCTGTAAATGTGTAATATTTACATTTAAATTTGTTATAAACATAACATTTAAATATCATATACTTGTTCTAAGATATATGAAATGGATATTACTGATAATTAAATCGACAAATGTTTCATCAAGAGACCGGATGTTCATCTGGAGGAATATCAAAAATACTGGTGCAGTTTCGTTATCTCATTCAGTCTATATATTGCATGATACGGAAGACAACAGAGCTACTGCTATAGATATTGCCAGAATAGTACATGAAAGAAATGGTGAAGTTTTACAATTTTTTGCCGATACTCTTAATGAAGAGCGGGAGCAGAAGTTAAATAAACTGATTGCAGAAGAAATTGCAACAGAAATTAGAGAATTCTCTAAAGAGTGCGAAGATTTTATTGACGATTTAACTAAGAGAATTTCAAATAAAAAATTCAAGGTTTTTGAATTAGAGGAACTGAGCGACGACATTCATAAACTTGACAGGTGGAGAATAAAGCTGATTCAGAAACACAGCCCTGGCACAGCCAATATTGAGATTTTGAACAAAGAAATTGGAAAATGTAAAGAAAGATTAAACGAGTTCGAAGAAAAAGTTCTCCAGAAAGGCAAAGCAGCGGGTCATTAGTCATCTTATGCTCTATGATGCTTTTTACCAGTCACTTGATTACCTTCTCACCATAATCCCCGTAATGGTGATAGGAGTTGTTGCAGCAGAATTCCTTGTTGAGATCGGCTGGATACACAAGATCGGTTTCATGGTTTCGCCTTTGACAAGATTTGCGCATCTTCATGAAGAATGCAGCATAAGTTTCATCACAGCATTCGGTTCTCCCGCCGCGTCCAATTCGATGCTCAAAAAATTATATGATGACGGGCGGATTGAAAGAAAAGAGCTTATTGTAGCCTCCCTGATAAATTCATTTCCATCCATAATAATGCATTGGAGAACGCTTTTACCTGTTTTTATTCCTCTTCTTGGTATGGCGGGCATGATATATCTTGGAATACTGACAGCAGTAGGGCTTTTAAGAACGTTCGTTACTCTAATGATCGGACACTTCCTGCTGGACAAAAAGCAGTATATTCCAGATAAAACCATGTATCAGCCTCCTTTATTTTTAAATGCATTTAAACTAAGTATTAAAAAATCCAAAAAAACCATATTTCGAATTATCACGATGACTATTCCGGTTACTGTACTGGTATTTGTCCTGATCGATGCGGGATTTTTCGAGGTTCTGGCTGGTTTTTTAAAGGAACATGCCGTTTTCATACCTGTGCCTGGTGAAGCGCTTCCCATAATAGCAGCGCAATTTACAGCCAACATTGCAGCTTATACTATTGCAGGAAACCTTCTTTCAGCAGGCATTCTCAACACGAAGGAAATAGTATTATCCCTGCTTGTCGGAAAGATTCTTTCAAGCATTGTGAGTATAAGAATTCTTATTCCATATTACGTGGGAATATTCGGTTCAAAGCTCGGCTCACAAATAATGATATATTCTGCAATACTCAGGGAGGGCATACTGGTCGTTGCTACTGTTATTCTGGCATTCTCGTGGTAAGAGTGATTTAAGCGAATGGGGTTTTTTATAGCCCTCTAATTAGACGCTTTGATATCATGATGGCTGAGCCGCCACATACATGGCCCCCATAATCTACTGACTTTATTTAGTATATATAGATTATTGAGATAAAATATATAATATTTAGAGTAAAGCTATAGCGCATGAATACAAAAACAGGCATAAACTCTCCTCAGATAAAAGATTTTGGAGGAGCCATAGATCCATGTGAAGTGGAAATTATTGAGCTTGGTCTCGACAGGGTGAATTTTTTAGAAAAACAGAAAGAGGAGGAGATATTATCCAAAGCTGCACATCTCGCCTCGTCTTTTGGCACCGAATTTACTATTCATGCTCCACATATCGATTCCAGGATAGAGGAAATAAGGATAGACTTTTCAGTAATCAACGCAAAAAATTTTATAATCATGGGAAACGTTTTCGAAATTGCCTCAAAAACAGGGGCAAAATACATAGTTGTTCACCCGGGTCATCAGAACGGCTCAAAAAAATGCTTTAATTTCAACATACTTAATTTAATTAAACTGTGTAAAGTAGCTGAGGAATACGGTGCTACCCTTCTTTTAGAAAACCTGTTTGACAGGCAGGGAGGAAATAAAATTGGTGTGTTGCCGGGCGAAATTTACCGTATAATTGAAATGGTAGAGTCAGAAAATTTAAAGATTAATCTTGATATTGGACATGCGTTTATTGCATCAACTGCATACCGGTTGCCAATGGAAGATTATTTTGAGCTCGGCGAGTACGTATATCAAATGCATCTTCATGATAACTTTGGTACTCTGGAGTCTGAAGCAACGATGTTCGGGGATCGCCATCTATCTTTAGGACAGGGGAAAATAAATTTCGGGGAAGTATTTAAAAACATTTTAAAAACTAATGTAAGGAACCTGATTCTTGAAGTTAAACACGCATCAAAAGAGGAAATCCTCAAAAGCCTTGCACAAATAAGAGATTTTCGCAATTTGAAAGCTGGTTTAATGTCTCCCAGAATAACCTGTTGCGTTAAGCCTGCTGTGGTATGCTTTTAGGAGGAAAATGAAAGCAAGAGTTGTTTATATCGAGCCTGAGAAAGCAAAGAGGATTAATGAAATTCTTGCAGCAGAAAGAGAATTTCATGAAGCAAAGGAAAACGTTTGGAATCCTAAAATTTACTGATTTTATATAACATCTATAGATTATTGGGAGAAAGTATATATTATTTTATGCCAAAACTCCCGCTGTGATTAGACAAAATGAATCGATTAAAAACAATACAAATTTTGATTCTGGCAGGCGTACAGCCTGCGGTACAGCCGACTGCAACAGTGCAGCCCAAAAAATCTCTGGAAAAATATGGGGGTAAAGAATAATGTGTAAAAAAATAACAGCAGTTGCATTAGTAACGTTAATGCTATTAGCAGCTTTACCCGCAAATGCAGCTATACAAGCAACAAAAGTGGAAATTCGAGGAGCGACAGCGAGCACGATAGAAAAAACGATTCCGTCTGGCGGCTTTAACCTGACCAACATTGTCAATGCACCGGTTAACTGGACGCCACAGGGCTTTGCAGGTTTCTACTACGACCTGAAAGACGAGCTGGGCAGAGAGGAATTGGAGATACTCCAGACAGACCTATCAAAGAATCAGAGAGCTGTTGGAGAAAATAACTTAGTTTACAGAACTACTGCCCAGAAAAAGAAGCTGAAGGTTGTAAACGATGGGTTTAATGGTAGTGCAAGTGCGGCAACAGAAGCAGGTCTGGAGAAAGTAGGAAGTGCGTTTACCAGCAGCGGTGAATACCTCATCATGGGTTGGCAGGGAGAGAAATATATAGCCGTGAACAACAAGATTGATATAATCAGCAAGCTTCTCTTTGAGCATGGAGCCACTGCTAATGAGAAGAAAACCTTAGCTGTAGGAGAGAAGTGGGATATAGGCGATGGCTGGGAACTCATTGCCCAGAGCATAGACGCTAAAGCATCACCAAGACAGGTATGGCTCACGTTGAGCTATAAGGGACAGAAGCTTGATGATAAAGTAGTCGCCCAGGGTAAAATATACACTTACGTTGAGAAGAGTATCGCAGAGGAGAGCGATGTGCCCATGTTCGTGACCAAGGTTGATAGCGTATTCGCAGGCGCAGATGGCGACATGGCTCAGTTAAGATTTACATGGGTGGTCTCTCGCAATGTAACAAAAATCAAGTCAGGAGAAACGATTGGAGCATTCAAAGTCAAGGACATAAACCAAACAGGTCTGCGTCTGGAACTTAAAAACGAGAAAATAATAACTCTTGACCAGAATGCGGTTATTGATCTAATTGGCAATATTAAATTAAAGGTGGCGGATAAAGCAGATGTGCTCAGGCTCTACCCCAAGGTCGACTACGAGATGGCAAGCGCAAAACCAGCCACAACATCAACTATAACACCAATTGCAACGCCAACCATAATAGAAACTGTAGCAACCAAAGCATTATCCATAACACCAACTATAACATCAACACCAGCGATTAACACTCCTGCACCGCCTGAGCCTCGTGTAACGTCGACTCTCGAAATGCCGGGATTTGAGGCTGTGTTCGCAATTTCAGGCTTGCTTGCGGTGGCATACCTTGTGCTGAGAAAGTAAGTATGAAGGGTGTAACCCTTCACATTTTCTTTTTTTGTTAACTTTGGGCGCACAGGATAGCGCGGCTTTAAGTGCAAGCTATAAGGGTGCACTCCTATGAATCCGCGTATCTGGAAAACAAACGTTCAGAATTTTAAAATTTACTGATTTTATATAGTATCTATAGATTCTTGGGAGAAGCTATATATTATTTGATGCTAAAACTCCTGCTGGTGATTAAACAAAATGAATCGATTAAAGATAATTCTAATTCTGGTTCTGGCAGGCGTGTTGATAGCTGGATGTGTAAGCAAGCCGCCTGCCGAAGTACAGCCTACAGTGCAACCGACTGCAACCGTGCAGCCCACAAAAGCCCCGTCAACCTTAACTTTAAACGGCGCAGGTGCAACATTCCCATATCCCCTTATATCCAAATGGAGTTCGGAATATAACAAAATAAAGCCGAATGTCCAGATCAATTACCAGAGCGTGGGAAGCGGCGCTGGTATAAAGCAAATAACCGAAAAAACAGTAGATTTTGGCGCCAGTGATGCGCCTCTCTCAGATAAGGAATACGCAAATGTTTCGGGACTCCTGCAAATACCCGAGTCCATAGGCGCGGTAGTTGTGGCATACAACCTCCCCGGCATACAGAAGGGAGTGAAATTGAGCGGCGATGTGGTCGCAGACATTTTCCTCGGGAAAATCACAAAATGGAACGACCCCAGGATTGTTTCGCTTAATCCCGGCATCCAGTTCCCGGCAAAGGACATTATCGTAGCGCACAGGAGTGATGGAAGCGGCACAACTTTCGTCTTCACGGATTATCTTTCAGCGGTAAGCCCTGACTGGAAATCAAAAGCTGGAAAGGGTAAATCCGTCAACTGGCCTGTCGGTCTTGGCGGGAAAGGCAACGAGGGCGTTGCAGGTCTCTTAAGCCAGAACCCTTATGCCATAGGATATATCGAGCTGGCTTATGCTAAACTCCAGAACATCCCATATGCGTATATAAAGAACAAAGCAGGAAAGTTTATCGAGCCCACGCTTGAGACAACTGCAAGTGCTGCGGCAGGCGCAGTGTCAACGCTGCCCGCAGGCGATGCAAGCTGGTCATCCGTAAGTATTGTGGATGCACCGGGAGATAATTCATATCCCATCGGCAGTTTTACCTATCTTCTTGTCTACAAAGACCAGGCAGATAAGACAAAGGGTAAAGCACTGGCTGAATATCTCTGGTGGGTAATACACGATGGTCAGCAATATTCCGCAGACCTGCTGTATGTACCATTGCCAAAAGAAGTCGTAAGCTTGAATGAAAAAACCATAAAGCTTATGAACTATAATGGGCAACCACTGATTTAGGATGGATAGACCAAAATTGTCTTTTTTCAGTATCCGCCGGAGTAAGCTCTCCGGCGATTTTATTTTTGAAGCTGTTGTTGGTTTATTTGCCCTGGGCGTAATAGTCCTTGCATTTTTATTATTCAGGGAGCTTTTAATTGAGTCTCAGCTTTCGTGGAATACTTTTGGCATGGGTTTTTTGACTGGCTCGACCTGGGACCCCGTGAGCGAGATATTCGGCGCCCTGCCTTTTATCTTCGGGACTCTGGTTTCATCGTTCCTTGCCCTGCTCATAGCTGTTCCCTTCAGCATTGGGATAGCGATATATCTCTCAGAACTTGCCCCGGAAAAGCTGAGGACGCCATTATCTTTCATCATCGAACTGCTCGCTGCCGTCCCGAGCGTCATCATCGGGCTCTGGGGCATATTCATTCTCGCCCCGTTCATCCGCGACTATCTTGCTCCGCCCCTTTCCACTTACCTTGGTTTCCTGCCGCTCTTCCAGGGACCCATGTACGGTCTGTCCATGCTCACAGGCGGCGTGATACTTGCAATCATGATAATCCCGATAACTTCATCGGTATCAAGGGAAGTCATTATGACAGTGCCCTTACAGCAGCGGGAAGCAGCCCTCGCTCTTGGCGCTACGGGATGGGAGACCACACGGATTGCAGTTCTTCCTTACGCCAGATCAGGAATATTCGGCGCTGTGATTCTAGGCTTTGGCAGGGCGATAGGTGAAACGATGGCAGTAACAATGGTCATCGGGAACAGTCCCAGGATTTCGGAATCCCTTTTCTCGCCATCATATACGATGGCTTCTGTTATAGCAAATGAGTTTGTGGAGGCAACGTCAAAGCTTTACATCTCATCTCTTATCGAGATCGGGTTTTTGCTCCTGCTCATCTCGGTCATCATCAACATAGCAGCCAGGATTTTGGTGTGGAAGATGTTTAAAGTAGAGGGAGGCGGGAGAGCGTGAAATGGAATAAAAGAAGATTGATTGACAGGATCATGTCAATCCTGACCGCTGCCTGCGTTGTAATTGCCATAATCCCACTGCTGAGCATCCTCTATACGGTAATCATCAATGGGATATCTGCTATAGACCTGGATTTTCTTACACAGCTCCCCAAACCTGTTGGCGAAGCGGGAGGCGGGCTTGGGAATGCAATCCAGGGGACATTTATTGTTGTGGGGATTGCCTGCTTAATCGGGCTTCCTGTAGGCATTCTTTCAGGGATCTATCTTTCAGAATACGGGGAAAACAGGTTCGGCAGAATGGTAAGCTTTGTGGCTGATGTCCTCACTGGCACACCCTCTATAGTGGCAGGGATGTTCGGTTATACTTTCATAGTCCTTTATTTCGGAAGCTTCTCGGCAATCGCAGGCGGGGTGGCGCTGTCGGTATTGATGATACCAGTCGTCACAAGAACCACCGAGGAATCACTCAAACTTGTACCGGCATCAATTAAAGAGGCTTCGCTGGCGCTTGGAATACCAAGATGGAAAACAACGCTGCATATCGTTCTAAGTACCGCAAGAAGCGGCATAATTACGGGTGCATTACTGGCAATTGCAAGGATATCGGGTGAGACCGCGCCTCTCCTTTTCACTTCCTTCGGGAATATGTTCTGGGCTAACGGGGTAGACAAACCAATATCCACCCTGCCGGTTCAGATTTATACATATGCAGTAACACCCTTTCCCGACTGGCATGCCAAAGCGTGGGCTGGGGCTCTCGTTCTGATTATCCTGATTCTTATCTTGAATATTAGCGTGAGGTTCGCAACTCGAAGAAAATATGGTTAAAAGGAGTATCAACATGCAGAATAAAATAACAGTAGAAAATCTCAATGCATCGTTTGGAGCTAAACAGGTACTGCATGACATCAATATTGGTATCGAGAAAAACGGGATAACCGCCATCATAGGTCCTTCAGGATGCGGAAAATCCACATTCATCCGGTGCCTCAACAGAATGCATGAAGTTGTATCCAAAGCAAGAGTTTCAGGAAAAGTGCTGGTTGATGGCAAGGATATCTACGATAGCGATATCGACCCTGTGGACATAAGAAGGCGCATAGGCATGGTATTCCAGAAGCCTAACCCCTTTCCCACTATGTCTATATACGATAATGTTGCGGCTGGATTGAAGCTCAATGGCATAAATGATAAGGAAATCCTTGATAAGACAGTTGAGGAAAGTCTTAAAAAAGCCGCCCTCTGGGATGAAGTTAAGAACGACCTCAATAAATCGGGTGTAAGTTTATCAGGGGGTCAGCAGCAGCGCCTCTGCATAGCAAGGGCATTAGCCGTTGAGCCGGAAGTCATCCTGTTTGACGAGCCCTGCTCAGCTTTAGACCCTATCTCTACAAGTAAGATAGAAGATTTAATGACAGGGCTTAAGGAAAAATATACCCTTGTTATAGTAACGCATAATATGCAGCAGGCTGCAAGAGTAAGCGATTATACAGCGTTCTTTTTATATGGAAAGATGATAGAGTTTGGAGAAACAAATCAGATATTTAAGAAACCAAAGGAGAAAAGTACTGAAGATTACATAGTCGGGAGGTTTGGATAACATGACACGGGAAGCATATCACAAAGACCTGCACAAATTAAGGGAGGAAGTGCTTAACATGGGAAGCCTTGTAGGCAAGACGATAGGAGATGCCGTATTATCTCTTAAGAATCGGGATGTTGAGTTGGCACAGAAAGTTATTGATATGGATAAAGAAATTGACGGCATCGATCACACCATTGAGGAAGACTGCATGCGCCTTCTTGCGCTCCAGCAGCCTATGGCGAGGGATTTGAGGCTTATAATCTCGGTATTGAAAATGAGCATCGACCTTGAAAGGATGGGCGACCTTGCCCTGGAAATAGCTGTTATTACAAAGATAACAGCTAATGTACCCCCCGTAAAACCCCTTATAGATATACCAAGAATGTCAGAGATATGTCAGCAAATGCTGGCAAATACCATGAACGCCTTTGAAAACAAGGACGTTGAGCTTGCAAAGGCTGTTGCGAAGCGGGATGATGAGATAGATATGCTCTTTGATCAGATAAGAAGAGAACTGATTTCTTATATGATCGAAGACCCGAAAAAGATAACCGGCGCCCAGCATCTGACGTTTGTGGCGAGGTATCTTGAGAGGATAGGGGATCACATAACGAATCTCTGCGAAAATGTGGTTTTTATGGTGACAGGGGAACGGGTTGAATTGAATTAATATCGACGTTCCACGCATAAATCTATTAAATCAAAATAGAAAAACATAATAGCAAGGGTGTTATTACGTTTATTAAAAAAGGATGATTGAAATATGGGACTGAAAGAATGGATTCTTCCCCAGGATAAACACTTCTTCAACATGCTGGAGAATGAATCGCAAAACGTGCTGGACGGCTCAAATGCCTTCCTTGATATGCTTAAAAATTATAGTAACATAAAGGAAAAGCAGCAAAAAATAAAAGATATCGAACATCAGGGCGACGATTTTGTCCATGAGATATTTGAAGAGCTAAATAAGACCTTCATAACCCCTATAGATCACGAGGACATCTCCGCGCTGGCGTCAGCATTTGACGACGTGCTGGATTATATTGACGGCACCGCAACACGCCTTGTCCTGTATGAAATTGAAAAACCTGAAGAAGGCATGATAAAATTAGCCGAAGTGCTTGTGAAGCAGGCTACTGAGCTGAATATCGCGCTTGCAGGTTTACGCAACATTAAGAATCCCAGAGAAATAGAAACTAGGTGCATCGAGGTCAACCGGCTTGAAAATGTTGCAGATGATATTTATAAAACATCAGTGGCGCAGCTTTTCAAACGGAAAGATGCGATAGAGATAATGAAACTGAAAGAGGTATATGAGCGCCTCGAGTTTGCAACCGATAAGTGCGAGGACGCTGCAAACGTTATCAGCGATATTGTTGTAAAGAACAGCTAAAAGGTGGTATTTTGCAAGAATTCATAATATTTACTATAATATTAGCTTTGTTTTTTGATTTCATCAACGGATTCCATGACTCCGCTAATGCGATTTCAACAGTCGTAGCCACCAAGGTATTGACGCCAATAAGAGCTGTCGGCATGGCTGCGGTGGGAAACCTCATCGGACCGCTATTCTTTTCTACGGCAATAGCAGCAACTATCGGGAAAGGGATACTGAAAATAGAACTGGCGCCGAATAATGATATTCTTGTTTTAATGATATTTTCCGCACTGGTCGGGGCTATTATCTGGGACCTGATTACATGGTATTTTGGACTTCCGACTTCAAGCAGTCATGCGTTAGTGGGCGGGCTTGTAGGCGCAGGATTGGCTGCAATTGGAAGCACGTCTGTTAACCCTGCTGGGGTTGAAAAAGTAGTTGCGTTTATGGTTATCTCGCCTATTATCGGAATGGTCGCTGCATTTATTCTAACTGTTTTTGTTATCAGGGCATTTTATCGCGTTTCGCCCTCAAAGATTAACAAATATTTCAAACGCCTTCAGTTACTCTCAGCTTTTTTTTACTCTGTCACACACGGCACCAATGACGCGCAAAAAACAATGGGTATAATCACAGTACTTCTGGTGGCGGATGGTTCTCTTAAAACTTTCCAGGTCCCTTTATTGGTTATCCTTGCAGCCCACATATCCATATCACTCGGCACTTTTCTGGGCGGATGGAGGATAGTAAAAACCATGGCGCAAAGAATCACAAAGCTAAGACCCTACCAGGGTTTTTGCGCCGAGACCTCAGGCGGCGTTGTGCTTGCAGGGATGGCAGCACTTGGAATTCCTGTCAGTACCACGCATGTGATATCCTCCTCGATAATGGGTGTGGGAGCCACGGATAAGCTCTCTGCTGTGAGATGGGGCATCGCGCGGAAGATTGTGGGGGCATGGATACTGACAATACCCGCAACAGCGTTAATTTCCGCTTTTACTTTTCTAATTATTGAAACTATATTTTGAATTTTTTATTGAATTAAAACGAAAGAATTATATGCTGATAACGAAATAAACCGTAAAAAACGGAGTGTGTAGTATGAGATTATTGAGAATAATATGTTTATTATGCGCTATGGCAGTACTAGTAACGACAACGTATGCCGCTGAACCCGTTTTTTCAGCATCATCTCTGACAGCAAAGGATGTGAATTGTAAGAAATGCCATACGCAAACTCCTCATATAATACATGCTCAAAAGCCGGTGGATTGCGTCAATTGCCATGGCGACAAATCATCGGTGTTAATACCACAATGTACAAAGTGCCATGACGGACCGATTCATAAGGTTCATGCAGGAAAAGTTGACACACAGGCATGTTCCTATTGCCATAAAAATATAGCGCCGGTGCATAATACGATTATAGGGGAAACTGTCTGTTCTCATTGCCACAGTGACCTTATAAACGTTCACGGGAAGGATTCCTCCTGTCAGAAATGCCATAAATCCCCGCCCGGGATTGTGAAACCCGTAAAATCGCAGGACATGACTCTGATATGCCAGGACTGCCATGCAAAACCCAGCGTAGCGACCATACACGGAGAGGTCAATGATAAAAAAGGATGTTATAACTGCCACAAGGGGACATCAGAAGCCAAAGGCAGTGAAATCCCACATATAATTCATGCAAATAAGGTAGATTGCAATAAATGCCACCAGGAGAACGGTAAAGTCGTTGTCCCGCAGTGCACGAAATGTCACGACATAGACCAGATTCATGCCTTCAGCAAGATAGGTAAATTAACGGCACAGAGCGGATTGCAGTGTACGGCGTGCCACGCTGAAGAAGCAAAACCATCCGGAACCGTCGTAGCTGCGCCACCGGAAACGATAAAGACCTCAACTCCAGCGCAGACTGTGGTCTCAACCCCCGCAGAAACAGTTAAAACCGAAACTACCCGGACACCTCAGGAGACGGCAGCCGTAAAAACAGGTGGATTTGAAGCCGTACTGGCAATAGCGGCATTTCTGGGATATGCGGCAAGAAAACGCAGAGCTTGAGAACAATTCCCCCGCAATTCACTTTTTTTCCCAACCAGATGTTAGAAAAGTATTATTAGTTTTAAAAAGATAACAGTAACATGATGTTAAAAGATAAAGCCAGGCTCGTCTTCTGGCCTGTGTATCTGGATGCCACAAAATCAAGGGCTGAAGGCAGGATTCTTTCCATGAAAGATTCTGTAAAATCGCCGGTCTTAAAAGAGATTGAGAAAGCGGCATCGGAATTGAGCCTTGCTCCCGTTGTTGAAGCGGATAAAGCCCACCCGAAATCATGGTGGGTGGTAAGCGGCAGGGTGCTTGTGGATAAGAAAGCTCCGAAGTCCGTTATAGCAAAACAGATTGCACAGAAAATAAATAAAACGCGGGGACAGAAATGATAGACCTTCATACACACTCCACATTCAGCGACGGCGAGCTTATTCCGAGCGAACTTGTGCGCAGGGCTGTTTTTCAGGGCTATACTGCAATAGCAATAACAGACCATGTGGATTTCACCAATATCGAGCATGTCCTGTCATGCGTAAAGAAGGTAAAGTCCCTTGAAGACGATTATGACATCAGGATATTCGCAGGCGTGGAATTGACCCATGTCCCGCCGGGAAAAATGCCGGAGCTTGTCAAGAAAGCGCGCAGTCTTGGCGCTGAGATAATCGTGGTGCACGGTGAGACCACGGTTGAACCCGTCCCCGAAGGCACCAACCATACGGCAGTGACGCTGGACATCGATATCCTGGCTCATCCCGGTCTTATAACCATGGAGGATGCCAGGCTTGCAAGAGAGAACGGGATAGCCCTTGAGATAACCTCGCGCAACGGGCACAACCGCACCAACGGTCATGTGGTGAGGATTGCAAATGAAACTGGCGCAAGCCTTGTTGTCGATACCGATTCGCATTCGCCCCACGACCTTATTTCAGATGAGACCGCATTCACGATTGCATTGGGCGCAGGACTGGATGAGAAAGGCGCGAAAAAGGCTACGGGCGCAAATCCGTTGAATTTGATAAAAAGGCTTTAGTGCCAATTGCTAAGGCTATGGGATATTATCACACAAGGTCTTCACTAAGTATTTTATCTGTCTCTGTTCTAATGTATTTTTCTAATTCTGGACTTTCATTACCATATAAAATGCGTTTATTTAATAATTTATCAGAAAAATCTATTTTGGTACTTTTATCCAGTTTAGGTAAGACCATGAATGCTTTTTCAAATAAAGTTGATAACTCCATAACAGGTTTAGGCTCGATTGATGCCATCATACTTGCATCTATGTTCAATGCAAGCTGATAGGTATAATGATACATCTGATGAATATAAGCATCAATAATCGGAGCACCTGCTGTAACTGTATTATAATACGTTTCAAGATCTTCCCAATATTCTTGAAGTGGTGAAAACATGGCATATTTGGCAGGGAAATAATCGTGTATATATGTTATTTTAGAAATGTATCTTTCTGGTAAAGGATAATATTTATGAACTGTTCTGGAAGAACATATTATTGCATCTATATCCTCCATTTCAAAGTCCATACAAGTATCACACAGTACCGATTCTTTCTCACGACTACACGCATTTAGAATAAGAGGAACTATATCTTTCTGCTCATAACTTTTTAATTGTTTCCTGCAATATTTTATTTTTTCAATACCTGCTTTCAATTTTTTTAGTTCTTTAATTCTTTTCTTTAAGTATTTCCTGATATTATTTATATCAAAATCCCCAGCGCAGATATGTTCTTTTAATAGCGGATTTTTATCTAAAAATTCTCTTGTATATTCGATGTTAGTAAAGTTATATCCTTTAGATTCAAGTTTGCTTCTGTTGAATATAATGGCTGTATCTCCATGCGTTATACCGAGTGGCATACCTCTTGAAAAAGATAGATATTTCTTGCCTTTTATAAACTCGTCATCTAAAATATTCGGGGCTTCATCACAAAAACACAAATGTACTAGATGTTCATCATCATTTTCCAATGTATTAATCATAGAAAAACTACTCCTCCATTTTCATTTGTTTTTCTTATAATATTTTTTCCTCTTTTTTTATACTGTTGACGATGCATAGCGTGAAAATAATCTCAATTCCGTGGCTGGTAAAACAGCACAACCCTGTATTCACTTGGCTCCCTGTCCATCTTCCTGTACAGCAGATAATCCAGCGTAATATCCGAAGGCTTGAACCAGTACCATGACATCTTCGCGCTGTCAAGCCTCTCGTAATCGGTGCGCAGACGGCGCTTGACGATATCGGGTTCATGTTTTTCATCGGAATCATGCACTACAATCAGGGGCGCATCCAGTTCCGAGTCGATACTCACTCTCCATTTTATATTGGCATAATGCCGCATATACCACAGGAACTGCGTATCCATCTCATCATCGGTAAGCTGGATTTCAGTGGACTGGTTGCGGTACTGGGACGAGATTTCGGTTATTTTATCGAGGAACAGGGAAAACTTCTGCGGCGGCTGCGCAGCCTGGATTAAAGGCTCTGCAGGGTTTGTATAATCGTAGTAGTTTAAGAAGACGCTTGAATAAACAAAATAAGATGAACTTATAACAAGAAATATAATTGCAGCCGTTCCGGCTATGGATTTAAACTTTAATTGCGGCAGCAGTTCATTCAGATACGCAGCGGCTATAATCGTTAACGGCAAAAGAGGATTTAATACAAGCCAGGGAACTTTTTCCTGTATATACGAATAAACCATAAGATTGGTCAATGCCCAGTACGTTAAAAAATCAAAAAACAGATTTCGTCCTTTCAAAACCGCGGCAATTCCAAATACCAGCAATGGGAAAAATACAACGATAGCCGAAGGAATATATGACGTTGGCAGGAATCTGCTTGATTCGGGATAATAATCTGAAATGAGATACATAATATCTACTGCGACCCAGTAGGCGAGGAATAGGGTCAGCATCTTTTCTTTTTTGTTTTTGCAGTAGCTGTAGTACACTATTCCCAGGATGCCAAAGACCAGTATCGGAAGCTCATATAGTGCGATTATTGGCAAATAAAAAAAATAGGGCCCTCCTATCCGCTGTATCCTGTGCATCTCATACCAGTGGGATACAGCTTTTTCAACCGCTGCGTACATTCCATGAATATCGAGCGGCTTTCCCGTATAAAAAAGCGAAAAAGCTACAAGCAGGACGAGAATGAAAAAAATCCCTTCTGCAGCCGTAATCATTAGTTTTTTATCAAATCTCCTGATTTTTCCTGTTAAACCGATGTAGCCTCTTTCCCTTATAAAAAGCAGAACCAGGAAAAAAGCTATTAAAACCATTGCAATGTATGCGTTTTCTTTAAGCGCAGCCATAGATGCAAGCGCCAAAGCCCCTAAAAACAGATATAATATCCTCGCGACAGAATACCGCTCCTCTGTGTGTTTTTCTGCATATTTAACCGCGCATACCAGCATTAGAATGGTAAAGAAGGCAATGAAAATATCCTCCCTGTAGAAACGCGAATAATAAAGGAAAGACGACGAGATTGCAAAAAAGAATGCTGCAATCACCATGCCGGCATTTCCGGTATATTTCCGCAACGGGAACAGCAGGAAAAGCATTGCAGCGCCGAAAAGCGCGGGAAGCAGGCGCGCTGAATATATGCTGTCCCCCAGGCGCCTGAACACCTCGGTTGTAACATAGTACATGAAAGGACCGTGGAAGGAAGGGTCATAGGAGTATATATTGTCGTTGAATAACTTATATGTAAAATAACCTACTGCCGCTTCGTCGTGGTGAAATACCCTTTCGTCGAGGTGATAAAGCCGCAGGAAAAAAGCAAGGGCGACTAAGAGAATAAATGCAATATACAATGCAAAGTCTTTTTTATTCATCGCACTCATCATAGTTTAAACGTATTCATAGCATTTATGGTTTTGAAAAATAAAGAGATGCCATGCCAAAAATCAGGGTCAAGCTGTTTGCAAATTTCAGGGAATTTACAAAAACAAAGGAGCTTATAATAGAAGGCGGTACGGTCAGGGAAATTCTTGGAGCACTCTGTAAAAAGTTCCCGGGTTTGGAAAACATGGTTTTCAAGGACAGGAATTTACAACCTTATATCAATGTTTTTTTAAATGGAAGGAACATTCTCGAATCCGGCGGGTTGGATACACCCCTGAAGCAGGATGACGAGATTGCGATATTTCCTCCGGTATCGGGTGGCTGATGTTTAAAAAAAGAATGAATGCCGACGAGGCAAAGGATTTATTTTTGAAGGCGTTCTCCCCTATTTCTGAAACTGAATCGTTGCCAATCGAGGCTTGTGATGACAGGATAATCGCCGAAAGTATAACAGCAAATGTTGATGTGCCCCATTACCGCCGTGCAGCTATGGACGGTTTTGCAGTCAGGGCTTCTGATACGCTGGGCGCTGGCAGCAATTCCCCTGTGATTCTAAGAGTTGGGAAAAATGTTGAAAAAGGGAAATGCGTATGGGTGCATACAGGCTCGCCTGTGCCGGAAGGCGCGGATGCCGTTGTGATGATGGAAGATGCGGTTTTACGCGGCGACAGCGTGGAAATATTTTCCCAGTTGCCTCCTTCCAGGAATGTAGGGGAAATTGGCGAGGATATCCAGAAAGGCGAAATTATTTTAAAAGAAGGTCATAAACTTCGCCCCTGCGATATTGCCGTTCTCACTTCACTTGGTATTGGAGATATAAAGGTTTTCAGGAAACCTGTCGTAGCAATAATTCCCACAGGCGAAGAACTCGTTCCGAGGGGAAAGAAGGAGCCGGGAGCGGGCGAGGTCTATGAAACCAACGGATTGATGGCGGCGATGTATATCATGAAATGGGGCGGAGCTTCACGGCTGCTTGACATCGTTACCGACGCGCCGGAAAAGATAAAGGAAGCCATTATGTCAGCTCTCGATGCCGACATGATTATAATAAGCGGTGGAACGTCGGTGGGAAAACGCGATTATGTTCCTGAAGTGGTAGGCACGCTGGGAGATTTACTTGTCCACGGCGTGGGCATAAGCCCGGGCAAGCCTGCGGCGCTTGGCATAATAAACGGCAAACCAGTGGTGTGCATGCCGGGTTATCCGGTCGCTGGCATGGTGGCGCTGTATTTTTTTGCAAGGGCGGCGCTCCGGAAGCTTGGTCGCATACCCGATGAGCCTGACAGGACAGTTCGTGCGGTTTTGTCTGAAAAAATAGTTTCGAGAATAGGATATAAAACATTTGCGCGAGTTAAGTTGAGCAATTGTACAGCCATTCCTCTTGCAACATCGGGTGCAGGGATATTGAGTTCTGTTTCAAAGGCGGATGGGTTTGTGATTATACCTCCGAATGTTGAGGGTTATGAAAAGGGGGAAGAGGTTGACGTGGTGTTAATAGAATAATTAATAGCTCTAAGCCAAAAACAATATTGAGGATAGAAATTCATTGAACAAAAAGAGATTTTATTTTACAAAATTATGTCACACTCCAAAAACGTGGTCAAAAAAGTTTTAAATTTTCTGAATATTAAAGAACATCCGGCGAAGAAACACATCGACAGAAAGCTCATTTTTCGGATAAGGGTATTTTATGTGATAGTAACCATCCTGACCGGGTTTATGCTGTATGATGTCCTGGAAGGTATTATCGGCATCGAGTTATCTCTTGGCGGATTTCTCCTGGGATTATTCCTTGGGTTCGTTGCCACTCGAATGTTTATTATTCACTGGCATGAAGAGAGGGCAAAAGTTGTTTCTCGTTTTGATACGATTGGCATTATTGTAATGCTATTATATGTGGCTTTTTCCGTATCAAGAACATGGCTTTTTGGGCATTGGATACAAGGCTCTGTTCTCACTGCCTTCACTTATAGTATTCTTGCAGGAGTAATGATGGGAAGAATTGTAGGGATGCGTTTGAAAATAAAAAATATACTGTCTGAGCAGTGTATTTCTGTTGAAAAAATGTGAGAGAATCATTGAGAGGGGAACAGGATTGCGCCAGCCCTTGTTGATTTACTTGAAACTTGAAATAGCAGAAAAAGAAAAAAACCAAAATATCCTGTTTATTTTGGCTTACTTGCAGTGTTTATTTTCAGTACCGGATACAGCGGGCAGTAGGCAAGTGCCGCAGTGATCAGCATCATCAGACCAAGTATCCCTGCCACATACATAGCAATTCCCTGAACCATACCCGTCGCGACTGCATACAACAGGATTATTCCGATTACAACTCTTACAATACGGTCAACCGTTCCAGCATTTTTTTCCATAATTCCTCCTCTGGAGTTTCCATAGGTGTAGAAACTTCAATGATTGTACGTGATAATTTAATATAAATAGATTTCGAGACATTAGAAAATGATCTGCCTGATATTCCCGGCATTATTTCTCAAAAATCCCAATACATCTCTCAGATAAGGTTCTGTTCCCGGAACAACGACAGCACGGTTTTTCCCCCAGCTATCAATGCATTTCTCAATGGTCTCTCTACCGCCCTTTATCCGCTCCTTATTCTCGCAAATATTATCGACAGCAAGATGCAGATAGTAACACCTGATATATTCTTTTCTCGCTGCCAGCAGCCATTTCAGGTCTTCTTTTATCACCCATTCCTTTTTTCCCCTCTCGTTTAACTTTTCACTTCCCATCAAAGTCCTGATTGACACATTCAGGTGCCCGCACACGAATATCTTATTTTCGGTATTGTGAGCTTCAAAATCCTCTGGAGGATTCATATCATTCATGAATCGATTGATCTCTTCAGATATGACAGATGGTATTCCTGCCATTTCTGCTATTTTATCGTGTTCTGCGTATCCTGCCATTTTTACTTCATTTTCACTTCCCAATTACCTTAATCTTATCTATTACAAAAATCAATATTTGAAGAAATAAAGGATAGAAGATATATGGATGTGAGCACAGCAATACGATCAAGACGCAGTATAAGGGCATACGATCCCCGTGAAGTGGAAGAAGATAAACTGATGAGAGTCCTGGATGCAGGCAGACTTTCACCCTCTGCAAGTAACCGACAGGAGCGCAGGTTTATTGTAGTTAAAGATGCAGGGAAACGACAGCGGCTATCAGAAGCGGCAAAGAATCAGAAATTCGTGGCTGAGGCGCCAGTGGTAATCGCTGTTTGTTCGGTTGAACAGGAATATGTCATGGCATGCGGTCAGCCTGCCTATCCCATTGACACAGCGATCGCTGTTGATCATATGACACTTCAAGCTGTTGAAGAGGGACTCGGAACCTGCTGGATAGGGGCATTTTATGAAAAAAAAGTCAAAGAAATATTGAATATTCCTGCCAATGTACGGGTCGTTACTCTTTTGCCTATTGGCTATCCTTCCATTATCCCCGACCCCACGCCTCGAAAAAGTCTGGATGAGATCGTAATGCAGGAGAAATGGGGTATTTGAAGGTTTGATATCAACAGTATAAAATTATCATTAGCCGGTTTCAGTTTATCCGTGTTCAATTTCTTGTTCCAAAGTAACGTTTGACACAAACCAATACCTTTTTTATGCCAAACCCCACTATGAGCATTCCACAGAGAGAAACCACATGCCATTTAAAATCTTAAAAAAACAGGAGCTTGTTCCCACAATCCACTTGATGGACATAAGCGCGCCCCGCATAGCAAAAAAAGCACAGCCGGGACAGTTTGTCATACTCAGGACAGATGAAAAAGGGGAGAGGATACCTCTTACTATCGCTGATTTCGACAGGGACACGGGAACTATCACCATGATATTCCAGGCTGTGGGCAAGACCACTACGGCGCTGGCAAATCTGAAAGCAGGCGATGAACTTCTGGATTTCATAGGACCGCTTGGAAACCCCGCACACATCGAAAACTTCGGGACTGTAATCCTGGTGGGCGGCGGCGTTGGGGTGGCTCCCATCTTCCCTCAGGTGCGGGCTTTTAAGGATGCAGGGAACAAGGTTATTTCAATCATCGGGGCGCGCAGCGCAAACCTGCTTCTCTGGGAAGACAGGATGCGTGAAGTTAGTGATGAACTGTATATTACAACAGACGACGGGACAAAAGGTCATCATGGTTTTGTGACCGATATAGTCAAAAAGCTCCTTGAAGGCAGCAAGAAAGCGGACAGGGTCGTGGCTATCGGACCTCCTGTAATGATGAGGGCGGTGGCTGGCGTCACGCGACCTTTCAATGTAAAAACAATAGTAAGCCTGAATTCCATCATGGTTGACGGCACGGGGATGTGCGGAGCATGCAGGGTGCTTGTGGGCAACGAGACAAAGTTCGCCTGCGTGGACGGACCTGAATTCGATGCGCATCTTGTGGATTTTACGCTGCTTATGAACCGCCTCTCCATATACCAGCCTGAGGAAAAGCTCGCCCTTGAAAAGTACAAATGCGAGAGGGAGGGATGCACATGCTAGAGCGCCAGAAGATGCCCCTGCAGGACCCGAAGGTTCGCGCCACCAATTTCAATGAAGTTGCTCTGGGTTTTACGAAAGAGCAGGCTGTCGAGGAAACAAAACGGTGCCTCCAGTGCAAGAAGCCAAAATGTATGGAAGGCTGCCCTGTTGAAGTGAAAATCCCGGGTTTCTTAAAGTACATTAGTGAGGGTGATTTTGACAGTGCAATAAAAGAAATAAAGGTTGACAATGCTCTCCCGGCGGTCTGCGGACGCGTGTGCCCACAGGAGACGCAGTGCGAACAGGTCTGTGTGTTGAGCAAGAAAGGAGCTTCTATTTCGATAGGCAGGCTTGAGCGTTTTGTGGCTGATTACGAACGAAAGAAAGGAGTTGAAGCCCCAACTGCGCCTGAGCCGTCAGGAAAGAAGGTGGCTGTCGTGGGTTCAGGACCTGCAGGACTTACAGCCGCAGCAGACCTTGCGAAAATGGGTCATTCGGTAACAATCTTCGAGGCGCTTCATGCAGCAGGAGGCGTTCTCACATACGGAATCCCCGAATTCCGGCTTCCCAAAGAGATTGTGCGCGCCGAGGTGGAATATGTGAAGAAACTGGGCGTTACAATCCATCTTGATTCCGTCATCGGCAAAATAGACACAGTTGACGAACTGCTTTCCGAATTTGACGCTGTCTTCCTCGGAACGGGCGCAGGATTGCCGATGTTCCTGAATATTGACGGCGAGAACCTGAACGGCGTGTATTCTGCGAACGAATTCCTCACGCGCGTTAATCTCATGAAATCCTACATGTTCCCCGATTACGATACGCCAATCAAGAAAGGAAAACGGGTTGTTGTGGTCGGCGGCGGGAACGTGGCTATGGACTCTGCACGATGCGCCCTCAGGCTGGGAGCGGACGAGGTCACTATCGTTTACAGGCGCGGTGAAGAGGAGATGCCTGCTCGCGCCGAGGAGATTGAGCATGCAAAAGAAGAAGGCATAAAGTTCCGCCTTCTCACAAATCCTGTACGGATAATAGGCGATGGCAAGAACTGGGTCACTCATATAGAATGTATCAACATGTACCTGTGCGAGCCTGATGAATCTGGCAGGTGCAAACCCATGCCGTCAGCGGGAACAGAGCATAAGATAGAGACTGACGTGGTGATTATCGCTATCGGAACATCACCCAATCCACTTGTGCCGCGTACAACGCAAGGGCTTGAAATTACAAAACACGGAACGATTATCGCAAAAGAGGACGGCGCGACCACCAAAAAAGGCGTATATGCGGGTGGAGATGCAGTCACTGGCTCGGCTACCGTGATAAGCGCTATGGGAGCTGGGAAGAAGGCTGCGCGGGCGATAGATGAGTATTTACGGGCGAAATAATTATCTATCGTTAATCACATTCATCAGGTAGTTATGAAATACCCACCAACCAACCTCATCCAGGCAGCCGGTCTTGCAGACGCATGGGCGCAGGCTGTGAATTTTGTAATGAAAAACGGTATGGCGTTAAAGACAGAGTACGGTCCCATGTCAAGGGATATCTGTTCGGTCATCGAAATCCGCGAGCCGTACGCAGAGCCAATGCTGCATCCCCAGTTCCCGACAAAGGAAATGCATGTGAAAGAATACCTCAAGCAGTGGGAGCGGGATTATGACTGGAAAAAGCAGGGTTTTGAGTACAATTACATGGACAGGCTGATAAACTATCCCTCACGAGGTAAAGACATTGAGACGCAAAATCCACGCATTGCGGAGCAATGCGTGTATACGACGTCAACTGGCGTAACGGTTGTTGACCAGCTAAAAGCAATAAAAGAGCTGCTGCCTCAGGGCGTCTCACGGAGGAGGCAGGCTATCACATGGATACCCGAGCGCGACCTTTTCGTGAAAGAAGACCAGCCGTGTCTCCAGAGGCTGTGGGTAAGGGATATTGGCGACGGTAACGCCGAGATGCATTGCATGTGGCGCTCGCGGGATTTATTCGCTGCGTGGAACAGCAATATGATTGGTCTATTGACGATGATAAAGCGCGAGGTGCTTGAACCCAATAACCTGAAGCTTGTCAAAGTGGTGGATTTCTGCAATTCGATGCATATATATGAAGCAGACTGGGAAGCAGCATCGAAGGTGAAGCCGCTGCCGAAGAGCCCGCAGATGATGAGGTATTAACGTATTTCTTCCTTAAATCTCGAAATCTGCTCGCAATTCCCGATAATCGCCAGCGTCATCCCCTCCCGTATTATAATCGAAGGATCAACATCAGTAGTAGTCTTCCCGTTCTCCTCAATCCCTATTATGGTGCATCCTATCCTCGATCGAATCCTTGCTTCAGCTATTGTTTTCCCAACAAGGGGCGAACCTGAAGTTATATGATGCCTTGCTATTTCCAGTCCCTCAAGCATCATTATGTTCTCCTCATCATGCCCGATAGCTATGTGTGCCAGCATCTGCCCAGCCACGATGGAAAGCGACGCCACATAATCCGCTCCCGCCCTGTAAATCTTATCAATCGACTTCGTTGTGTTTGCCCTTGCGAGTATTATAGAATGGGGATTGAGGTTCCGCGTAACGAGCGTGGTAAAAATAATGTCGGCATCGTTGTTCAGGACTATGATAACGGTCGAGGCGGTTTGAACTCCTGCGTTTTTAAGAATCTCCTCATCTGCGGCGTCGCCTGCCACAAAATCAAAACCTTTGCCCTTAAGCTTAGCCTCATTCTTATCAATCACAACAAAATTTACGTGGGCTTTTTCTAAAACCTGCGCTATGCTCCTGCCCACATCGCCATACCCGATAAGAATAAATCTTTTCATAAAGCCTCTGTCAATTTTTTTAATGCTTCAAGCTGCTTTTCAGTGCCAACTGCAAGAAGCACAGAATTTTCTCTTATTATATCATCCGGCTGCGGGTTAAGCGATAACTTTCCTCCGCTCCAGAGTCCTACGATATTTGCGCCTGTTTTTTGGTGGATTACAGCATCCTTTAATTTTTTCCCGATAAGAACGCTGCGGGGATAGATAGGAAGTTCCACGATGCTCAAATCCTCAAAGAACTTTGTAGCGCCCGCAAGATGGTCTGTTAAGGGGTCGATGGCTTTTCTGCCTATATACATCCCGAATAAGTTTTTCGGGGAGATTACGCGGTCTGCACCTGCATACTTTAAGTAACCCGCTTTTGCCGCGTTTTCCACAAGGGATATTACCTGTACATTGCTCAGTTCCTTTGCAGTAAGAATTATACTGGCATTTTTCTCATCGCTCTGGTTCGCTATCAGCATCCTTGCAGACAGGATATTGGAATTCAGCAATACATTTTCATCCACATCGTCTCCATAAACACAGATGATTTTCCTGGAAATAAGTTGCTTGATGTTCTTTTCATTTTCATCAATAACCATGAACGGAATTTTGTACTCATCAAGTTCCACAACAAGGGTTTCTACAAGCTGGTTATAACCGCATATAATTATGTGTTCCTTCAGGTCAGCCGGAACCTTTGCAGGCAGCTCTTTTCGAAATGCCTCCTCAAGCCGCGGGGTGAGTACGAGAGGAAAAAGATAACCGAATATCATTATCACCCCAGACAGGATTACAACCGTGCTGAATACGTGTCCTGCAGCGGAATTAAAATAAATATCGCCATAACCAACCGTGGTCATGCTCACGATTACCCAGTAAATGGCGGTTATAAATTCGTAATTCCTGTTCTCGTAGGTACGCATCAGGTACAGGAAAACTATGCTGTATATCAGAACGAGGAATATAAAAACTGAAATGTAGTATATAGATTTGCTTATTCGAAATTTAAACATCCTTACTATTATCGTATTGCGTGGTTAATAATATTGCTGGTTCTAATAATGCTAATTCTTTATACATGTAGCAGTATATTAGTATTGTTTGAATCATGATTGAACTTTATCTTTTATCTGCGATTTAAATCTGTCTCATGACAATCTTTTTATCGCTTCAGCCTCTTTATAGGGTTTTAATGACAACAGACCTTGAAAGCAAAAAGATAGGGTTCATCGGCACGGGAAAGATGGGCGAAGCCCTGATTAAAGGCATATTATTAGCCCGGCTCGTTCCTGCAGAGAATATCTTTGCCAGTGATGCGGATTTTGCAAAGCTACAGTTCCTTGAAAAAGAATATAAAATCAACACCTGTAAGGACAACTGCTCTACCGTTCTCGGTTCAGACATCATTATAATTGCGGTCAAACCTCAAATTGTCCCTGAAGTTTTAAAAGAAATTAATAATTCAATAAAGAAACAGCTGATTGTATCAATAGCAGCAGGCGTTAAAATCGAAACTTATGAAAACGCCCTGCCCCGCGGCACAAAAGTTGTGAGGGTAATGCCTAACATTGCGGCGATTGTGAGAGAAGCCGCTTCTGCCATCAGCCCCGGGAGCGCGGCATCAAAGGATGACCTCGCAATTGCATCCAGGATTTTTAATGCCATAGGCAAAAGCGTAATACTGCCAGAGTACCTCATGGACGCAGTTACGGGATTATCGGGAAGCGGTCCTGCTTACATTTTCACAATAATCGAAGCGCTGGCAGACGGCGGGGTTTACGAGGGGCTTGACAGGAACACAGCAAGATTGCTTGCAGCCCAGACTGTTCTGGGTGCCGCCAAGATGGTGCTGGATGACGGAAGCCACACAGCAGAATTAAAAGATATGGTAACCTCACCCGGTGGAACCACTATCCGTGGGCTCAGGGTAATAGAAGACAGGGGTGTTCGCATCGCAATGATGGACGCTGTAATCGAGGCGTGCGAGCGCTCAAAGGAACTCGGCAAAAAGACTTAAAATGCCTGAAAAATCCCTCCTTTCTGACATCGAAAGAAAAGCAAGGAAGAATCACGCAAGAATAGGGCTTGGGATAGGGAAACTTTCGGAGAAACTGATTAAGAGCGCTGAAGCTGCGCGCGAGTATGCCGATGTTGTGCTTGTGGGTGATGAAAAAGAGATTATGGCGGTAGGCACCGAGCTTGAGGTAATACATTCAACAGAGCCGTCAAAGAAACTAATTGAATTACTGGCTGGCGGGAAGATTGACGGCGCGGTCAGGGGCACGCTCAGCGCAACCAAAACGCTTTCAGAATTGAAAAAATCGTTCAATATTAAAAAATTATACAGGGTAGCATTGCTGGAAACTGCGGACGGTAAACCTTTTTTCCTTGCGCCTGTAGGTATTGATGAAGGCAATTCGGCAGAAGATAAGGTTGAGTTAATAAAACGCGGCGCAGAGCATTTCAGGCGTTTTGGCATCGAGGCAATGGTGGGGATTCTCTCGGGCGGGCGTTTTGAAGATAAAGGCAGGGATAAAACCGTGGACAGGACGCTTGCTGAGGCTGAGAGCGTCACGAAAAAAGTGCGTGAAATGGGAATAAACGCAAAGAATTATTCAATCCTGATAGAGGATGCAATTGCAGAGGCAAATTTTATAATCGCGCCTGACGGGATATCCGGGAATCTTATTTTCAGGACACTTGTGTTCCTGGGCGGGGGATACGGTCACGGCGCTCCTGTGCTGATGGAAAAGGTGTTTGTGGATACGTCACGGGTGGGCGGGCATTATACAAGAGCCATCATGCTTGCCAGCGCGCTTAAAAAGCCGGAAATTTAGATTTCTGTAAATATGTCCCTTCATGACTTCCTGAAAGATAAACTGCCAGAAGAAAAATTGGCGCTTGTGCCGAAGGGCTTTGAAGTAATTGGAGACATAGCAATTATCAACATCCCGCCCGCCCTGGATGAGGATAAATATCTTATCGCAGACGCGCTGGCATCCCACAGTAAAAACCTCAAAACCGTGCTCCGCAAGCTCCATAAGATAAATGGCGCGGCGCGGGTAGGAGAGTTTGAAATACTGTATGGGAACAGGACAACCACGCTGCACAGGGAGAACAACTGCGTATATCATGTAGATGTTGCAAAAACATATTTTTCAGGCAAAATGGCGCATGAGCGAAACAGGATTGCGCAAAAAGTAAATGATGGGGAGGATGTGCTGGTATTGTTCGCCGGAGCAGGTCCTTTTCTGATATCGATTAAGAAAACGAAAAACGTCAATATAACAGGACTTGACAATAATCCTGCTGCGTGTTCCTTTTTAAAGAAAAACATAGAACTTAATGAGATCGAAGCGGGTGTTATCCTTGGCGATGCGAATTCGGCAGGGCATCTTTTTAAAAAATCATTTGACAGGATAGTGATGCCCATTCCTTATGGTCAGGACTATTTCCTTAATCTTGCCCGCCCGATATTGAAACCCGGTGGCTTCGTTCATTTTTATACGTTCAAGAAAGATTTTGAGATTCCCCATTTTAAAAGGCTTCTTGAGGAAAAAGGATGGCATATTGAATTATACAGGAATTGCGGCGATGTTGCGCCGCGGGTTAGCAGGTATGTTTTTGATTTGCGGGAATGTTAATTCAATACGATAATTTAAATACGTTCTGAACCGACTCTTATCTTGAGACTATGTTTCCGATGAACTCTCCATCCGGCACGATATACGGTTTTGGGTTATATCTTCTTGTTATGCTGGTTTTCCTGGGAAGCGCTGTGGGATTGCACGAATTCGGTCATATCCTTTATGCAAAATACCATCATCTCGATTACAGGATTTTGTTCGAGAAGGGAAATATAACGGTTTCCACAAATTGGGAAAGTCTCGGGAAAATAAGAATATATGGCAATATACTCGGTATTATTTTCGGGCTTCCGCCAGTAATAGTTGCAGGATGGCTTTATTATACACCCGTTTTTTTGTTGTTGTATTTGCTTTCGTGTTATGATGATTTCAGCGAGGTCGTCGCAGAGCTTGCAGATTATAAAAAAGTATTTTGAGCGGGTTCGCAAGGTTGCGCAGTCCCAAAAACTTTAAATAAAAACAAGTTTATTAATTACTAAGAGGAGGGTAAACTATCATGAAATATCCAAAAAATATTTGTCTTCTGCTTATATTTGCCATGCTATTTTCCATAGCTACCCAGCAGGTATATGCAAAAGACTACGTAATCGGCGAACATAAAGTTCCGGTAACGAAACCCGATCCGGCATCAACGTATGTAGGGTCGGAAAAATGCAAGACCTGCCATATGGAAAAATACAATGATTGGAAAACATCCGGGCATCCGTATAAATTGAATACACCGGCTGAAGAACAGGCTTTTAACTCCCCACCCATACCGGCGCCTGACGGATATACTTACAACGACATATATCTGGTTATAGGCGGATGGGGCTGGAAGTCAAGATACATGGACATCAATGGTTATATAATCACAAAGACGGGGGCTAACAGGGACAAAAACGGCTCAAACCAGTATAACATTGCTACAAAGCAGTGGGTTGATTATAAACCCGGGCAGACCCTGAAATTTGATTGTGGAAACTGCCATACAACCGGCTATTCTCTTGCAGGAAACAAGGATAACAAGAAGGGTATAGTCGGGACGTGGGAGGAGAAGTCTATAGGCTGCGAGGCTTGCCACGGACCCGGCAGCGTGCATGTCGCCAAGGGCGGCGGGAAAGGCGTGGGCATTATACATAATGAATCTGCCGCAGTGTGCGGAGCCTGCCATACAAGAGGAGCAGACGATACAAAGATAATTGCAAAGGATGGCAAATTCATAGACCATCATGAGCAGTACCCCGAGTTGCTTAACAGCCCGCATAAAGGACTTAATTGTGTCCAATGCCATGACCCGCATAAGGGGACACATAACGGGCAGACAAACCCGACAGAAGGCGCAAGCATAAAAGCGCAATGCTCAACATGCCATGCCCAGCAGGATGCTGATTTCACAGGAAGCACAATGCAGAAAGCGGGTGTTGAATGTGCAGATTGCCATATGCCAGATACAGGGGAATCTGCAGTAGGAGATGCAGCCAAGTTCAAGGGTGATATAGCGACACATCTATTCAAGATAAACACCGACCCCAATGCAAAGTTCTTCGACGATGCAGGAAAATTTGCCAATGGTTATCTGACATTGGACTGGGTATGCCTGAACTGCCATAACGATGAGAATAAGGCATGGGCGGGACAGTATGCGAAGGGCATACATAAATTTGTCAAAGCAGAAGCCACTGCGACAGCAAAGCCGGCGCCAACACCAAAAACACCCGCGTTTGAGGCGCTATTAGCAATTTCGGCACTGCTGGTTGCGGTACTGGTTAGAAGAAGGTAAAAATACCTTCTTTCTTATTTTTTTTATTAAAAATACGGCAAAAGCCGGTAGAATAGAATCGTTGATGGGATAGGAGGAACCTATTTTACGGAGCAGGAAATTCATGCCCGCAGTTCGGGCACAGGATTAAGCCGCATTTCATAAAATGTGGGCAAGCCCGGCAGCCTTTTACCTTTTCACTATCAAATCTGGCTCCGCAGAGAGGGCATTGTGTTTTCATAAAGTTTTTTCATAGCAGGTTGTAGTATCCAATGACCCTGTAAGCTATCCCGCCGACTAGTATTGCAAGCGTTGTGGTGAACGCCATGATGCCGCCCGCCCGCTTCCAGCCAAGCTCGCGCCCAAGCACCGCGATTGTTGCGACGCAGGGGATGTAAATCGTGTTCACAAGCGCATACACAAATAGCTGTGCCGGTGTCATAAAAAGCAGCAGGTTCTTTGCCCCGCCCCCGTACATGACAACAGCCAGCGTGACCAGTAACTGGAGAGCAAGCTCTTTCCGGAGTACGGCAAATATCAGCGTCAAACCCGCCACGGCAGGAAGCCCGAGCCACCCTTCCACAACCGGGGATAGCGGCGAAGCAAGTTTCCACAGGTATCCTGTTTCGTACAGTGCGCCAAGCACCATCGAGCCCACAAGAACGATAGGGAATGCCACGAACACGAAATCTTTGAACCTGTGCCATGTCTTCTTGACAATATTCGACATCAGGGGCATCCTGAAGGGGAACATCTCCATGACAAGCCCCGTTGAGCTGCCGGGCATTACTCTGTTCAGACCGATGCCCACGAGAAACACAAGCGCAAGCACGATGATGTATATCGCAACCGCAGGCTTCCAGCCCACGAATAATGAGACGGCGCCCAATATGACGGCGGTGCGGGCGCTGCACGGGATGAGCGTGATGAGCGTGCTGGCTATCGTCCGCTCGCGCATCGTGGTAAGTACCCGGGTACCTATGATGGCGGGCACATTGCACCCCGCGCCTGCCACAAGCGGGATAATCGCGCGCCCGTGGAGCCCGAATTTGTGCATCAGCCTGTCAGTCAGGAAAGCGACCGAGTTCAGGTATCCTGAATCCTCAAGGAACGCAAGCATGAAATAAAACGTGAGAACATAGGGAATCCCGACTGCAAGCGCAGCAAGGATGCCTGCATCAAAACCCCATATAAGGGTTTTGCCGATATGACCTTCGCCGAATACATAGAATATCGCGCCATCTATTACAGGAGACATATACAATGCCCAGAGACTGCTGAACAGTGTCGAGAGCCAGTCCCCGCCATAAAAAAGGAAAGCGAATATTACTCCAAGAACAACGATAAGCAGGGGTATGCCTGTTAGCGGAGATGTGGTATATGCCCAGAGCTTATCCGAGCTTGCCGGCGCAATATCGCCCTGCACGCGCGCCGCTATAGACCCTGCCAGTCCATGTCTTTCCCGCGCTATTCGAAGCGGGGTTTTTTCGCCGTGTTTCTCTTCAATTTCTCTGCTTATTTTTTTTGCCTCATCGAGTATGGATTGAACGTTTGCCTTTTTTACATGGTCTATAAATTCAGAATCCTCTTCAAGAAGCAGTATTGCCAGAGCTCGCGGGTTAATCCCGAAATCATAAGGAGCAAGTGAATCGCATAGCTTCTTTATGCTGGTTTCGATATCCTCGCCGTAGCGAAGGTCGTATTTGATTTCCTTCTGGTTTGCAACATCAACAGCCTTTTGTATGAGGTCGTCAAGTCCTTTTCCGGTTGTTGCTATTGTCTGAGCCACAGGGATGCCAAGGAGCCGGGAGAGTTCAACCGAATCAATTATAATATTTCTTTTCTCAGCCTCGTCTGTCAGGTTCAAAGCCACAACGAGAGGAATCCCAAGATCGATGAACTGGAGAGTCATATAGAGATTTCTCGCGAGGTTTGTAGCATCGAGAATCATTATCACGGCATCGGGTTTGCTGTCAAGCACAGCCCTCCGCGCTACCCACTGGTCCTCAGACACCGCACCGAGAGCATAGCTTCCTGGGAGGTCGATTATGCCTATGCTCAGGTCTTTAAAAGTCGTGGTCGCCATGTTCAGTTCCACGGTCTTGCCCGGATAGTTCGCAGTTACAACCCCCATTCCGGTGAGCCTGTTGAATATGCTTGATTTACCTACGTTCGGGTTGCCCGCAAGCGCAAAAGTAAAATCCGTGCTACCCTTTATTTCCTTGAGGGCGCCGTGACATGAAAGAGCCATTTCATTTTACCTTTATCTTCGAAGCCACTTCTCTTCCCAGTGCATATCTGGAGCCTGAGACACAAACAATTAGTGGACCACCGAACGGCGCCACTTCTTCCACTTTGACGCACACGTCAGGAATTAATCCGAGGGATGCAAGGTACTGGAGCATTTTCGGGTCTTCTTCAAACACGCTGACGATAATCCCCTTATCCATGGCTTTTAATTCCGATAACGGCTTGACTATTTCTTTTATGAATACTCCGTCCTTATCGGGTATGGGATGACCGTGCGGGCATGTCCTGGGGTTTCCGAGGCTCGCAGCGATTCGGTCTTCCATCTCAGTACTTATTGCATGCTCAAGCCTGCAGGCTTCGTCGTGCACTTCGTCCCATTTGAAACCCAGAATATCTGTAAGCAACCTCTCTGAGAGCCTGTGCCTGCGAATGACTTTTTTAGCCATTTTATTGCCTTCTTCTGTCAGGCATACTCCTTTTTCGATTTGGTTCACCAGACCTTTGTGCACCAGTTTTTTTATCATCTCGGATACGGACGGCGGTGAGAGTTTCAGATGTTCCGCTAGACGGGATGTGCTTACAGGATGCTGTTCCTGCTGGAGTTTATAGATTGATTCAAGATACTCCTCAATCCTGGAGGTATCAGCTTCCATGTCATCTCACCTTCTCCGGTACTTTGAAAGACCTGTAAACAAACATTCCGATAATTATCCAGTAGCCGATATACGAAAGTACCATTGTCAGTGAAGGGGCTGCGTGGTAGCCAATAAGCGAACCCAGGCCGCCCCCGATAAGACCATTCTCATGAAGAAGGGGGTAAGAGCCGTCAGGGTTCATGGGCGGGTTCAAATTCCACACATGCTCTACCACGGCGGGTATGATTCCGGTTTCGTTGAATTCGCCCACAGCAGTAGCTGTCAGCCCGGCTGAGAACAATACCAGCAGTACGCTTGTATATTTGAAAAATTTGGTTACGTCAAGGCTGTGCATTCCTTTGAACATAACAAATGAAATAAAGACCACAACCACAAGCCCGGCAGCAAAACCGAGAAGTGTATCAAACGGGGACTGGATGGCAAGAGTTCCAAGGAACAGGACAGTCTCAACCCCTTCCCTGAATACGGCGATAAAGGAGAGGGCTGTAATTCCCATGGTATGGCCTTTCGATATAGAGAGGTCTATCTTTTCCTGGACTTCCCCTTTTATCTGTTTTGAATTCTGCGCCATCCAGAAAATCATGTAGGTGAGGACAATTGCTGCTGTTAATGCGGCGGCGCCTTCGAACAATTGTTCTGCCGTGCCTTCAAATTCGCCATATACTATTTTGAATACAAACGCTACTCCAGCGCTTGCGATTACTGCGCCGATTATTCCTACGTAGATGTAGCTGTTGAGGTCTTTTCTTCCAATCTTTGCGACATAAGCCGCAATTATTCCGATTATCAGGGCTGCTTCAAGCGCTTCCCTGAATGTTATTAAAAAGCTTGCTAACATAAGGTATCCTTTTCCTTTTACTTAGGTATACCTAACTATCTGGTTTTGTTAGCCTATAAAGTTATCGGTGAATTATTTTTGCAATTTCCTCACCGGGTCATCGCACACTCCGCAGCTTATGGCTGACCTGCTTTCCCAGTTCTGTCAGGGCATATTTCTCTCCGGAAAGTGCTAAAAGCTTTTTCCCGACCAGTTCTTCAATACTCTTATCTGTCCCCACTATCCGGGCTGTTTTAGCTATGGTGGCGCTGTCCATTGGTCCCTTTGAATCCAGTACAGCAAGAATCTTGCTTGCCTTTTGATTGCTTGCAACAAAACCGATTAGTCCTTCCATAATCTTACTCTATAACCTCACTTGAGATAACTTTATTGCATGCAAACAACAATATCACGGCGGCGGGCTAGCCCGGGTAATTCGGCGTTACCTGTCACCCGAAACCGTCGATAGCGGGGGGCGAAGCCAGAGGAAGAAGTTTTGACTGCTGCCCGGCCCGCAGGTTCTACTGTGAAACCCCGTCCTGTGGGGCTGGTGTCGATGCAGCGGCTTTCCTGAAGGAAGGTCTTTGCCTCTTAATTGCGGAAAACGGTCTAGGCCCGGAAGGGAGCAAACCAGCCGTGAACAACTATCGCTCACAGGGGCGCGGGGCGGAGGCGAGTCTGCGGAAAACCGGACAGCGGAAGGGGCTGCGACCCGAGGCGTGCCCGCTACTTTTAATTTTATTTTATCGGAATATCCGCTGCTTGCAGCGGTTGGGTACCAACGTATTCAGAATAGCAATCTCAGACGCCTTATCAGGGCGAAACCCCACAGCAAAACTGCTGTGGGAAGGGGGGGTCATAATAGAAGGATTTGAAGCGGGTTTTATCCCCCGCTCACTGCAGGAAGTATCGAGATTTCATCGGCGTCCTTCACAGGGCTGGACAGACCATTTAAATGCCTTATATCCTCGCCGTTCACGTACAGGTTGACAAACCGTCTTACTTCGCCTTTGTCAAGAATCCGCTTCTCAAAATCCGCGCCGAACTGTTCAACCAGTTTATCCAGCACAGCCTTTACAGTTGTTTCTCCAAGTTGCAGTGTCGTTTCCCGAGCGTGTGTAACATTGCTCAATGCAGAAGAAAATCTTATTTTAACCATTTATATCACCTTTACGAATGTGCAAGAATCGCCTCTTGCTTATGAATCTCAAGTTTTGGCGCGGTGAGTTTCTCAAACTCACTCAGCATGGGTTTAATAACAGGCGGGCGCTGCAATGATTTAAGCAGCGTGTCCTGTGCTTTAAGACCGTTCCCTGTCACATAGACCACGACACGTTCATCGTGCTGGATATGACCGCTCTCAACCAGCTTCTTCAGACCTGCGACAGTCGTGCCGCCTGCAGGTTCGGTGAATATGCCCTCTGTTCTTGCGAGAAGATGGATAGCCTCGATGATTTCAGTATCTGTGGGAGTGGCGGCATACCCGCCAGAATCCAGGATTGTCTTCTTGGCGTAATAGCCGTCTGCCGGGTTGCCTATTGCAAGGCTGTGCGCCACGGTCTCATAGTTCCTGACCGGGACAACTTCGCTATTCTTCTGGACCGCACACGATATGGGCGAGCAGTTAAGGGGCTGCGAGCCCGATATTTTCACATTGGCATTGTCCACAAGACCAATGCGCTCCAGTTCCTTATATCCGCGCGAGATTGCACATAGCAGCGCCCCGCTTGCCATGGGAACGACGACATGGTCAGGGACCTGCCATCCCATCTGCTCGGCGGTTTCGTAAGCCAGCGTCTTTGAACCTTCGGTATAATAGGGACGGATGTTGATGTTCACAAAAGCCCAGTCGGGATGCGAATCCGCCACTTCGCTTGCGAGGCGGTTGGCGTCGTCATACGTGCCTTCCACGGCAATCACGTTCGGACCGTAGATGAGCATCTGCACAATCTTTCCAAGCTCGATTGTGGCGGGGATGAAAATATACGCTGGAAGCCCGGCCTTGGCTGCATGCGCGCCCACGGCTGCCGCAAGGTTGCCCGTGCTGGCGCATCCAACGGCTTTCACATCGAATTCGATGGCTTTTGAAATCGCTACCGACGTTACCCTGTCTTTAAATGAGTTGGTGGGGTTCACCGACTCATCGAGAATATAAAGTTCGTCCAGCCCAAGAACTGCGCCCAGGCGCTTTGCATGATGAAGCTTATTGAAACCCGCGCCGAGGTCGATGCGCTTCTCCGATTCAAGGGGCAGGAGGTCTGCATATCTCCAGATTGATTTTGGACCCGCTGCGATTTTCTCTTTGCTGATATGATTGGAAATATAATCCCAGTCGTAATTGACTTCTAGGGGACCGAAGCACTCATAACATGTATTCTGGATAACCGCAGGGTACTCGGCACCGCATTCCCTGCATTTCAATCCGATAACGTGACTCATTAAACTTCACCGAGGCATAATACAACATTACTATATATAATATTTACCATGCGAGTAGATAACCCAGAGTAATAAATTTTACTCACTATCTGCTTTATCTTTGTTCTCTATCCCGTTCCTCACATCCACGGCAATGCCCTTCTTAAACGAAAGCATTTCAAGGGGAGCCAGCACAGCTTTCCCCGTAGCGAGCAGGCGGTCGTTCTCATCCACAACAAGAATTTCCTCCCCAGCCCTTATGTCAGGGTCGGCAGCCACGACGTGCCGCGCAAAAGCGGTCTTGCCTTTTGCCACAAAGGGCGCAGCATCGCTATTAACCACGACCCTGCGCCCCAGATACCCGATTAATCCATGAAGCTTTCCTGCGCCCATGATGCTGAGTGTGAGCATGCCGTCCTTTGCCCTGACCGTAGCTATGCGGTTATTGTCGAGCAGAATCTGGCGGATTCTTTTTGTTGTTGAGAACTGGAATTCCACATTGTCAGGGAAAAGAGCCTCGCCTGCGCCGCGCCCGAACTGGTAGTCGGCGATGGTGCGGACGCGTTTGAGATGAAACGTTTGGGGAATTTGTTGAGACATTAGTTACTCCTGAATATATGAGAATATGATTGTATCTTATTTCACTATATCCCTCAAACATTTTAATAAATTATAAGTGTTCGCGGGTGGATTATCTGTCTATGGAAGCTATCACCTCATCCCGCATGGCAGCCATCGACGCCAACTGCGAATACCTCGGGATAAAGAGCCTCCAGCTCATGGAAAATGCCGGCGCAGCCGTTGCCCGTGCAGTTAAAGAAAGGATAAACTCGGGCAGGGTTGTAACCATCGCAGGCAGGGGCAATAACGGGGGCGATGCTTTTGTAGCTGCACGGCATCTTGGCGGTTACGACGTTACAGTTATTCTTATCGGAAAAAAAGGAGAACTTAAAACACCAGAGGCGTTGCACAACTGGAAGGCGCTTGAAAAAACATCCATTCCTTTGGTTGAAGTTACGGATTCTGCAGCATTTGAGCGCGCCCTGATAAAAAATGCAGACATAATCATAGACGGGGTTTTCGGTACAGGCATAAAAGGAAAAATACATGAGCCTGAATCCACAGCAATTGACCTCATTAACGATTCTGGTGCTTTTGTCATCTCGGTGGACGTACCGTCCGGATTTGACCCTGACGGGGGCGAATTTGAGAAAGCCGTTCATGCCGGACTGACGCTCACGTTCCATAAAATGAAAGTGGGCATGCTTTCTCCTGATGCACCGGAATATACAGGAGAAGTCCGTGTTGTTGATATCGGTATTCCCAATGAAGCCGAATTCTTTGTAGGACCGGGCGACATCAAACCATTTCTGAAAAGACCGGCAACAAGCCATAAAGGCGATGCTGGCAGGGTTCTCGTAATCGGCGGCGGCGCGTATTCAGGTGCGCCCGCGCTGGCTGCTCTCGGTGCGCTGCGGGGCGGCGCGGATATCGTTACAGTGGCGGCGCCGCGCAATGTTTCCGATATAATTGCTTCGTTTTCCCCCAATCTCATTGTCCGCGCGCTTTCAGGCGACAGTCTGGTTGAAGACGATATTCCTCTCATTTCGGAGCTAATCAAAAAACACGATGTGGTTGTAATGGGAATGGGGCTTGGAACTGCCGAGGGGATACTTTCTGCCGTTAAAAAAATAGTCCCGCTTTGCAAAAAAGCCGTGATTGATGCCGATGCGCTCCAGCCACAGTTGTTACCTTTGCTTCATAAAAATATTATTATTACTCCTCATGCAGGTGAAATGAAACGATTATCAGGCGTGGATGTGCCGGGAGATGAAAAAGAAAAAGTTGAGTTCATCAGGGATTTTGCCAAAAACAACAAGGTCACGGTATTATTAAAAGGCGCTGTTGACATAATCTCTGACGGCGCCGAAGTCAGAGCCAATAGAACTGGGAACGCGGGGATGACCGTGGGCGGCACAGGTGATGTCCTTGCGGGGTTGACCGGGGCGCTCTTTGCAAAACATGAGGCGCTTGAAGCAGCCTGTGCTGGGGCTTTCATTAACGGTGCTGCCGGGGATATGGCATTTGCAGATTTCGGATACGGTCTTCTTGCCACGGATGTTATCGATTATATCCCCGGGGTGATGAAAGCATGAGAGAGAATAGTTTTTCACACATTCACGATGAGAGGGCAAAGATGGTGGATATCAGCGATAAAAGAGATGTAAAAAGGCGCGCAGTAGCTTCGGGCGAGATACGATTAAAACCAGAAACCATAGAAGCAATCAAGAACAGGGAAATAGTTAAGGGGGAAGTACTTGAAACCGCACGCATAGCCGCTGTTATGGCAGTCAAGCAAACATCTTCCGTGATACCCATGTGCCACCAGATTCCTGTAACAGGCATTGATGTTAAATTTGAGATAGCGGATGAGGTAATCAAAGCCACTGTCGAGGTAAAATCGGTTGGTAAAACAGGGGTCGAGATGGAGGCTCTTCATGGTGTGAGCGTGGCACTGCTTACGATATGGGACATGGTAAAATCAGCAGAAAAAGATGAAACCGGCAACTATCCCCATACTGGAATAAGAGATATCAGGGTTCTAGAAAAATCCAAAAAATGAATAGGAGTAGGGCTTAGATACCTAATAAAAACGATGGGTCGAAGGAGACTGAGGGTACTAAAGGCATTAGATATCTAATCCTACAACAATATTAGTGATGTTTTTAATAGTATTTAATATTTACGCTAATATTATAGACCACATATACTTATAATCATCATTATGATAAACATGTACTTCGGGTAAGCTCCCCCGCTACATTGGCGCGCATCATTTCTCTCACTTTTTCAATATCCTGCGTATTTCCCAGCGCCCACATGAGTTTAACCAGCGCCACTTCGGAGAGCATATCTTCGCCTTCGATTGCGCCTGCTTTCAGGATATCCCTGCCTGTATCGTACACGCGGTCGCAGACCCTTCCGCTGATGCATTGCGAGGTCATGACAACAGGTATGCCCGCATCCACTGCATTCCTGATAAGAGGTATCCATTCTGTTGAAACATGACCAAGACCTGTGCCCTCAATCACAATGCCCTTATACCCGGCGCCGCTGTGGAACAGCAGGGATTCGCTACTGGCTCCTGTAGCGTATTTTATCAGGGCGCATTTTGGTTCAAGCCTGTCGTGGAGCGCAAGCTTCTTCTCCCCCCGCTTCACATATGAAGATAGTATTTTTATCTCGCGGGACGGGTATTCCACGCGCCCGATTGGTCTTGCATTTATGGACTGGAAGGCGTCTCGCCGCGATGTATGCATCTTTCTCACCTTCGTTCCCCTGTGAATAAGGCAGAAATCGTCGCTTGTTCCGCCATGCATAACCACGCATACCTCGGCTATGTCGCCTGTCGCTACAACTGCGGCGCATATCGCATTCATGGCGTTGTCGCTGCTCGGTCTGTCCGCGCTTCGCTGGGAGCCTACAAGCACGATAGGAACAGGGGTTTCGATCATGAACGAGAGAGCAGCAGCCGTGTACATCATTGTATCTGTGCCGTGAGTGATTATGATGCCGTCAGCGCCGTTCTTGATTTCCTCGTACACGGCGCGGGCAAGCTCGACCCAGTAAGAGGGGCGCATGTTCTCGCTCAGGATGCTGTAAATCATGCGGCAGTTGTAATTCGCTATCTCTTCAAGTTCAGGGATGGCACGCAGGATGTCCTCGGCTGAGAATTGCGATGTAACGGCGCCTGTGCGGTAATCGATTTTGCTTGCGATGGTGCCGCCTGTTGAGAGTATGGAGATGTTGGGAAGTGATTTTTTCTTCCGGGCAGGTCTGGTTATCGGTTCTTGAAACTTTTTCTCCTCTTTTGGTTCAACCGTGATTATATTTTCAGGATTTATCCCTCTTAAACCAATATTATAGCCATTTTTAAGTTTTAATACAGTAGAACCTGTTTGTGAAGGCATTAGTATCCCTTCATAATGTATTACATATTTATCTGCCGCTTTTGTTAATCGAACTTTATTGCCGACTTCTGCTTTGCCTACGTCGCCTTTCATAATATCCCTGCTTTCTGCCTGATTATTGCGGCAGATGATAAAAAACTATCCTGAACAGGGTATATCCAGAGAAAAATTACTTAAACCGGCATGTGAACTTAGCATCAGATGGAACTTTGCGATTTTGATTATCATCTTCCCGGAGAACTGATTGCACAATCCCCGATAGAACCGAGAAGCGCGTCAAGGCTAATGGTGCTTGGAAAAAACATAGAGCATCGGTATTTTTCCGATATTCCTGATTATTTTGAAGACGGGGATACTCTTGTGCTCAATGATTCAAGGGTTATTCCGGCAAAACTTTCCGGGGAAAAAAGCACGGGCGGTCATGTGGAAGCGCTCATAGTGTCGAAAAACGATGCAGGATACGAGTGCCTGATAAGAGGCAAGAATATCCATGAAGGCACAAAACTTTATTTCGGGGAGTTAGAAGCAACAATCCTCGAAGTCAGAAAAAGCGACGCCACAAACAGGTATCTCGCCGCGTTCAACTGCAACGGCAACCTGTACGACGTTCTTGAAAAAATAGGGGATGCGCCTCTTCCGCCATATATCAAGAAAAAGCTTGATGATAAAAACCGCTATCAAACGGTCTATTGCAGGGAAAAAGGCTCGATTGCGGCACCCACTGCGGGTCTTCATTTCACAAACGAATTATTGAAACAATTAATGGACAAAGGCGTTAACATCGCTTATGTCACTCTTCATGTAGGTCCCGGCACGTTCACGCCTGTCAAGACTCGGAACATAGAAGCGCATGTCATGGAACCCGAATATATCTCCGTCAGCACGGAAAATGCAAAGGTCATCAATGAAACGAGGGGAAAGCTCATAGCAGGCGGAACAACCACCGTAAAGGCGCTTGAAAGCTCATGTGCCGATGGGAAAATCATCGCAAAACAAGGTTTGAGCCGGCTTTTTATTTACCCGCCATACCGGTTTAAATCGAGAATCGACGGGATGATTACCAATTTCCATCTTCCAAAGTCAACGCTTTTGATGCTTGTAAGCGCGTTTGCAGGCAGGGAAAGGGTGATGGAAGTATATAATAGCGCCATAGTGAATTCATACAGATTTTACAGCTTCGGGGATGCGATGCTGGTTTTCAGGTAATATTTCAGGTAATATGTACGAGTTAATACACACGGACAAAAATAAAGGCGCAAGGGCAGGAAAGCTCAGGACAAACCACGGGAGCATAGATACCCCTGCATTCATGCCTGTTGCAACAAAAGCCACGGTGAAGACGCTCATCCCGGAAGAGCTGTATGGTATGGGAACACAGGCGCTCATCAGCAATGCCTTTCATCTTTTTCTTTCACCCGGCATGGAGGTTATAAAAAGAGCAGGAAGCTTGCATGAATTCATGCACTGGAAGCGCGCTATATTCACGGACAGCGGGGGATTCCAGATGATACGCAGGGATTTCCCTTTCAAGATTACGGATGAGGGTATATCTTATAAGAACCTGCGTGACGGGAAGAAATATTCCTATACGCCTGAAATTTGCATGGAAAATCAGAAGCTCATGGGAAGCGATGTAGCCATGATACTGGACGAGTGCCCTGCTTATGGAAGCGAATACAGTGTTATTGAAGCTTCGGTTGGAAGGACGGTACTGTGGGCGAACAGGGCAAAAAACGTGGAAAAAAACAAAGGTCAGCTCGTTTTTGCGATACTGCAGGGAGGCACATTCGCGGACCTGCGCAAATGTTGTGCAGAAGAACTTTTGGAGATGGATTTTGACGGATACGGGATAGGGGGTCTTTCAATCGGCGAGCCGAAGGAAGTAATGAATGAAGTACTGGAATACAGCGTCCCGTTAGTTCCTGAGGACAAACCGCGCTATTTGATGGGCGTGGGCTCGCCTGTTGAACTTTTGTCCGCAATCGAGGCTGGCATCGATATTTTTGACAGCGCTTTCCCCACTCGGAATGCGAGGCACCAGACTTTGATGACTTCAAAGGGGAATGTGGATATAGCCCGTGCCAGATTCGCTCTTGATTTTGCGCCGATTGACGGTGATTGCGGATGTTATACATGCAAAAACTATACAAGGGCGTATCTGCATCACCTTTTTAAGGAATCGGAACTTCTTGCGCTTCGGCTGGCGTCCATCCATAACCTGTATTACATGCAATCCATAGTAAAATCCGCCAGGGAAGCGATACTTGAGGACAGGTTTTCTGAGTTCAGGAAGAATGTAATAACGGGTTTTTTGTGAGAAATTGTTGTTTTTTCAAAAAATATCGATTATATTAGCTGCAAGCAATATCGGGCAAGCGGAGCGGGAAATTAGAGTGAGGATAAGGACATATAAAGCAGTCGATTTTGAAAAAAAAGGAAGGATAATATATTATAAAAGATTATGGTAATGTAACTGTTAAAAAAAGGAGAGGAAACAATGAAAAAAATAATTTTATTTTTATTAACTTTCATACTTTTGGTTAATACTGCTTCAGCCATTGAGAACGCAAGCGTTGAGCTTCATGGTGAGAAGACTGATGTGGTTCTCGGGGAAGATATTATATTGAAACTTTCTGCAGTCAATATTATCACAAAACCTATGATGACAGTGCAGGTAATTCTTATTCCTCCTTCAGGGATGTCCGTGAGTTCATCGGAATTCGTTACTTCGGGGGCAGGGCAATTCACTTCAACGTTTAATATCAGTACGGGCGCGGGGAAAGATATTGAGGTAAGGATAAATACAAACCAGATAGGCGATTTTAATGTTAAAGGAAGGGTAATTTATTACTTCGGGGGCGATATATCAACCGCAGAAGACAACACGCTGAGCCTTCCAATAAAAGTAAGACCTCTTCCTCCGACCCCGTTGGATGAGCGAACGGCTGCTGAAAAGACGACCGGATTGAGCAAAAATACACTGATAATTATCGGCATCCTGGCACTGATACTCATATTCATTATTTACAGATCAAGGAAAAAATCCGCCGAGGCAGAGGCTTTGATATCTGCAAGCGTCCAGCTCTACGGCGAGAAGACGGACGTGGTCATGGGAGAGGATATTGTCTTAAAACTATCTGCGGTGAACGTCATTACAAAACCTGCGATGACGGTACAGGTCATCATCATCCCTCCTTCAGGGATGTCCGTGACTTCATCGGGATTCGTTACTTCGGGCGCAGGGCAATATACTACCACATATACTGTTGACCCCGGCGCCGGGAAGGAACTCGAAGTGAGGATAAAACCAAACCAGACCGGCGATTTTGAAGTGAAAGGAAGGGTGGTTTATTACTTCGGGAAGGATAAAGGAACAACACAGGACAAGACGCTTTCTCTTCCCGTCAAAGTGAGACCGGGTGAGACCGAATTCGAGCGCGCGGGAAGACTGGGAGTGGCAGATGTGCGCTCGAAACATGCGGTTAAGAGCGAGGTGCTGGAGTTTGGGAGGCAGCAGAAGGTAAAGGAGGCTGAGACTGATATCCTGATTGAGCAGAAGGAGAGCGAGGCTGATTTTGAGGAGGCAAAGAGGGGGATTGAGGCGTTAAGGCTCCTGAAACAGGCGAAAGCCGAGGGAAGAAAGGGAGATGCCGGAGTTGAACAGGAAGTTGCTGATAAAGGACGCGCCAGTGATGTGGGGCGTTCCGGCTCAATTAATATAAATGGCAGCATAATCCGGCGCTCCAATATCGGCGCAGGCGCGATGAAGAAGTGCCCGCACTGCGGGGCTGCGCTTCCGAAGTATGCGGGTTTTTGCGGGGAGTGTGGAGGGAAGTTATGATAAGTGAGTTTTATGGATAGGAAGAAAAATATGACAAAACAAATATCTTTTGCGGCGCGCGCCCTTGCGATAGGCTTGGTGACGGCGCTGGTGCTTGCGGGAACGGCGATGGGTGAAGTATCGAAAGATGGGCTTGTTGCAGAATATCATTTTGATGGCGATGCAAAGGATTCAAGCGGGAATAATAATGATGGGACAATTAATGGGGCGACTTTCGTTCAAGGAATAAGCGGGCAGGCGCTGAGTTTTAATGGGGTGAATGATTATGTTAGGGTTCCTGATAGTCCAATTCTTTATTTTAATGACTTTACGTTTACTGCATGGGTTAAAACAAAAAGAAATGGTGCCATAATTGAAAAAGACATTGTTGGGTCAGGAACACATGATTATACATGGTATATATCAGGAGATGGTACGAGTGCTCTTGTTATTGGAGTTGGCGGAAGTAATTATTGGATAGGTGGAAGCTCAAAATCCGTTAATGATGGTAATTGGAGATTTGTTGCGGCGCGGCGAACAGCTAACACAATTGAAGTTTGGGTGGATGGTGTTTTAGATAAGTCATTGCCTGCAGCTTCAGGGCGAGTAGATGGAGCAGGCGAACCATTAACAATAGGCGCAGGAAAAGATTGGCCTGAAATGCAATTTACTGGAGCGATTGATGAGATTCGCATCTACAACCGCGCTCTAAGCCCTGAAGAAATCAAAGCAAGTTATGACTCAATAATCGGAAAGTCTTCTGCAACTACTGCAACAAAACCTGCCCCTGCGCCCACCTCTTCACTGGCAACTCCCGCTCCTACCATAGCGCAGACCGCAAGTCCTGCTCCGGCGCCGACCGCTGCTTCTGAGTCCTCAAATTCTTACGTCTATGCAGGCGTTGGCGGCTTAGTCCTGATATTTATCGCTATCGTTGCTTTGAAGCGCCGCAGTTCTTCTAAAGTAGAGGAGCCTATCAAACGTGAACCAACAGTAAAACCAGAGCCTCAGAAACCAGCACTAGTGACCGAGGCGCCAAAGAGCAAACCTGCGCCGATAACAGTGCCTGAAGCGCCGAGCGTGTATGTCAAAACAGCCTTCGGCTACAAGGGCGCGGCGATTATTTACAAATTAAAAATCGAAAACAACACATCCGACCCCATCAGCGATATCAAAGTATATCCTTATATCCCCGATGTTTTCCTGCTGAAAGAGAAAGAAAAGTCAATCGCATTAATTGAGCCAAAAGCCAGCCAGACCGTTACCTTTGAAATCCGTCCCACAGGCGAATGCGGGGACTGCAATGTCTCAGGCAGGGTGAACTATTACGACATGGCATCAAGGAAACGGCAGGATATCGAACTTGAGCCAAAGTCCCTGAGCATCGTATGCCCAATGCTCCATGGAAAAGAAATAAGTGAGACTGATTGGCATGATACGGTCAGCAACCTTGTGAAAACTGAAGAAAGCACAAGAGAGATAGATATGCCTGCCGAATCGCTCTTTACGATGGTTTCCCGCATTATAAAGGACATGCACATGCATATGCAGAAGCCGGAAGTAACTCAGAACCATAAACTTTTCAATGGTGTTGCGCGCTTCTATGGTGAAGGGGTTAAGGGCTTAAAATATGCCGCGCAGGTTGAGGTTGTGGGCGGCGCAAAGAAATCAAAGCTTATTCTGAAGGTATGGGCTGAGAAAGAGGATGCGCTTACAGGATTCTATCACGGCATGCTCGATGAGATAGAAAAGAGGGTTAATGTAAAAGAATACATCGACGACAGCATCGTTCAGTACAACGTCCACATCGGCGATAAAATAGGCACGCTGGTCAAAGATTCCGTAGTCCAGCGCTCCACCATCGGCGCCAGCGCGGCGCGCAAGTGCCCCAACTGCGGCAGGGAAGTTGAGGCTAACGAGAAGTTCTGCCTTGAATGCGGGGCGAAGTTGTGAGTGTATAAATAATAAATAGTTCAAAAGGCATAACAACGAGTAATAGAGGACAGAAGATGAAAAGCAAATTAGCATATATCAAAATAACAAGGATTGAGCAGGAACTCAGGAGTCTTAAGAAAAATCTCGCTGCACGGAAAAAAGTTGTGGCACTACGGGGCATGTTGAAAGGACTAAAAATAACCGAGGACGAAATCGATGAAGCGAAGAAATCGTTATTCCATGTCTGATATATTTGTTACGGATACCCATGCTTTATTATGGTATCTAACTGATGATGAAAAACTCGGCATAAGAGCCCGGGAAGTTTTTGAAAAAGCTGATACAGGAGAAGTCGATATTGTTATCCCGACGACTGTGCTTGCTGAAGCTCTCTTCATAACAGAAAAGCATAGGGTTGACATACAATTCATTGATATTATTGAAAATATCCAAAATAGTTCAAATTATCTTCTGCATCCTCTTGATATTGATGTTATCATGAAATGCCATGAATTAAAAAAATCCCTGAACTGCATGACAGGATAATCACTGCCACAGCTATTCTTCTGGATGCTAAATTGATAACAAAAGATACAAAAATCAAGGTCTCAAAGGAAGTTGAGGTTGTCTGGTGAGATGTCAAAATCTTTAGTGAATGCGGGGCGAAGTTGAATATATAGGTGAAACGTAATGACAGTGGATAATTATTTATACTGAAAAAAACATTTGCATGATACCGAAATAATCAGGAAATGAATGGTATGGGTGGAAACAATCAAGGTAAGATTTACAACGAACTTGCAGAAATAAGAGAGGAGATTAAAAAAGTAAAATCCCAAATCTATTTCATAGAAGCAAAATTAGATAGTTATTCGGATTTTTTGAAACCACAAATCGAACCTGTAACTGGCGGAAATGCGGTCGAACCGGAAATAGAAAAACAAGAACCGGTTTTCAGGGAAAAAATTGGTTTTGAAGAGAACATCGGGAAAAAATGGTTCAGCCGCATCGGGATAATCTCGATATTCATCGGAATGGTCTTTTTTATAAAATATCTTTATGACCGGCATCTTATGAGCCCGATTGAAAAGGTTATTTTAGGTATCATTGTGGGGCTTCTTATGCTGGTTGCAGGAGGATTCCTCAATAATAAAAAGTATGAGAAAAAATATGAATACCTCTCAAGAACGCTTACAGGCGGAGGATTTGCCGTATTATACCTGATTATATACAATGCTTATAATCCGTATGGACTTATACCGGCAGACATTGACATGGTACTGCTGGGCTTGATTATTGTTTCTGCGGTATTTCTTTCATTGAAATATAGCTCGATGGTCATAGCGTCAGAAGCATTCTTTTTGGGCTACATTATTCCATTCCTGAGCGACATAAGCGGATACACCCTCGTTTATGCTACTGTGCTCACCTGCGGGCTTGTGATTATAGTCCAGCGAAAGGGGTGGATAAAGATGGCAATTGGCGGACTGATAGCTGTTTATTTGACCCATATTGTGTGGCTTTATGGCTACAACCCCGCAAGAGAATTCACAACAAATGTTTTGTTTTTATCGCTCTATTTCATAATATTTACAACACTGGCATACACAATCCGGAAACCGTCAGAGGAAGCAGCATCACTGGAAAACTTCCAATCTGTTTTATTCAAGATACCTGAATCCTATCATGGCATACTGATAGTAGCTCTTAATGCCATATTTTCGTATGGATTATTTTATTCAGTTATTAATGCGAATTATAAGACATACGCCGGTCTTTTCACAATCATGGTGGCAGGTGTTTATCTTTGCCTGGCTTATGCGGCTCTGAACAAGAATGCAAAAGAGCTGTTCGCTATTTACCTGACATTGTGTACGACTTTCATTACCATAGCAATACTAGTGCAATTCAACTACCAGTGGATTACCTTCGCATGGGCTATAGAAGGGTTTGTTCTTTTGGTGATGGGATTCCGATATAATGCAATCGGGCTCCGGGTATTCGGCAATATCGTCGGAATAATAGTTCTTGTCAAGACGCTCTTTATAGATACAGAATTAGGAGCATTTGATATTGGTAATATCTTGAACACGAGATTTTTTGCGTTCCTGATAGCAATAATAACATTTTATGCCTGTTCTGCCATGTACTTTAAAAATAAGAACAAACCCGAATATGAAAGCGAATACTGGAAATATTACCTTATCGGCGGGGGACTTCTCACTACATTAATACTTGCTCTTGAGTTGAATGATGGATGGATAACTATTGCATGGGCTATAGAGGCTATAGCTATATTGATAGCCGGATTCAGATATGAATTAAGCTTTGTAAGAAAAGCAGGAATAGTGTTATTGTTATTGACCATAGTCAAGGTTTTTATTATCGATCTCTCCGATCTGGAAACATTATACCGGATTATGTCTTTCATGGTACTGGGTGCGATACTCATGGGCGCATCCTTTTTATACAGCAAATATAAAGACAGGCTATAGGAAAAAACATGAGCAGGCAGATGGCTCATGATGAGTGAGAGAGTCTGCAAACTTTTTTATCCTCTAAAGCATATTATGCATCCATGGTGGTCATGAAATGCCTGACTTTGATAAACCCATCTAAAAAGGAGTGATATCTCTGGGTTTATCAAACATCGAAATAAAACGCGGCTATGAAGTCCTGCCTGACAACAATGTCAGGTTCGGGGTCAGGGTAATCAATAACAGCGACTCTGCTATTTCTGATGTCGAGGTTATACTGGATTATACGGAATCCCTTTTCGAGATTGAAAGCGATAAGATACAGAAGCTCGGCAATATCCCGCCAACCGTGCCGCGAACAGCGAAATTCATACTGAAACCGCTTGGCTGCGTTCATAAAGAAGAAATCGGCGCGACGGTTCGTTACAAAGACCACCAGTGGAAGAAGCATGTGGAACAGATGCGCCCGAAGGAAGTTCATTGCGTCTGTCCTTTCCTGAAAGAAAAATCGATTACGAGAGCTGATTTTCTCAGGTTGTCAAATTCAGGGTATTTAGAAGAGCGCGGGGTGAATTTTGAGGGAATAAGCGTAGCGAAGCTTGTGGATTTTATTGGTCACACCTGCAAGAACAGGCTGTATAAAGTGGACGAATTTCCTATCGAGGAGGGAAGAATACTTTACCTTGCAGGCGATGCGGTTGGAGAGAAAGCGTATTATCTCCTCACTGCTGTTGTTAAGGAATACGAAGGGTTGACGCAGGTTTTGCTGCGTGCAAGCTCGGATAAAAGCTATGGCTTGAGCGGTTTTTTGAATGAAACTCTTGATAATCTCCGCCACCTTGTGATAAGCGCCAGCGCGCGGGAGATTGGGATAATCAGGAAGGAGCAGGTTATCAATATCATTGATTCCGTGGTGCAGAGGTCAACTATTTCTATGGGGGATGGCGCGCCGTCGGTTAAAATCAAGGATAGCATGGTGCAGCGCACTGATATTAAAGGGGATGTAGAGAAGAAAAAAAAGGAAAGGGAAGAACTAGAAAAGTTGCGCAGACAGAGGGAGGATGAGGGGCGAGCGCAGAGAGAAGATGCAGAAGGAAGGGAAAGAGAACGCCAGAAAGCAAGGCAGGAAGAAGAGAGCCTCAAGAGACACCGTGAGGAGCAGGAGCGCATCGTAGGGGACAGAGAAGAGCCAAGCGCGGGTGGAGCTTCATATAAAAAATTCTTTGCAGTGGCGCTGGTGCTGGGTGTGCTGGTGGCAGGATACTGGGTGATGACGCCAGGTTCTACTAACTCGCCTGAAAGCTTGAAATCAACTCCTTTACCGACGCCCGAAGTTACAACTACAATCCTCCAGACTCCTACGGTCACTCCAACAAAAACTGCAACTACCGCATCTGTCAGATTGAAAGTAGTAGAAGAGGTATTCAAGGGTGATGTAACCGCTGCTAATAAGGCAGGTCTGGAAAAATTCGACAATGGTTATTATTATGTTGTAGATTGGCAGGGAGATAAATATGTGGCTCTGAACGGAAAGACAACAAAATTGGTAAAATTGATACTTGAGCAAAGAAACAAAGAGAATAAAGCCCTCACCGTTGGTGAAACATGGGATATTGGCGGTGGTTGGACATTGACAGCAAATTCAATAGACGCCAAAGGATCTCCGGCACAGGTCTGGCTTACTCTTAGCAAGGATGGAGTCAAGAAAGACGATAAGGTAATTGCTCAGCGCGGCATCTACACTTATGTCGAGAAGAGCATCGGCGGAGAGTCTGATGTTCCGCTGTTTGTAACCTATATCGACAGTGTGTATGCTGGTGCGACAAGTGATATGGTTAAGCTCAGCTATACATGGGCGGTAGATACAACTATTGTTCAGGCTCCCGATGTTATTTCAACAGTTTCCCCGATACCAGTAGCTGCACCAGCAACATACCGGAAAACTATTACAAACTCTATCGGCATGGAGTTCGTGCTTATACCCGCGGGAGAGTTTGATATGGGTTCGCCATCGAATGAGGCAGGCAGATGGGGTAACGAAGGTCCAGTCCATCGTGTAAAGCTCCCAAATGCCTTCTACATGGGCAAATATGAAATTACTCAGAAGCAGTGGCGAGAAGTCATGGGAACTGACCCTTCGCATTTCAAAGGCGATAACTTACCTGTTGAAAGTGTGGCACGGAAATATGTTCAGGAATTCATAAGAAAGCTCAACGAGAAAGAGGGCACGAACAAATACCGCCTTCCCTCAGAGGCAGAATGGGAATATGCAGCACGCGCTGGCACAACTACGCCATATTTCTTTGGCGATGATGAAACATGGGTTGGCGATTATGCATGGTACTATGATAACTCAGGCAGCGAGACTCATGAAGTAGGTCAGAAGAAGCCCAATCTATGGGGTTTGTACGATATGCAAGGCAATGTCAGGGAATGGGTTCAGGATAAAGTGCATTATGATTACAATGGCGCGCCAAATGATGGAAGTGCATGGGAAGGCGATGGCTCTTCCTATATCCAACGAGGTGGTAACTATAACAGCGACCCCATAAAATATCGTAGCCTTTCGACTAGAACAGAGCTTCGCTCTGCGGCTCGGGTGGGCAGCGAACTTGGCAGCGACAGCATCGGCTTCCGCCTCGTGAGGGATGTGTAGCAGTTGACAACTATTATAAATCGAAGAGATTGATTCATGAACAACAAGGACGCATCTCAAACCCCAATTAAGCCAATAGTACTCCGTGAGTCCGAGTTTTTCGGGGGATGCATCCGTGTCAAGATATCCGTAAAGAACAAATCCGGTTTAGCCATCCTCGATGCAGCGCTTGAGCTTGAGAGCGATGAGAAGATACTTCATTTTGACCGATGCGAGCCTGAATATCCTGAAAAGAAGGGAAAAATTCAACTTGGCAATATCAATCCGAATACTGACAGGACTATCGCTTTTTACCTCGACCCCCTGATATGCGCAAAGGAAGGCACTGACGTGAACTGCCGCGTCAGTTTCAAGGACGCCTTCGGAAGACCTGATTCTGTACAGATGGAGCCTCTGAAAATAAAAGTTGTCTGCCCGATATTCCGAACAGAGCAGGATGTCAATATCGGCAGGCTCAAAGAACTTGTATCAGGGCTCCAGTTCCATGACAGCAAGGTCTATACTATTCCTAAAAAGGTGGAAATATCCGGACTTCTGGGAACATGCAGGGATGTAATTCAACTTCACGATGTCCGTCATATAAAGACCTTCAAAACTACTGATGAGAAGACATACGAAGCGTGGTATTACGGCAAGACAAAGGTGACGAAGAAAGACCTTGTGATAAAATGCAGTGTTCAGAAGGATACTGAGAGCATCGAGGTTTTTGCAGCAGGGAACGACCCAAGCGATATTACAGGGCTTCTTGCTGAAATCGGGCGCAATCTTACAAAGGAATTTGAGAAGCTGGGGAAGGTCCAGCCTGTTTTTAATATTCATATAAAGGATTCCATTATACAGAGAAGCAATCTGCTGAGTTTCTGCAATCTGGACGGCACATGCGGCGGGGATGTGGTGATTGAGGATAGCGTGGTGCAGAGGTCGAGTATTGGTTCGTGGAATGAAGGGGCGCAGAAGGAAAGGGAGGAGGTACAGAAGCGGGAAAGAGAAGAGCAGGAGCACCTGCGCAGGCAGAAAGAACAGGACGAGGAGCGCATAGCAAAGGAAAGAGAAGAATTAAGTGTAAGTGAAAAGAAGGCAGGAATTTCACAGATAAAGTTTTTGGCTGTGGCGCTGGTGCTGGGCGTGGTGCTGATTGGATACTGGACGATGACACCATATTCGAAGAATGCTCCCGAAACTTTGAAATCAACACCCACTCTAACCCCAAAAGTTACTCCAACAGTTTCCCCGACACCCATACTTACACAAGCAGCAGACTTGAAGACCTTCACCAACTCCATCGGCATGGAGTTCGTGCTGATACCTGCGGGAGAGTTTGACATGGGTTCAAAAGAGTTTGAATATACGAAACCTGTGCATCGCGTAAGAATAGCAAATGCTTTCTACATGGGTAAATACGAGGTCACACAAAAGCAGTGGCGTGATGTCATGGGAACTAACCCCTCGAATTTCAACGGCGATAACTTACCCGTTGAAAGTATGTCATGGAATGATGCTCAGGAATTCGTCAAAAAGCTCAATCAGAAAGAAGGCGCGAACAGATACCGACTTCCATCAGAAGCTGAATGGGAATATGCGGGGCGGGCAGGCACTACAACAAGGTATTCCTTTGGCGATGATGAATCAAAGCTCGGCGATTATGAATGGTACGATGGTAATTCAGGAAGTAAAACTCACGAGGTAGGTCAGAAGAAGCCAAATCCATGGGGACTGTACGACATGTACGGCAATGTCAAGGAATGGGTGCAGGATAATTGGCATGGTGATTATAACGGCGCGCCAACTGATGGAAGTGCATGGGAAAAAGATGGTGGCGCCGTTGTGGCTCGGGGCTGTAGCTGGGGCAGCGGCGCCTGGGAGTGCCGTTCGGCGCTTCGCTTCATCTCCAATCCGGACGCCCGCAACAACTACTATCTAGGCTTTCGTCTCCTGAGGATTTCGTAACCACTTTCAACTTTACTTCTTTACAACTTACAACATGTCTTTACCACAAAGCTTTCATCTTCGCAAAGCCCCAATGCTGGCGTGCACCAGCCGCACAGCCCGAAGCACGAAGCAGGCGCGCAAATGTCTGTTTTCATTCATAAATATGCAAACACAAACCGCAACATCTATATCCAACATGAGTACTATACTTGCACATGGATAAAGAGTTCCTCATAAGCTATCTCAAAAAAAGAAACTACTGGTGGCATACAAAAACCGTCGCTCCTTCCGACAGAGGGATGGAACGAAAAGATTATCTTGATAAGATACAGGAAGCAGACATTCTTGAAAGGATAGTCTGCCTGTCAGGAATAAGACGCAGCGGCAAAACAACTATACTGTTCCAGTATTTAGATCGCCTGCTCAAAACAAAAATGCCGGAAGAGATAGTCTATGCCAAAATGGACGACCTCATCGGAAAAATAGACAGTATCCATGATGTCCTGAATACATATCATGAGATTACCGGCATTGACCCGGCAGCAGGTTCAACATATTTTCTTCTCGATGAGATACACGTCATGAAAGGCTGGCAGACGCAATTGAAATACTACATCGATGCACATGCAAAATGCCGGTTCATAATATCAGGCTCCTCAAAAACCCTCCTGTATCTGGATGCATCCGAAAGCCTTGCAGGGCGGATACGATTCATTGACGTTTTCCCCCTGACATTCCGCGAGTATCTTGGATTCAACAATATCGAACTGCCTCAACAAAGACCCGACCTTGATAATTTCAAAGATTTAGAAAAAGCATACCATAACCTCATTGCCAGCAAACAGGGCATACTGTATTTTCTGGGGCAGTACTTCGATACAGGCGGATATCCGGAATGGTTCAAGATAAAGGATATGCAACAGTGGCAGAGAACAATTGTTGAAGATTACTTCGCTTTGATCCTGTTCAGGGATATAGTAAGCGTGTTCAAGGTGAAAGACCCTATACTTCTTGAAAAAATGGTACGGGATATTGCAGCCATTTCCACAAACAGGTTTACTTACAAAGGATTGTCTGAACGGCTTGATATCGACAGGGAGACCGTTAAACTCTACCTTTACTATCTTCAGAGTTCCATGATGGTATTCATAGCAGATGTTTACGCGCCATCACAAAAAGCGGCGGAAAAGAGAGCAAAGAAGCTCTATTTCTGGGAAGAAGGACTGAGAAGAGCACTTACTCTGGACAGGGATGATGGTAAAGCTGCCGAAAATGTAGTGGCATGGCATCTGATCAAGAAGGGTCGTGAGTCAAAGCCTTTCTTTGAGCCTTACTACTGGAAGAACAAGCACGAGGTTGATTTTGTATATGACGACTCAAAAAAAGTAATCCCTGTAGAAGTGAAGTATAGAGAGCATCCTACAAATGCTGACCTTAAAGGAATATTGGAATTCATGGAGATAGAAGGTCTCAAAATAGGAGTTGTTGTTACCAAAGCTATATTTAAGAAAGAAGAATACGGAGAACGCAGGTTGTTATTTATTCCAGTATGGCTTTTTTTGCTTATGATATGATGAAAACCAGTGATATTTGTTCGTAAAGGCGATATAAAGCCAGAAATTTTTTTAAACATTAGACTGGCACAATCACCAACTCCCGAAATGGCTATAAAGGTAAGCATCGATTTAGAGTGACAATGATTAAAAGCAGCATAAATGGAGGTTTGCAGTGTGATTATTAATTCTTACTTCCGCAGTCGGCGGAGCATGAACTATAATTTATTATACTGCACGATTGGTAAGGCATGAACCTCCAAAAAATAGTAAAAGAAATCAGGGAATTCGAGGGTGTAACCCGCAAAAAACCCATTGCAGACCTGATTAATATATTCGAGAGTGTCCGTTCCGAATATTCAAACGCTGTAGTGGATTTCGGCGATGATGCAGCAGTAATAGATATTGGAGGCGAGGATTATATTCTGTTCGCGGCAGACGGCATCTGGGGGCGTCTCATAAACGCAAGCCCCTGGTGGGCTGGATACACGTCCGTGCTTGTGAACGTCAACGATATCGCAGCTATGGGAGGCAAACCTGTCG
>JAQUQX010000005.1:0-6826 GCA_028715885.1 Candidatus Methanoperedens sp.
AAGCCACACGCCTGCCCAGTTCTTTTATTGCGTAGGCGGTAGTGGAGCCTGTGCCGAGTCCTATTACCATGTTGGTTTTTACGAGCTGTGCGGCTTTTTCGCCGGCGGCTTGTTTTGGATTGATTTGAGTGGAGCTTTTCATAATGAACCTCATTTATGCTTTTTTTATTTATAAAATATACATTTAGCCTGAGGAACACATCCTCAAGATTGGGCTGGAAAATCTCAATATTCCTTATATGAACATCGCAGAACTTCTTTAACACATTATCGATAAATTCGTACATTAATAATCGATATAGATTCTTTCAATTTTTCAGGAAATTTTAAATACAAAACACAGGTATTCATTAACTCTTGTGCAAAAACTAAAAACTGGAGTAAAATATCTCTCCCTTTGCTGTAAGGTGTTAGAAAACCAATAAGGACTGCTATGTTGAACACCTATTTATTTTTCGGACTTATCACCGCATATCTTGTTGGAGCGGTTTCTGCTGTCATCCTGAATAAAAACGACCGCTTGAGTGCCTATGTATCGTTTTTGAGCGCAACTCTTGGTGCCGTATTCGGAATTATTTTCTCCGTTTCTATCCTGTCTGGCAATTCTTTCGCATCAAATCTTTCAGGCTCGTCGTTTTTAAATATTGGCTTTTTTGTGGACAAGTTATCCGCCTTCTTCATTCTTGTAATTTCGATAGTCGTTTTTGCCGTATCCGTCTATTCAACAGGATACGTGAGAGAATATTTCGGCAAAAAGAACATCGGCTACATGGGTTTCCTGTATAACATATTCGTCCTTTCAATGATTCTTGTGGTTACAGCAAACAATGCCGTCATGTTTTTAATCGTCTGGGAATTGATGTCGATAATATCTTATTTGTTAGTGGTTTACGAACATGAAAATGAAGACTCCAGAAAAGCAGGCTTCATCTATATTGTAATGACACATATCGGTACTGGGTTTATCATTTTATCTTTTTTGATTCTGGCAGGTTCAGGGGGCAGTTTCAATTTCGAGACTTTTCGCGCGGCAGGCTCAACCATGCCGCCGCATCTTAAAGATGCAGCCTTTCTTTTCGCGCTTATCGGATTCGGGACAAAAGCCGGGATAGTTCCGCTCCACATCTGGCTTCCGTACGCCCATCCCGCCGCGCCAAGCAACGTCTCAGCGCTCATGTCGGGCGTAATGATCAAAACTGCGATTTATATGCTCATCCGCGTTTCATTCGACTTCCTTGGCGCAGGGGTGCTGTGGTGGGGAATGCTGGTGCTGGTAATAGCGTCGGTATCCGCGCTTCTTGGCGTGATGTACGCATTGATGGAACATGATATGAAACGCCTGCTTGCCTATCATAGCGTCGAGAATATCGGGATAATCCTCATCGGCATCGGCGTAGCCATGATTTTCATGTCTTCCGGGCGCCCCGAGCTTGCTGCATTCGGGTTGATTGCAGGGCTTTATCACACGATGAACCACGCAGTATTCAAATCCCTGCTATTCATGGGAGCCGGTTCAATAATCCATTCAACCCATACAAAGAACATCGAAGAATACGGCGGTCTTATAAAAAAGATGCCTTATACGGCTCTCTTTTTCCTTGTAGGTTCAATCTCGATCTCGGCGCTTCCCCCGTTTAACGGTTTTGTGAGCGAATGGCTTACATTGCAGGCGCAATTGCTGAGTGTTAACCTTCCGGATAACATCACGAAAATCGCTGTGCTTTTTAGCGGGGCAGGTCTGGCTCTGACAGGAGCACTTGCAGCAGCCTGTTTCGTCAAGGCATTCGGCATAAGTTTTCTTGCGCTGCCAAGGAGCGCTCATGCAGAACATGCTAAAGAAGCGCCAGTGTCGATGCTTGCGGGGATGGCAATTCTTTCCATGATGTGCCTGGCTCTTGGCGTCCTGCCCTTTTATGTTGTCAGGATACTTGATTCGATAACGACGGAGCTTTTGGGAACAAGTATAATCTCCAGAATCAGTTTTGATTTTACAATCGGGACGCTCTCATCTTTCCCTGCCGGAATTTCAACAACATGGATTGCTCTTCTGGTTTTTGTCTTTTTGCCGCTGCCGGTTGTTGTTTATATGCTGATGAGCAGGACACACGTCTTTAAATATGAGACATGGGGATGCGGTCAGCCAGTCTCAACGTCAAGAAATGAATACACTGCAACTGCTTTCTCAAAGCCCATTCGCATGTGGCTTGGCAGTATCTACCGTCCCCACAGGGAGATACAGACTACTTATTCGGATTCTCCATTCTTTAAGGAGAGGGTGATTTTCGAATCCGGGATAGAGCCTGTTTTCGAGCGATATTTATACAGACCTGTCACATGGGTTGTGCTCGCCGTATCAAGAATAATGAGAATTATGCAGACTGGATACATCCAGACGTACCTTCTCTATATCCTCATCACGCTGGTAATTGCTTTGATATACGTGGGGAGCGGGGGATGAGGAACATCAAGGCTGGATTTTAAAAATTATGTAAGATTTCTCATTAATAATCAATATACACCTTTTCTTTTCTTCAGGATAATGTTAAATACAAAAACGAAGGTGATACGTGGTTCTGTTGTTCATAAATTAAGAATAGAAAAAGCTGGGATATAAAATTCTAAAAAATGCAATAACCGTGTTTGTTAAGTTTCGGTAAAGTATGAAAATTTTTCGGAGAATATGTTAGATAATTATTTATTTTTAGGACTGTTTTCCTTCTACCTGCTCGGCGCTGCGTCATCTGTTATATTCAATAAAAACGACCGCATCTCTGCGTACCTCTCTTTTATTAGCGCTGCCGTCGCATCCATTTTCGGGATTATTTTCTCGTTTTCAGTGATTTTTGGAAATACTTTTACCCTATCAATACCAGGCTCATCGTTTCTGGATTTCGGCTTTTTTGTGGATAAACTTTCAGCATTCTTCATTCTTGTAATTTCGATAGCAGTTTTTGCAGTATCCATCTATTCGACAGGATATGTGAGAGAATATTTCGGCAAAAAGAACATCGGATACCTTGGTTTCCTGTATAACATATTCGTTCTTTCAATGATTCTTGTGGTTACAGCCAGCAATGCCATCGTGTTTTTAATCGTCTGGGAGCTGATGTCCGTAATATCATATTTCCTTGTGGTGTACGAGCATGAAAAACCCGAAACCAGAAAAGCAGGCTTCATATACATAGTAATGACCCACATCGGAACGGGTTTCATTATACTGTCCTTCCTTATTTTTGCAGGAACAAGCGGCAGCTTCGGCTTTGAAACATTCCATGCTGCAGGCGCGGTAATGCCCCCCCTCATGAAAGACCTTGCCTTCCTCTTTGCCCTCATCGGTTTCGGAGCCAAAGCAGGCATCGTGCCGCTCCACATCTGGCTTCCTTACGCCCATCCAGCCGCGCCAAGCAATGTCTCTGCACTGATGTCAGGCGTTATGATTAAAACCGCTATATTTATGCTCATCAGGATTTCCTTTGATTTCCTGGGCGCAGGCACAGCCTGGTGGGGATACCTTGTGCTGGCGCTGGGAACAATTTCAGCTATCCTTGGCATACTCTACGCAGTTGTGGAATCCGATATAAAACGGATGCTTGCTTTCAGCAGTATAGAAAACGTGGGGATTATCCTGATTGGCACGGGCGCATCGATGATATTTTTTGCAGGCGGCATGACAACTCTTTCGGCGATAGCAGCCATAGCCGCGCTGTACCACCTGCTAAATCATTCTGTTTTCAAGGGTTTATTGTTCATGGGCGCAGGCTCCATACTCTTTTCAACCCATACAAAAAATATAGAGGAACTGGGCGGTCTTATCAAGAAGATGCCAGTAAGCGCCGTTCTCATACTGGCAGGCGTTCTCTCCATTTCAGCGCTTCCGCCTTTTAGCGGTTTTGTAAGCGAATGGCTCACATTCCAGTCACTGCTTCTTGGTTTAATCCCCGTATTTAAATACGGGGGCTTTAATACTTTTGCCATGATTGCCCTGTCCATAAGCGCAGCAGTTTTAGCCCTGACAGGAGCGCTTGCAGCTTTCTGTTTCCTGAAAACCTTTGGCATCGGGTTTCTGGCTCTCCCCAGAAGCAAACATGCAGAGCATGCAGTAGAGGTAAACAAACCAATGCTGCTCGGGATGGCGCTGTTTGCCATATTATCAGTATTACTTGGTATTTTTCCTTTCTATGTCCTGCCAGTACTGGACAGGATTGTGCAAACATTCGTTGGGGTAAGCGTGTTTAGCCAATCAGTTTCATTCGGCGCATCAGGAACGATTGCCATTCCGGCGACCCTGATAACCCTTTCCACGCCAGCGCTTCTGGTATTGGTATTAATTTTCGCGTTGATACCGTTTATATGCCTGTATATATATAACCGGAAAACTCCTGCAATCTATGAGACATGGGGATGCGGGCAGCCCGTTTCCACACCAAGGAACGAATACACAGCACAAGCGTTCTCAAAACCTGTGCAGATATGGTTTAAAAACTTATATCGCCCCGTAACGGAAACCAAGGCGACATATTCCCCGTCTCCTTTCTTAAAGGAATCTTTCAAGTTTGAATCAAGGATAGAACAGGTATTCGAACAATATATATACAATCCTGTGGTGGATGTCGTTCTGGCAAAGTCCAGACGTGCCAAAGTCATCCAGACAGGCAGCATCCATGCATATCTCTCCTATATTTTCGGAACGCTCGTCATTCTTTTCATGTTCGTGATAGCTGGAGGCAGTAAATGATTAAACAAATTGCTATTGTAATTTTACAAATATTTATTATCATTGCGCTGGCACCGCTTCTTGGCGGTATAATCAAAAAAATAAAAGCCTTCTTCCAGCTCCGAAAAGGTCCGGGCGTCTTCCAGCCGTATTATGATATTGCTAAACTTTTGCAAAAAGACTCGGTAGTATCGCAAAATGTATCCTGGCTCTTCCATGCCGCCCCGATTATTTCTTTCGCGGCTGTGCTTACGGCAGGTCTTTTAATCCCGATTTTTATTACCGAAATGCCTTTTGGCTTTGCCGGGGATTTGATAGCTGTAGTGTATCTTTTCGCCCTGGCGCGGTTCTTTATCGCGCTTGCCTCCCTTGATGCGGGAAGCTCCTTCGGGGGAATGGGCGGAAGCCGCGAGATGTTCGTGGCATCCCTCGTCGAGCCGGCTCTTATGCTTTCCATATTCGCGGTAGCGCTCAATGTGGGTTCAACGAATTTAAGCTATATTTCGCAAACCGTTTCAGCCATGGGGCTTGATGCGCTTTCACCGTACCAGATTCTTGCATTTGCGGCTTTATTCATAATTGCGATAGCGGAGACGGGGCGCATACCTATAGATAATCCAGCCACGCATCTTGAACTTACCATGATTCATGAAGCCATGATACTTGAATACTCAGGAAAACAACTGGCAATCGTGGAACTTGGCGCAATGATGAAACAGTTGCTGGTATTTTCGCTCCTTGCAAACATATTTTTCCCATGGGGCATTGCGACAGGTGCAGGTTTAGCCGCAATATTCATAGCGCTGCTCGTTTACGCCGTAAAGATTGTGATTCTTGGCGCGACAATGGCAATGGTTGAGACATCAACAGCAAAATGGAGATTATTCAGGCTGCCTGAGCTGCTGTCGGTATCCCTCATGCTTTCCTTCCTTGCCATTGTCTCGTTCATTATTGTAAAAGGTGGATAATATGTCAGAAATTATTCTCGGCTCTAAAAGCGTTCAATTACTCATCGCACTGATACTGGTTTCGACCTTTATGATTCTGGGTTCCACGCGGCTATATTCGTGCGTGCGAGCCTTCGGGATACAATCGTTTTTACTTGCATGCGTCGCAGGCATCGTGGCATATTCCACAGGTAAAAATGACTTATATATCGTCGCAGCCCTGACGCTGGTAATAAAATCTGCGGTAATCCCGTATATTTTCATCTACATAATCCGTGAAATCAAGGTGAAAAGGGAAATAGAACTTTATGTCAATATCTCGCCATCGCTTATCATAGGCGGAGTGCTGGTTGTTATCTCATATTACCTTATACGGTCAATAAATATAATGTCGGAGCTTTCAGGGTTTGCCCTCTCTGCCTCCATGTCCCTTGTCTCCATCGGGCTTTTCGTAATGATAAGCCGAAAGAAAGCCATAATGCAGATGCTCGGAATCCTTATAATGGAAAACGGTCTTTTCCTGGGCGCAATATCCCTGACATACGGCATGCCCTTGCTAGTCGAACTCGGGATATTCTTTGACGTATTGATAGGCGTCCTCATCATGGGCATCCTGATATTCAGGATAAATAAGACCTTCGAAAGCATCGATACGGACATGCTTAAAACATTGATAGGATGAGCGCCATGATAGAATATCTGCTTCTTGCCCCGATTATCACATGCGTATTATGTTATTTCACAAAAACGCGAAAACAGGTAGAGGCTGTAAGCCTTTCAGGTTCTGCCGCCACGCTTATCCTGGGCTTAATCCTTGTGAGCGAGGTCTTTAAATACGATATTGTAGTCTCATGGACAAATGCCCTGTTTGCAGACGCTTTCAGCGCGTTTATCGTGCTTATCGTTTCCATCGTGGGTTTTGTCGCATCGGTTTATTCCATCGGTTACATGGGGCATGAATTTAACCACAGAATACTGGATTTGAGAAAACTGAGACTGTATTACGTCCTTTTCCATATCTTCATGTTCACCATGCTCCTCGTGGGCGTCACCAACAACCTGGGTCTGTGGATTGCCATAGAGATGACCACCCTCGTATCAGCTTTATTGATGATTCTTTATTCAAGGAAGTCTTCGATTGAAGCCGCATGGAAATATATGATAA
>JAQUQX010000005.1:6926-12125 GCA_028715885.1 Candidatus Methanoperedens sp.
CTCGTGGGCGTCACCAACAACCTGGGTCTGTGGATTGCCATAGAGATGACCACCCTCGTATCAGCTTTATTGATGATTCTTTATTCAAGGAAGTCTTCGATTGAAGCCGCATGGAAATATATGATAATATGCACAGTGGGCATCACCTTTGCGCTTTTCGGCACCATACTCACGTACTACGGGGCGGTAAAAATCCTGGGAGAATCCGGGGATGCGCTTAACTGGACTTCACTTATCGCGGTCGCAGACAGGTTCGACCCTGCCATAATGAAACTGGCATTCATTTTTATCCTTATAGGTTACGGCACCAAAGCAGGTCTGGCTCCCATGCACACATGGCTCCCCGATGCCCACAGCGAGGCTCCAACCCCGGTGAGCGCGCTCCTGTCAGGCGTTCTTCTCAATTGCGCTATGTACGGCATTATCCGATTCTATACGATTACCACAAAATCCACAGGCGCAGCTTATACAAGTAATCTTTTAATCATTTTCGGGCTTCTGTCCATCGGAATCGCCGTTCCTTTTATCATCCTCCAGGAAGATTACAAACGGCTTCTTGCCTACAGCAGTGTGGAACACATGGGAATAGTTGCGCTCGGCATAGGTTTTGGCGGTGTTTTTGGTGTCTTCGGCGCCATCCTTCACATGTTTAACCATGCAATGACAAAATCCCTCATGTTCTTTGGCGCGGGAAATGTCCTCTTAAAGCATGAGACAAAAGAGATAGACGGGGTGAGCGGGATAATAAAGTCGATGCCTGTGACGGGACCAATGTTCCTGATCGGCGGGCTTGCAATCACAGGTTCTCCCCCTTTTAGCATATTCTTAAGCGAATTTACCATACTTACAGCGGGATTCATGCAGGGACATATCGTTGCATCGGTTTTATTCCTTCTGTTTATAATTATGATATTCGCAGGCTTTTTCCATAACATAAGCAGGATGATACTCGGAATACCAAAACCGGGAATATCTACCGGGGATGTGAGCAGGTGGACGCTTGTGGCTATGGCGATATTGCTTGTGTTCGTGTTCGTGCTTGGCTTCTATATCCCGCCGAAATTTTATGAAATTATTATGAAAGTCGTGGACGTCGTGAGATGAGACGATGAAAACTGAATATATTGACGCAATAAAAAAAGAATTTGGCAATAGCATTCTTAAAGAATCGGTTTCGGATAACGAGACATATCTCACAATTAAAAAAGAAACGATTGTAAAGCTTTGCGATTATATCTATTCGCATCTTGACCTGCCGCTGGTCTTGGTTTTTGCAACCGATGAGAGAAAAACGGACGGGGTTTTTAAAATCCACTATGTTTTCTCAATTGACAAAGACGATGCGTTCATTATATTAAACATAAACATTGATGAAAAAACCCCTGTATTTAATTCCATTACCCCGAAGATTGCGGCTGCTAACTGGTATGAACGGGAGATACAGGACATGTTCGGTTTGAGACCTGCCGGTCATCCTGACCCGAGGCGGCTTGTGCATTTCGAGGATATGCCAGCCGGTGTATATCCATTGCGAAAGGATTTTGATATCAGGACAAAACCTCCCCGCGTTGAAGGGGAATACGTGTACCGGCGCGTGGAAGGCGAGGGGGTTTACGAGATTCCCGTAGGACCTGTCCATGCGGGTGTCATCGAGCCGGGGCATTTCAGGTTCAGCGTGGCGGGGGAGCCCATAATCAATCTTGAAATACGGCATTTCTACACGCATAAAGGCGTGGAAAAACTGTTTGAGAACATGTCCATGGACAAAGCCGTGTTCCTTGCCGAGAGGGTATCGGGCGATAACTCGGTTGCGCATGCTGTGGCGTTCTGCCAGGCGGTTGAGAATATCGCAGGCATTGACATACCGCCGCGCGCAAAACATATACGCACAATTCTCCTTGAGCTTGAGCGGGTGTATAATCACCTCGGGGATATTGCGGGGATTGCTACAGATGTGGCTTTTGCCATGGGCGCAGCTCATGCCAACAAACTTAAAGAGGAAGTATTGCAGCTAAACGAAAAAGTCACAGGCAGCAGGCTGCTTCGCGGGATGAACGCTATCGGAGGCGTGCGGCGCGACATCGGCGATAAGAAGGAAGGTATTTTGCTTGAATTATCGGATGTCCAGCATGATTTCCGGGAACTTATTGAGTACCTGATGTCAATACCGTCTCTAGTTGACAGGATTGAAACCACGGGGCGCATCTACAACGATACTGCAAAAGGACTGCATGTAGTGGGACCGGCTGCGCGCGCTTCGGGGATTGACCGTGATATGAGGCGCGACCATCCGTATGCATCGTACAGGGATTTTAATTTCAAAGTGCCGCTGCATAAAGCCGGCGACGTGCTTGCAAGAACAGTGGTGCGCGCCGATGAAGTATGTGAATCCATAGGTATAATCGAGCAGGCGCTGTGGTCTCTTCCTGAAGGCGACATACGGATAAAATCCAGCCAAATCCCTGACGGCTTTTCTTTAGGATATACGGAAGCGCCGAGGGGCGAAACGCTTTACTGGGTTATGACCGAAAACAACAGGATAAAACGATGCAAAGTGCGCGACCCGTCTTTCTGCAACTGGCTGGCGATAGAGTATGCAGTGCTTGATAATATAGTCCCCGACTTCCCGATAATAAACAAGAGCCTGAGCCTGTCATATTCAGGCAATGACATGTAGGTGAAAAAATGCTCGATATACTTAAAAAAACCCTGAAAACCGGCTCGCAAACCACGAAATATCCGCAAATACCCGATTTTGCGCCAGCAGGATTCCGCGGAAAACCCGAACTTTTCGCTGACAGGTGCACGTATTGCGGCGAATGCGTAACTGCATGCCCGCCTGGCGTTATCTGTCTTTCGGAAAAAAACGGCGATAAAGTTCTTACATTATCCTATTGCGGATGCATATTCTGCGGCAGGTGCGAGGAAGTGTGCCCTTACGGAGCCATCAAACTCACAGAGGAGTATGAGCTTGCTTCAAAGACAAAAGACGATCTCATAACCAGCATCCGGAGGAAACTATGACCGTAGAATATGAAATTGAAATAATGGGGCAGCGTCTCAACGAAAGGATAAAGAAAATCTTTGGTCGCTCGCTGCACATCCGGGAGGTTGATGCAGGTTCCTGCAATGCCTGCGAGGTTGAGGCAACGGCTCTCTCCAACCCAATATACGATATCGAGCGCTTTGGCATCCATATCGTAGCATCCCCGCGCCACGCGGACATGCTGCTTGTCACAGGCCCGGTTACGCGAAACATGGAACTTGCGCTTCTTAAGACCTATAATGCCACCCCGTCTCCAAAACTTGTTGCAGCCATGGGGTCATGCGCCTGCAACGGCGGCATATTCGGGGAGACTTATGCAACCGGGGGCGGCGTTGACAGATATATCCCGGTGGACGTTTACATTCCCGGATGCCCGCCCAGACCTCAGGCAGTGATTTTCGGCATTATGGTCGCGGTGGATAAGCTTTCACAAAAAAAGACCCCGTATTCTGAGACCCCGTATTTAAATACGGGGATTAAGGGGACTACGAGGTTAGAGCATGAAATATGAGATACTGCTTGCTACCGACGGCACGGATTGCGCTCGAAAAGCGGAGATTGCAGCCATGAAAATCACTAAATCGTATAATATCCGCATGGCTGCCATCTATGTAGCCGTGGCGCGCAAGGATTCGGAACGCGAGGAACTTGTGGCGCAGGGTGAGGAAGTGTTAAAGCGGGTGGTCGAAATGGGCGCCGATATGGGCGTGGACATCCGGAAACTACTTGTGGGGGTCAGCATGGCACGTATGCCAAGGATGGGAGACCGTGCAGAGGTTATAGCGCAGGCAATCCTTGATGCTGCTGAGAAATTTAAGGTGCATACCATTGTCCTTGGCGGCGAGGGAGAGACCGAGGTTAATCCTGAACTGGGGAGCGTGGCACAGGCAGTGGTCAGGAAAGCAAGGTGTACCGTGCTTGTGTCTAGATAAAAGAAATAAAGAAAGCGTTTGTCAGTTTTTCCCGAGTATCCTCAACGCCAGATGCGCCGCATTCTCGCCATTGTCTATCCCCACGCAGGCGACAGGCACGCCCTTTGGCATCTGGACTATGGACAAAAGCGCATCAATTCCCCCGAGTTTTGAACTAACCGGCACCCCGATGACGGGTTTTTTTGTGCGCGATGCAATTACTCCGGGAAGAGCTGCTGATAATCCCGCGATTGCTATAAATACATCAGCATCGCTTTTCTGTATGTACTCCTCCAACTCTGCCGGGTTCCTGTGGGCTGAAAGAACCTTTATCTCGTAATCCACGCTCCCGCTTTCAAGTACTTTTGCCGAGCGCTCTGCTATCTGCCTGTCAGATTCCGAACCTATCAATATCGCTACAGTTACCATAACCCATTATAGGTCAATCAAGCCATAAAATCTTTTTGTGAAAAAAAGTTGTATATAGAGGTGTGGGGGGATGACGGGACAGATCCCCCCATCTTATGGCATCCTATCCGAATTCTTCATCTTCAATAGACCGTTTGATATGCCTTGCGAACATGGAAAGCCACATCGAGTACTTTCCACTTGTCATTAATCCACTGTTTGGGAAAGAAGAATCATTAATATAATTTGAATCCTGCCCGAGTTCGGCAGCATCACCAAAAAACAATCTCAAGGCTCCATTTTTTTCAGAACCCAGGGAAATGTTCAGGCGATCTGTCTGCTGATTTTGAATCTGGAAAGATGTGATATATCTTGGAATGTTTTTCATATTATTCCTCCTTCTCACATTTCAAATAATGGTACACTGCCTTTGATATCGCTTCCTTAACAGAGGTCTCTCCGGTTTTTTCCTTAAGCGCAATTACGTCTTCATGTGGAAGTACCGATTGGACATGAACTATTTTCATTTCGTTTATTCCTCCGTATGACAGCAAACACACCATGATTATGATTATAATGCTCATGATGTATAAAGGTTTCGCTCAAAGATAAATCCATTGTTTCTGCCAGCAAAAACGAGGGGAATATTCGCTATCAACGGTTCATATCGATTGGAACGAAAGCAAAGTCTATGGAAAGCAGTTGTGTGCCATCCAGGATGATGCATCCCGGGGTCTGGTTGGGTTTTGTCTGTAAGATGTGTGGTTGGGGAATCTTATAAAAAACGTACAAAAGGTAAAAGAAGTTATGAAAGAGGAAATTATTTCAGGAAAT
>JAQUQX010000005.1:12225-66660 GCA_028715885.1 Candidatus Methanoperedens sp.
TGCCATCCAGGATGATGCATCCCGGGGTCTGGTTGGGTTTTGTCTGTAAGATGTGTGGTTGGGGAATCTTATAAAAAACGTACAAAAGGTAAAAGAAGTTATGAAAGAGGAAATTATTTCAGGAAATAATAACTTTGAAGGTTAGTAGAAAAGTATATAAAAGATAAAATTATCTTTACCAGCATGAGTGAAAATATCAAAATCCACGAAAAAGATAAATACGTATTCGATATGCTTCAGGCTGAATTAACTCTCAAGACAGGTAAGAAAATAACCCAGCAGGAGTTATTCTCGCAACTCATCGAATTTGTGAGGGCGAAAAAAGATAACTTCTTTGGCAGGGTTTCTAAACTACCATTATCAGAGAAACAAAAGAAGAAAATAAGAAGTCTTTCAAGCGATTGGGGCGTTGAGACAAGCGAAGAAGAAATTGACCTGGTAGTTTACGGAGCCAAAAGATGAGTATATTCATAGATACCGGCATCTTTATCGGGCATGTCAACAAGGATGATAAACACCACGCAGCAGCTTCCGGTCTTGTTGAAGAGATCATGGATAACAAATATGGTATAGCATTTACCTCGAATGCGGTTTTTGATGAAGCTGTTACTTTTACACTTTACAAAACTGGAAATGTCAAGAAGGCTTTTGAAATAAGGGATTTGATATTTGAAAATGAGAAAGAAGATGTCCCGCAGTTCATGAACTTGCTTTTTGTGGATAAAGAAGTGCTTAACAAAGGATGGAATATTTTTGTGAAATATGCCAATAAGAAGCTGAGTTTTACAGACTGCACAACAATAGAACTGATGAAAAGCAGGGATATTGAATATTTAGCAAGTTTTGATGGCGGGTTTGACGGGATTGTTTCGAGGCTTGGGGAGTGACTTCAGGCTCACTCAGGCAGGCTCGATTACTATTTTCTTTTCCCTGACAGCCAGTCTTACCTCGGCGCCTTCTTTTAGTGTAGGCGTTTCTAAAACCGATATATACAGATATGCCATTCAAAAATCACTTATACAATAACCACCTCTAAGCCATTGTGATAATTATGCCAAACAGAACTGCAGTCATAGAAACAGCTAAAGGAACGATAAAAATCGAACTTAAGGAAGCGGAAGCTCCGATAACAACCCAGAACTTCATCAAACTTACGCAGAAGGGGTTCTATGACGGGCTTACTTTCCACAGGGTCATACGCGGTTTTATGATACAGGGTGGATGCCCTAAGGGAAATGGAACAGGCGGCCCCGGTTATGCAATAAAAGACGAATTTCATCCAAAACTAAAACACACAAAAGGGGCATTATCAATGGCAAATGCAGGTCCCAACACCGGAGGGAGCCAGTTCTTTATAACCGAAGAACCACAGCCCCATCTTGATGGACACCACTCTGTGTTCGGACAGGTAATTGTTGGTCAGGACGTAGTGGAAAAAATCAAACAGGGCGATAAGATTATAAAAGTCACAATACAATAATCTTAATATCGTAGAAGCCCGATGAACAAATCTGCGTTCATCCGTGTTTATCTGCGGTTATTTAAAGTATGACTCTAAGAATCGCATGGGGAATCACAGGCTGCGGGGACTACCTCAAAGAAAGCCTTGATATAATGAAAGAGCTCGCAAGAGAACACAACCTCGACGTCAAGGTATTCCTCTCGCAGTCAGGCGAGATGGTAATAAAATGGTACAGGCTCTTCAATGACCTGAAAACCTATTTCCCAAAAACCTATATCGAAAAATCCCCGAACGTCCCGTTTTTAGTAGGCGATTTACAGCTTGGTAAATACGATTTTCTTTTGATAACCCCATCAACTTCAAACACTGTTGCGAAGATTGCAGTTGGAATTTCAGATACATTGCTCACGAATGCAGTGGCGCAGGCGATGAAAGGAAAAGTGCCGGTGTATATTTTCCCGGCTGACCAGAAAAGGGGCGAAATAACCACCGACTTGCCAGGCGGGAAGAAGCTCACTCTCACGATGCGGGATGTGGATATCGAAGCTGTGGAGAAACTCAGGAAAATGCCTGGCATCACGGTTCTGGGGCATCCCGATGAGATGAGGGAGATTGTAAAAAAATGCCTCAAGAGCAGGAAATAACTCAAGGCTTTTCATATTCGAAATAAGTGCATACATTGTCTTTGCATCTGATTATTTTCCCTTTAACTGTATTTTTTATTATTTCAAGTTCGACCGCGCTGGGTTCCGCTATCCCAGGCACTGTTGCGCTCCCCGGCGAGAGAAGCAGCACATCTGTTTTTTGCACTATGGGATGATGGAAATGCCCGAAAATCAGGACATCCACACCCATCTCTTTTGCAAGGTAGCGCAGACCATCCGTATGCTCTGAAGTGAGCTGCCCTTTGTGGATTATTCCGATTTTCACACCCTCCACCACGATGACCTTGCGCTCGGGAAGGAGCCTTATCAGTTCAGGAACGTCGGTATCTCCGTGAACAGCTACGAGCTTTCCCAAATATCGGAGTTCATTATAGCATTCAAGCGATTCAAAATCTCCGGCGTGGATTATGATATCCGAGCTTTTGATTATGGAAATCAGGTCATCGGGAAGACGCGCAAGCAGTGATTGCCCCTTCTTAATATGAGTATCTGATAAGATGATGAGCTTCATAAAGAGAGCCTTACACCTTCAACACCGACAATCGCATCGCATTCACTATCACAAGTAGAGAAAGACCCATATCCCCGAACGCAACAGCCATCCAGAGCGTCACAATGCCAGGAAAAACAAGAACAGCAAAGCTTCCTTTTACTGCGATTGAAGAAAAGATGTTTTGCTTAACTATCCCAAATGTCTTTTTGCTAAGTTCAAATAAATAAGGAAGTTTGGATATATCATCATGCATTAAAGCTATATCGGCGGTTTCAAGTGCAACATCGCTGCCTATAGCCCCCATCGCAATACCGACGCTTGACTTTGCCAGCGCAGGTGCATCGTTCACACCATCCCCTACCATGACCACCTTACCATATTTCTGGTTTAGTTCCCCGATCATCCTGACCTTATCTTCAGGAAGAAGACCCGCATGGTATTCATTAATCCCAAGCTTGTTTGCTATCGCCTTTGCAATTCTTTCATTGTCCCCTGTCAGCATCACCACACGCATGTCCTTTTTCTTTAGCAAGCGTATGGTTTCAAGCGCAGCGTCCCTGACTTTATCCATTATTGCAATAATTCCCATGCATTCCTGATTCCCTACAAGTATTGCTGTCTTCCCTTCCTCTTCAAGCTCCTTGACTTTTGCCTGCGGGAAAGGAATCGATAGCTCTGAAAACATAGCAGGACTGCCGATATAATAGGTCTTTCCATCTATGTTTCCTTTTACACCCTTACCTGGAATTGCCTTAAATTCGCTGGCAGGTTTTAAATGCACGTTCTCAGACTCAGCTTTTGCAACCACCGCCTTTGCAAGCGGATGTTCGGATAATGATTCTATGGATGCAGCTATCTCCATAATTTCCTTAGCTGGATAATTATTAACCTCTAATGTATCCGTGACCACTGGTCTTCCTTCGGTCAGGGTGCCGGTCTTGTCAAAAACAAAAACCTTTGCCTTAGCCATCTCCTCTATGTAATTTCCGCCTTTTATTAAGACTCCATTTCTGGCAGCGCCTGTTATTCCTGAAACCATTGATACAGGCGTGGAAATTGCAAGAGCACAGGGGCAGGAAATAACCAGAAGAACCAGGGCTTTGTAAAGCCATTCATCAAAGGGCTGACCGAAAACAATGCTTGGAACAGTCGCCACACCCACTGCAAGGAATATCACCAGAGGGGTATAATAGCGGGCAAATTTATCAACGAACTTTTCGGTCGGAGATTTTTTTCTTTCAGCCTCCTCAACCAGCCTGACAATTTTTGAAAGCACTGTGTCTTGCGACCTTTTTGTGACTTTTATTTCAAGATAGCCGTGTTCATTCAGCGTTCCTGCATAGACCGTATCGCCTATCTTTTTATGGACAGGCATTGATTCTCCGGTGATAGCGGCTTGATTTACGCTTGACTCTCCTTTGATCACAATACCATCAAGGGGTATTTTCTCCCCCGGTCTGACAACCGTAATATCATTGATATTCGCATCATGAACATGTACGTTGACTTCTTTTTCGTCCCTTATTACAGTGGCAGTTTCAGGTGCAAGCTTAACGAGCGAGCCAATAGATTTCCTCGCCCTTTCGCCTGCATAATCTTCTAAAAACTCGGCAATAAAGAACAGATAAAGCACGGATGCTCCCTCTTCCCCGTAGCCAATGGAGAAAGCACCCACGGCAGCAATTATCATCAGGAAATTCATATCAAGGCGTTTTTTCAGGAGAGAAGATATGCCCTTTTTAGCTATGCTGTATCCTGAAATTACTCCGGCGAACAGGAAGAGAATGTGAGATAAAGCTGTTGTTCCCGTTACGTATTCTATGGAAAGCCCAAGAACCAGTAACACGGACGAAAGTGCTATAATACGTATATTCCGTTGTTTCCAGAGAGGATGTTTTTCCTCAAAAATATCAGTTGCACATGAAGAACAGCTTACTTCGTGATCATCCTTCCCATCTTCAAGAGCGGTATACCCTGCTTTTTCAATCGCCTCTCTGATTTCTGATGTGTTGGTGTGGGACGGGTCATACTTTATCGCTGCTTTACCAACAATGAAATCCACGTTTATCTCAGCGATACCGTTCAGTTTCCTGACCGCATTTTCCACGTTCATGGCACAGGAAGGACAGTCCATGCCTTTTACTTTTAATTCACATTCTTTAAGCTCAACCATGCAGACCTGTATTACATGCTTTTAAAAGTAGATTGTGCTAAGAAATCGGCTGAAAGTTAATAAAATTAGACGGAACAGCGGCAGATCACGACATCTTTTACTGAAGATATGCGTTCTACAAACTGTTTTATGCTCTCACCATCTCCCTGAAGAATCACCCACTCAGCGCACCTATCCCCAAAATGCGTATGGGTTGCAGACGTGACTATATTTTTGAAATCATGGATTATGCTGTTCACCGGCTGTTCTCTTTTATCATCATAAACAATGGTTGCGATGAATGGAGTACCATTTCAATATGCTCTATCCATTTATTCTGAGCCACGAATCTATGAAGGGCTTCACGTACTGCATCCGAACGGCTGGAGAAACCCATTTTATTCGTGATATTATCGAACTCTTTTAACTCTGCGCCTGAGAGTGATATGCTTATAACTACCATTAACAACCTGTATGATTAATGACATGAAATAGCTATCTTTCTGGACTTCAGCCATTTATCAATCACATCTTCCAGCCTGACATCCACTTCCTCAATCCTGTAACTCACCCTCACGACGGGCTTGTTGAGCTTCAAGAGGCTTCCAAGGTTGATGGGCGTTCCCGCAATCACAGAATCGCATTGCGCAGCATTTATGGTTATTTCAAGCTCTTTCATCTGGGCTTCGCTATAACCCATGGCAGGCAACACTCTGACAATATGGGGATAATCTTTGTAAACTTTCAATATAGAACCAACCGCATGTGCCCTCGGGTCAACGATTTCTTTTGCCTCATAGTTTTTTGCAGCGATAATGCCTGCGCCGTAGCTCATCCCGCCGTGGGTCAGGGTGGGTCCGTCTTCCACGACCAGAACGCGCTTTCCTTTTATCATCTCCTGCCTGTCAACACTTATCACGGAATTGGCTTTTATGATAGTTGCTTTTTTATTTATTGACCTGACATTCTTGATAACCAGTTCTACATCCTCTTTCCTAGCTGAATTTACCTTGTTCACAATAACCACGTCCGCAAGAAGCACATTCACTTCCCCCGGATAATAGGTCAGCTCATGCCCGGGTCTGTGGGGGTCTGCGATAACAATGTGCAGGTCGGGTTTGTAGAAGGGGATGTCGTTGTTTCCCCCGTCCCATATGATAATATCCGCCTCAGTTTCAGCAGCGTCAAGGATTTTCCAGTAATCGACGCCGCTGTAAACCACGCTCCCGCAGCAGATATACTGCTCGTACTCCTCCCGCTCTTCTATTGTGCACTCATTGCGAATGCAGTCCTCCATCGATGCAAACCTCTGGCATTCCTGCTTGCGCAAATCGCCGTAAGGCATGGGATGGCGCACAACAACTACTCTCCACCCTTTTTCCTTCAATATTTCCACAAGCTTGCGAGAAGTAGGGCTTTTGCCTGCGCCGGTTCTCACGGCGCATACTGAGATTACAGGCTTTTTTGACCGGAGCATTGTGCTTTCAGTCCCCATAAGCCAAAAATCTGCTCCAGCCGCTAAAACCTGCGATGCTTTTTGCATAACCGCGTCATGCGATAAATCCGAATAAGCCAGAACCACCTGTTCGATACCCTTCTCTTTTATGAGCCGTGCCAATTCTTCTTCGGGATAAATCGGAATATCTTTTTCATACAGCGAGCCTGCCAGTTCCGCAGGATAAACCCGTCCTGCGATTCCCGGAATCTGGGTGGCTGTAAAGGCTACTACCTCATAATTTCCGTTATCCCTGAAAAATACATTGAAATTATGAAAATCCCGCCCGGCAGCGCCCATTATCAGAACTTTTGTTTTCATGAACTAACCTCAATTAAGGATTAGTTCTTCAATCATTTAATGGTATGCTTATTGCGTTCAGGTTAATCCTCATCGACAAACTTTCTATCGGGCTCTTCTACAAGCATGCCCTGTATTATAACAGCGTATGCTGGTCTTGCTATGAAGACCCCGATAAGCACGCCTGCTATTGTAATCTCAGCAAAACCCCGCAGAGCGTTTGAATCCATGAATAATATGAGGGGCAACATTGCTACAAGTACAGTAGCAGCGGCAGCGAAAATAATGGCAAACGCTTTCGAGATGCGGGATTTGTACACTTTATCGGGCGGCAGGGCGCCTCCTGCAAGGACTTCATCCGTTATTATTATGAGATGGTCAACACCCGTTCCAATAACAGCAATGATGCCCGCAATAGTTGCAAGGTCAAGCTGCAACCCGAATAGAACTGCAAAACCCAGTATTATTATGACTTCGCTGAAGGATGTTGAAAGCATCGGGATGACAATATTGGGCTGCTTATACCTGAGAGCCACAACGATGGCTACCAGTATCAGGGCGATCAGCCCCGCAATTGCGACCTGTTCTTTGAACTTTTGACCGAGCGGCGCAGGTACTTCTCCCGAACCAACCTCTTTCACATGAACGGGCAGTGCGCCGGCTCTCAAATGAAGCTGGAGTTCTTTTGCTTTCTCCTGTCCAACATTACCTGCACCTGTAGTTGCTACCATGTTTTTCACAGGTATATTCTGTATGTTCTTTGCAAGATCAGAAGCCAGAGGCGCATCGAACACAAGTTTATCGTCAAGATACATGCTCAGGTAATGCGCGCCCGGATTGGTCACAGCTCCATACTGTATCGCTGCATCACGGAGCGCTTTAGCTCCCTCATCATTCAGTTCAAAAGACACACCCCATGCATCTCCTTTTTCTTTCTGCGGTACCCCAACACCAACGATCTGGTCACCGTAGAGAACGTGGTCAGTCTCGTTACCTTTAACCTGTATCCGTATTTCGAATTTTCCTGGTGTCAGAGAGAGCTTTCTTGCTTCCTCTATCGAAACTCCCGGCAGGTCGATAAGTAAGTAATTATCGCCGATCGGCGTAATGGTTATCTGTTTAAAGGATATCGGGTTAAGTTTGTCAGCCAGTCTCTTTGCGGTCTCATCCCTGGTCTCCGGGGTCACACGTTCCTCAAAAGTTTTTGGGAGCACTTTTCCATCAACGGGTTTTAAGATATCATTCAAAGAATCCTCGGTCACAGCTTTTCTTATTTCATACGTTGGAGGTCTGCCCGGGCTGCCGAGAATCAGTTTTACATCCGCATTCAGGCTGTCCCTAAGATATTTCTGGATCAAAAAATACTTGTTTGTTTGCAGCTTTACTCTGGTACCGCCATCGGGTGCGCTCGATACGGTGGATGTCCCGAATCCAAATGAATCAATTGTTTTTTGTGTGGTCGCTTTGGATGTCATAAAACTGACAGAGCCAGCAGATACTTCCTCGATTTTAACGTTCGGGTCATCAAGTAATTTTGAGAATCCTATCTGGACTATTTTTCCGGGGTCTGCATCTATCTGGGTCACCGCTCCCTGAAGCTGCACCTGAAGCCAGGAGCCGCCGTCAAGGTCAAGACCGTATTTTAAATTGCTCCCGATATTGAATTGACCGTTTGAGTAGGATACCGTTATGGCTGCGATGGAACCGAGAATGGCAAATACTAGCAATAAGACGCGCCAGTTGTGATAAAAAGGTTCTTCCTCGTTCATGCTCTCTGCCCCTTCTTCTTTGGCTTTTCAATTCGTTTCTCAGCCTGCTGTGTTTTCCCTATATACCATCTTAAAATCCCCACGTTGGTCATCCATGTATTTATCATGTCCGCAATCAAGCCAAAAATAAGAACCACAGAAATATCTCTTATTATGTCGATGCGGGTGAATGATGTAACAAGACCTGATGATACGAAGAACATAGCAACAAGGGCAGCGAGTGCGGTTGTTGTCATAGTCAGTCCTGTTACCATTGCGTCCTTTGTCTTGGTGATTAAATCGCCCTTACGCCTGAGCAGCCGTGTCGTTAGAAGTATATCCGTATCCACGGAATAACCAATAAGCATCAGAAGGGCTGCCACAGTTCCAAGAGAAAGATATATCCCGAATACATCGGTCATCGCAGCAGCAAAGGCAATGTCAGCAAAAGCTGAAATCACCACAGCTATGGATGGGACAAAGGTTCTGTAGATAATGAATATCACAATTGCCATAAAAACGAATGAAATGACTATGGCACGAAGCGCCTGCCTCTGCAGGGATTTACTGAATTGTTCACCCATGTCTCTAATTTCAACATTAGTAAATTCAGATTTTACTTTATTGACCAGCTCATCTTTTAAAGATGGATCCATCGGGCTGAATTCCAGTATTTTACGGTCCCCAACACTGTATTGTCTTACCTCAACCCCCGGATACTTCTGATATTCCTCTTTTAACTGGTCCGGTGTTTTTGCACTGTCGAAGATTATCGCCGTACCGCCCTTGAATTCCATTCCAAGTTCCACCGGGGCACCGGTTGTAATGGTTGTATAAACCAGAATAGAAAGCGATAACAATAGCAATATTGCAGGAAGAATCAGCATCTGTTTGAATGTAAAGTTTTTAACATAGGTTTCTATAACCTTTTCATTAATCAAGTTCATTGGGATTCTCCGTTAGGCGAAGATTCGCTTAGATTAGAACACAACATATTTACCTTTTGCTATTTACCGTGCGACTGGACTATACCAGCACGTCTTCAAGTCCCGACTCTCTCACAATGTCAAGCGCTTTCTGGATTTCAGCCGGAGTTAGACCGCGGTTAATCTCTGGATGTTCATATGCCCTGTAATCAGGGCGGTACTGGAACATCAGGTTAAACCTCACCTTCGGGATATTTTCTTTTGTCCACTTCACAATCGGTATTGTACAGCATTCAAGATGCCCCGGAAGGACAAGCTGCCTCAGGAGAATTTCCCCGCTCACATAAGCCTGCCTGAAATTCCTGGTTACAACCTGCCAGTAATCAGGCGCGTTTGAATATTTCCTCGCGCAATCATCATTACCATACCTGAAATCCCCGAGATGCACATCCACAATGCCCTCAAGCAATCGTGCAATCTCGGAAGAATAGTACATGTTGGTATTCCATACAACCGGAACATTTACCTTCAGAGCATTCAGGATTTTCAGTATGGTATGGGTATGCGGGGTAGGGGTCACAAAATTCACATTCCTTGCGCCGTATACGCGCCGCAGCGTGATTATTCTGGCAAGTTCTTCAGGCAGGATGGGAATACCGCTTTGTGGACATGTCGAAATCTGCCAGTTCTGGCAGTAAACGCAGGCAAAGTTACAGCCTGTGAAGAAAATCGTATGCGAGGGCACAAGTTCAGGCTCCTCGCCATGATGCAGGAACTCGGCTGAATAGCGCGAGACAGCATCCAGCCTGCAATAACCTGTTTCTTTCTTTTTACGGTTTATCCCGCATCGTCTCTCGCAAAAATGGCAGTTCTGGAGTATTTTACCGGCGATAGCGACTTTCAGGTCAAGAAGCGATGATGCCGCCCGTTCCGGCAGTTTTTCCATAGAGCTAATGCTATCTAATTTTTCCCGATAAGACCCCATAGCTTCCCTGTGCAAATTCCAGAGCTCACCAAGACTTGAATCCTTACTAAAATCCACATTAATAGACCGGGAAATAAGAAACTGTGAAGGAAGTTTATCCTTCATTACATCAAAATATCTTGGAAGAAAACGCGGGCTGTCAGAGGTCATCTTGCCTTAATGCGCTCTTGCCTTTATTAAAGGTGTTGAGAATTTTTTCTCAACCTCAACCCTGTGTATCGTGTTATACGTACAGAACGGTATAATCCTGCCGTCGGGAGTGGCATAATGGACCCCGCATCGTTTAATCCTCTCAAGGTCCATATTATATAAATCCATAAAATGCATGGCGCCTATAAAGAGAGTATGGCGGTGGAATTCTTTGGTGGCTTCTCCTGTCCCTTCCTTGAGAACGTCAATGAAAAGTTTTTTCACATCCACGGATTTAGGCGCTTTTGCGGTATCGATATACTTTGGCAATGATGAAATCAGGCTGCCCATTCTTTTTATATTTCCAAGGGACTTCCCAAGCCATTTTTCGCCGTTTATTGCCAGGTCATCTATATGCTCAAGAAGCCCTTCCACATCTATAAAACGGGTTATAGGTATCATTTTGCCATTCTCGACATAGACATACGTGCCCGTGCCGCAATGCGGATGAACCGTGAATTCAATATTGGGAAGACCCTCTTCCGCAGCAACGAAATGTGATATTGGCACAACAAAAGGAACTGGATAAAAATCATCTGCCGTAATAGCTCCGTTTGTCTGTGCTTCTATCAAATTAAATAAATCCGGGATAGTTATTCTTTTTTCCAGTCGTTCTTTCTTATTTATCCTTCCCGCAAAAGAAATAGGCTGGAAATTGATGCCTTTTACCGTGTCCATGTTCTTAACAGCAAACCTGATGATATCCCCTACCTGCATATCATTCACGCCTTTTGCAAGCGTGGGAACGAGGGAAACGCTTGTCAAACCACCCATCCTGCAATTCTCAACAGCCTTGAGTTTAAGCGGGAGGGCATTATAACCCCTGTTTATAAGATACGGTTCTGCGGTTACCCCGTCAAACTGCAAATAAACAGTGTGGAGACCCGCAGCGTCAAGGTCCTTACATAATGCCAAGCTCTTTGCAAGTTTTATTCCGTTGGTTGCCATCTGTATCTGGGTGAATTTAAATTCATGAGCCATTTTAACAATCTGGACGATGTCATCGCGCATCGTTGGTTCGCCGCCCGCAAACTGAACTGCGGGACATGGCACAGGTTTTTCATTCCGGAGCATCTGCATCATTGCCCTTATTTGCACAAGGGATGGTTCGTACAGATATCCGGAAGCTGAGGCATTCGCAAAGCATACGGGGCATACCTGGTTGCACCTGTTGGTGACATCAATATTAGCAAGAATAGTACTTGTTTTATGAGAAGAACATATCCCGCATGAATGAGGACAATTTCCATCTAAACCGATCGGATTTGATATTCCATACCCGTCATGCAAGAACTTTTCAAAACGTTTAAACTGCTTTGAACTTGACCAGTAAATATCTTTGAAATACCCGTGCTTGCTGCATGTTTTTTCAAGAATGGTCTTCCCATTCTCTTCAAGTATTGAAGCATCGATAGTAGCAAGGCATTCAGGGCACAACGATTTCGTTGATTTCATTGATAATCACCCTCGATTTCCTGGAAGGGACATATTATTTATTGTATTTGAGGTTTTCCTTGATTGTAATAAATCCAAAAACCCCGCCATATACAAAGCTTTTTTAGTACTTAAAGTATATCACTATGAGAAGAAATTAAAAGGATTGGTGATTTGAATTGGTAATTGGAGTAACACTTGTGAATGTTGTGCCGGGACAGGAAAAAGCGGCTTATAACGAGCTTGTGAAAGTAAAAGGAATTAAGGATGTCTATCACGTTTTCGGAGAATATGATTTTGTAGTGATAAGCAATGTTGACGGGTTGAGCGCGCTGAATAAACTGGTAGATACCATCAGGGAAAGCGAGAATGTAACAGCTACGCAGACAATAGTGGGGGCGGAGCTTTAACTTAATGGTCATTGCGGAAGAGCTTGCCAAAAAGCAAAAAGCCATAAGTATCGCCGAATTTTTTGAGAAAAACCGACAAATACTGGGTTTTGATTCAAGTACCCGCAGCCTGTTAACATCTGTAAAAGAAGCGGTGGATAATTCCCTCGATGCCTGCGAAGAGGCGGGCATACTGCCGGATATTTTTATTAAACTCGAAAGCAAGTCCAGAGAAAACTTAACCCTTATTGTGGAGGATAACGGTCCCGGTATCGTAAAAGAACAGATCCCGCGGGTTTTCGCAAAATTGCTCTATGGCTCGCGTTTCCATGCAGTAAAACAAAGCCGCGGGCAGCAGGGCATCGGCATCTCAGCCACTGTGTTATACTCCCAACTGACATCGGGACGCCCTGCAAAAATCGTATCAAAAATAGACAAGGACGCACCGGCACACTATTTTGAACTTCTCATAAACACACAGACCAACGAGCCGGAAATCATTGTCGATAAGATAACCGAATGGGACAGGCTGCGGGGCACGCGCATCGAGCTTGAGATGGAAGCCTCGTATGTAAAGGGAAGGAGGCAGTCCGTTTATGAATATCTCAAGGATACCGCAATCGTAAACCCACATGCTCGTATTACTCTCATCGAACCGGATAATAACCAGATTATATTTGAAAGGGCAACCGACAAGCAGCCGGTGCAGGCGGTGGAGATTCTGCCCCATCCCCACGGCATTGAACTCGGGACGCTTATGAAGATGCTGCGGTATTCCGAAACCGATAAACTTGATTCTTTTTTGCGTGAATCGTTTTCAAGAATAGGCGCACAAACTGCAAAAGAAATTTGCAAGAAAGCAGGCATTGACCCTGAAACCGACCCCAAGGCGATAACGCTTGATGAGGCAAAAAGGCTGCATGAGGCGTTCAAAAAGGCAAAGATACTGGCGCCATCAACCGATTGCCTTTCTCCCATAACAGAGGAGCTTATCCGCAAAGGCATGGGGAAAGAGCATATCGTGGATTTTATCGAGACGACCACGCGTCCTGCGGCGGTGCATAACGGTCACCCGTTCCAGGTGGAAGCTGGCATAGCATACGGTGGCAATCTCCCCAGGGAAGAGAAGGTGGAGATACTCAGGTTTGCAAACCGCGTGCCTCTTCTCTACCAGCAGGGAGCCTGCGCAATAACCCATGCTGTCGAGAATATCAACTGGAGAAATTATTCACTTGACCAGCCGGGAGGCTCGCTTCCCATCGGACCTGCCATAGTTTTAGTCCATGTGGCGTCCACGCATATCCCTTTCACCTCCGAATCCAAGGAAGCGATTGCCGATGTTCCTGAAATCATAGGAGAGGTGGAACTTGCGCTCAAGGATGTGGCGCGGCGGCTCAAGCTCTATCTGTCAAGGCAGGACAATCTTGAGAAAAGGCGGGAAAAAGAGGAAATCATCTATTCCATCCTGCCCCGCATAGCTAAGAAGGTGGGCGAAATTCTTGAGCGCCCCACGCCTGATATTACACCCATAGTTGCGAAAATCATGGGGAATGTATTTTGCCAGCGAGTGGTGAAGCAGAACGGGAATGGATGCGATGTAGAGATACGCTTTAAGAATCATGGTGATTCGGTGCATCATTTCAATCTCCATGAGACGCTGCCGTATTCTATCGAATCGCCAAGCCCCGAGCCCAAGAAAATCCCTGTGGGAAAGCAGGTCGATTATGTGTGGAAAATCTCGCTTAAGCCTGATGAGCAGAAAGCCATCATTTACAGACTGGATATTTCACCGGATGAGGCTTCCAAACTTCCCCAGCTTGTGGTTGAGGGCATCGAGAGCGAACTTATAACAGGAGCAAAAGCGGTGAATGTATGACTTTGATGAACCCGTCTAAAAAGGATGAATCTAATGGGGTTCATCAAACCGAGAAAAGCAATAAGGAGATACGTGATTCCCTCTCAAAGACCACGCTTAAGAAGCTCATACAGGATTTCTACGAGCAGTTCGAGAGCGAGACAATACCTCATATCGTCCTGCCTTCGCGCACCAAAAAGAACATCGAACTGAACGAGGACAGCGATGTATGGGTTTACGGAGACAGCGAGAGCCTGCGCAGCGCGAAAACTGTGAAGGGTGCAACCCAGTTACTCAAAACATCGCATGTTGTGGAACTTTTGATGAAAGGGCATCTTGACCAGAACAAAAGCTCAACCCTGAGAGAACTGTATTATATCAGCGAGAACTGGGATATCGCAAAATTCCATGAACAGTCTGAAAGCGACCGGCTGATTGAAGACCTTGAGATAATAACAGGCTTGCAGCGCGAGGATTTCCATGTGCGCCCCGAGGAGAACGGCGCGACGCTTTACGGTCCTATTAAAATAAAGGAATTAACAAAGCGCGGCGACCGCACCATGCACTGCCAGGATGATGTTGGCGAGGCGGGCTACCAGATTCCTTACAACGTGGAAACCATAAAGTTCGTGGAGCATGACGCGAAGTTCATTATCGCAATCGAGACAGGCGGTATGCAGGACAGGCTTATCGAGAACGGGTTTGACGAGAAATTCGATGCCATCCTTGTGCACTTAAAAGGACAGCCCGCCCGCAGCACGCGGCGCATCATCAAGCGCATGAACGAGGAGCTGAAGCTACCTGTGGTTGTGTTCACGGACGGCGACCCCTGGAGCTTCCGCATATACGCAAGCGTGGCATACGGCGCCATCAAGAGCGCACATCTCTCCGAGTTCATGGCTACGCCTGCCGCCAAGTTCATCGGCGTACAGTCCTCGGATATAGTGGAGTACGAGCTTTCCACGGACAAGCTGAACGAGCAGGACGTGAAGGCGCTTCAGAGCGAGCTTACAGACCCGAGATTTGATACGCCTTACTGGAAGGAGCAGATAAACATGATGCTGAAGCTGGGGAAGAAGTCTGAGCAGCAGGCTTTTGCGGGGAAAGGGCTGGATTATGTGACTGATGTTTATTTGCCTGAGAGGCTGGGGGAGATGGGGGTGGTTTGAGGATGAGTATTAAAAATATGTCTATCAAATTAAGAGGGGTTGGATGAAAAAAGAACTCGCTATTCTTTTCGGTTTTATAGGTTCGGCATTCGGTGTCATATATTTTCTTGCTAACGAAATGTATTTCAATGAAGCAATTCAAATTCTCGACATTATAAAATATGTTATAATTATTTTTATTGTTATTGCGATTGGAGCAGCTTTAAGCTATATAATTAAATCACCGCTAAAAATGTTTCCTTCAAAATCGCGCCGAAAAAGGTAGAGATAATTTCTTATTTGTCGAGACTTACCCCCCAATCAAAGGTTCCCCCGCGTAGCTAAAATAGGCTCTTCATCTCTCGATTCTAACGTCATACCCATCAATAGAGAATCTAATTTCGCTTGAAGTTGTTGAAATTTTCTCCATAGGGAGACAAAAATGCATCATTACATGATGATTTGGGCATAATGTTACTAGATTTGAACTGTTATCCTTTCCCCCTTTAGATAATGGTATTATATGATGAGTTTCGATGTAAAAACTACCGTCTATTTTTGGAATTTTCTTACCACATACTTGACATTTATATTCTCTCCATTGTTTAATAAGCTCAGCAAGTTTCTGGTTTCTTGAATATGCATTAACATTTGTATTCCTTTTTTGTGGCAATGAGACGGTTTTCTTATCTTCTTCTGATATTTGAGCCATAATGTCGAAATTTTCATCTACGTCTATTTTTATATCGTTAGATATATTCTCATGGTAATGTAACTCAAGTTCTTCAAGTGTCTTTTCAGGGATTTTTACACGGAGAAACTCTATCTTGTCTGGGAAAGTCTTTAGTAGATTATGCAGTCGTTTAAAATCCTTTTTCTCTATGATTTTATCAGTGGATTTTTTAGCAAGTATAGCTTGAAAAATATCATCTGCTTCATATTTTTCATCTAAGGCTTTGTTGAACATGTCCAACACCAGATCAAGACAATATCTATCTAGAATTTCGAATTTGGTCTTTCCTCTTTCAAGTACCATATTGCCTATCATATTCTGCCCATCATCTTTTATTAATTTCTTTAGGGGCGGATGAATATTTAGTAAATTTATTATTGCTCTCTTTGTTTCTAGAAACCGAGCACTATAAGGAGTTCTGCATTTATGAAGAATACTTTCAAAAAGCCATAGGGCAGGAATTATAGCCTCCTTCCTGTAATGCTTCTCTAAAAATTTCAGTTTATTCCATTGCGAATTTAGTTCTTCAAAAGAATGGAATTTATCTTTTGCAAGTTCAGAGTAAAGTATCTCGTCTACACCCATTTTTTCACCAAAATTTTTCCTTTTTATCACATATAATTGAAATTTTCACTATTTATATTTTTATAAATTCTAAAACTCTAATTTTTGCCGCTCATTTTTTAGATAAGACCCGGCAGCATTTCCTACCACAATCTAGACCAGCGCATCCCCTCGCTTAACCAAGGGGGAGGTAGCCGAGCTTCCCCGCCATCCCTGCATCCAATCCACATCATCCCGCCACAAAACTTAAGAACGGCGCCGAACAGTCTAAAATAATTCAGCCATCCTATTCCCAGACCCCGGCGCCGCCGCAAAATGCGATAATGCGCCCCAAAATCTTCGCGCCCGCTGCATCATTCGCGGTGATTCATCGACCCAAACCGCAAAGCGCGCAAAGCACGGTTTGCCACTCCACAGATAAAACGCCGTCATATGCGCAATCATGAAATGATAAGCCGAAGCACCATAACATAGATTGGCGAACGATACATATATAATACCATACGCTGCAATGCTGTTATTGAAACATAGTGTATACACTTTTATACTTAAAAAGCGTAATTATCTTCGATGAGAAAAGGCAATTACAGATTCAGGCGCCCGCGCTGTTGCGGCTCTATGATGGTTTCTGCATACGTCAGGCATGGAAGCCACAGCACAGCGCCGGGTATAGAAAAGATAGGACTGTACTGCACCCGATGCAGGCGGTTTGAAATAGAAAGACCTCTGCAGCCCGTTTTCAACATGTACACCGAAAAATATCCTGTACTCAAGTATGTAACTGTCGCCTTGAAGCCCTATATGAATACAGTTAGAGGACTCTATTTTCATGGAAGCAGGGTGAAAGGAAACCACAGAGAGGACTCTGATTATGACCTTGTGCTTATCACCAGGGACAAAATAGACGGCAGGCTGAAAACCGAACTGAAAGAACATAATATTCAGGTAGAAGTTTTTTCACTGAAGCAGGCAAAAAGGCAGCTTGATCTGACACCATCGTACCTGTTGACGGTTCTCGGTGAGGGGGTTTCTTTGATTGGTGAAGATTTGAGAGAGAAGCTTGTCAGGAAGAAAGTCAATGATATCGCTCTTCAGGTAGAACTCAAAGACTGCATAAAACAGCTCGAATATCTAAAAAAGATGCTGAACAATGAACCAGATGATATTATTAAAGCCAGAATAGTTCATTCAGCAATACTCCGCCTGAGACAGGCATACTCTATCAAGCGGCTATATCATAAAGATGTGCCGGAGCTGGCTATGGAATTCAGGGGATATTCCAGAGGTAATTTTAATGAGCTTTATGAGTTATACAGGGTTGTAAGAGACCAGGTACATGATAAAGGATTGAATGATGACGAAATACCCGCTGGGGTCAGAACACTAACGAGAAACGAGCTTAAAAGGCTTGTTAGTTCCGTGGATTCTTATGTAAAGGACGTATATAAAAAATTGATAGGAGATTATCTGGAGAAACAAAAACGTATGGAAAAAATATGATCATTTTCTTTTTTTCGATTTCCTGTTCAAATTTCCGTATCTCATTTACCCAGTATTCTTTCAGATTTTCATCTTTTGTTTGACTGAGCTTTTCTTCGTGTATTTTATGCTGTTCTTCAAGGCTTTTTATGCCTTTTTCCAGTTTCTTTTTCCTGCCCATTGGGGGTATTTCTCCGCTGAAGGCTTTTTACATAACGAAAAGTAAAAAGGTTTTCTATTCGATTTGCTATTAGCGTATTCTACCCCGGCGCAGGTCAAGGAGATTATAGTTATCCTTGTACCAAATCCGCAACATTCAGGCTGCAGATCTCAAAATCAAGCGCCGAACAGTCAAAATCAATATCTTATGTCAACAACTTAGCCCACGCCCTCTCGCTCCAAACTCACCTCCAGCCCCCTCATCCGAATGCCCGGCGCCGTCCTACAAAAATATAGATGATGTGTTTACAGCGAGGCTAATTCCACCGCATCAGCCGGCGCGCCAATAAATTTGGAAACTGCGCCGGGTTTTTCTTTTTCGACAAGTTTCCCAAGTCGTTCTGAAACAATAAATCTCTCCAGCATCAAAACAATCTTTGCTTTCGGATTATCATTATTAAGCTGGTAAAGCTGTGTTTTACCAACCTTTCTAACTTTTCTGATAATATCTTCTTTTAACAGTTTATTGATATGGGCATAAACCGTTGCCTTTGTCACTCCAGTCATTCGTGCAATATCCGGACCTGATAACGTGTCATCATAGTTCTCTGCAAAAGTTTCAACTATTTTAACCTGCGGGCAGTTTCCAAATAATTCAGATAATACGTACATAGTGCACCTATAGTTTAATATCTATTCTTCAAGTTTAGTTTTTATACTATTTAACTCTTTTGCGCTGGATTTATAAAGTCCATTGCTCTTTTGAGCCTCGAATGGGCGACATTGATTTTGATCTAACACATGATGAACGTAAGGTACTTGAGCTACTTGGTAAGCTGCATGTATCACAGAATAAAAACATCAATGAAGCAACCATACGTAAAAAGTTACCTTCCAAATATCATGGCAACCTGCATGAGACCATTAAAAGCCTGCACAGTAAAGGGCTTTTAAGGTATTATCGCTCACAAAATTACTGTTTGACAGATGAGGGCAAAAAGATTGCCGAGAAACTGGCAGCCGAGCTTTTTAAGAAAACATACGGCGACCTTAGAATTCTGGTAATATTTTAAGGCAAGTTAAATATCTTCACTTACACATTTCAATCCGCATTTAATGGTAATTCCCCCCTCCTCTCCGATGCCCCGGCGCCGTCCTGCTATCGAATCGGAGGGATGCCGGCTTGATGAATGCGGCTCGATCGAAAAATTTCTGATTATGTTTCACAAAAAAGAAAATCCTATGGAATATAATTAAATATATGTTTAAACATATGTTATATTGATGACATTCAAGACGATAACAATAAAAGAAGATATTTATAATATGCTCCTCTCTATAAAAGGAACAAACGAGAGCTTCAGCAATTTTTTTGAGCGCCTTGTAAAATCCAGAAGCAATATCGATAAACTCAGGGAACTGAGCGGCTCTTTCGAATTCAGGAACAAGGAAGCTCTTTTAAGAGAGCTATCAAAGAAAAGAGAGGAGATTAGATATTGATACTTGTTGATACGGATGTCCTGATTGAAATCCTTGATAAGAACTCAAATAAAGGGGAGGGCGCTTTGAGGATAATCGAGCGGGCAGGGGAAGACATCACCCTTACTTCCTTAAACCTGCACGAGATTTTGTTTGGTCTGTATAAATATGCCGATAATAAAAAAATAGATAAAGTAAAACTGCTTGACGTTGTTGATTTCACGAAAGATGATGCTGCGCTCTCTGCAAAACTTGAGGTAAAGGCAGAGAAAAGGGGTGAAAAGGTGCCAAGATTAGATGCGATGATTGCAGCGGTTGCGATAAACAGGGGTTTTAAGCTGTTTACTTTTAATAAAAATCACTTTGAAGGGTTTGAGGGGCTGACTTTGTTTTAGGAGCGGCGCCGCGCCCTGTCATCGAGCCGGAGGGGGCGGCGCAGGTTGTGGATTTTTCCTATAACTTCGACTCACTATGCTTTAATCAGCAAAAATCCGTTCTTTTCTCGTTATTCTTGTCCTGTCAGTTTCTTCAATATCCCTTATAATCGTCTCAATTTCTTTTTTATCAAGCATGTGCTTCACATAGCATAACCTGAGTATATCCACAATATCAAGCCACTCAACACCATTCTCTTTGCAGAATCTCTTTGCTCTGCTATCGTTGGTGGCAAAATCCAACCCATCTCTTTTACACAGCAGAATAGATGTTAGTTCACCTGCATGGAGATTTTTTAGTCCCTCTTTCTTCTGTTCATATTCTTTGATCATATCCGGGTACAAATGCACCACTTTGAATTCTTGCTTTAAAACGTCATCAACAAATCATATCCTGTTTCTTTTGCCCTTAAAAGCTCGTTATAGACCTCAAAAGTGATTATAAGGCTCGATTCCGGGAACAATTTCCTGAGTAAATCAACTTTGCCTATTTTGCCCAGCATGCTCAATATATCGGTATCGAATATCATATTACAGGTATTTTTTGAGCTTTTTATCCATTTCGGCTGCCGGTCTTGCTTCTATTTCCCTTGTGAATCCTCTTCTTGCTAAAATCTCTTTAAATTCGATTGTTGTTACCCCAGCGATTTCCGCCGCTTTGCTCAGGGATACTTCCCCTTTCTTGTAAAGTTCTATCGCTGCGTTGAGATTTAACTCTGCATTCTCTCGAAACAGGCTTTTTACGGCGTCTTTTATTACATCGAGCTTGCTTGGATAATAGCCGCCGCTCACTAATGCTTTCACTTTTCTTTCAAGGTCAACAGATAAGGTTTCCATTTTACTCGTAATATAATAGGGTTATAGCATCATATAATAATATCCTTTCTTTCGCCTATACCAATGGCGGCGCCGCCCTGTCCATCGAGCCGGAGGGGGAGACGGCAAGAGGGCGGGCGGCGCAGATTGAGGGGCTTTCTTACCAAGGTCGCAGTTTTTATCTGATTCTATTTTTTAAATTACTCACCTTTTGAATGGTTATCTCCGCTAGTTTCTCAACAGAAACTTCTCGTATATCTATGTAGCCAATTGTTGGTGGGATACCCGTAATCTCTGTATCATCTAATTTCACTGGAAGTACATACTCCCTATTTTCTTTCTGTGCGCGAGCTTGAGCAGATTTACGTTCATGGTTTGTCCATACTTTCGCTGCATAATACTTTGAAATAAAAAGCACACAAAATAGAGCCTTGTTCTGATAAATTTCGTCGAGCTTGTCATAAAGATTTTTCCCCCAAAGGTCAACCTGCTCGTATTCGTCATAGAATACCCTTAATCCTTTTGAAGATAAAATACGGCAATAGGGTTCAACTATTCTTCGATCTTCACCAGCGAAAGAGACTGCGATATCGTAGTTATAGGAGCGATATGCCTGTTGAATTATGATTTCACTTTTTTCAGCCGTTTGATTTCCGACTGTTGGTCTTTCATTGAACCCTCTACCTTTGCATACAGGGCAAAGGTCTGGTTTCTGGCCTAAAATTGGAAGAAAAGGTCTGAGGATACCATTTCCGTTACAATATCTACAAGAAATTATTTTCTCTGGAGGTAAATTAATCTCAAACTCCCCTGCTCCCTTACATACAGGACATATCATCGCATTATTAAATGGAGTCTGAAGGCCGAAGCGCCCATATCCATCACAAGTTTTACATTTGATTATCATTGACGCACCTGACTAACATGTTTTTCATGTTCTAAAGATGGAGAAAGATTTCCCAGCTTCAAGTCACCCCTTCAATCTTCCTCTGCTCCTGCCCTTCCCCATTCTCCTCCTCCTTCGCAAGCGTCGCCACCCCTACCACCCTGTCCTTCTCCCCGACATTCATTATCTTCACACCCTGCGTATTCCTTCCCTGCACGCGAATCCCGCTCGCAGGCACGCGGATGATGATGCCGTTCGATGTAGTCACCATAATCTCATCGTCCTCGCGCACGCTCCTGATATCCACCACGTTTCCGTTCCTCACGTTCACGTCAATGGTAATCACGCCCTGCCCGCCTCTGTTCGAAGTGCGGTATTCCTCAAATTCCGTGCGCTTCCCGAAACCGTTCTCCGTAACCGTGAGAAGCGTGGCGCCTTCCTCCACAACAGCCATGCTCACCACTTCATCCTCGCCCACAAGTCTCATGCCCCGAACTCCGTATGCGCTGCGCCCCATGTCGCGGACATCGTTCTCCTCGAATCTGATGGCCTTTCCATGTTTTGTGCCAATTATCATTTCCTTAGTTCCATCTGTGAGCTTTACGGAAACAAGTTTATCCCCCTCATCAAGAGAGATGGCAATTATCCCTGTTTTCCTGGGATTTGAGAAATCAGTAAGCTGCGTCTTCTTAGCTGTGCCTTTCTTCGTGACCATCAACAGGAAGTGATTCTCATCAAACTTGCTGATGGGTATGTACGCGTTGATCTTTTCACCCGGTTCAAGCTGCAGCAGGTTGACTATGGCAGTGCCCCGCGCCTGCCTTCCTGCCTCGGGTACCCCATATACCTTTAACCAGTAAACCTTTCCTTTGTCGGTGAAGAATAGGAGGTAATCGTGGGTGTTCCCAATAAAGAGGTCGCTTACGAAATCCTCTTCCTTGGTCTCCATGCCCATGACCCCCTTCCCGCCACGGCGCTGCTGCTTGTAAGCATCCACAGCGATGCGTTTGATGTAGCCGCTGTTGGTGATTGTGATGACGTCGTCCTCTTTCGGAATGAGGTCCTCTGTGACCAGGTCGCCTGTACTTTCAATGATTTCGGTCCGCCTTTTATCAGCAAAGCGGGCCTTGAGGTCTGCAAGTTCTGTTTTTATGACAGCAAGTATTTTTATCTCGCTTGCCAGGAGTTCTTTGAGCCATGCAATCGTCTTCAAAAGCTCGGCGTACTCAGCATCGATCTTCTCACGCTCAAGACCCGTGAGCCTCTGAAGCCTCATGTCAAGTATAGCCTTTGCCTGTTCAATGCTGAGTTTGAACTTTGCCATAAGACCATCGCGCGCTTCATCCGGCATCTTTGAAGCTTTTATGAGTTTGATGACTTCATCGATATTATCAAGCGCAATTATCAAACCTTCGAGGATATGGGCACGCTGCTGTGCTTTTTTCAGCTCGAACTGGCTTCTTCTTATTATTACATTCTTCCTGTGGGAAATATATTGGACGATTATTTCTTTTAATGTGAGAACCAGCGGCCGCCCGTCAACAAGTGCAAGGTTGATAACGCCAAAAGTGGTCTCAAGCTGGGTGTGCGAGTACAGCTGGTTCAAAATGATGTTCGCCTGCGCCTGTCTTGATACCTCCATTACGATACGGATTCCATCCTTATCTGATTCATCACGCAGGTCTGTTATCCCCGCGATTTTCTTGTCCCTTACAAGACCTGCAATATCTTCTATCAATTTTGCCTTATTCACTTGGTAGGGGAGCTCATTAACGATTATTGTTTCCTTGTTCTTTACTTCCTCTATTATTGCCCTGGCACGCATCTTTACTGAGCCGCGGCCTGTCGAGTACGCATCCCGGATCCCCTGCCGTCCGTATATAAATCCGGCTGTGGGGAAATCAGGCCCTTTGACTACGGTCATGAGTTCATTCCATTCGACTGCGGGATTATCTATGACCATATTAATTCCGTCAATAACTTCCCCGAGATTGTGTGGCGGCATGTTGGTCGCCATACCGACGGCGATGCCTGTCGAACCGTTGATAAGGAGGTTGGGAAGCTTGCATGGGAGAACCGAAGGTTCTTTTAATGAATCATCGTAGTTGGGTACGAAATCAACGGTTTCTTTGTCGATGTCGCCCAGTATTTCATCTGCTATTTTCCCGAGCCGCACTTCTGTATATCGCATTGCAGCGGCGCTATCGCCGTCGATTGAGCCGAAGTTCCCCTGCCCGTCGATAAGCGGATAACGAAGCGAGAACTCCTGTACCATCCTTACGAGAGAATCGTAAACAGCAATATCGCCGTGCGGGTGGTATTTACCGAGAACATCTCCCACTATCCTTGCTGATTTCTTGTATGGCTTGTCGTGGGTCATACCCTGCTCGTTCATCGCATACAAAATGCGGCGGTGAACGGGTTTCAAGCCGTCCCTGACATCAGGGAGAGCGCGCCCAACGATGACGCTCATGGCGTAGTCGATGTATGAGCGTTTCATTTCAACTTCGATGTTAACATCTGTGATTTTTTCAACTACGAGCTTTTGCTGCGGATTCTTGGGTTCTGGGTCGGTCATGATTTACACATCCAGATTCCTTACATCCTTTGCATGCCTCTCGATGAACTCACGCCGCGGCTCCACCTTATCTCCCATCAGTATGGTAAATATCTCATCAGCCTTTATGGCATCCTCAAGAGTGACCTTAAGCATGGTGCGCGATTCGGGGTTCATGGTTGTATCCCACAACTGCTGCGGGTTCATCTCACCAAGACCTTTGTAGCGCTGCATCGCGATACCGTCTCTTCCTATCTCTGCCAGTTTCTTGTTGAGCTCTTCCTCATTATACACGTAAAACTCAGATTTTCCTTTCTTCACCTTGAAAAGCGGTGGCTGGGCAATGTAGATATATCCGCTCTCGATAAGCGGGCGCATGTACCTGTAGAACAATGTCAGCAGTAACGTCCTGATGTGGCTTCCATCAACATCGGCATCAGTCATCACCACTATCTTATGATACCGTGTTTTTTCGATATCGAATTCCTCTCCTTCTCCAATCCCTGCGCCTATGGCAGTTATGAGCGCACGTATCTCCTCGTTCTTCAATATCTTGGTAAGGCGAGCCTTCTCCACGTTCAATATCTTGCCGCGAAGAGGCAGTATCGCCTGGAACTTTCGGTCGCGTCCCTGTTTAGCGCTTCCGCCGGCTGAATCTCCTTCCACGATATATATCTCGCTCCTTGCCGGGTCTTTTTCCGAGCAGTCTGCCAATTTTCCAGGCAGCGAGCTTACTTCAAGGGCATTCTTTCGGCGCGTGAGTTCCCGCGCTTTCCTTGCCGCCTCCCTTGCCTCGGCTGCTTCAAGCGCCTTTGAAAGAATGGTTTTTCCGGCAGCCGGGTTTTCTTCAAAAAACTCAGACAACCCGTCAGAGACAAGCGTCTCCACTATTCCTTTGATATCGCTGTTGCCCAGTTTCGTCTTGGTCTGACCCTCGAATTGCGGGTTTGTGAGCTTTACATTGATTATTGCGGTCAGCCCTTCCCTGACATCATCCCCCGATAATTTTTCCTCGCCTTTCAGCAGCCCTTTTGCTTTAGCGTAATCATTGGATACCTTTGTGAGTGCTGCCTTGAATCCGACAAGGTGCGTTCCACCTTCGTGCGTGTTGATATTGTTGGCAAAAGCATACACATTTTCAGTATAGCTGTCATTGTATTGCATGGCTATTTCAACCACAGTCGTATCCTTTTGCTTCTGGAAGTATATCGGTTTTTCATGAAGCAGGTTTTTGTTTTTATTCAGGAACTCCACAAATGATATGATGCCGCCTTCATACTGGAACACCTCTTCTTTTTGCGTGAATTCATCTTTCAGGGATATTTTGAGACCTTTATTAAGGAAAGCAAGTTCCCGCAGCCGGGCAGCCAGCATATCCAGGTTGAACTCAAGCGTTTCGAAAATAGTTTTGTCAGGCTTGAATGTGACTGTAGTGCCTGCCTGTGTTGATTCGCCTATGAGAATCACTGCCGTAACGGGTTTTCCGTATTCGTACCTCTGTTTGTACAGCTTGCCTTCGCGCCTGACTTCCACTTCAAGCCATTCAGATAAGGCGTTGACTGCGGAAACTCCTACACCGTGCAAGCCGCCTGAGACCTTGTAGGCATTGTTGTCGAATTTGCCGCCTGCATGGAGCCTGGTCATGACCACTTCAAGCGCAGATTTCTGGTATTTGGGCATAACCTCGATGGGAATGCCCCTGCCATTATCCACAACCCGGACGCTGTGGTCGGGTCGGATAGTTACCTCGATGATATTACAAAATCCTGCCAGCGCCTCGTCTATGCTGTTATCAACAACCTCGTAAACCAGGTGGTGAAGCCCGCGTGCGTCTGTGCTGCCTATATACATGCTGGGGCGTTTGCGTACCGCTTCCAGCCCTTCAAGCACCTGTATCTGTTCTGCGCCGTATCCGTTATTAACATCGTTCATATCAAGTACCTTTTTAAAAGTTATAATAATATATTTTATCTAAAATTTACTTTTTCAACTAAATCCAATCCTGAATTCGTGCCTTCAGTCTATTAATACCTTCGGAGTCTAATTGTTTTCAAAGCATATATACCTTATCGTCGCAACGCATATCGATTTTAATTTTTATTAAAAAACAAGAAATTAAATCTATTTCTTTCATGGATTTTGCGTTATTTTTCAGGGTTATTGGAGATATGGCGAATAATATTTAACAATAGCGCATAATTACTAATCATGGTATATGTTACAGGTTTCAAATGTTTCAGGTGCGGGAGGAAACATAAACCCCATGAGATAGAAAGGCTGCCCATACCGCGATGCGAATGCGGCTCTGCAGTTGATGCGGAATATGATTACAAATCCATAAAAAAAGTCATTCTCCGCGATGAATTCATGCGAACCCCGCCAACTCACTGGAAATACTGGGCATTCATGCCTGTAAAAGACCTGTCCAAGTGCATCACGATGGGAGAAGGGGCGACACCGCTGCTTGGGAACAAAAGGCTTTCAAAAACGGGGCGTGTGCTCATAAAATATGAAGCCACAAACCCAACAGGGTCGTTTAAAGACAGGGGTTCTTCACTGGAAATAACCAAAGCGCTTGAGTTTAAAAAACACAGGGTAGCGGTTGCATCCACTGGCAACATGGGCGCCTCAATGGCAGCTTATGCGGCTTTTGCCGGTCTTGAGTGCAAAGTATTTATCCCGGATATAACAGGTAAAGAAAAAATCGCGCAGATAAAAGCCCATGGCGCCAAAATTATAGCGGTAAAAGGGGATTACGCCGCTGCAATAAAGCAGGCTGAGGATTATGTTCTTTCCAACAGCGACTCATTTTTAACAGGCGACTATCCGTGGCGCAGTGAGGGCACAAAGACCGTGGGTTTTGAGATTGCAGACCAGCTTTACTGGCATGTCCCCGATTATGTTGTGGTGCCGGTGGGCAACGGCACGCTGATATACAGTATTTATGAAGCTTTCAGGGAGCTTTCGCTTGTCGGGATTACAGATAAAATACCGCGTATCATCGGCGTCCAGGTCGAGAACTGCGCTCCTGTGGTTAATGCGTGGGAGAACGGGCTTTCGGAAATAATACCGGTTCCGGACCCGGATACGATAGCCACAGCCATAGCATGCGGCGACCCGATAGACGGTCTTGCTGCGCTTCGGGCTATCAGGGATTCAGGCGGATGTGCCGTCAGGGTCAGCGACAGCGAGGCGCTTTCTGCCCGCGACATTCTTGCCAGAAATGGCATTTTTGTCGAGCCAAGCGGCGCAGTTGCTTATGCTGGATTCATGAAAAAGGAACTATCTGGAACGGTTGTGTGCCTTGCGACCGGGCACGGGTTAAAGGATATGTACGGGATTGTGTGAAGCTGCAAGGTGTTTGAGCCTCGGGTAAATCCATGAAACGTAAGTTTAATAATTTAAATACTTAGTTTTTCGATTTTCAGTTTTTCTGTGGTTGCAACGGTCTCTACCTGCTCAAATCCACGACCTCATAACTCAACCCCTCGGACTCAAGCCTGTTAAGCAGCGAGGGAACCTCCTCGTCCACAGAAACCACAAGCGAGGAAAGCCCATGAAAAGCCGCCTCAACAACGGATTCCTTGGCGCCGAAAAGAATGTTGGGCTGGACATTAATCTTCCTGAGGGAGACCAGCGCCTCCACGCCAAGCGCCGCAATATAAGGCTTATTCGCCGCATATTTTCTCAGCATCTCGTAATCCACGCTGCGCGAGCCCCCCCTCTCAACACGCGGCACTTTACAGATAGTTATATTGACAGGAGGAAAAGTTATCATCCCCTTCAAATCCGTAACCCCGACCTCCTCACCCTCTTGCGCCCCTGATATTGTAATACCCGTGACCTCGCCCTCTCTGCCTGCGTACAGCAAACCCTTCTCCATCCAGAGCGAAACCTTCTGTCCTTTATCAAGTCTTTCCCTGGCAATTGCAGTCGCGACAGAGATATGACTGACAACATCTTCCATGACAAAACGCGCGTATTTTTTCAATTCCTGAGCCCGCTCAAGAACCCACTCAACCCCTTTTTTAGTAACGCGATAGCGGACGCGACCGTCGGCGAATAAAAGCCCCTCAGAAACAAGTTCTTTGATATATTCTGAGACCGCCTGCGGAGTTATGCCGATTGTATCAGCGATTTCCTTCTGCATCACATCAGGCTGGTGCGCGGCAATCTCAACAAGTATCTGGAATTTTGTAATTTCTTTTTTACTCCGCAGTATCATAAAGGGTTACGCCCCTTTATGGCGCATAGGGTATGCAAAGCATACCCTTCCGACTCACGCCTCGGGAGGGCGTGTCCACGTAAACCGATACCCCGGTTTACGTGGTGTTCAGGTATGCGAAGCATACCTGTCGTTTGATAAACCTTTCTTAAAGGTTTACGTATGGCTTCGCCATATGTGTGCGCGGTGTAAACTGACACAACAGTTTTTGATAAAACTTTCTTAAAGTTTTTCATTCGGTTTCCCCGAGCAATTCAATCCTCTGTCCTTTTACCGACAGGATTGATGAACGTCTCGCCACTGCGCGGATAAACATGATGCTTTTATCTACTACCCTCTGGAGACCGTTCATTGACTGGTTGCCGCCCTTAACCTCTTTCTCGATTGCTTCAATATAACTTCTTAATTCGCTGTCGCTCTTGAAGGTGACCATTATCATGTCGCTTAAATCCTCAACTGAGCACTGGAAGTTGACCTGTACCCTGGAATAGGACGACTGGTATTCTTTTTCCGGTGTTTTCCCGGGCTGCGGCATTCTCCATTTACTCTCCACAAACCCGCTCTTTTTTAAAATATCTATACTTTCACGCGGTTCAAACCCCACCGTTTTCTCTATCTCCTCTTCAGTTTTCCAGCCATTTTGCAGGCAGTCAAAAACTTTCTTGTGGGTGTCCGAGCCAAAGGCGCGCAGAAGCGGAACGATATCCGATGGTTCATTAATAATACGTGTTCTTTTGCCCATGAATGAATAACCTCTCTCAATTAGATGCCATATACTCTCTGAATTATCATGCTGTATATTGCGTTATAAATGGATAAATGTTTTGAGAAAACTATATTCCATTAAATATTTTTATCCCGATTGTTAAGAGAGTCATTATTGTTCCGGCTATTATTACACCGGCAAATATTGCAAGAAGTGCATTCTTGAATTTGAAACCAAAAACACAGAATACGCAAAAATTAATATGTTACCCATACATCTTACTAATTCGTGTCTCTGGCGTATTATGGAAATGCTTACTAATTTCATTCAAATTTTACTTCATCTTGACGATAATCTGAAACTTGTTATCCAAAATTACGGAGCCTGGACATATCTTATCCTTTTCTTAATAATTTTTTGTGAAACAGGTCTTGTGGTGACGCCGTTTTTTCCTGGTGATTCGCTTCTTTTTGTCGTGGGCGCATTTGCTGCCGCCGGTACTCTTGAGGTCTGGTGGTTATTAGGACTTCTGGGTATCGCTGCTGTGGCAGGAGACTCAGTGAATTACTGGATCGGGAAGTATCTTGGAATAAGATTCAACAATAAAAGTATTTTTTTTGTGAAAAGGGAATACATGGAACGAACGCACAGGTTCTATGAAAAATATGGGGGAAAAACCATAATCATAGCCAGATTTGTTCCAATAATCCGGACATACGCTCCTTTTTTAGCAGGTGTTGGAAGAATGAGCTACTGGGGTTTTGCTACTTATAACATCATGGGGGGGATTGCCTGGGTCTCTACATTTATTCTGGGGGGGTATTTTTTTGGTAATATCCCATTTGTCAAAGAGAACTTTACCATGTTTATCTTCGCCATTATCATTATCTCGTTACTGCCACCAGTGATCGAATACCTGAAACATCGCAGCCAGCCTTCATAACCTTAAAATTTAGAAAAGAAAGGAGGAAGGCTTCAGGCGTCATTTCTTATTCGCACCGCAGAGTATAAAATGGGCAATCAGAGCCTCAAGCTGAATCCGCTCATTTGCCCCCTCCGCCATCCTGAAATCGATTTCTCCTATGCGGTCAATAAGATCAACTTTCAGCCTGTCAGGAATGGTCATGTCCAGCATGGCACGGTATATCTGCCCTATAATATCCTCGCCTGAAAGCCCCTGCTCTATCAAAAGATTGTCCAGTTTCGCCCGTGCTTTCATGAAATTGCCATCAAGTGCGAGTTTAACCAGTTCCACAACTTCTTCGGGTTTTGCAGTGGCTGTTGTCTTGTAGATTGCATCCATGTTAACGGTCTTATCAAGCATAGCCGCCGCCTGGAGGGCATTGATGGCGCGCCTCATATCGCCTGTAGCAACGTATTTTACAGCCTCCATCCCGTCATCAGTAAGGTTTACACCTTCAACTTTTGCGATGTGCTTTATTCTTTCTTCCACTGCCGCTGTAGAGATTGGTTTGAACCTGTAAACCGCGCACCGTGACTGGATAGGTTCGATTATTTTTGAAGAATAATTGCATGAGAGGATAAAACGGCATGTTGCTGTGTATTTTTCCATCGTCCTCCGAAGCGCAGATTGGGCATCCGATGTAAGAGCGTCGGCTTCGTCAAGGAATATTATCTTGAACTCCGCCTCTCCAAGCGGGGATGTCCTGGCAAAGTTCTTAATCTTGTTCCTGACAACGTCGATTCCACGCTCGTCGCTGGCATTCAACTCCGTGAAATTATTAGTCCACGTTTCACCGAAAAGCTCGCGGGCTATGCATATTGCTGAGGCGGTTTTCCCCACGCCCGGAGGTCCTGAGAAAAGAAGGTGCGGCAGGTTTCTTGAATGAACATAGGATTTGAGGCGCTTTATGACCTCGACCTGCCCCACAACATCATCGAGTTTTTTGGGGCGGTATTTCTCTATCCAGATTTCTTCTTTGAGCATGCAAGACTTATTAAGAAGCAGGTATTATTTAAGTTTCCTCCCAATAGAAGAGATGGATATAATATGTATTGCATATATAAACAAAATGTGTAAAAGAAATCAAACAACTTAAATTTTATCCTTAAAAATGAATACTAAAGAACTCCTATCAACTGCGATTAGACAAGTAATCGAAAGTAATAATTTTACAGTAGAAGAGTTAAAATCATGGTTTGATGATGAATTAGAATACCTTGTTAAATATGGAAAAATTTCTTATAAAGACGATAGGTATTTAGGTGGAATTGCATTAGAAATTAGAATTAGAAATATTTTTGAAAGTTTGGGCTTTTCTGTAACCAAAGGAAAAGAAGGACTTTATGATGCTATTATTTATCCCCAAAAAAATTTAGAACCAACAAAGCCAATTGTGCTTGAAATTAAATCCGGAAAAGATATTTCACCAACAAGGTCGGATTTAAGACAGTTAGATGATTGGGTTTTTGAACTATCAGGCGAAGAAAAAGCTAGAAAGTATGGTTTAGGTGGAGAAATAGATGCTATCGCATTAGCCACAGATGGTTTAATATTACCAAAATATGATCATCCAAGCCCTCACAAAGGGGTTATGATATACAATAATACTGCAGGCGTACATTTTACCTCAAAAGTTGATAACTGGCTAGGAAAGAATGAAGAAGATTTTTCTATTAAAAGAAATTTCTGTGTTATGACTTTTAAGACTCTGTTGAGTTGGTATAATGAAATTCATAAAGGGAACAAAAAAGTAGCAACCTTTTGGGAAAAAATACATTCAACACAGGGAAAATTAGATAATTAATATTGAAAAATTGTTGTGATGCTCTTCATATAAGATAGATATGTCTGAAAAAAGACCTCTTGGAAAAATAAATACAAAAAACCACGCTCATTATCGCCTCACTAAAAAAATCAACTTCTTCATCACCTCCACTCTTTTCCCTTCGCTCTCGATTACAGGAAGCTCCTGCTCCCTCATGTGCAAGCACTGTGAAGGAAAATTGCTTGAAGCCCTCATTCCCGCAACAACCTGCGATGAGCTTGAAAAGAAGGCGCTGTCGCTTTACAAACATGGAGCAAAAGGCATACTAATTACAGGCGGCTGCGATAAGCGCGGGCGCGTGCAAATAAACAGTTTAATTCCTGCAATAAAAAAGCTCAAGGAAACAACCGGGCTAATCATAATCGCGCATACTGGTTTTATCTCAAGCGACGAGGCTGCCCTGCTGAAAGATTCCGGGCTTGACGGCATTGGTTTTGACGTAATCGGGGATATGACCACAGCCAGGGAAGTTTACGGGCTTGAGGTTTCGGAAAAAGAATACACGGACAGCCTTCTTGCCATTAAGAATTCGGGGTTAATGATATTCCCTCATGTGTGTGTGGGTATTCATTTCGGTAAATTGGGCGGCGAATTTCACGCCCTTGAAATGATACGCGCGATTAACCCTCTTACTATAATAATAACAGGACTGATGCCTGTTGCGGGGACGCCCATGGCGCACATCAAGCCAGTTCCCTGCGATTTTGAAAATGTCATAAAGAAAGCGGTAACAATGTTCCCGAATGCCTCTATTGTGCTGGGATGCGCCCATTCAACCGGGAAAGACCGGGATGAAATAGAAAAAATCGCGCTCAGAAGCGGAGTAAGCGGAATTGCGGCGCCGACTATGCGAACGATTGGTTTTGCAAAAGAAAACGGATATGAGATAAATTATTATGGCGCTTGCTGCGGGCTTGTTCCTGGTGAGAAAACGAGGATTGAAACTGTTCCTCTATAATTTCACTCCTCTCTCGCCGCTTCCCTTACGATGTCGCTCGCGCTCAGTATCCCGATAGGTCTCTGCGATGCTCCAACGCCGCGCTCTGAGAAAATAAGCAGCCTGTGAATGTGCTTTTCTCTCATTATCTTTGCTGCCTCGCCAAGGGTTGATGTGGGTTTGACGGTTTCCATGTGTGAAGTCATTATAGATTCAGCCGGCAGGTTCTCCCAGTCATCTTTACCTATCACTTTCAGTATGTCCATGTCCGAGATGACACCCATGGCTCCGCCTTCATGGCTGATTACAGCCACCGCGGAAAGCCCCTGCTTGCTCAGCATGGTAACAATCTGTTTGACCGTAGCGTCCATCGGCACTGTCACTACGCCCCTTGTCATTACGTCCCTTAACGGTTTATTTTCAAGTCTCAAATAGTATCCCTCATTCTAATAATACTATTATACCTTTTTGTTATATAATTAATCGCTAATGATTAATAATAATTATTGCCTGTATAAATAAGTTAATTGCAAGTGCCACTATTGCCATAAATAATGCAACCGTATGGTCTCTATGACTATAATTGCTTCTTATAAATAATATGGATATTTTTAGTTTAATGGTATAACATTATTTGATTCGCCTAAGGTTATAACTGATTACTAATAAATAATATTAGAGTGCAAACACCTATATCGTAAATCATTATTTTCCCGATGGGGATTGGATTTCGTAACTAGGAGGATTCAAACAATGACCAGACTTGAAGCTTGGGCAACCAAAATTAGTGATGTTGCAGACCATACATATGTGTACTGTCCACAAAACGGACAATATTTCAATTGCTGGGGAGGGCATGACGGGCCTGACCAAAGGATGATATGTGCAGGAGAAGGGATATACGAGGTCGCCAATTGTTACAGGAAACCCGCTTTCGGTCACGATGATACTGCGGGAATCGGCGCATACGGTGTCAATGGCGTTTGCCATCAAACTGCCAATTTATTCATGTACTCCTCCCGCCAGGTTCTTGACCTGCGTGTAAGGGGATACATATTTTCCGTCGCAGCATATGGCATATATGGTACTGCATTCCCATTTGGAAAAATTACAGAAGGCATTTTCTTTGGGTCATGGCTTCTGGCTGTCTATAATCCATGTTACCAGAGGTACAAGGACAGCAATATTGCAAAGTCGGCAACGCCGAAGATGAACCTTGGTGAGGGGAGTGAGCTATTCAAAAAGATCCAAAAATGCCATAATGTGATGTTGACTGGAATGCCTCCCGAACACCCTCACGATGTAACAGTTCAGGAGTTTGCGACATTGGTCCGGCACATAGCTCCGGGAATTGATATCGGTATTTTCGATGATCTTCAAAGGGATCTGCTGAAAGAACGGGACGCACTTCTGAAAACCGGTATTCAGGGAAAACAGCTTGCTGATAAGATGAACGACCTGGTAAAAGAGTTCCAGAAAGGTTTATCTGATCGGGTCGGACCCGGTTTGTACCAGAAGTTGACGGGTCTGGAAGCTGGTGAAACCATCAACATAATTGACCCGGAAATCGCAGCGTCTGTTGCGAAAAACACTTCCTAAAAAGCATGTGGTTAGATAATGTCAAAAATCTCAACCTGATAGTAAATGAGACGTTTCATGGTTTTTGAACTTTTTTGATTTTATCAAACTCATCCAGAAGTTCCTTCGCCCTGTCTGCCCTTACCTTCCTTTCCCTGACCATTATCTCTGCTATCTTATCCACCAGCTCTCCTGTCGCGCCCGCCTGTATCGCAACATTCCTTGAGTGAAGCCCCATGTGCCCCCTCTGTATGCCCTCTGTTGCAAGCGCACGAAGCGCCGCGAAATTCTGCGCAAGTCCCAGCGCTGCAAATACCTCTCCCAACTCTGTCGCTGTTTTAACACCCAGGATTTTAACAGCCGCACGTGCGATGGGGTTTGTTTTCGTGGCGCCGCCCAAAAGACCCACAGCCATGGGCATCTCTATTGTAGCAACGAGGTCGCCATTCGCATTTTTCTCGTATATTGATAAGGGGCGGTATGTCCCGCTTCGAGCCGCATAGACGTGCGCTCCCGCTTCGATGGCTCTTGTGTCGTTGCCAGTAGCAAGCACCGCCGCTGACACGCCGTTCATTATGCCTTTGTTATGCGTTGCAGCGCGGTACGGGTCTCCTGCTGCAAAGTGGTAAGCTGCCAGGATGCCGTCCACTGCCTCTTCGCCTCCGATGGCTTCTTTTTTGAACACTGCCCTGGCTCTCATGATGCGCTTATCCGCAAAATTCGAGATTATTCTCAGGTACACCCTGCCGCCTGTCAATTCTTCGATATAGGGCGCCACGGTTTCAGCCATGGTATTCACAGCATTTGCTCCCATGGCATCCCTGCAGTCAACGATAAGATGGGTGATGACCATTTTCCCGCCCGGGGTGTCGATAACTCTTGCCTCCACATCCTTTGCGCCTCCGCCGAACTTGACAAGTATCGGGTCAACTTCGTTTGCGCGCCTGAGTATTTCATCTCTTTTCTCAAGGATGTTCATCTTTGCGCCGTTGGGGTCTGCGATTCCCACAGCCTGTATCTGCCCTATCATAACAGGACCCGTGCTGCTTGTTGTGAAACCGCCGCCTTCGCGCACCATCTTTGCGGCATTGCTGGCTGCGGCTATGACCGAGGGCTCTTCGATTGCCATGGGGATGAGATAATCCCTGCCGTTAATCAGGAAATTGACCGCCACGCCCATGGGCACTTCCATGACTCCGATGACGTTTTCTACCATGCGGTCTGCCGCGTCAAGCGAGAGCGCGCCCGTGGCGCTGATGCATGAAGCCTCTTCTTCCGTGAGACCTGAGAATTCGGATACTGCTTTGAGCCTGTCTTTTGGGCTCAGTTTATAGAAACCTGAGAGCTTTGATGTTCTTGCCATGAATTTTTCCACCTGCAAGAGGATTTTAGAGGGCGGAAGGGTATAAATAGATTATCGCATGATATAGCAGTAATTGTATCTATCTAATTTGATAAATAGGGAGTTTAAATGAAACAGTTCCTATTACATGCATGGGAAGATATAAAAGAAATAATTTTACATTTATTTACTTCGGCAATTGTAATAATTTGCGTCAGTTTCGTGTTTTACTTAATCGACTTCGTTGTTAAACATCTTTTTTCTGAGGAAAATTATTCGATATTGTTGTTGGAAACAGCTTCGCAGGGTACTATTTTGGCTCTATTTTTAGTATATGTTTATAAAAGTTTAATACGAGCAATTAAAAATATAAATAGATAATATGACAGATATTAAAATAAAATTAAGAAAAAATGCATTCATAAAGACGATGGTTCTTAGAGTTGTACTTTACACAATGCTTTTGCTCTGCTCCATTGCTGCATTATATCTATTGAATACATTTGCTAGCCAATACAATATTAAATATGTTATATATGTACTGATATTGGTTCCTTTAGCTTTTTTTTTCCAATATCTTATATATTCTTTTTCTATGGAGAAAAAAATTTCATTTAACAATTTTAAAGATACTTTAATGGAACTTGAATCTGCTGATAATATCAGAACAGGTGTACTGGATCATCCTGTAAAATTCCTATTCCCGGAATTTGAGCTATTTTATAAATTGGAAGATTCAGTTAACGATAAAATAAATTTCCAGAAATTGGGTGAAATAAATTACATAAATAAAGAGAAGGCTTTACAAATAGAAAAAGAATTCAAGAATTTTATTTCTGATAATTTGCAACAATTTCTCGAATATGATTTAGTTATTAAGATGAAAAGAAAAGGCAAAGCGATTTTTGATGACTTAATTGAACAATTTCCGCCGCTCGAAAAATTAGTTCCATTTACAGATCCTGCTGTAATATATAACATGCAAAAAATTAAAGATCGTAAAATATTGATTTTTGATGATTCAATTCATCATAGTAATAGCGCACGTAATATTATTGATTTAATAAAAAAGATTGGTTATGAAAAAATTCTATTTTTAACAGTTGTGGCTCAAAAAGATTCATTGGAATCATTGAAAAGAGAGTATCCTGATGTTGTATTTCTCCAATATGAAATAAAAGACGAGGAAGAATATAAAAAATTTTATGCTGAATATATGATTGGATATTTAGATCATGTGAATAGATCACTGGAAAATGATCATGCACTGATTAAATTAAAGATTGATACCTTAATTAAGAAGGAAGATTTCATAGATATATTTGAGGATAACAGAAATTATATTTATGAAGTTGAACGAATTGTTGAAAAAGAAAACGAGTATAAAATATCATTGGAATGTCCATGGATATATGATAAAATGAAGAATTCTATTTTCGATAATATTAAAATGGATATGGTAAAAGTTAGGTTTTTCATAAAATTAAATCAACCAACTGATACTATTGGTACAACTGATATTAATCTTTCTCCAGCCCTAATACCTCGAGAGTTTGATCAAGATTTTTGTAATAAACGAAAAACAAAGGATTTTTGTTTATTATATAAATTAAATATACTCGGAGTCAACGAAGAAATTAATAACCTGGTTTGTATAAACTGCGTAATAAATAATCTCACAAGCGATTTTATAAATGAATTTATGAAATACTTTGAAATGAAGTTGAGGGAGAAAAAGAGGGCAAACATCATTGAAAAAAATATATCTTTTCCATTCCCACAAGAGCTATACAGAGGGAAATAAATATATTAAAAATTAACTTTTAAGCACTTGATTATAAATGTCTTCAAGTAAACCTTCTGCTTCTCCTGAAACATGGTAAACTCTAGCCCATTTTTTATTTATCTTTTTGAATTCAGCAGTTAAAATACCGTCGTCGAATAGTCTATCCAATGCTTGACTGATTCTATTTCTGCTAATCCTACCATCAAGAATTTGAACCAACTTGGAAAAATATATTTCTTCTCCGTTTTTTGAGCTGTCGTGTATTTGCAAAGCTACTTCTAAATCTTTACCAAGTATATCTCTTTTTATGGGCATTATATTTGGTGCCTCCTTTCATTATAGTATTATAAATAGAATATAATAATATAATGCTCTTATCCCTCTGTAACGTCTGCCCTATATAAACTTTGTCATTCAATATAAAATATCCCCTCGTTTATAAATTTCATATCGAATCCCAAATATCACACATCAGTATGATATTTATACTGGATGTATAAATACTTTTCGAAATTAGCCTCCAAAAGCTTTATCAATAGCTCAATACCTTATGGATAATCCCGTTCAAGATTATTCGGTGAGTTTTTTATGACTATAAAGACCAAAGGTAAGAAGAAACGATTGGCAAAGGCGCAAAACCAGAACCAGCGCGTCCCCTCATGGGTTATTGTAAAGACAAAAAGAAATGTAATGACCCATCCCCAGAGACGCCACTGGAGACGCAGCACGCTCAAGGTTTAAAGTGATTTAATATGGCAGACATTGAAAGAATTTATACCATTCCCCTTAGAGATGCAAGGAAAGTACCCAGATGGAAGAGGGCAGAAAGCGCAGCACGAAAGGTAAGAGCCTATCTTGGAAAACACCTGAAAACAGACCTGAAAGAAGTCAAGATAGACAAGACCATTAATGAGAAACTCTGGGAAAGAGGCTCCATGAAGCCGCCATTGAAAGTAAGGGTAAGGGCTGTCAAATTCGAGGCTGGCGGCGTGGAAGCTGAATTAGCCCAGGAATAAATTTTTTTGGGGAACAGGGGTTTGAAGCGCAAGCTGAATATTTCAGGAAGCCCAGTACTCGGTGTATTTGCAACGTGTACTGAAGAGCTGGTTTTTGTTCCGTATGATACTTCAGCCGAAACCATGGCGGAATTGGAAAAATCCCTTGGCGTAATCGCCCTCCGTTCCTCCGTGGGTGGAAGTTCCATCATCGGCTCACTGCTGCGGGGAAATAGCCGCGGCGTATTAGTAGCTGGTTTTGTCCTTGATAAAGAGATGCGGCAAATCAGAAAACATACCAAAGCCGCAAAACTGGCAGGAGAATTGAACACTGCAGGAAATCTCATACTTGCCAACGATACAGCAGCTCTGGTGCATCCTGACCTCAGTGAGAAATCCGTCGGTATAATTAAAAAAACTCTTGGAGTGGATGTAAAACGCGGTACTTTGGGGGGCTTAAAGACTGTGGGGATGGCAGGCATTGCAACGAACAAAGGCGTGCTGGTGCACCCGAAATCCAGTTCAACCGAGATTGGCGCAATAGAGGAGCTCTTCAATCTGCCCGTGGACATCGGGACTGTTAATTTTGGTTCCCCGCTTGTAGGTTCCGGACTTCTTGCCAACAGCAGAGGCTACGTGACAGGCGAGGAGACAACGGGTCCTGAAATCAGCAGAATTGAAGATACGCTTGGTTACCTGTAAAAATCGGTTTTTTATAACGTTTCATGCTTTTTGAAATCATAAAATCTTTATGCAATCACTTTTATTGGAGTGTGCATGGCTTTAACCTATGCAAAAGCAGGCGTCGATATCGAGAAGGAGAACAGGGCGATAGCTGCCCTTGCAAAGCAGCTTACCTATAAACGCAAAGGGCTGGGCGCTCCCCTGACTGATGTGGGTCATTATGCAGGACTTATTGATTTTGGCGAATACGCCCTTGCGCTTACCACGGACGGCGTTGGCTCGAAGGTCTTAATTGCAAACGAGATGAAAAAATGGAACACGGTAGGGATTGATTGCATCGCCATGAACGTGAACGACCTTCTTGCAATGGGCATCGAGCCTCTTGCATTCGTTGATTATATCGCCATACATGAACCCAATGACGAAATAATGAGGCAGCTCGGGGAGGGGCTGGCAAAAGGAGCGGAAATTTCAAGGATGACCATAGTGGGAGGCGAGACTGCAACGCTGCCGGACATCATTAACGGCTTTGACCTTGCGGGCACGTGCCTCGGGATGGTGAAAAAGGACAGGATTATCACTGGCGAGCGTATTGAAATCGGGGATGCCATAGTCGGTCTTCCCTCAAACGGTGTTCACAGCAACGGATATTCCCTCGTTCGCAGAATCATTAATGAATCTGGCTATTCCTATCATGATTTATTCCCCTATAATAAAAAGACAACTATAGGGGATGAGCTGCTAATTCCTACAAAGATCTACATGGAAATACTGGATGCTGCCGACAAGTTCGATATTCACGGGCTGGCGCACATAACAGGCAGCGGGCTAATGAAACTTCACCGCATCACTAAATACGGGTTTGACATAAGTGACCCGCTTCCGCCGCAGCCGATATTCAGGTTCCTGCAGGAGGAGGGTGAAGTCGAGGACGTTGAGATGTACAAGACCTTTAATATGGGCATGGGTTTTGCTGTCGTGCTTCCCGGAAGCGAGGCTCATGATGCTTCTAAGATGATGGGCGGGAAGATTGTGGGAGAGATTGTGGAAAAGGGCATCTTTGTTGACGGGCTGGAGATACAGTAAGTATGCCAATCCTTAAATAAGAACAGAGCAGAGAATTGTTGATAATTATGGCGGATGAATTGCTGGAATTACTAAATAAAGCGATTGCAAGGGAAATCGGGGTCAGCGTACAGTATATGTGGCAGCATGTTATGGCAATGGGTATGAAAAGCCCTGAAATAAAGGATATCTTTGAAGACATTGCCATTGCGGAGATGAAGCATGCCGAGAAAATTGCCGAGCGGCTTTTTTATCTCGGCGGGGTTCCCACAACCAAACCCACGCCCATAAAAGTAGGCGGTTCCCTGAAAGAGATGATTGAGATTGACCTTGGGGCGGAAAACGATGCCATCGAGATGTACGGGAAAATCATCGCTCTTGCCTCTGAGAAAGGAGATTCAACCACACGACTGCTGTTTGAGGAAATCCTGACCGAAGAGGAAGAACACCAATATACATTTTCGATATTGCTGAAATAATAGTTTCGTGAATAATTTTATTATTATTTAACCCCTTTATTTCTTCTGGAAAAATTAAATACTGCATTCATGATGATGAGGGGGCATTATTAAAAAATTCGTTCGTCATCACCCGATTTAATTCTCAATTGTGGTCTGGATATTTATATTTTAAACCTCCTGTAATGACAGCGCTGGTGCCCTTACCTCTGTTTCTACTGGAAACTGTTATCAAGCTGTTCTGCACTCTAACAGAAACCCTTACATCTTTGCGGATTATTTTATATCCATCATGCCAACCGAACATAAGATGCAGTCAATTCTAAAGGCGCTGGCGGAAAAGGGCAGCGTTTTCGTTGCTTTCTCAGGCGGCGTGGACAGCTCTGTGCTTTCGGCGCTGGCATACAGGGCGCTTGGGAACAATGCGGTTGCAGTGACTGCGGATTCACAGACGCTTGCGCCCGGCGAGCTTGAGTGCGCGAAAGAGGTTGCAAAAGAGATAGGAATCAGGCACGTTGTTATTTCCTATGATGAACTCAATGAACCGGAATTTGCAAAAAACCCCGTGGACAGGTGTTATTACTGCAAGAAGGGGCTGTTCCGCGAATTAAAAAAACTTGCAGCGCAGTATGGCTTGAAAAGCATTGTTGAGGGGACAAATGTTTCGGAGATGAAAGCGCATAGACCGGGTCACCGGGCTGTCGTGGAAGAAGGCGTTAATAATCCCTTTGTGGATTTCAAAGTCACAAAGGAGGAGATACGGGAAATGGCGCGCCGGCTGGGTCTTTCGGTATCGGATAAACCCTCCATGGCATGTCTTTCCTCGCGTTTCCCATACGGGCAGGCGATAACCACAGAGGGATTAAAGCGCGTGGGTTATGCAGAAGATTTTCTCAGGAAAAAAGGGTTTGAAGTGGTGCGGGTGCGCGACCATGCAGGCATCGCGCGCATAGAGATTGTGCCCGATGAGATGGCGCGATTTATGGAGATGCGCGAGGAGGTTGCTGTTGAATTAAAGAGGCTTGGGTTTTCCTATGTTACACTTGACCTTATGGGGTTCAGGAGTGGCAGCATGGATGAGGCGTTATAGCCCTCATGCGTGGTAGTATTCACCCGTCGCACGCTGCTGCACAGGCGAGCCGCACGGTTCGAATCCCGGCACACCTATCGCATCAGCCCTGCACTGCCGACACAGCCTGAACTGGGGCAGGAACTCTTCAGCAATCGTTCTTGCCATGGTGAGTTCATCGCAATCCGGGGCTCTTTCTTTATCTAACTTGTGAAGCGGTATCAATGGGATTATGTTCATCAGCATAGCGCCGTTCTCTGCCGAGCGCTTTGCTATTTCCTTTATCTGCTCGAAGTTGATTTCAGGTATGAGCACTGTGTTTACCTTTACGTTCAGCCCTGCTTCGCTTGCTTTCTTAACTCCGAGGAACTGGTTCTCAATCAGCAACTTTGCCCCTTCAACGCCTTTATACGTCTTGTCATGGTAGCGCACGAAGGAGTAAATCTTTGCGCCAACTTCGGGGTTGATTGCGTTTATGGTTACCGTGACGCTTGTTACTCCCACCTCAATGAGACTATCAACTTTTTCAGCAAGCAGAAGACCGTTACTTGCCACGCATTTTATTAATTGGGGATATTTTTCATGGACTAACTTAAGGGTCTCAAAAGTTTCCTCGTTTGCCAGCGATTCGCCTGGTCCTGCGATTCCCACCACGCGCAGGTTGGGCATCTCCTTCACGTATTTGTTAACCCTGACAAGAGCCTCCTGCGGATTCAGGATAACACCAGACACGCCGGGTCTGTGCTCGCATTTATCCAGTTTTCTTATGCAATAGTTGCATTGGATATTACAGCGCGGCGCCACAGGTAAGTGAATTCTCGCTGTAGTGAAGTGCGCTTTTTCATTATAACAGGGGTGCACACTGGTAAGGTGCGCGAACTTTGAGCCGATGTTTCCCCAGCGTTCCTGTTTCATGGTGTCCTCATTTATTCGTGGCTTTACGAACGATAATTGGCGTTGATACTATATAGGTATTTTCCCAATTGCCTGCCTACACAATTCTTAATTAAATAAATCTACCGATGCGCTATTTGGCTTCACATTTTTTCAAACATGTCCTTGCCCACGCCGCACTGGGGGCATACCCAGTCGTCGGGGAGCGCTTCAAACGCTGTTCCCGGTTTTATCCTGGGAGCGTCTCCCACTTCGGGGTCGTAGATATAACCGCAGACAGTACACCGATATTTTATCATATTTTACCTCGTTTTAATAAAGCCCATAAGGTGAAAGTCATACTCACGCACCTACCGAAAGCTATTATCCCTTTAAGATAAATAACTATTGTGGGAAATGCATATGACAAAAATACAACTAACTGACGGGGTTTACTGGGTGGGCGTGGTGGACTGGAACCTGCGCGATTTTCACGGTTATACAACCCCGCGGGGAGGGACATACAACGCATACCTTATCATAGATGAAAAAATTGCGCTTGTGGATACCGTAAAACACACTTTTGCTGGCGAGATGATAGACAGGATAAAGGAGATAATAGACCCGTCGATAATTGATTATATTGTTTCAAACCATGTTGAAGCCGACCATTCAGGCTCGCTGCCCGAGATTCTGAAAATCGCAACAAATGCCAGGGTTATCTGCACTGAAAAAGGAAAGGAAGGATTGTTCAGATACTACAGGGGCGACTGGAATTTCAGGACTGTTAAGACCGGGGATGAACTAAGCCTTGGCAAAAAGACGCTGTTCTTTATTACCGCGCCCATGCTCCACTGGCCAGACAGCATGTTTACGTATCTGAAGGAGGATCAAATACTCCTCTCAAACGATGCATTCGGGCAACATCTTGCCTCATCGTTCCGGTTTGATGAGGATGTGTGCAGCCTTATCGGTTTGATGAGCATGTCCAAAAAGGAAGGGGATCTCAAAGTTCATCAAAGATACGAATGCGACACCATCATGGACGAGGCTGCAAAGTATTATGCCAATATCCTGATGCCTTTTGGCGGGATTATTTTTAAGAAAATAGAGGAACTAAAGACGCTGGGCATCGAAATGAAGATGATAGCGCCCTCGCACGGGATGATATGGAAAAACCCGGAAAAAATAATCGGCGCGTATCTAGCCTGGTCAGGGGGCACATCAAAGCAGAAAGTGCTTGTCATCTACGACACCATGTGGAACAGCACCGAGATAATGGCAGGAGAAATCGTTCGGGGAATCGTGGATTCCGGCGTTGAAGTATCGTTATTTCACCTGCGTAAAACCGAATGGAGCGAGATAGTAAAAGAAGTGCTTGAAGCCAGGGCGATTCTCATAGGCACGCCCACGCTGAATAACAGCATGTTCCCCACCGTAGGCGGATTCCTGACATATCTTCTGGGCTTGAAGCCAAAGAACAAGCTCTGGGCTACCTTTGGCTCTTACGGGTGGGCAGGGGGAGGCGTTAAGGGAGTCAATGAAAAATTAAGCTCGTCGGGATATGAGCCTGTTGATTCGCTGGAGGTCAATTTCAGACCTGACGAGGCTGATATGGCAAAGTGCTATGCGCTGGGGCAGAAAATAGCGTCCCTGGTTAAAACTAACGTAACTGCATAACCTGCGGTCTTATGAAATAGAGGCGGTAGCGGAGGCATTCCTTGACGTTGTCTCCCTCAAAGTCGCAGGGCTCAAGGTTTGCTGCCGTGCATTTTTCTCCTGAGCGGAAGGTGCATTTTTCAGAGGGCATGATTGGATTTTGAATATATTATGGATGGGTATTATGTGTTTCGGTTGCGGAACTTTGCCTCAGTACTCATAGGGCTCATCACGTTTTCAGCCTTGTTTTGTCTCATCATCGGCATTTTTCAATATCTTTCGCTATTTTTTCAGCTTCTCTCCCCGGCGTCTTTGAATTGTAAATACTACGCCCAACAATAACATAATCCGCGCCCGCCCTTATCGCATCCGCCGCACTTCCTCCCTGCGCGCCCACGCCCGGCGAGATTATGGTCAGGTTGCCGACAATCTTTCGGATTTGTTTCACCCTGTCAGGGCGAGTCGCCGGCGCCACCACGCCCTGCGCTTTGCATTCAACTGCAAGGGCGGCAAGCTCCAGAGCCTTTGGCGCCATGAACTCAACGGCTCCGGGATGGCTCATTTCCGTGACAACAAATATCCCGCCTTTATATTCTTGCGCCGTTTTAACGCATTCAAAAAGGCTGTCGCTTCCTGTAAAGCCATGCACGATAACAGCACTGGCGCCGGCTTCAAACGCCTGGCTGCAAATCAATTTATTGGTATTCGGGATGTCAGCCACCTTAAAATCCGCAATCACAGGCGCATATTCGCATATCTTTTTAATTATTCCCAGTCCCGCGCCCAGAACAAGCGGGTAGCCTATCTTGATGGCATCCACATGCTCTGCCGTCTCTTTTGATATTGTGACTGCAACGTTCTTGTCTGTAACATCAAGGGCAAGGATGAGGCGCGTGTTCTTACGCATATAAGCCATAAAGTATCTCAATCCCCTTTAATATTGCCCTGAAGTCAGAAAACAATTTAAGCAATAGGATAATGTTTGAGCCAGAACATGGATGAAGCTAACAGGATAAAACAACTGAAAAAAGAGAGGAACGCAATCATCCTCGCCCATAACTACCAGCGCGGGGATGTACAGGATATTGCAGATTTCGTCGGGGACTCTTTTGGTTTGAGCAAGAGCGCAGTTTCAAGCGGCGCAGACGTAATCGTTTTTTGCGGCGTGGATTTCATGGCTGAGAGCGCCGCAGTACTCAACCCTGATAAGACCGTGCTCATGCCAGAGCTTTCCGCGCAGTGCCCCATGGCTGCGATGATAACCCCTGAATCCCTGAAGCTTGAAAAGAATAAATACCCAGATGCTGCGGTTGTGTGTTACGTGAACACACCTGCTTCCGTAAAGGCGGAAAGCGATATCTGCTGCACATCCGCAAACGCTGTTAAAGTGGTGAACGCGCTGCCCGAAGAGGAAATAATCTTTGTGCCTGACCGGAATCTTGCCCTGTTTGTTTCAGCCCGCACGAAAAAGAAAATCATCCCCTGGAACGGGTACTGTCCCACCCACCACCTGATACTGCCCGGCGATATACTGCTTGAAAAAGAGGAGCATCCCCGTGCAGAGGTGCTGGTTCATCCCGAATGCAGACCAGATGTGGTAGCTCTTGCTGATAAGGTCCTGAGCACCGAAGGTATGTTAAATTATGCAAGGCAATCGAATTCAAAAGAGTTTATTATAGGCACCGAGGTCGGGCTTTTGCACCGCCTGGGTAAAGAAAATCCTGGCAAGACCTTTATTCCCGCAACACGGTACGCAGTTTGCCCCAACATGAAAATGAACACGCTGGGAGGCATTGTCAGGGCGCTTGAGAGAAACGAGCACGAGATAAAAGTCCCGGAGAATATAAGGGTAAAAGCAAAGCTTTCGCTTGACAGGATGCTTGAAGTGGGGCGCGGCGATTAAAGTCTAATAAACCTATAAAACGCCCTTGGTACTGGGAACGCCTGTGCCGCTTATCCTGATTGCTCTTTTTAATGCAATCCCGAAGGCTTTGAAGAGCGCCTCGGCTTTATGATGGTCGTTCTCGCCCGTAACAGACAGGTGCGCATTAATGCCTGCGTTGCTGACCAGCGATTCAAAGAAATGCCGCGTATTCTGGGGATTGAAACCTCCTATTTTCTGGCTTGCAAAGGTTGCATTAAAGGCGAGGAAACTTCGTCCGCTGATATCGACTGCCACAACTGCAAGCGCCTCGTCCATGGGAACGCGGGCTTCCCCGAAGCGCTCGATGCCTTTTTTGTCACCCAGCGCCTTCTGTAGCGCGCTGCCCAGCGTTATGCCCACATCTTCCACGGTATGGTGGTCATCCACGCTCAGGTCGCCCTGTGCTTTTACAGCGAGGTCGAAGGAGCCGTGTTTTGCAAAGGAGTTGAGCATGTGGTCAAAGAACGCTATGCCTGTGTTGATGTCTGTATTGCCTGAACCGTCAAGGGTGATTTTTACTTCTATATCGGTTTCGTTTGTTTTCCGGATTATTTTTGATGAGCGCATGATGGGGATTATATTAGTGAGTTGGAATATAAAGGTGTTGGAAAAGTCTTGTGGTGTTTGAAGGGCAAATTGTTTTATATATCTGTGTATGCATACACAGTACTATGTCAACTAAAACAATATCGATAAGAGAAGAAGTATATGACATCCTCAAAAGCCTGAAAAGAGAGAATGAGAGCTTCAGCGATGTTATAGGAAAACTTGCAAAGAAAAGAAAATCTGATTTAAGCCAGTATTTTGGAGTTTTGAAGGACAGCAGGGTACTGAACGAAATAGAAGAGGATTACAAGAAAATAAGAGCGTCTGCGAGGCAGAGAATATGATTGTTCTCGATACCAGTGTTCTTATCGATTACTTTAGAGGAAAAAACAGCTCTTTTGATTTTGTATCGAATTCCGATGCTACAACGACTGTAATAACATATCATGAAATCCTATCGGGAATAAAACACAGGAAAGCTAAAAAAGAAGAGGCGTTTTACAGGAGATTCTTCTCTGATATCAAGATTTTGGATCTCGATTTGAAGGCAGTAGAAGAGTCAAGCGACATCATGGCAAGACTTTTGAGCCAGGGGAGGGTCGTTAATACTCTCGATGTCCTCATATCAGGTATCGCCATGACAAACGGAGCCGATAAAATCGTTTCAAGAGACAAAGACTTCCTCGAAATATCAAAGGTAACTGGACTGGAAATTGAAATCTATTAAAATCCGATTCCAAACAACAGAAAGTTTCTTAACTCGATAAACATAATTATCATTTATATGATTCGCCAGAGATTCGTTCTTGATACCAGCGCCCTGACAGACACGCAGACAAGGGAACTTGAGGGGGGAACGCTCTGCGTTGCCATGGGCGGCATACTCGATATCGCTGCCGAGGCGCGCCTGCATCTCGGGATAAGCTGCTACATCCCCTATCCCTCGGTGTATAACGAAATGAGGGACTTTGCAAAGAACAACGGCTGCAATGAGGAGACGCTTGCTAAAATAGATACGTGGCTTGTCAAAAAAACACCTGACAGGTATGAGGTGAAAATCCCCTCCAAGATTTTCTACGACTATGTGGACTTCATGCGCGGGCGCATAAATAAGGGGATGAACGTGGCAGAGGATGCGATATGGGAGTCCGCAACTGAGTGCCTGTTCCGCACTACCAAAGCCAAATCAAAGCATGAGATTGAACCTGAGATTGAACGCAACGTGATTGGGGGAATCATCAACGGCTTCAGGGACAAATACAGGAATGCGCTGCGGTACGGGATTCTGGACAGCGCGCCTGATATTGACGTGCTGCTGCTTGCAAAGGAGCTTGACGCCGCTGTTGTCGCAAGTGATGTCGGTATCCAGAAATGGGCTGAACAGCTCGGGCTTCGTTTCGTTGAGGCAAAATCCTTTCCCGCCATGATGAAGGAATACTTAAAACGCATAAAACCCGAAAAAGTAGCCAGTATGATTTAGATGATATACGAATCCATCGCAGCATTTGGTTTTGTGGTTATTATTTTCCTGACCTTGCGGGATATCCGCATCTACCACCGCACCAGGATAGAATCGTATAGAAAAGGCGCCCTGCGTGGAATGATTGCGGGCGCTCTGGCGCTGGTTGGCATGGGCGTTACTGCGGCAAATCCTGAAAATCCGTCTATCGGGCTTACTATAGTGTTTGTCGCCATTTATGTTAACGCAAAAGGCTCGCGAGAGGATGTGTTCGGGGATGCGCCTTTGATTAAGAGGGTGCTGGGGAAAACAACGGTTAAAAAGAAGGGCCCATAAATTAACTGCGGATGAACGCAGACAAACGTATATGCACAAAAACTATTTCATTTCATAACAACTAAAACAGGGCAATGCTTACCAAACGAATCATCCCCTGCCTCGATGTGACACTTGACAGGGAAGGGGGCTGCGTGGTCAAGGGAATTGAATTTGTCCACTTGCGAGAAGCGGGCGACCCTGTGGAGCTTGCCAAAAGATACAACGAACAGGGAGCTGACGAGCTTGTGTTCCTTGATATCACTGCCTCGCATGAACGCAGGCGAACGATGATAGATGTGATAGAGAGAACGGCAGACGAGGTTTTTATTCCTCTCACTGTTGGGGGTGGAATAAGCAGCACAGAGGCTATAAAGAAAATCCTGCGCGCAGGGGCGGACAAGGTATCCATAAATACGGCTGCGGTTAAGAATCCTGATTTTGTTCGCGAGTCTTCCGAGATTTTCGGTTCGCAGTGCATCGTCACTGCCATTGACTGCCGGCGCAATTTTGATATTAAGACCCCGCATTTAAATGCGGGGAATAAGACCATAATCGGGCTTGAGGACGGAAGAAAAGCATGGTACGAGGTTGTAATCTACGGGGGCAGGACGCCTACAGGTTTGGACGCTGTGCTGTGGGCAGAGAAGGTGGAAAAGCTGGGCTCGGGTGAGATTTTGCTCACAAGCATGGACAGGGACGGCACGAAGGACGGATATGATTTGCCTATCACAAGAACGCTCTCGGAGAGGCTGGATATTCCCATAATAGCATCAGGAGGGGCGGGGAATCTCGAACACATATACGAGGCTTTCACCCAAGGAAAAGCGGATGCGGCGCTTGCAGCGAGTATTTTCCATTTCGGTGAATATACGATTGGAGAGGCGAAGGAGTATCTGGGGAAAAGGGGTGTGGCTGTGCGTGCGTAACACTATTCGATTTGTTTGATTTCGCCCACGATATTTTCAAGCAGTAATCCCAGCGTTACAAGACCAAGGGGTTTCCCTTCCTCACTTGTCACAAAGCACATGCTTGACTGGCTGCCTTTTATTAAGTCCACAAGTTCAAGTAAAGATGCATCAGGAGCTGCAAAGAGCGCGGGTCTGGCTATTTCTTTTATTGTTTTTTTCCTGTCAGCCAGATTATTAAGAGCGTCTTTTATATGCACAAATCCCAGTATTTTTCCTTCGTTGACAACAGGAATTCTTGCATATTTCTTTTTTCGCACAAGCTCCACAGCGTCACCGAGCGTTGCCCCTGCATCAATGCATGTTACTTTTTCAAACGGAATCATTATATCCCCCGCTTTTATTCCTGAAAAGTCAAGCGCTGATTTGAGAAGGTGTTTCTCTTGTTTCTGAATTACTCCCTCCTCTTCACCCATTTCAATCATATAACCCAAGTCCTCGCGCATGAAAATCGGTTGCTTTATGGAGGTCTTCACGCCAAAAAGGCGCAGTATGATATTCGTCAATCCTGTAAAGAAAACGATGGGGGGCTTTAGTATCGTTATAAGAAATTTCATCAGGGGCGCAAGTTTATAGGCTATATCGGGATTCCTTGCAGCATACGCTTTCGGTGTTATCTCAGCAAAAGCGATAATGAGCAGGGTGGCAACCACGGTTGCTATGGATATCGCATTCTGACCGAAATAATCAATTACTACTGCTGTTATCAGTACCGAGATGGTGATGTTGACAATGTTGTTGCCTATCAGGATGGCTGCGAGGAAATTCTCGGGAAGGTCGAGCATTTCTTTTATAACAGCGGCGTTTTTTCGACCTTTCGCCAGATAGCCTTTGAGACGAACCCTGTTCTGGGAGATTATCGAGGTTTCGGAGAGGCTGAAGAATATCGATGCCAGCATGAGGAGAATTATTGCTATTATAGTGAAGGAAATCTCGGTCGGGGACAATGAGTTCACCTGTTGAGATAGGTAAATAGTAGATTAATGCTTAACAATTTGCATACTATTGATGGTCGAATTTTAAGAATTGTATATATGTAATTAAAAATGTCATGTAATTTGATTTCAAATGTCAGAAATTATGTGCTGAAAATTGGTTAGAATGGATTAATCAAGTTTCAGCCGTTCCGCCACTTCCTCCACCGTCACCAGCTCCTGCTCCCCTGTCCTCATATCCTTCAGCGCCACCTTCCCCGCGTCAAGCTCGTTCTTCCCCACAATCACCACATGACTTGCGCCAATCGTATTTGCATAGGAAATCTGGTCTTTGAACTTGCGCCCCATGACATCCACGTATGTCGGGACGTGCGCCCTGAGTTTATTCCCGATAACGACTGCCTCTTTTCGCGTGTCATCAAACGATACCACAACGATTCGCTTTGAAGCCTGCGGCGCCACCTCACATATCTCCATTATCCTGTCAAACCCGATAGCATATCCGGTTGATGGCGTATCCTCTCCCCCGAACAACTGCGCGAGGCGGTAGGAGCCGCCGCCGCACACCTGGTTCTGCGCCCCAAGACCTTCGCAGTATATCTCGAATACCATGCCCGTATAATAATCAAGCCCTCTTGCTATCCCTAAATCTACTGTATACTCCATCCCGTAAACATCCAGCAAACTAAGCAGCGTCTCGAACTGCGCGATGGCTTCGATATCCCCTGCAAGCTCGCGCGCCTCATGAACAGCATTAATGCCCCGAAGCCCGATGAGGCGGAACAATTTGCCGCGCATCTCATCAGGCGCCCGTATTTCATCAAGGAACTCCTCAAGCCCTTTATCATCCTTCTTATCCACAAGCCGCATAATTTTGCTCTGGTGCTCTGGCTGTATATCCTTAAACAAAGCCCGCACAATCCCCAGATGCCCCACATGCAGGTCTCCCTTAACGCCAGCACTGTTTAGCATTTCAACTGCAAGCGCTATAACTTCAGCCTCGGACTCGGGTCTTGCGCTTCCGATAATCTCAACGCCGAACTGGAAAAACTCCCGGAAGCGCCCTTTTTGCGGGCGTTCATACCTGAAACAGTTATCAAAATAATAGAATTTAAGGGGCTTTGGCGACCTCTGGAGTTCCTCCACATACATCCTCACCACAGGCGCCGTGAGTTCGGGACGCAGCGCAATCTCGCGCTCTCCTTTGTCCTTGAAGTTGTAAATCTCACCCAGAATCCCTTCTCCCGACTTTATCGTAAAAAGCTCGATATGTTCAAACGTCGGGGTCTTGATTTCGCCGTATCCCCAATGTTTTGCAACCTTGCGAAGCCTGTTCTCAACATTTCTTCGCCTTGCCATCTCATAGGGCAGAAAATCACGCGTGCCGCGGGGTCTCTGTATTTCCATTACCATACTTCCTTTCGCCCCGATAACGGCTTAGTCCTTTATAAACCTGTTTGCTTTTCAAGGGCAAGACTTAATACTTCTTCCGATGTTACCTCCCTGCTTATGAGCCTGAAAGAGAAAATAATCGAATTCAATGAGAGTGAAAATATATGGATAGGACTTTTACGGGATTTTCTCTTTGTCTTTTCGGTTGTGTTGATTTTCGCCTCGGTTTCACATATTGCTTTAGGACTCTATGCGCCCATGGTTGCAGTGGAAAGCGGCAGCATGATTCCCCATATTCAAATAGGGGACATTGTCTTTGTTGAAAGCATAGACCGCACGGAAATAATCACATACCTGAAAGGAAAAGAAACGGGCTATACGTCTTTTGGCGATTACGGCGACGTGATTTTATACAGACCTTACGGCAGGGAAGGCGTCACGCCCATCATCCACCGTGCCATATATTATGTTGAAATGGGGGAACCCATGTGGATAGGCGGACCTCCCGCCCCTTATGCCGGCTATATCACAAAAGGAGACAACCTCAAAACGAACCTCGCATATGACCAGCAGGGAAGCATAAGCTACCTCCAGCCCGTGAAAAAAGAATGGGTAAAAGGCGTTGCGCGATTTTATCGTGTGCCTGTGCTGGGTTATGTTTCCTTAATTCCCAGGAAGATACTAAGCATATAACTTTGTCTGGTTGGGGGGTCTGTATTCTTCAAGCGGTTTTAACCTGTAATCCTCGAATAGCACCCTCCTGGTGTTACCCGGCGGAACACTGAGCGATATCTCTTTAGTCCTCCCGTACCTTCCCTTGCTTACCACGGTCGCATTCAGGATACCCATCATATCAAGCTCGGATATCAAATCCGTCACTCTGCGCTGTGTAAGGACTTCAATTCCGATTATCCTGCACATCTGCTTGTAAATATTGTATGCTTCGCCTGTTGTTAAGCTGCTGTCGCCGTTATGACCGAGAAGGACCACGCTCAATAGAATGAGTTTGGACTGGCTCGGTAATGTCCTGACTACCTCGACTATCCTGTCTGTTTCTATTTTCTCCTGGGCATATTTAACATGTTTCTCCTGAACCCGGGGGGATTTTGCACGTTCTGCAAGTTCTCCTGAGACACGCAATAGATCAAGCGCTCGTCTTGCATCCCCGTGCTCCTGGGCTGCATAAGCTGCACACAAGGGAATTACCATTTCCTCAAGAACCGCGGGCTTGAATGCCATTTCAGCTCTCTGGCGAAGGATATCCCTTAACTGGTTGGCGTCGTAGGGAGGGAAGATTATCTCCTCCTCCCCGAGCGAGCTTTTCACTCTCGGATCGAGGAACTCCGTGAATTTCAAGTCGTTCGTGACGCCAATTAGGCTGACTTTTGTGTTTTTCAGATCGGAGTTAATCCGCGTGAGATTGTACAGCACGTCATCTCCTTTAATTACAAGCTTGTCCACTTCGTCCAGTATTATTATCGCAATGCGTTTATCCGAGTCCAGCGCGTTTTTGAGTTCAGTATATACCTGGTCTGTGGGCCAGCCTGTCATGGGGATTTCCTTCTCAAAATGCCTGGCAATGGACGCCAGCAGCCGATACTGTGTGTCCACAACTTCACAGTTTATATAAACCACGACGCACGGGACGCCGTGCAGTTCTCCCGTCCGCTCCAGTTCCTTACCAACATGTTTAGCTACAGCGGTTTTGCCTGTCCCTGTTTTTCCATATATCAGGATGTTAGAGGGTGTTTCACCCTTGAGAGCTGAAACCAGCACGCTCGCTAATTCCTTAACCTGCTCGCTTCTGTGAGGAAGGTAGTCTGGTGTATATGTAGATCGAAGGACTTCCCGGTTCCCAAATATATTCGCGTTTGTTAACATCTCCTCGAAAATACCGTTTATTGTTTTAGCTCCACTATCCAATCCTTCAACCTCCAAGATACTGCAATGGAAGGAAGGGTATTAAGACTTATGGTTCTGACCCCCTTGCTTCCATTGGAGATACAATAAACTGCTTATTTAATAAATATTCAAAATCTATCGCAGCTTGCTGTTTTTTTGTGTTGCGTTTCGAATCGACTCGGGCTGTAGTTTTGCTATCTGTCGTCAGAAGTCCCCCAGTTCCAGTGGAGTGAAGGAAAGACCCACCCCTTAGTTTCGTCTGGAAACACATAAAAAACGATTTCTATATTAATAAATGATAAAATAAAAACCGATGTGTACTACTCCTAGCAGAACTGTATATTAATCTTTCTCTTTTTGTTTAATATAAAACCAATGTTAATAAATTTTTAATAAATAAAGTCGAAAAAACACATCAAAATAAAGAATCAGACATCTCCAACGGAAACAACAGGGTAGGTACAATCCCAGTCAGTTAGA
>JAQUQX010000006.1 GCA_028715885.1 Candidatus Methanoperedens sp.
CGGTCAGCCCGACTGCTTTTAATAAAGACCTGTGCGGGGCGCGTTCAAGTCCTTTTTTGATGTTATCGCTTCTCATGATACCCGTGTTTAGACGACCTCGGTTATTTTAAAGATTACGTTTGTGCGGTTCTGTCAAGTCTGCGTTTGCTGAGAAGTGCTGTCAAATTTCGTTTGCTGGCTTGCATTCTGAATTAAGGTAATCCACTTATTGTCACCCTCTACCTTGATGCCACAGGCTTCCGCTGGTGTCTTACCCTTCAAAGCTTCATGCGGTCTCATGTAGTTATGGAATATCTGATAGCCAGCGATGATGGGGGTATCGGTACTCTTTAGCCCACGCATGACCTTTTCCCTATCCCTGATTTCTCCGTTGATTCGCTCCATTTTATTGTTATTCATATCGCCATCCAGCTTTATGGCATTAATGTGCTTCGATTGCGGGTTTTTCAGCGTGAAAAATTCCTTATTGAACGCATCGTGGTAAGCGGGCAGTCCATCTGTTATAAGGGTATTCGGTCTCTTACCTGCTATCTTTCTGCCATCATGGAACAGGTTTCTTGCATCGTGCTTAAACTTCGTATCTGCGACTTCCTGAGCTATCCAGTATCGGGTATCGTCATCCATGAGAGCGAATAGATACTTCATATTGCCGCTGAATTTAACGAATACCTCATCGGCTCGCCATGTATCGCCTACTTGCGGTTTTAGCTTATTCACATACTGCTCCATGAGTTCAGTGTATTTGCCTATCCAGTTAAGAACTGTCTGATGTGATACATGAACGCCAAGAAGTTTAAGTGATTCCTTTGTATGCCTTAGTGATTCCCCGCTAAAATAAAGTTGCATAGCGGTTGTAACAGCCTGCGGGTTATGCTTCATCTTCTCGAAGCCGATATTAATGGAGAAATGTTGCTGGCAATCTTTGCAATAAAATTTCTGAATATCGTAATCCTTGTTATGCCTTATGCCGAATTTCTTAAGGTTTGTAGAATGGCAGAATGGGCAATCTGAAACCGTTACAGGCTTAATTACAATACTCTTTTTGACCTGCTCTCTCAGGTTAAAGCTGAACTCAACGCCGAAAATGTGTTTGCATTGAACGCCTCTACTTACGTGGTCAGGGCAGCTACACTTCCAACCTATCTCAGTCGAATTTACGTCATAAAGAAAGTCGCTTGATTGCGATTTGACCTTATATGATTGGTCATTTATCCGTATTATCTGACCCTGCTTTTCAGCAATGGCTTTCCCTCTATCCTCCCTTGTCCCGATGGTTTGCATGTTGTTATTATCTGTGAGCATTGTGATTTCCTCCTTACTAATCTGTCGTACGATAGATTGACGCCATACCATATAAAGCTTTCTACAAATCGTACGATGGGTTATCTTTAAATACTCATTCGTACAATACAATCATGTATATGACTAATAAAGCCGTACGAAAGAAGGGAAAGCAGCCAGAGCACCTTGATTATTCAAAATTACCGAATGAATTGGAGGATGTAGTTACAGAGCCTCTATCCGATATTGCTGAAAAGGAGGCTAATATCAACCATGACGGTAAACAATGGTTAGTTCGATTTCCTAACGATATAGCCAATGCTATCGGTATCAAGAAAGGGGATAAGGTCAGGTTCAGGGTTGTACTGCCATCTCCTAAAGCAAATCAGCAAGAGGAGATAGAGATTAAGTATGTAAGGGGTGAAACGAGTGAAAAGAGTGGATAACAAGTTTGCTCCTAATGAAAAGCGAATAATCAATCTTCTATACGTTGCTCGGAGACCTTTGACCACAAAACAGGTCTCGGAAAAATTGGGAATTGCATGGCAGACCGCAAAGGATAACCTTATGAGCTTACATCGGAAGGGTTATGTTGTCATGCAGAAAGGAGGCAACAGGACTTACTGGTGGTTGAGGACATGAAAAAAGAAGAAACAAACGACATTGTCCAATATTTAATTCCTCAATTAGAGACGTTGGGAATCAGCCGTGATAATTGTAAAGTAGATGTTACAACCGAGAAAAGCGGTCAAAGCAGGGGAGACGTATGGGTTTCATTAAAAAAGCAAAACGAAAGAAAATTTGAGGAAAACATAATTGCTCTCATCGAAGCAAAGCACAAAAAAGCGATAATAGGTGACATGGATTGGCGTGACGCAATGCGTCAGGGGAAAGAGAAGGCAACAAAACAGGGATTGCATTACTATATTGTCACAAATTGCACGGATGAATTTCGATTTTATAATGCTCACAACGATGAAGAAATCTTACTCGATGGGAAGGCTCTTACAAAATTAGTTACCATAGAGGTATTGCAGAAAATACAATCGCAGGTGTCTATACATAACTCCTATGTTCTACATAGAGCGAGTGAAGTCACCCGTCCTTTTTCAGAGGACAAATTCAGGGTCACGCTGAGGGTATTAGCCGATATATACCGCTCGGCAGGTCTTAAGAAAGGAGATGAAAGAATAGACCCTACGGTAAGCTTTGTGGTTTTAAAATATATATCTGAAAATGAAAAGGATAAGAGAACTTTAAACGAGGTAATAAAGCTCTGGGATGACTTGAGAAAAATTGCCAAAGATGAGGAAGTGGGAGACCTTAAAGCCGAATTTGATAAAACTGTTCAGCAAATATGGGGTAAAGATAGTGAATACAAAGACAATATTTACGAAGATTTTAAAGACCTTATATCCATTTCTCAAAAGCTTAAAAACGAACATTGTAAAAAAATATATAACGAATTAAATGAATACCCGTTTCATGGTGTTAATTTTGATTTGTTCGGTGCTATTTATGAAGAATTTGCCTCCCAGACAAAGAAAAAAGAGTTTGGAGAGTACTATACAAGAAGGCATATAACGAAAATGGTTGCGATGCTTTTGCTTAGAAATGAAACAAATCCAAGAGTATTGAAAATTTGTGACCCAGCGTGTGGGACTGGCGGATTTTTAACAGAGGCATACAAAGCTTTGGAGACACTTTATTCGCAGAATGGAAAACTGAATAAGTCGGTTGCGACTGATTTAAGGGAAACTATTTTCTGGGGTTATGATAACGATGATAAGTCGGTGGCAAGAACCAAATTAAATATGTTCTTGGTAGGCGATGGGCATGTACATATCTATGAAAACGATTCTTTAATAGGCGAAAATAAAAAGAAAGGGTGGGTGGACAACGAATTTGATTATATTATGACCAATCCCCCAATGGGGCAATATGATGGGGAAGCTAAAATAGAAGATTTTAAATTTACAAATGAACGAAGATACGAACTCCTTTTTATAGAAAAAGTGATTGAAGCAACTAAATCTGGTGGAGAGATTGCAATAGTAATAAATGATGGTGCATTGGAAACCCCGTCCCGTGAGAATTTCAGAAAAAAACTGTTAGAAGCATGTGATATTTACACCATCATATCTTTGACTAAATTTGCATTTGCACCCTATACAAAAGAGAAAACGTACATTTTGTTCATGCAGAAGAAACAAGAAGATGAAATGGGAGAAATACAAAAAATACCTATCTGGCACTTTATTTTAGATTATGACGGCTATGCGAATAGTGATAAGCGGTATAAAACCAAATACCATGATGATTTGCCAGATTTAGAAGAAAAATTCGATGGAGCTATCAGGTTGGCAAAGATTTACTTATCTGATAAAGCACGGTTTGAGCGAGAAAAATCCAATTTTGAAAGAAAAATAAACGATAGGGAACAAAAAGAGGGGTTATGGGGAATGAAATATGGATACGTAGAGATGGAAAAAGTAACTGATGAAAATTTTCATAATCTACTAAGTGAGTTTCATTTAAGACCAATTATTAAAACTAAAATTACCAAAAAAGATTTTGACAAAAATATCTCAATGTCGCTAAAACAAATTTATGAATTAAAGGAAAGCAATTCATTACATTTTCCAAATATATTAGATAAACAAACCGAAGCGAGTGCAATATTGGGAGATATTTTATATTTTAAGGGCGGGAATAGTGGACTTACAGAGGAGTTTATCTATAACAATCAACCGAATACGGAAGATGAAAAAATTCCGATTTTTTCAGGTGCGACAGTACAAAACAATTCAATGGGGCTTATATCTGAAAAGGCGTGTCCTAATGGAAAGAAGCTAAAAATCTTTCATGAGCCAGCTATTTTAGTCGTAAGGAAAGGGAAAGCAGGGAATATGGTTTACTTAGAAAGGGGACGATATACTACAAACGATGATATTTATGTTTTAACACCTAAAAAGGAATGGAAGGATAAGATAAATCTCCGATGGTTCACATATCAGTACCAAGAGCTATTTTATAATTTAGTAACATCTAAAAGCGACAACGCTACCTTTAACAAAGATTATGCAGAAAAGCAAAGAATAGTTCTTCCAGATAAGAATACCCAAGACAGAATTGCAGAAGTTTTATTAAAAATAGATGGCTTGTTGGAAACATTAGATACATCGAATATACAAATCAAGAAATTGATGGAGCAAGAAATTATCTCATAGAGTGAGCAAGCGAGCAAACGATTTTTGACAGCCTATCAGAGCAAACGCAGACTTGACAGAACCCGTTTGTGCGGCTATGGGGGGCGGGGTGCTTGAGTGGGAGTTGGGGGGTGGGAGGCGGGATGTTGAAACTCGGGGTGTGAATATGGTAAAAAACGATGTGTATGGGCTTTGTACCTTTGTACGGGGTTATGGTGAACTGTGGTTACGTTTACTATTCAGTGCAATATTAAATAATTTATCAGAGCGTTTTCTAAAAACTCCAAATGTAGAATTTATTGATAAATCATTTGTAACTTCAGCATGTAGCATATAATTTCCAGAATCTAATCTTGAGGAGTTAATATTTAAATACCATACCCCCTTGTCACTCAAATTTCCAAACATTGATTTGTTTTTCGATTCGGGTTCAATAGGTAATATAATATTATCAATATTAGTTAGGCTATTATTCTCAGCGTTAAATTTGTCCAAAGAAATATAATTTTTAGAATAAGTAAGACCCGTTTCTTTTACTATAAAGGTTAAAATATCAGCATTGTCAGTCGATTGTAAAGGTTCTTCTATCGAGAAAGAACCCATTAATAAGACTGACGGGGCTATAAAAAACACCTCATTGTATAATTTTAAAAATGCAGGAATCATTATTGTTAGGCTAATAATTAGAAGAATTATTACTGTTAATGTTATTCGGTTAATTTTTCTTATATGCATCATAAAACTATCTGATTTTTCTTTTATTTCTTCCTTAAACTCTTCTTTCCCCCATAGTTCTACAAATAAGAGACCATCTGTAATGATGATTAAATAACCGCCAATGAATACATAAGAACTTAAATTAAAACCTTGAATAAAATAATATAATAAAGGTGTCAGAATCGAAATTCCGATAATCATTAGAAATCCAAGAATTTCAATATTTTTGATAATATTTTTTGACATCCTATCTAATGCATTTTTCAATTCTTCGTTCCCCACTAAATTAACATATAATATACAGTCTATAATAAAGATTAAAAAAATGTATCCAATTGACATATAAAAATTAATATTAAAATCTGTAATAAAATAACTAAACAAAACTAACAAAATTGTCGTGACTAACCATAGAATAGGAAATATAAAAACAAGCTTAAATAATTCTACTGTAGATTTTTCTAAATTTTCTCTTCTGTTTCTTGTCGATACCGAAATCCCTTTTAATACCAAAAATAATAAAATTATCAAAACCTCTAATAATAAAGCACCTACCAAGAAATAAGCTTTCATCTGCGTGGAGTCACTCAATAAAATAATGTTCTCATTAAAGTAGTTGATTAATTTAAGCAAGAAAGCTAATAAACCACCTAATAGACCTATTGCAAGGGTAATCTTTTCAAAACCACAAGAACCCTTCCCTTCAAACAGTTCATCTAACGGTTCAATTTTTCCTACCAAGTAAGTTGCTCCTTCGATTATATTTAAAATACAGATTAGTATTTAATGATTCCTAAATATATATTATATAAATACCATGGAGATTTTTCAATAGAGATTTTAAAATATATCCAATCATCAAAAACCGTCTCCTGCTCTTGACGGTCAATTATTGTAAATGAGCCGAAACCAAATTTGTATCAATTATTCTATACGCGCCAATCCGTGCGCCGCCCCGAGCACGCGCGAGGGTGCGGAACAAGCCCGCATCCGCCTGCAAGCGGACGGCGTCCGTGGTGCGGGAGGCTGGGCGGCAGTCCTGCGCTCCAGCGGGCGCCCGGGCAGGCGCGGAGAACAGGTAATACTCTGAAAGACAAATTCCTTATATCCATAAAGACGGTAATATCTATGGTAACTGACCGCATCCATAGATAATAATAATGAACTCCAACAATCATGAAAAATAGAAATAGAAATCAAGAGGTCTGTCCAAAACATCAGAAGCAAGTTCATGAAAAGAAAAGACAGAATGGCCTCTGGAAACAAAGGAATATAGGCAATAAATATGACCTACAGAAAAAAATAGCTTTCAAATATTATGCAACCAGAGAGATATCGGCTTATAATATAGAGATAGATAAAAAAGTGAGCTTAGGACTGCTCGACGTAGAGATAGCAATTAAAATGAAAGAAGAATTCTCACGCAAGATTGATATTTTAATTCAAATGTGGTCTGAGGCTGGAGAGAAAAGGTTGAAAGAAAAGCTTGCAGAATTATGCTCAAAAGATGCTGAACCTGAAGAACTGAAAGCCCAAGGAGTTTGAACCGATAAAGGAAAAGAAAAAGACCACTGATAGCTCCTTTTTCCATCCGTGTCATCCGTGAAATCCGTGTTCTATTGCAGTTTCGGCTTTTGCTGAAGCGCCGCAAATTAATTCAGTTTAATTTATAAATTTTAGCAAGATTTAAGAGATTTGCAGGATTGATAATAAATTATCCTGTTAATCCTGTTATCCTGTCAAATCGATGCGCCGCCCCATGCACGCCGCCCGGAGGGTTCGGCATAGCCCGCATCCGCCTGCAAGTGGACGGCGTCCTTAGTGGCGGGCGGCTGGGCGACAGTTCTGCGCTCCAGCGGGCGCCCGGGCAGTCGCGGGGGACATGAGGCTGCTCATCGGCGCATCAATCTTTTATTAAAATGCGCCTGTGCTTTGCGTTCTTTGCGCCCTCTGCGGTGAAAAGCGCCACAGATATATCACTTTTTTAATATTAAATTATTGGCGCCGATGCTTCAGATACGATGCAGCAAATCTGCGGTTATCTGCGCCTTACGCTGCTGCCTTTGCAACTGAAGGCATTTCCAATTTAAGACCAGTCAAATCTTCCATCTTGAATTTTTCTTTTATGTTAAGTATTTCTATTCCTACAACCTTGCCACTGACATCGTAATCAACGATAAGCCCCTTCTTTATTTCCTCGCTCTCTTCTATCGGGTCCTCGCTGATTCTGAAGTAGAGCGCATCACTTTCCAGATCGATTTTAATTCTCATCTTTGATTCCTCAACCTTTTATCATAAAACATTGTTATCACTGTATATGGTTCTTCTCTTCCTTTAATAACTATTCTCAAAACTTTTTTCCCAATCTTTTTAAATGCATGCCAGACATCAGCTTCAACCTCATCATCTACCTGCCAATCAGGATTCCTTATGACAGAGATAATTCCTTCTTTTGTAAATGTTCTCTCTACCAGCATATCTTCCGCATGTTTGGTGAAGCTAACTTTAACCATTAAGCGTTATTTTAGGGGGGATAATATATAAAAGCTCACAATCGTTAAAAGACAAAACACCAGATAGATGACATAAACCCTTAGTGCGGGAGGTTGGTCGGCAGTCCTGCGCTCCGGCAAGGATAATCAACCCCGGAGGACACAGAGAGCTACTATTTCTCTCTGTGTCCTCTGTGCGCTCTGTGGTTTTTGATGTGAGGCGGTTGCATCGGTTTCTATCGGCGCCGCAATACATTCGATTGTAATAGAATAATTTAAATACTTCATTCGACTATAATACAATATATGAATAAAGAGATTCTGGTTGAATGGAATCCCCACTGGAATGAGAAGGTAGGAGCAAAGCTGATAGAACGCGAACTGGTAAAAGACATCGAACAATGGCTTGAAAGAAAAGAAATTTTAGGATTTATCGGGGTCAGGAGGTCAGGCAAGACTACCTTAATGAGTATCCTGATAAGCCGGTTAAGTTCGAAAATCCCGCAAAAAAACATTCTTTTTGTGAAATGCGATGACGACAGGGTTCAAAAAGAAAACTTGATCGATGATGCAATAAAAAGCTACAGGGAACTGATAAATCCCAAAGGCAAAATTTTTGTCCTGATTGACGAAGTGCAGGAGGTAGATAATTGGGAGAATACCCTGAAAAGGATATATGATCTGGAAAAAGACATGAAGCTGATTATTTCAGGTTCAAACTTCTCAATGTTAAAAGAGGATTTTAGCTACAGGCTTGCCGGCAGGATTGCCTACTTTGAAGTTTATCCCTTAAGTTTCAGGGAATTCCTTAAAACAAAGCTCACAATCAAAGATAAAATTTCTGCTTTTTCCAAAAAAGACGAAATAAAACATCACCTCTTTGAATATATGGAACTTGGAGGTTTCCCTGAGGTTGTCCTTGAAAAAAATCCAGGTATAAAAAAACAGCTGCTTCAGTTCTATTTTGATACGATAATTTACAGAGACATAATAAAAAAACGAGGCATCAGAAATGCAGCAAAGATGGAGAAAATGGTTAATTTACTGCTGCAAAACATATCCAACACCATGAATTTCAGTAAAGTTGGAAAAGATATTTCGCTCTCTGTGGATACAGTTGGAGAGTATGCAGCAAATCTAAAGGATGCATATCTCGTTTTTAATGTGCCGGTATTTAGCTATTCTGTCAAAGCACAGGAAATAAATCCCAAAAAAATATATAGTATCGATAGTGGGATAAGGAATATAAAAGGATTCAGATTTTCCCTGGATTACGGGCGAATTGCAGAAAATATTGTCTTTATAGAGCTGAAAAGGAGATACTTTTCTGATCCTTTGTCCAAAATATTCTATTGGCACGATAAAAATCAAAGAGAAACGGATTTTCTTCGTATGAATGAATTCAAGATAAGCGAAGCTATTCAGGTATGCTGGGATATCAGCCAGCCGGAAGTTAAAGAGCGAGAAGTTGAGGGATTGCTTTGCGCTTTGGATGAATTTAATCTGGAGAGCGGTCTGATAATAACCGAGGACTATGAAGGAGAGGAAATCATAGGAGATAAGAGGATAACTTATATGCCTTTGTGGTTCTGGCTCATGTTTCCCGACAACGCAATAATTCAGCAAGCATAACAGAGATGAAAAAGAACATTACAGGATATATCTATTTGTGCCAATCCGTGCGCCGCCCAGAGGGTGCGGAACAAGCCCGCATCCGCCTGCAGCAAGCTTTTTTCCTGGAGCATTTGGAGTATAAGATTCTGGCTTCTCTATCTGAATATTTTTAAAGCAATCCTTTTATTGCATTAAATCCTGTTTCCAGTGCGGTCTTAAGAATATCAAGAGGATTGGTAATGCCAAGATAATGAACCATGATTGGAATCGCCACGAAAGTCCCCACCATGCTGCCGAGATTGGCAAGCCCTGCGACAAGTATTATACGGAATAGCTTATTCTGCATTAATTCTTTCAGGGTTTCAGCTTTCATTATCATCCTGAAATCCTCTGTGGTGGGAGGTCGCAAATGCGCTTCCACAAACCCTGCCAGCCAGCCGATGGCTAAAAAAGGGTGCAGGAACCCGAACCACGCAAGACCGAAAGCGGTCAGTGCAGAAAGAGGATGTCCTCCTGCAATAAGGACGCCAATGGCGGAAAGCACCCCCTGTGCCACAAAAAGGTATAGCATCGCTGTAAGAAGCTTCTCAAGGGGATATCCGCCTAAAACAAGAAGAGCCAGCATTCCCACTATCATTGCTATGAAGACTATGGCTGTAGCCTTAAACCAGCTAAAACCTTTTTTCGGGAGCGTTGCCAGTTCCCCGATTTGCGGGATGGATTCGGGGGCATCAAGATATCTCTGGATACCCTCCCTGTGACCTGCACCCACCACAGCCACAACATTTCCTTCTTTTGATAAATCAAGAAGGTTTTTTGCCATGAACGCATCCCTTTCGTCTATGAGAATCGATGCAGCACTCGGCGCCACTTTCCTTAATTCAGAGACGAGCTGGGTCACGACATCCTCGTTAGTAACCGTGTCGATGTCGATTTCTTTTGTTCCGATACCGAACGTTGCGCCGATAAGGGAACCGAAAAGCTTCAATTTCTCAAAAAAAGACATTTTACTCCAGAAACGTCCGAGCGTAATCTGGATATCCCTGTCAATGAGCGCAACGCGCGAGCCTGTTTTTTCAGCGGTTTCAATGGCGGCGAGCATTTCTGCCCCGGGCTTGACACCCATATCCGCGCCTATTTTTTTCTGGACATAAGCAAGCAGCAATTGCAGCATAAAGTAGTTGAACTTTCCACTGCTAAGAAGTTCCTTGACATTTATTTCACGGACCTCTTCTTCCCCTTTTAATGCCTGATATCTTGCTTTGTCGAGTTCGACAGCCACGATGTCGGGTTTTTCTTTTTCGATTATTTCATTGACTTCGGAAATGCTCTTTTCAGAAACATGAGCTGTCCCGACAATAGTGACCCTGCCGGAAGATGCCGCAGGATTCCTGTAATTGAAACTGCAACTGACCGAGTAGGTGCCGTTATTCATGCTATTCCAATAATTGTACGGACCGCAAAAGGTCTGTTCTTGATACAATACCTATCATTTTATTGTCATTTGTAACAATGACTCGTCCTATATTATTCACGGTCATGATTTTTAAAACACTCACCGCGTCGTCTTCTTCAGTGAGGGCGATGACATTTTTTGTCATTATCTGCGAAACTTTAACATTCTTTCTTTCTTCCTTGGGGACTTTCTGGACATCCGAAAAAGTTACTATTCCCTTGACCCCGGTATCCTCCACAACAGGGTACCCCATGTGTTTGAACCTGAACATGAAATCAACCAGTTCTTCAACAGACATTTCCGGAGTTACGGTAGTAACATTTCTTGACATTATATTTTTCACTTTAACGCCTTCGAGTACAACATTGACCTCAGTGGCTTTTTCCTCCTCCGAAGCGCCTATGTAAATAAAGAACGCGATGAGAATGAACCATAAACCACCCGGGGTAAATATTCCGAAAATACCCATAAATATGGCAAACATCTTGCCAATACTGGCTGCCGCGCGAGTTGCCTTTATATAAGACATCCTGCCAGCAAGCCATGCCCGGAGCACCCTGCCGCCATCCATGGGAAATGCGGGAATTAGATTAAAGACAAAAAGTACGAAGTTGATGTACCCTACTAACCAGAGAAGGCGAAGGTAACCCGTATAAAGAGTGCTGGTCTTAAAAACCTCATAAAATATTATAAGTATGGAACCTATTATAAAACTGACGCCGGGACCCGCCAGAGCCATCTTGAACTCTACCTTGGGATTTCTTGGAATCTCTTCCATTGCTGAAACCCCGCCAAAGAGGAAAAGGGTAATACTCTGGATTTTAGTCCCGTATTTTTTGGCTACATAGGAGTGTCCCAGTTCATGCAATAAAACGCAGGTGAAAAGCAAGAGCGCAGCAGATGTAGATAGGGCGTACCGAAGCGCTGCAATGTCCACATCATTAAAGCCGAAGGGGGATGAATTCGCAGAAAAATAATATGCAAATACTGGCAGTATCAGGAGAAAGGTTATATGTAATCTAATGGGGATACCCATTATTTTTCCTATCTGGATTGAAGCACTCATAATGTTCCTCACAATTTTGAGTAATAATGCTTAATATTAGTTAAACCGTATAGAGTTTGTGGAAGAGGCAGCGAAAAAGATATAAGAGGACATTTTTATTAGAAAGCATCTTAATCAGGATGTGCGATAATCTTAAGGTGAAGAACCTATTATTTATTAATAATATCAGTTGGCAATTTATGGAAACTACTGAAAATACCGAAAACGAATTAAAGAACCAGGAGCTTCTTGGCGGTCTGGAGATAACGTCCACAAAGGACATCGAGGTTCCAAAAAAATTAATTGAACAGGTTATAGGTCAGGAACATGCCGTGGAAGTAGTCCGAAAAGCGGCGAACCAGCGCAGGCACGTTATGATGCTGGGAACGCCTGGGACTGGGAAGTCGATGCTGGCAAAAGCAATGGCGGAATTGCTTCCCAAAGAGGAATTACAGGATGTGCTGGTGTATAACAACCCGGACGATTCTAATAACCCCAAGATACGCATCGTTCCTGCTGGGAAAGGTAAGGAGATTACCGATGCCCACAAGCTTGAAGCGCAGAAGAGAACGCAGGCAAGGAACATGTTCACCATGCTTCTTGTTCTGGGTATTGTGGGATATTCGTTTTTTATAAGGGAATATCTCCTTGGAATTATTGCAGCGGTATTGATTGCCATGATGATGCGCCAGTTCATGCCAAAGGAGACGGCGCTCATCCCGAAACTTCTTGTTTCAAATACGGGCAAGGAAATTGCGCCTTATGTTGACGCCACAGGCGCACATGCAGGCGCTCTTCTGGGCGATGTCCGCCATGACCCCTTCCAGTCAGGCGGGCTTGAAACGCCGGCGCATGACCGCGTGGAGAGCGGGGCGATACATAAAGCCCATAAAGGTGTGCTTTTCATAGACGAGATCAACACGCTGCGGATTGAATCCCAGCAGAACCTTCTCACAGCCCTGCAGGAAAAGGAATTTGCTATCACCGGACAGTCTGAACGTTCAAGCGGAGCAATGGTAAAAACCGACCCTGTCCCATGCGATTTTATCATGATAGCAGCGGGAAATCTCGATGCTATAAGAGGAATGCATCCGGCTTTGCGCTCGCGTATCAAAGGATACGGCTATGAAGTGTATATGAGCGATACCATTCCCGATACTCCTGAAAACAGGCAGAAGCTTGTCCGCTTCGTTGCCCAGGAAGTGGTTAGGGACGGGAAGATACCGCATTTTGACCACGGCGCTGTTGAAGAAATCATCCGCGAAGCGAGGCGCCGTGCAGGGAGGAAAGGTCACCTGACCCTGAAACTTCGTGACCTCGGAGGTCTTGTGCGGGTAGCCGGCGACATAGCACACGGGGAAAAAGCGCCGCTTACAACTGCAGAGCATGTATTGAAAGCCAAGAGCATTGCCCGCTCGGTTGAACAGCAGCTTGCCAACCAGTATCTTGAGCGCAGGAAGGATTACAAACTTTATGTGAAAGAAGGCGCGCAGATAGGCAGGGTAAACGGGCTTGCCGTTATGGGCGATGACTCCGGGATAGTGCTTCCTATAATAGCTGAGGTTGCGCCCACCCAATCCAAGTCAGAGGGTCATATCATAGCCACAGGGATGCTAAAGAATATTGCAAAAGAAGCCGTGCAGAACGTTTCCGCGCTGATTAAAAAGACCACAGGCAAGGACATTGCGGGCATGGACGTGCATATCCAGTTCGTGGGCACGTACGAAGGCGTGGAGGGCGATTCAGCCAGTATATCCATAGCTACCGCGGTTCTCTCAGCCATCCAGGGAATCCCTGTTGACCAGAGCGTTGCAATGACAGGCTCACTTTCTGTAAGGGGCGATGTGCTTCCGGTTGGCGGCGTCACGTATAAAATAGAAGCTGCTGCGAGGGCAGGGATAAAGACCGTAATAATTCCAAAATCAAACCTCGGTGACGTGCTAATTGAGGATGAATACAAGGATGTTATCACAATAATCCCGGTTACGAATATTGAAGAGGTACTGGAACACAGCCTTGTGGGAAAAGAGAAGGAAGGTCTTATTGCCACTTTGAAAAAACTTGCCATGAGGACTAAATTCAGTATTCCTATACCCGAACCAAAACCTGTTAGTGTTCTGTGAGAAGCACATGGATTTTTACGATACGCGTGTTCTAAAAAGTGTAAGCACGGCTATTGTTCTTGATAATGGTGAGATACGCGAGATTTCAAATAATTTCTCAAGCGGCGCGGCTGTGAGGGTTCTAAGCTCGGGCTCGTGGGGATTCGTATCGCAGGACAATCCTGAGAATCTGGATGAAGCGCTGCGCTCTGCCGGAAAGCTTGCCGAAGCAGCAAGATACAAGAGCCCCCGAAGTCCGGTTTTGCTTGCGCCTGTAGAAAAACCGGGTTTACAGACTCTTCCTGAGGTAAGGGAGAATCCCCTGAATATTCCTATCGAGGAGAAGGTAAAATTACTTGCTGAGATTGAAAAAAGCGCCAGGATTGAAGGAATAAAAAGCACAAATGCCATTTATTCGGAGTCGCTGGTCACTGTCAGTTATTCGAGTTCAGAAGGGCTGGATTGCGAATACACGCTGAACCGGATTGGTTTTGCTGTAAGTGCCATTGCACAGTCCGAGGGCGTTTACCAGATCGGGAGGGAAAGCAGGTTCGGGGTAATGGGGTTTGAGATATTTAAAAAACATGATGCATTTGCGCTTGCAGAGAAAGCTGCCAGTACTGCGGTCGGACTGCTTACAGCAAAAACTCCAAAGGCAGGCACATACCCTGTGATACTTGACCAGGAGCTTGCCGGCGTTTTCATCCATGAAGCCGTGGGACATGCGGTGGAGGCTGACCATGTTTTAGAGGGAAATTCAATATTAGAGGGAAAGCTAGGCGAGCAGATTGCTTCTCCACTTATTACAGTGTATGACGACCCATCCTTGCACGAATATGGCTACTACCCGTTCGATGACGAAGGCGCGGAATCAAAGAGAACAACGCTGATAGAAAACGGCATCCTGAAATCATTCATTCACTCAAGGGAGACTGCCGGAAAAATGGGCGGCGAGAGCAGGAACGCCCGCGCTCAGGGATATTCTCGCCCCGTTATCAGGATGAGCAACACGTTCATAGCCCCCGATGGGATGAAGTTCGAGGAAATGCTGGCAGAATTAAAAGACGGCATATATCTCAAAGGCTCGCGCGGCGGTCAGGTGAATCCGGGCGAAGGTGTGTTCCAGTTCAATGCAGAGCGCGGGTTTATTGTGGAGAGCGGAGAACTCATGACGCCGCTTAGGGATGTCTCGCTGTCAGGACATACGCTTGAGATATTGAATAGCGTTGCAGGGGTTGGGAATGACCTCGAGCTGAATTCGGGACGATGCGGGAAGGCTGGACAGCTTGTGCCTGTGAGCGACGGGGCGCCGCATGTGCTGGTGAGGAAGGCGATGGTGGGAGGGAGCGGGTAAACCCCATCTTAAGTTTTAAATAGATAACAAACCTATAATGATTGATCAAATGGCTAGTGCAGCAACAACTGGAAAACATCAAGCAGGCTGGATTACAATATCAACTGACGAATACGAATCAATGAAGGACACTATAGATGTTCTATCTGATGTTGATATAATGGAGCAGCTTGAAGAAGGCAAGAAAAAAGGTACTAAGGTTAGGGACTTTGAAGAGTTATCTAAAGAACTTGGGATTTAGAACTCATCTTTGTGTTTTATAGCTTCAATCGTGACCCGGGCAAAAGTAATAGGGAGGTAATGTTATTAACTCAACCGCCGACCGCTACAAGTACATGTCCATAAGGCAGTTGCAGGACATCACAGCGGAACTGAAAGAAGAAGCAAAGCGCGACCCTGCGCGGGATGCCGAGTATCGTGTGGCTTACAAGGCTCTGCAGGACAAGATAAGAGAAAAGGACAGGAATAGACCAAAGTGTATCCCCCAGCGCTTCGAACATGACCTGGATGTCGCTGAAGAGTTTTAGCGAAATTTACTTAACATTATTTATGATGCCAAAAGCAAAAATTAAGAACCTGTTTTTAATCTTTCTTGTAATATTCGCAACAATTTTATTGTTTGCCTTTGTGGATTATTTGTTGCATTCCATGAGCGAAGAATATGCTGTGCCCCCGAGATATTTCCCGAACAAGATACTGTATGGAACAATTTATGGTTTTATTATCTTTTTACTTGTCAGGAAACAAAGCCTTTTCATGAAATCCCTGCTTTTCTCTATGGTAGTCGATGTCTCGTTACAAACGCGGTATTTCCTTGAAGGATACCCTTTTGGCTTTGTGTTCCTGTTCCTGATATTACATTTCCTGATTCTACTTCCTGTTTCATGGGCGTTTTTTAAATTAATAGAATCCCGGAACCTGGACTCATTTTAGCCCGAACTTACCGCCCTTCAAAAAACAGCACTTCGTCAGCCTCGACAACTGTCGCTTCCCCGAGCGCGCAGCACTCCGCGCGGCGCACTCTTGAATAACCTTTCATTTCAAGCTGAAGGCGCGCAATCTGCACTTCAGCTTCCTCATAAAAATCCATATTCTTATGAACTATCCTGTGCATTGCAACCTGTTTTTCGCGTATTCGTGCGATAATGCCGGTTGTACCGGGTCTTACATCCCCGAAGCTTGTTGCAGTAAGGAAAACAATATCCCCTACATCGGTTTCAAGCGCCGAGAGAAAATTGTGGGGGCTTCTAATCTCTATGGTCTTAACCTTATTATGTTCGAGTTCTTTTAAGACCTGTTGCGAAATTCCGCTCAGCACGATATGGCGCATAATATCACCCGTACATGGGGAACTCTTTCCTGGGAACCGCAGGAGCTTCAGTGGTTTTTACCTGCTCAGCAAGCTTGGAAAGTTCAAGTTCTATCTGTTCAGCCTGACCGAGTAATTTATTAGTGTCGAGGTCCATGCCAAAAACGCTATTGAGAACCTTGGTTACTTCAACTGCCGCCCTCGGGTCTGGATTGGGTCCCGGGGTTTCGCCCAGCAAACTCACAGCAGGCAAGCCGCGAAGGTAACACTCTGTCATTATGCTTCCTGAAATACCCGAAATAGTCCCTACCTGGAATATTTCTGTTTTATCTTTAATTTTTTCCAGCAATTCCGCGTTTGTTGCACCACCGAAAACCCGCCGTTCCCCTGTTGTTGTTGCAATCCCTGCAATTGAAACGATATTTTTGGCATTAATGGTAGGCAGCCAGTCTGCCAGCACCTTACTGATATCGTATGACGCCGTGGGATGTATCGGTATATCGGAAATTACTACAACAACCTCCTTCTCTCCGGACTCATAGATGCGCACAGGCATATAGACAAGACCATTAAAAAGGACAGCAAGAGGCGGGAAATATCTCGAATCGATTGAGCCCCTGTATTTCATACCGAGTTCTTCGATAATGTGCTGGCAGGCTATGTTCCCTACAAGCCCGATGCCCGGAAATCCAAAAATAACCAGCGGGTTCTTCGATTTTAAAGGTTCATTTATGATTTTAACAAAAGACTCTAACGATTCTGAAGCCATATTTCCACCAGATTGTTAATTAGGGTCAAAAGTAAATAAAAGCATCGTTGCTTATCAGAGCAAGAGATTTGTTAAAAATTGATAACTAAAATAAATAAAAGTAAATTATATATACCATTTCGACATCAAACAGTATTAAGTATGTATGAAAATTTGACAATTTTTATATCTGCTATCACGGTAATCTTCGGTTTATTTGGAATATTCCTTTTTTTGAGATTACTGAAAGCGTGGAAAAATATAGATCCGAACATCATAAAAGCACGGGTATTCCTTGCAGAGAAATTTGTACTGAATAATCTCTTAGTAATTTTCATCGTAGGATTATTAATAGCATTCCATAATTTTATTGAATTTTTGTCGCTAGGGTACTCTGATTTTTTTTACGGATATCTTTCAGCCCGTTATCCTGCTCGTCTTATTTCAGTCACAGAATTACTTGTAGCTCTTCTAATGGTCGAGTGGCTGATGTATCAGTGGATTAAAATCACAAAAAAATAATCCGTATAAGAACCAAGGATAAATCTTATCCAGATTAAAAGATATAAGCTCAAACATGGAGACTGGAGAGATTATCCAAATTTTTGCAGAATCAGGGTTCCAGATAGATCCACAGGCGCTTGAGGCAATAAAAACAGGCTCGCCTGAATTAATACAGGATGTTTTGAAATCAATCGACAGTTCGGTACTGGTTGTGGGTATCGAGCACATAAAACCTCTTACACAGAGCATAACACCTGAAAGTGCGGCTATTCCGGCACAAAAACAAAAAACCATGGAACTGCCCAAACTTGATTTTACCCTGAAGGATAAGCTCTTACAGCACCCTGTTACCATACTTAAAGACATAACCAACCAGTCCACTTGCATAGGGGAATATACGGAGTTTGTGAATTATTTCAAGGACCGCTACAGCCTGCTGGCAGACATGCTCAGGAAAAGAATAAGCAGGAGACCTATAGAGAGCTTAAAGAAAAGAAACATGGATGCGAGGGAGGAACTCTCCATCATAGGAATGGTTCTTGATACAAAGACGACCACAAACGGGCATAAGCTGATAGAAGTGGAAGATGATACCGGGACGATACGGGTTTTAATCCATAAAGAAAAGGACAAAGAGCTGTTTGACTCGGCAAGAAGAGTTCTTCTGGATGAGGTTATCGCGGTAACAGGCACGCTTTCATCTGACGGGAATCTTATATTTGCGAACAGGATAACATTGCCAGACATTCCCAATACCCAGAAAAGCATGCTGGCAGGGAAAAAAGCAGAAGGAAAGGCTGTATTCATTTCGGATATACACGTGGGAAGTAATACTTTTCTTGAGGATGCATGGCTTAAGTTTGTGGACTGGCTGGGAGACGACATTGATTATCTTGTGATTGCGGGCGATGTGGTTGACGGGATTGGGGTGTTCCCGAACCAGGATAAGGAACTTGCGATTTCTGATATCTACGAGCAGTACGAAAAAGCGGCGGAGTACCTGAATGCAGTGCCGAAGCATATTAAAATAATTATATCCCCGGGGAACCACGATGCAGTAAGGCAGGCTGAGCCGCAGCCGCGCTTCCCTGAGAGGATTACACGGATGTTCAGGAGCGACATTATCTTTGTGGGAAACCCTGCTATGGTGGATATCGGTGTGAAGGTCTTGATTTATCACGGAAGGTCGATGGACGACATGATTGCAAGCATACCTGGATTTTCTTATGCAGAACCTTCAAAGCCCATGGTTGAAATGTTAAAACTGCGCCACCTTTCTCCTATATACGGGGGCAGGGTATCCATAGCGCCAGAACAAAAAGACCATTTCGTTATAGATGTTGTTCCGGATATTCTTCACTGCGGGCATGTCCACACGGTAGGGGTTTCGCGGTACAGGGATGTCCTGACCATTAACAGCGGCACATGGCAGAGCCAGACCGAATTCCAGAAAAGGATGAACCTCCAGCCGAATCCTGCCCAGGCAACGGTTGTTGACCTTGCAAGCATGGAATACAGGATTTTGAACTTCTATGCTAAATAATACCTATATCCACATACCGAATATTGGCGCTGCGACAGAGCAGATGATATGGGGATGCGGCATAAAAAGCTGGGAAGATTTCCTTGAAAGCCATAGTATGATAAAAACTGCGAAAACCAAAAAGCGCCTTTTGCTATCCGGCGTTCAGGAATCGATTGAGCAGTTATCGTGCAGCAATCACGTTTTTTTCGCAAGGCGCCTTTTGCCCTGCCACCAGTGGAGGGCGTTCCGGCATTTCAGGGAAAAAACCGCCTGCGTGGATATCGAAACTACAGGGCTTTCGCCGCAATACGACAGTATTACAATTATCGGCGTCTATAATGGGAAAGAAACGAAAACATACATACGAGGCATAAATCTCCATGAAGCGCCGGCTGAGCTTGCAAAGTATAAACAGCTCATCACTTTCAATGGCGCGCGGTTTGACCTGCCTTTTATCGAACATGAATTCCCCGGGTTTTTCAGTCACCTGCATATCGACCTTTTGTATCCATTGAAAAAACTGGGCTATAGCGGAGGTCTAAAAAAAATCGAGCGCTCACTTGGACTGAAGAGGAGTGAAGAAACCGAAGGGATTAGCGGTCTTGATGCTGTGCGGTTATGGAACAGGTACGAGCGCGGGGATGATGAGGCTCTTGAAGTCCTGGTTAAGTACAACAGGGAGGATGTGGAGAATCTTGAAAAGCTCATCGAGATGACGTATCCGAAGATGGTGGAGAAGGAGATGTCGGGTGGACAGCCGGTTCAGTTGCCGATAGCTAATGTGGAGCTTTCCGGAAGCTCACATTAATCCATATAAAAGCCTGGCTACCACAAACAGCAGGACAATCGCAAACATGCGGTTAATCATCATGGAAGACGTGCGCCCGAAAATTACCCTTGAACCCACCTGCGCGCCCGCAAAAGCTGCTGTGCCCGCATATAACAGCACTTTTAAATCCGGTATTCCTGTCCCGAAACTCATGTAGCCCAAAAACCCGGAGAAAGACATGAATGTGATGATGAACGCCGAGGTTGCAGCGGCATTTTTTGTTTCAAATCCCAGAACCAAAAGAAGCGGGACTATAAACGTGCCGCCGCCTATGCCCACAAGCGCGGAAATAATGCCGATCAGGAATGCAGCGCATGCCCCGATGAGCATTTTTTTCTTCTCGTTCATCCCTGTTGAGAAACAGATGCCGCTGAAGAACAACATCCTCATGCCTGCAATAAAAAGTACAGCCGAAAGCAATAAAATTATGAGTTTCGTGTCTATCCGGTGCGCAAGATACGAACCCGCAAGCGCGCCGATGATGGAAGAAAAAATTATAGGTAATGCAACTCTTTTGTCCACCAGTTGTAGTTTTAAATAGGTCACCGAAGCCGAGGCAGTGGTTATGGTATTTAACAAAAGCGCCATCGGGATTGCGGAAAGGAGCGGGATGCCGAGCCAGAAAAAAAGAGGGGTATAGATAATCGCGCCGCCAAGACCGAGCATCGAGAAAAGGACGGCGACAAAAAAAGCGATTAATATAATTAATATTAGCTGCATCGGTTCCATGTGCATCAATAATAAATAGTATTGTTAATAATGCTATGGAAGAAACATTTAAGGGTAAGTAACCAGATATAGTTCGTAAGGATACAAATGAATAAGAAAACGCGATTGTTGATTGGAGTTTCTATAGTTGTAATTTTGTTGGCTTATCTGGCACTTACAACAGGATTGATTTCGAACCAGTATGAAGTCAGCGAAGCGGTAGCAGCCCGGGATAACCTCACCGGAAAGGTAATTATAGTTAATGGTAGCATGGTTCCGGGTACAGACAACTGGGACCCTCTTAACCGGACGCTCACTTTTAAATTGACCGACGGCAGGGCAACGATAGACGTTGTGTATATCGGAGATAAACCCAATCTCTCGCCCGAAGCCGTGAACATCCAGGCTGTGGTTACAGGACAATTCAACAACGATGTGTTTTCTGCCTTCAGGATGCTCACAAAATGCCCGTCCAAATACGAGGCTGAAAATTCGGCAGTGTATGTTACCCCAAAAAAGTAATCCTTTTTGTATAAATCTGAGGAACCAAAAAAAGATTTGTGGATAGGATAGGATTCGGGTTCCTCTGATTCTATCTTAAATTTCAGTATTTAAATCTATTTTCCATGATTATACCCAAATCTTTACCAATTCGTAAATAATATAGATGCTATATGAGCCAGAAAGTAGCATTGAAACGTGAGCTTGGACTTCTTGAAGTAACCCTCTCAGGCGTCGGGATAATCCTGGGCGCAGGCATATACGCGCTCATAGGGAAAGCGGCGGCTCTTTCAGGAAACTCCGTCTGGCTTTCCTTTGGTCTGGCATCGCTCATAGCCGTATTTACGGGACTGGGTTATGCTGAACTCTCTTCCATGTTCCCGAAAGCAAGCGCTGAGTACGAATATACCTCGAACGCCTTCGGAAAGAGGCTGGCATTCATAATCGGCTGGTTGATTATCTTAAGCGGTGCGATAGGCGCATCAACTGTAGCTCTGGGCTTTGGCGGCTACTTTAAAGGACTCTTCAACGTGCCTATTATCGTATCAGCCTTAATCCTGATAATTGCGCTCTCTTTCCTCCTTTTCCGGGGCATAAAAGAGTCGGCATGGTTTGCAATCATATCCACCCTGGTAGAAAGCGCAGGTCTGATTCTTATAATTCTTATAGGCATTCCTTATCTTGGGAAGGTGGACTATTTTGAAATGCCGCAGGGCTTAACTGGAGTATTCCAGGCTTCAGCGCTTGTATTTTTCGCATATACAGGGTTTGAAAGTATTGTCAAGCTCTCGGAAGAGACAAAAAATCCTGAAAAAACAATCCCCAGGGGTTTGATAATTGCAATAGCTATCAGTATTGTGCTTTATGTACTGGTGGCAATTTCTGCTGTAAGCGTAATGGGATGGGAAAAACTTTCAGCATCAGACGCCCCCTTTGCAGAACTGGCTTTTGACACTTTCGGAAGCGATGCGTTCATTCTATTATCCATGATAGCGCTTTTTGCTACAGCGAATACTGTTCTTATGTTCATGCTCGGAGCGTCTCGGATTATGTACGGAATGGCAGATTCATACATTTTACCCGGCGTACTTGCAAGCGTGCATAGTTCGCGCAGGACGCCATGGATAGCGATTGGCGTTACGTCAGTGTTGTCTATACTGTTTGTCTTTGCAGGCGATATAGCATTCGTGGCTAATGTGGCTAACTTCACGCTTTTTGTGACCTTTATTGTGATTAACGCCGCTGTGATATTGTTAAGGTATAAGGAGCCGCAAATGAAAAGACCGTTCAGGATTCCCCTTACGATAGGCAAGTTCCCTGTATTGGCGCTGTTCGGTATTTTATTCTGCATGTTTATGCTCCTGCAACTTGAGTGGAAAGTTCTTCTTGTAGGGATAGCGCTGGTGGCTCTTGGCGGGTTTTTGTCTTTTGTGGATATGAACAAAAAAAGAACCGCTGATGAACACTGATTAACGCATATACATGCAAAAACAAAAATAGGAATAAACGAATATCTCATCCTGCGGAGAGAACTGATGGATAAAATGACCCCTGCGATGCGGCAGTATTACGAGGCTAAAGAAAAGCACAAAGACGCATTAATATTTTTCAGGATGGGCGACTTCTACGAGTCATTCGGGGATGATGCCAAAATAATCGCAAAAGAGCTTGATATTACCCTCACTTCAAGGGGCAGGGACAAAGAGGGCGAGGACATGCCTCTTGCGGGAATTCCATACCATGCTGTTGATTCATACCTTCCCCGCCTCATCAAGAAAGGCTACAAAGTCGCAATCTGCGAGCAGCTTGAAGACCCAAAAACCGCGAAAGGTGTTGTGAAAAGGGGCGTTGTCAGGGTCATAACGCCCGGTACTGTTATTGATTCTTCCATGATATCAGAAGAGACCAACAATTACCTCATGTCTGTTTCCGGCGAAGGACTTGTATTCGGTATATCGTTTTTAGATGTAAGCACAGGTGAGTTCATGACCACCCAGTTTACCGACAACCAGAATTATGACAAAATAGTAAGCGAAGCTGTGCGGATGCATCCAGCCGAGTGTATTCTTTCCCCGGCGCTTTTTGAAAATAAAAAACTCATGCAGCGCCTGAAATACCCTGGCATTACGCTCAATAAATTCGATGAAGATGCTTTTGACCCCAAAAGCGCACGAGACCGCTTGCTTTCGCATTTCGCAGTTTTAACGCTTGAAGGCACAGGATGCGAGAAACTCGAGTTTGCTATTGCTGCATCGGGCGCGGCTCTTCTTTATGCGAAAACTACGCAGATGCGGGATTTGAGTCACATTCAAACAATGAGGACATATTCCGAGAACGAGTTCATGGTGCTGGATTCAATCACGCTTCGGAATCTTGAGATTATCCAGGGTATTCGCGGCGAGGGGGCAGGTTCACTCTTATCAATAATTGACTGCACAAAGACGCCAATGGGAGGACGGCTGCTGCGGAAGTGGATTTTGCAGCCATTGATCTCGGTTAATAAAATAACAGAAAGACTTGATTCAGTGGATGAACTTGTTAAAAAAACGTTGTTGAAGTATGATTTGCGCTCGCAGCTTTCCCGCATCCGCGACATCGAGCGCCTCATCGGGCGCATCGTGTACGGCAACTCAAATGCGCGCGACTTGATAGCGCTTAAAGTATCTCTCATGGCAATACCAGAAATTACAAAATCCATTAAAGAAAGCGATATAAGCTCTACAATTTTAGCAGGGGTAATGGAGAAGCTTGGCGATTATACCGAAACCGTTTCACTTCTTGAGCGGGCGATTGTGGATGCGCCCCCTGTAAGCGTTCGTGAAGGCGGGATGATAAAGGACGGGTATAACGAAAAGCTGGATGAACTTAAGAAAATGTCGCTCCACGGCAAGGACTGGATAGCCGAGATGCAGCAGAAAGAGCGCAACCGAACGGGCATAAAATCCCTGAAAATCGGGTACAATTCCGTGTTCGGATATTACATAGAGGTCACAAAAGCCAATCTTTCGCAGGTGCCTCCCGATTATATAAGAAAGCAGACCACTGCGAACGGTGAACGCTTCTATACGCCCGAACTTAAGGAAAAAGAGGTCTTGATTCTATCTGCGGATGAAAAAAAGATGGCGCTTGAGTTTGAGCTTTTTACTGAGCTCAACTCAAAAATTGCAGGGAGGTCAAAGGAATTGCAGGCTACCGCCATCGCGATAGCAGAACTCGATGTGATAGTGAACCTTGCAGAAACGGCTGTTAACAACAGATACGTGCGCCCGGAGGTGAATGATAGCTGCAATATCCTCATCCGCGACGGAAGGCATCCTGTTGTGGAGAGAACGCTTGCGGGTTTTGTCCCCAATGATACGCACATGGACTGCCAGGAAAACCAGTTCCTGCTCCTGACCGGTCCCAACATGGCGGGAAAGTCCACATACATGAGGCAGACCGCGCTGATAGTGATAATGGCGCAGCTCGGCAGTTTCGTGCCCGCATCATACGCCTCAGTGGGAATAGTGGACAGGATATTCACGCGCGTGGGGGCATTTGACGATCTTGCAAGCGGGCAGAGTACGTTCATGATAGAGATGGTGGAACTGGCGAACATCCTGAACAATGCGACCCCGAAGAGCCTCGTCCTTCTTGATGAAATCGGAAGGGGTACGAGCACTTACGACGGGTACAGCATCGCCAAAGCCGTTGTCGAGTTCATCCACAACAAAGACCGCATTGGAGTGCGCTCTTTGTTTGCCACGCATTACCACCAGCTTACGGCAATCGAGGGGGTCTTAAAGCGCGTGAAGAACTATCACATTGCGGTAAAAGAAGAAGGCAGCGACCTTGTGTTCCTCCGCAAGATAATCCCGGGCGCAACCGATAAGAGCTACGGCATCCATGTGGCAAGGCTGGCGGGCGTGCCCCTGAAGGTGACGCAGAGAGCCAGGGAGATATTAAAAGATGTGGAGAACGGAAGCGCTATCGGGAGCAGGGGGAAGGACAGCGCGAAATATACGCAGCTTATGCTTTTTGGTTCGGAAGAGAAAAAGGAATCGCCTGTAGTTGAGGAACTAAAAAAGCTCAATGTGGATGCCATGACGCCCTTGGAGGCGCTGAATGCGCTGGCGGAGTTGAAGAAGAAGGTGGGCGGGGGATAATACTCAGACAGATTAAATGACAGTGGCTCACCTGTCCTGCAGAAGGGAAAAGTAATATGGCTTCTACCGTTGGTGATGCTTGGCAACTGATAGGGACTATTGTCTCATTCGATGTTCTTTATTATTCCAATTGGTTTGTATTTCAAGGAGTCGGTGATTCGTATTCACTCAAAACATTTCCAGATGAGTCTTTTATAATCATAGCAGAGTATTTTCCATCTTGAGTGAAATATTGCGTATAATACATTTGTTGTCCCGCCCCTGTATATTTTCCTTCAGATTCACACACCTGTTTGCCTTTATAGGTTGTCAATCCTTTTACCACAAACGTCAACTGACCACCGGCTGATGCTGCGTCCACGTTGGCTGTAGTGCCAGCTTTGCACCACGCAGGTCCTATGCCAGTTCCTTCTTGTACCGTTACTTTTCCAGCTTCAGTTTGGATCTCGGTCTTAGGTCCTGTGCAACCTGCAACTATTGCTGAAACCATTATCATCAGAATCATAATTTTTTTCATATAATTGCCATCCTCATGTTTCACTCTTGGGAACTGTTGAATAATTGAGTGCTACAATACTATAAAAAGGTTGTGAATTATAAATGTTTAATTATGACAATTTGTTCTATTTTTCAGATATATTACTGGCTTTTATGAACCTCTTCGCGAAACTCATGCAACTTTATGTGTTTTTTCAGAGATGTCCATGATGACCAACGCCTACAAGACGTCTTTGCCTTTTTATTTTCCACAAAGAGATTATTTTATATACTTTTACAAATAAGAATATAGGCTATGGCAATGTCTAAAAAGATTATGGAAAGAAGAGAACGGGAACGCAAGGAAAAAATAGCAGAACTTGAAAAACTGGCATCATCTGGCAGCGGCGACGCCAAAAAGAAACTCGCCAAAGAAAAAAGAAAGATGAAATAATCCTATTTTAGAATTTCAGGCGGGGCGCCGCACAATTTCACCAGCGCCTCAGCCTCAATAAAATGCAGGTTTGCTGGGATTACCAGAATATGCAGCGGTTTCCCAAAATCATGCTCTTTTAATTTTTCAAGATAATCCGCATGGACAACCGGGAAATCCGACCCGGCTCTTGCAATACCGACTGCCAGCGTATTTAAAAGCACGCCTTCCCCCCGAAGTCCTTCCATTTCTAAAAGAAGCGATGCTGCTTTTCCTATATCCATAAACCCCTTTTCCCTGTCAATATCAAGAAAAACTAGGGTATGCAGGTCGTTTCTCTTATTCATTTTGACGGTATCGTACGGAGCCTCGGATATGACAGTTTTATCGCCGCGCTTGAACGGGAATGGAATCGTAGCAGATTTTCCGAACCTGTAATTCTGCAATCCGCTCAATCCACAGACTGCGGATGAAATCGAAGGCGCATGGATGATTGCCGTATCTATGCCCATATCCTTTGCACGCAGGTGCAGGTCTATGTGCGTGGTCGCCACCATGGCGTCCCCGCCTGTTAAGAATACCACGTTCTTTTCTTTAGCCCGGGATAACCATGCGGGGTTATGTTCAACTTCTTCTCTCGTAAGGACGCTCACTTTCCTGCCGTAAAAATTCTCAATCTTTTCGATTGTGGTACCCATGAGGCTTGAAGTGTAGAATTCGGCATAGACGATATCGGCTTTCTTTACAGCTTCCAGTCCTTTTACAGTTATGTCTTTTTCATCGTACAATCCAAGACCGATAAACGTGAGCATAACCCATTATACGTGACCTTTGTTTGTAAGTCTTGCCATGGAAAGCTATAAACTCCATGTATGCTTTAATCAACAGATGGAAATAAACCAAAAATTAAAAGATGCGGGTACTACAGCAGGTATCATTCTTGGATATATTATAATCCTGATTGGATTTACAATTACTCTTTTATTACTGGAAACAATTTATTCAGAAATTTAATGAAATAATTTTAAACTACAGACATGGAATCCCTGTGCATCAGAGTCGCTAAAAAAGCAGGTGAAAAGACAAGGCAGAAACTCATCGGGCTTGGCGCCATAAATAATAACCTGAAGATAAAATCCGATGGTGAAGAACTTTTAATTCCAGTCGTCGCCCGGATTGAAGGATTTGGAAAAATAAGGATTTCGGATTTTGAAGCATTGGAAAAAGAAGAATCCTTCGCCGATGTACTGGGATACGCCCCTGCATTTGAGATTGTGGGAGACATTGCCATCATAGACCAGTACGAGAGCGATGCACAAAAGATTGCGGACATCCTGATACGCCAGAATAAAATAAAAACAGTCTTACAGGCTGCAAGCGCCGTTACAGGGGAATACAGGACGCGTGAGCTAACATTCCTTGCAGGCGAAAAACGAACAGAAACGCTGTACAGGGAGAACGGGTGCAGGTACCTGCTTGATGCTGCAAGAGTATATTTCACCCCGAGGCTGGCTACCGAGAGGATGAGGATTGCAGACCAGGTAAAAAACGGCGATAAGGTTGTGGATATGTTCGCGGGCGTTGGACCTTTCAGTGTCCTGATCGCGAAAAAATCCCCCGGCGCGCATGTGATAGCCATAGATAAGAACCCCGATGCCATAAAATACCTGCGTGAAAATGTGAGGCTTAATAAAGTAAAAAATGTTGAGATAAGAGAAGGCGATGCAAGAGACGAAATTAAGGGGATTTCGGATGCTTGCCACGTTATTATGAACCTGCCCCACAGCGGTTTGGAGTTTCTGGACGCTGCTTTTACTGTGGTAAAAAAAGGCGGGATGATTCATTTATATGCCATTACGCATGAGGATGATTTATTTGACGGGATATGGAAGAAAATTGAAGAGAGCGCACACCAGGCAAATATCCGGGTAATCCCTATTGGTAGAAGGATTGTAAGACCTTATGCCCCGTACCAGCATAATATTTGTATCGACTTCCGTGCACTATGAACGCAAAATTCGCAATCACAAGTTATTTATTATATAATCTCTTTTAAGGTTTGCCTTCGCTTTTATAAAATAAGAACAACAAATCAAAAAATAACAATTATTGGAGAAGATTAAATGGCAAGAATGCACACACGCAGGAAAGGGCAGGCAGGTTCCAAGAAACCTATCCGGACCGAGCCGCCCAAATGGTCGAATACAAACAAAGAAGAAATCGAGAATACAATACAGCAGCTTGCATCACAGGGTAAGAACTCAAGCGAGACTGGCATGATTTTAAGAGACCGCTACGGCGTCCCGGATGTTACGCTCGTGACAGGCAAGAAGATTGGCGCTATCATGAAAGAAAAGGGTGTGGCTCCAAAGGTCCCCGAAGATATCTATAACCTGATAGTAAATGTACTTGAACTTAAAAAGCATCTTGACAAAAACCCGAAGGATGTCCATAATAAACGCTCTCTCAACAATATGGTATCAAAGATAAGGCGGCTTGAAAAATACTATCGCCGTGAAGGGGTTCTCCCGAAAGACTGGAAATATTCTATCGAGAGAGCAGAGATGCTGATTTCAAGATAAAGTCCCGATGAATGATGGAAAAGAAAGCCTTGTTGAACTTGAGGCTTTGAGTAAGCATGTAGCAGATGCAATAATAGAACATGACATTGTCAGGCTGATTTCCCATAACGATGCCGACGGGATATCAGCCGCTGGCGTCATGTGCAATGCGCTGCATAGAAGGGGGATACTTTTCCAGGCTACCATTGTAAGCCAGTTTGACAGCTCCACCATCGAATTAATAGAAAAAACATCTGATGCGCCGGTTATCCTGTGCGATATGGGCAGCAGCCAGGTGGAACTTGCTTCGAAGATAAAAAACGCCATAATAATAGACCACCATAAACCCACTGGCAAATTGGAACACGCTCATTTTAACCCGCATCTTGCCGGTATTGACGGCTCGTCTTTTGTATGCGCATCATGCGGCGCATATATGGTAGCGCGGCAGATGGGTGATAACACCGACCTTGCAGGGCTTGCGCTGGCGGGGGCGATCGGGGATAAACAGGCTTTTGGCGGCGCGAATAAATTCATCATGGATGAAGCCATTGAAAAAAATGCTGTGACTGTTAAAAAAGGGCTAAGGCTGGGAGATGACCCGGTTGAAGAGTTGCTGGAGTATGGTGTCGAGCCTTATCTGGATATAACGGGTGATAAGGATAAAATCAAAGCGTTCCTTGATAAACTGGGAATTAAAGGGCGATTGGCAGAACTTTCGGAGGAACAATTGATACAGTTTTCTTCGGCAATCGTGTTGAAACTCGCAAAGCAAAACCCGCATGCCATAGATTCATTAATCGGCGAGAGCTACATCCTGAACAACGAAGTCGTACCCAGTATCTATGATTTCGTGAATATCATGAACGCATGCGGAAAGGATGAAAAATCCGGCATTGCCCTTGCGCTGTGCATGAGGGACGCTTCTTCTGTTGATGAAGCCCGGGCAATTACCCGGGAAAACCAGCGCACGTTAATAAGCACAATCAAGAAAGCGCAGGCACAGGTTAAGCCGGCGCGGAATTTCAGGTATGTACTTCTCGATGATTCAAGCGGCACAGGCATAATCGCGGGTACCATGACCCGTTACCTGTATCCTGATAAACCCTTCATTACGCTGAATGAGGTTGAGGAACAGATACGGGTTTCAGCGCGCGGGACAAGGAAACTGGTATCGGCTGGGCTTGACCTTGCGGCGGCGATGCGCGAGGCTTCTGTTTCGGTCGGTGGCATGGGCGGAGGTCATGACGTTGCGGCAGGCGCTACCATACCCAAAGGCACTGCTATGAAATTCATTGATGTTGTGGACTCTATTATCGAGAAGCAGTTGAAGGTAAAGGCATGAAGATTAAAGGGAGATTGACTTTCAAAGGCGAGGATGCGGGTGAGCTTGCCGGGATTATTGCCCGGTCGCTGGCGCCGGATAATGTTTCAGGGATGGAAACCATTGTTGAGGATGATTCGGTTACGGTGATATTCAAGGGGGATAAGGTCGGGACGATACTTGCTTCTGTAGATGATTATCTCATGAATGCGAAGATAGCGGGCGATATGCTCGATATGAAGTGAATATTATGAAATTCAAGAGATATGAAGCAAAAGATGAGGATGAGCTTCTTAAACTTATTGATGATGAATCCTGACAAATCAAAAGGCTGGGAAGGTACTATTGATGCGCATTTGAGGTTTGTTCGCTATCCGAAGAAGTTTAAGGGTAAAGTTCGTGCAGTAAATAAGTGATTTTCTTTTTTTGGCTCAGTCGTTACAGAGATTGAAGTATCTTCTCCAGCGCATCAATCAGCGGCTGCAGGTCATTACGAACTGTTTCCCAGACGATTGCCAGATCAATATCATCATATTCATGAATCATGATATTACGCATACTGACCATGTCGCTCCATGGGAGGTCTGGATGAGCTGCTCGTGTTTCTTCTGAGATTCGCCGCGCTGCTTCTCCTATTATCTCAAGGCGCCGGATGATGGCATCCTGACACTGGAGGTCTCCGAAAAATTCTCCTCTGGTTTTATCGCCAATATATTCAAGAGCCAGCTTTGCAGCTTCCAGAATGTCAAGCAGGTATTCCCTATCACGTTGCATAGACAGCCTCTGCTGAATTTATAATGGCATTTCGGCGGATATAATTCCGGCTGGATTCTATACCCCTGCGGCTGACTATGTCAACATCGCGCCCCAATATCTGTTTAAGTTCATTTTCCATATGGACTAAATCAAATAATGTATGTTTTGCGTCCTCGCTGAAGGTGACAAGCACGTCAATGTCGCTGTCAGGGCGAAAATCTTCACGAAGCACAGAGCCGAAAAGGGAGAACTCACGTATCTTCCACTTTTTGCAAAATTTGGCTATCTTTTCTTTGGGAAGTTCGATATGCGGTTTGACCATCACTGCCACCTCACTGTATAGTTTATCTTTTACCTTTTCATGTTTACTACTTTTTTACAGTCCAACAATTTCTATTTTCTAAGTTATCATTGCAACTGATTTCTATCGACCTCTTTCACGGGCGATGAACAAATCAATCTTACTAAAAGCTGCTGCGGTTAAGGCCCCACTGACCAACATAGCTGTAGTAAACGATTGTTGCCCTATCCCATAATACATCAAAATTTGAGACAAGATTATAAAAATAGTTCCAAAAACAATTCCTAAAAAAATTAAAATTTTTAAATTGTAATGTAGTTTGCTCCATTTTTCTTTGACGTATTCGGATAAGGATTTAGTAAAGGGTTTCTCTGATATGTCTTTTAGTTCTTCTGATATTTTATTGGCAATATCAACATGAGACTGGGTTAAACTTGAACTCTCTTTGTGGATTATGTTGGCTAATGATATGAGATTTGATGATATAAACTCCCGTTCAGTAATGAATGGTTCTGAGGACATACCATTGAGTTTATTCATCAGCATTTCATCTATATCCTCTCTGCTGTATAGATGATTTAAACGTAGAATTATAATGTATAATTTATCTAAAAACGCTACAATATTATCGGTAAAGTATTTTGCACGCAAATCACCTTCTCCTGCTCCAAGAATATTTGATATTTGTTTACTGCAATTCTTGATATATTTTTTATTTCTTTTAAGATAGTGGTCATCAAGCTCAAATTCTGGAAGTTCATTGCCAATTTGATATAGATAATAAGCTAAATAATCTGGGTGCTTTGGAGAATCTAAAGCGCCGATTAATGCAATAAAGACTAATAGAAGTGAAATGAAACCTATTATATTGTCACCAGTTATTCCCAGAATAAGCGATATGTTCTTTGAAAAATAAAAAACAAATATCGAAAGTAATAAGATAATTGTCCACACAATTTTTTTATAAAAGTAGTTTGTTAGGTCTTGCTCTATTCCCTTTACCCAATTACTTTTTTCTTGTACCATATTATCCTTTTGCAGGAATAAAAAGCTTTAATGATTCATAAGGCTATCGTTAGCATATAAATTTCAACTAAATGAAGATTAAGATAAAAAGTCAGAATACGACTAAAAAACCATATCTTTAATAAGTTAAATGAGGTAAAATGAGCTACTGTGCAAATTATATACCATAAACCATTCACAATTATGTCCACCCCACTCCTCACCAAAGTAACCCTCGCAAAAAGCGCCTCCATCACCTTAGCCAGCGTGCCCGGCTCCGTAAAGGACAGAGTCCTCGCAGCGATGGCGCAGGCTCTTGATTCAAACAGGAAAACAATAATATCAGCCAATAAAAAAGACATTGCAGCGGCAGAGAAACTTGTAGAAGCGGGCAAACTCTCAAAATCGCTCGCCAAAAGGCTGAAAGTGGACGACACAAAAATAGACGAAATGATAGCAGGCATAAAAGACGTCATCAAATTCGAAGACCCGGTTGGAAAAACGCTCTCGGCGCTTGAATTAGACAGCGGTCTTGAACTCTTCCAGGTAAGCTGCCCCATAGGATTAATCGGCGTAATCTTCGAATCCCGCCCCGACGTTGTCCCGCAGATTATGGCGCTGTGCTTAAAGAGCGGCAATGCAACCATCTTCAAAGGCGGAAGCGAGGCTGCACACTCAAACCGGGCTATCTTTGACGTGCTTGTCAATGCCATCGAGAGCACAAAAGGCATGCCGCGGGACGCATTCGCGCTCATGGAAACGAGGGAAGAAGTCAACGAGATGCTGAAACTCGATGAGCACATAAACCTCATAATTCCCAGGGGCTCAAACGAGTTTGTGAAATACATACAGGATAACACGCGGATTCCCGTGCTGGGTCACTCCGCAGGCATCTGCCATGTGTATGTGGATAGCAAAGCAGACCAGACAAAAGCGCTCGATGTATGCTACGATGCCAAGGTGCAGTATCCCGCGGTCTGCAATGCCATGGAAACCATGCTTGTGCATAAGGATATTGCAGGAGAATTCCTCCCGGATATTGGTAAAAAATACAACGAGGCAGGCGTAGAGCTTCGGTGCGATGAACGCTCATTTGAACTGCTGGCAAATATGGGATTCTTAAAAGCCGTGATTCATGCAACCGAAGACGATTGGAGAACAGAATATAACGACCTTATCCTCTCCATAAAAATAGTGGATTCACTGGATGAGGGCATAGACCATATCAACAAATACGGCTCACATCATACAGATGCCATTGTGACTGAGGATAAAAGAAATGCCGCAAAGTTCATCGACCTTGTGGACTCATCCAGCGTGATGTGGAACGCATCCACGCGCTTTGCCGACGGGTTCAGGTACGGGAAAGGCGCGGAAGTCGGCATCAGCACAAATAAAATCCATGCCCGCGGACCCGTGGGGATGGAAGGACTCCTGATTTACAAATATGTGCTTATGGGAAAAGGGCATAAAGTTGCGGATTATGTTGGAAAGAACGCAAGGAAATATACGCATAAAAAGCTAAATGCAAGCCTTGCAGATAAAATGGCTAGGAATTGAGATGACCTCACCCGCTATTGACAGGAAAGAGATTTTCAGGGACGTCAAGAGGATTGTACTGAAAATAGGAACTTCATCGCTCACAAATGAAGATGGAAGCTTTAACCGCAGGTTAACGGAAGATATAGCAGCGCAGGTCGCAAAACTCCGAAAGCTTGGGAAAACAGTCATTATAGTAAGCTCCGGCGCCATAGGGATAGGGGTTGAGGAATTAAAAATGCCTTCGCGCCCGCGGGAAATTCCGCTCCGGCAGGCAGCAGCAGCCGTGGGTCAGAACATCCTGATGCAGGAATGGATGGCGGCGTTCAATAAGCATGACCTGAAGGTGGCGCAGATACTCCTGACCTACGAAGCTTTCTCAAACAGGATGACCTATCTCAACCTGCGCAACAGCATCTGGGCGCTTTTGGATTTCGGGGTAATTCCTATCATCAATGAGAACGACCCCATCTGCGTTCATGAAATAGAGGCGACCTTCGGCGACAATGACAAGCTCTCAGCTATGGTAGCCAGCAAGGTTGAGGCAGAGCTTCTGGTGCTTTTATCAGACATCGACGGGCTATACGACAAAAACCCAAAGAAAAATGAAGATGCGCGGCTTATAAGTACAATCGAAAAAATCACGCCCGAAATAGAAAGCTACGGCGGAAGCCCCACCAGCATGAAAGGCGTGGGCGGGATGAGGACTAAAATAGAAGCAGCCAAAATTGCAAGTATCTCGGGCTGCCACATGGTGATTGCCAACAGCGCCCTTGACGATGTGGTTATCAGGATAATGGACGGCGAGAACATCGGGACGCTGTTCCTTGCCCGCGATGGGAAATACAGGAACAGGACACGCTGGATAATCCTTTCAAAAGCTTCGGGAAAACTAATCGTGGATAAAGGGGCGCAAGAGGCAATAAAGAAGAAGAAGGGGCTTTTACCTTCAGGTATTATAGAGGTCGCCGGCATGTTTGACCGGGGAGACATCATCGAGATAGAGAGCGAAGGTAATGTGTTCGCAAAGGGCATTACGGATTATACTTCTTCCGAGTTGAATAAGCTTAAGGGTAAACACTCCGGCATGATAGAGAAAATACTCGGATACAAGAATTATGATGAAGTCGTGAGGAAGATGAATATTGGGCTGCTGTAATTCCCGCAACATTTATACTTCGCTAACCCAATCCCTGATTTAATGACGGTATATTCACATTCCAGATTATCTACTTTTGAGAACTGCCCGCTGCAATACAGGTTGAAATACGTTGATAAAATAAAACTCGATGAAAGCGAGACCATTGAAGCGTTCATGGGTTCCAGGGTTCATGAAGCGCTTGAGAAGCTCTATAAGGACCTGCGGCTTTCCAAAACAAACACTGTGGATGAACTTCTCTCTTTCTATGATGATAACTGGAAAAAAAATTATTCAGGCGACATCAGGGTTGTGAAGGAAGGATATTCGCCGCAGAATTACAGGGACACGGGCGCAAAATGCATCCGGGAATATTATGCGAGGTACCAGCCTTTCAATGACGGAAAGACGCTTGGCATCGAACAGATAATACACATCGATATCGAAGGATACAAGCTCAGGGGTTTTATCGACAGGCTTTCATGCAGCGGCGGGATTTATGAGATACATGACTACAAGACTTCCCAGTACCTGCCTTTGCAGTCGCACTTTGACTCGGACAGGCAACTGGCGCTTTACCAGCTCGGTGTGCAGGATATGTTTGCTGATGTCAGGGAGGTTGATTTGGTATGGCATTATCTTGTGTTTGACAAGGAAATAAGGTCGCGCAGGGCGGCGCAGGAACTTTTGGAACTCAAAAACGAGATTTTAGTTCTGATTGGAACGATAGAGCGCGCAGAAGAGGATAACGATTTCCAGGCAAAAGAGACTGGACTTTGCGATTGGTGCGAATACCAGTCGTTATGCACGAAGCGCATGCATATTGTCAAAACAGGGCAGATGTCCCTTAATAAATATCTTAACGACCCCGGAGTTAAACTGGTTAACCAATATGTTGAAAAAACAAACGAGAAGAAAAAACTGATGGAGGAGATTGATGCCGAGCTTGAATTACTGAAAGAAGCGATTATCGCGTATGCCAAAAAAGAAGGTGTGGAGGTCATCCGTGGGAACGACAAAAAACTGCGGGTGAGGATTGAGGAGAAAACTCATTTTCCCACCAAGGAAGAAAAAGGGAGGGGAGAACTCGATGCCATCATAAAAGAAGCGGGGAAGTGGGAGGCGGTCTCCGACCTGAATGTCCATGCGCTGGCAAAAGCCATGAACGGCTGGAGTCCGCAACTTATCGAGAAAATAAAAGAGTTCCGGAGAATGGAAGAGTCGTGCAGGATTTATGTGTCGGGTTTGAAGGAGAGGGAATGAGGTGGTACTGTAAAGTATCAGATTGAGCAGAAAGCTTTTAAGATTCCCAGACGATACATGCACCTATGAAACGCATGTATCACCAGTTTCCCAAAAATCCGGAATTCGAGAGAAAATACAATTTCCAGTCAGACCTTCCTTATATTGTTAAAACGATGGCGGGAATGGACGGGCAATTCGGGACTTTTGTCACAGACGGCCCGGACAGAAAATCCACCCCCATAAAAGCCAAACGAAGCATAAATATTGAAATAACCGATAAAAGCATTGATTTTTTCCCACTGAATAAAAACAACCTTGGTTCCGTGCTCAAAGATGTGAGCGCGGAAGGCATAATTGATTTCAGGGTGAACCTCAAATACTCTTTCCTCGATGAAAAATTCGACCGCGTCGCTTTCAAAGGTGATTCATATCTTGTCAGGGCAGAACTTGAAAACGGCGTGCTTACCATGAAAGTGCACCATATCGACGGCATGGGCAGGACAGACTGCGAACGAATCGCAGATACCATTGCTGACGAGATAGCAAGAAACGCGCCCCATGTTTGATGAACCCTCTAAAAAGGAGTAATTAGCAATGGGTTCATCAAAGTCTGACCTTACTTATACGGTTTCGATGCCCTTCTTGAGAAAAGGAAAAGAAACGCTGAAAGAGAGCGAGTTCGTGCTTGCACTCTCCATTGATTTGAACTGGTTCACACCTGACCAGGCAAAAATTGTATTGGCAGAAGCTGAAAAATCAGGACTTTTAAAAAGGAACGGGGAGATGGTGAGCGCCTCTTTTGATATATCCGGCGTGAATATACCTTCGGGATTCAAGCCGCAGCAGGGCATTTTTGAGAAAAAAACCTTATTTGAAAGGATTATCGAGCGCATCACCTCAGGCACAGGAATGGACAAAAGAAAAGCAATAGCCTTGATAAATAAAAAACAGGAAGAGCTCGCAAAAATGGTAGTTATCGAGGTCAGCGCCATCCTCGTTGCAATAGAGCACGGAATACTGGTGGATGACCTCATCGAAGAGGAATACGCAGCCTTAGCTACTTTGTCTTCTTCGTGAAGAGTTTACTAAACTCATCGCATTCCTTAACCATTTCCTTGGATGCTTTTTTAATAACATCTACAGGGTCAGCGCCATCAGTCCTTACGAAAAGCACGGGGTCGCTGATTGTAGGATGTTTTATATCGTAGGTTGCTATTTCAACATGTTTGTTATTAAGCAGCGCAGTCTTGAGCATAATAAGCAGTGTATGCGTTTCTCCCGCCACTTTGATATTTATTTCCTTGTCTGTTTTGTTGAGGATTGTAAGTTCCATAATATCACCTGAAAACCCTGTATTTTAATACAGGGATTATATGACTCCGGTCCCGTAATCCGAGGACAATTTTCTTGTCTCCGTTCTTTCACATTTGGGACATTTAAGTTTGCCATTATCTATTTTCAGCACTGTCCTGCAATTGCCGCAGTAAGCCTTCATGACGCCGAGTTCCTTATTTACCGTAGTAAGGCGCATGTTCCGCATGTCTATCACCCGCGCCTTGACGATGTCGAATGGAGCAAACTCGTAATACAGCTCCTTTACATACGCATCCTTGACGTTTGAAACATGAATGGCTGCCTGGTCTGCATTGACAATCTCCCTTTCACCTTTGCCTTTTATACCTGCAATCTCAACAAGAGCCACCGAATCTTTCACATCGGTAACCTGCCCGATAACGATATCGCCCACCTGTAAATATGGCGGCGTGTTTGTAACCGGACTAACCGAAATAGAAAGCTCTTTGGGATTTATCTTCACAATCCCGCTTACAGCAGCGTAGATGTTACCCTTATCCACATAAGTGCCGCTTCTTGGCGCAAATTCTTCGCATGTACCTATGAGTTCTCCAGGAAAAACAGTTTTGCCTTTTTCTCTGGGTTCTTCCTCAATAATCTCTTCAGGAGGCTGCTCAACTTCTTCCTCTGTTTGCTCAGTCTCATCCTCAACCTGAGTTACTTCTTCAACTTCCTCCTCAAACTCAAGTTCCTGTTCTTTTTCACCCTTTTTCTCTTTATCATCGCTTTTTCCAAGCTTTCTTCGTGTGATTTTCTTTCTCTTGATTCTAATAACTATCCCTCTATCTTTTCTCAATCCTGTATATTTCGACTTTTATGACCTGTATTTCCTTAGTATGAAATTTGAATATCCTTTTAATAGGAAAATCGATTAATTTATACTCTGTTATGACCGATGGGCTAATGAATTTTTTTATGAATTCCAGACTTCCGGCATTGTGTATGGAGTAAACCACGCCGCTTACTTCGAGGGCTTTCCTCAGAAAAGGGCGGTCGCTTCCTTTCACCTGGGCGCCGAACGGCGGATTCATCACTACCGTATGCGCTTTTCCGCATACTTCTTCTATACGGCTGCATACGAACTCGACATCAGCGCCGAGTCCCTGTGCATTTGCCCGTGCAATCTCAAGAACTTCTCTATCATCATCAAAACCTATAACCTTTTCTGCTCCCAGGAGTTTTGCACCGATAGCAAGTATTCCGCTTCCGCAACCGAGGTCATAGACCGTGCCTGCAAGGTCGCCACGCATAAAGGCAAAATGCAATAGCTCTGATGCGACTGTTGCTGGTGTGGCGTATTGTTCTCTTTCCGGCTTTGGCGAGCTGAAGCCCGAGAGTTGTTCCAGCAATATTTCCAGATGTTTTTTTCTCATAGTTTCTTAGCCGTGAAATGTAACGCTGGCAGCATCGCCTCCCCGTGGACTTTTACCTGATTGAAATATTGCCTTGCAAGGGTCTTAATCCCTGTCCCGCCCGCTTCTTTTTCTTTTTTCACGAGGTTTCCGAGCATGACAAGATGCGCCTTTACATATTCTCTGGGTACAGGTATATCCCTTTTTATGATTTCAACCGTTATCTCGCTGAAACCTGATTCGGATAGCTGCCTGCTAACCTTTTCAACTTCATGGTGGATGAGCGCGCCTGTGCTTTTCAGGAGGTCATTGAAAAGGAGGCTTGATTTCTGCGCATCGTTCTGCGCTGCCCACTGGAGCATCATAAAGGAAAGGTTTGAATCTTTAGCAAGTACCCTTGCAGTCTCATCGAACGCATATCCGAGGCTCTCGGATGAAATCAGGTCGAAGTAATGATACGAGACTACTGCATCAAATGTAGAATTTTTAAACGGCAAAAGCGTAGGTTTTATAAGGATTGCATTTGTTTGCGGTTTCGGGGCTGTTATCCCGGAAACAGCGGAGGGAAGTTCAGCGGAAAGCATTCCCCCGAAATCAAGGACTCTCGAATCAGGGTTAAGGTTTGAGCGCTTGATGAATTCCTGTCTGTCTTTTGCTGCGTAGGGCATACTGCTCGGTATTAATAGCTTTTACCCACTATAAGCTATCCCTTCGCCACTCCCATCGGCATAAGCTTCACGACTTTGCGGGCAATTCCCAGCTGGTGCACCACGTCCACCACTTCATCGCTCGGTTTATAAACACCCGGAGCTTCTTCCGCAATTATGGAAGGATGCGTGGCTCTCACGGAAATGCCTCTGGCTGCCAGTTCTTTCTGGATGGTTTCCCCGTAGAACTCCCGCTTTGCCGCCGCCCTGCTTGATACCCTGCCTGCGCCGTGGCATGCGCTTCCGAATGTGAGTTCCATGGCTTTCTGCGTCCCGTGCAGCACAAATGAGGGCGTTCCCATGCTGCCAGGAATAAGAACAGGCTGCCCTACGTTCCTGTAAACTGCCGGAACATCGGGATGCCCTGGCGGGAACGCCCGCGTTGCACCTTTGCGGTGCACATATACCGTCTTTTTCTCTCCGTCAATAACGTGTTCTTCAAGCTTCGCAACATTATGCGCCACGTCATAAATGAGGTTCATGCCCAGGTCGTCAGCATCGCGCCTGAAGAACCGCGTGAAAGCCTCCCTTACCCAGTGGGTGATGACCTGCCTGTTCGCCCATGCATAATTCGCGCCGCATGCCATGGCTTTAAAATAGTTCTGCCCTTCAGTTGATTCCGCAGGCGCGCATGCAAGCTGCCTGTCGGGAAGAACGATGCCGTATTTGCGCGTGGCTTTATCAAGGATTTTCAGGTAATCGTCGCATATCTGGTGACCCGCGCCGCGCGAGCCGCAGTGTACCATGACCGTAACCTGCCCTTTGTGAAGACCAAAGACCTTCGCAACCTCTTCGTCGTACACCTCATCCACGTACTGCACCTCAAGGAAATGGTTGCCGCTTCCCAGCGTCCCGAACTGGGGTTTGCCGCGGCTTCGCGCCTTCTCGCTAACTTTTGAGGGATCAGCCATCTTCATGTAACCGTTTTCTTCGCAGTGCTCGATATCTTCCTTAACGCCGTATCCGCTTTCTACAGCCCATTTAGCCCCGTGAAGAAAGGCATCTGTCAGCTCGCTGTCCGAGGCGCGAAGCTTGCTCTTTGAGCCCACTCCAGAGGGAATTTCATGGAACAGAAGTTCGATGAGTTCTTTCATTCCCGGGCGTACCTCGTCAACTGTTAAATTTGTCTTGATTATCCTGACCCCGCAGTTGATATCATATCCCACGCCTCCGGGGCTGATTATTCCCGTGTTCCTGTCAAAGGCAGCCACGCCGCCGATAGGAAATCCGTAACCAGAGTGGGCATCGGGCATCGCCATGGCATATTTCTGGATGCCGGGGAGCGTTGCAACGTTGGCGGTCTGCTCAAGCGTATCATGTTCAAGGTTCTCAAGCAGTTTTCTTGATACGAAAATGCGACCGGGCACTCTCATACCTGGTTTATAGCTCATGGGTATGTCCCATGTGTAATCATTCACTTTTGTAACGATGCCTGCGGCATCTTTTATCTGTTCGGGCATGGTACTCTCCGGTTGGTCTTCTTTAAACAATATACCTGCAAAGTTATTAAGTTTGGTGCTGTTTTTCAGGTATCCACAACCACCTGAACCCAAAAGCCTTCCTCGTTTTGCTGCACTTCAAGTTCATGAAACGTCACAGCCTTGACCTGCGTATCGAACCTGTGCCGGGAAAGGTCGATTGGCTCCCCTCTTGCCTTCCCTGTTAAAGAAAAACCCTCGCCTGTCTTTTCAATCCGGTCTATCTTGAATTCACAGAATACTATCCCATCCACTTCAAACAGGTACAACAACTCTGATAGCCAGTCAGCAAGCAGCATTTTAATATCAGAAGAGGGGAGCTCAATTTCCCTCACCTGCCGCGGCTTCAGATTTTTTGTGTCAATCATGACATTGAACATCGCAAGCGCTGCGTTCTCAAAGGCTTCTTCCATCGTAGAGCCGTATGCTCTGAACTTGGCGTCGGCTATGTGGTATAGAAATTCGTATTTTCCTTCATTTCCTTCCCCTGCCATATTATCCGGAACCGATACGCTTTATCTCCCCTGTCATCTCCCCTATCTTTTCAAGCTCGGACTTTAACTGGGAGTATGCGTCCTGCGCCGACTTTGTAGCCACGGCGCCCTGCGTTGATGGGGCGATTAGCCCCTGCTGTTCAAGAACGCGGAGGGAATACCTTACGAGATGGTCGGGTATGCCAGTTTCCAGCGAGAGTTTCATTATTCCGATAGGTCCGCTCTCCATTACCTTTTTCAGTATGATGATGTGCCTCTTCAATAATTCCAGTTCATGCTGGACTCTTCGGGTTAGCATAATCAACTGATTAGAGTTGTAACTATGAGGATATGTAATTTAGCATAAAAAACAGACACTTCAAAATCTTTGCTGCCTTTTACGTCTTAACTGAGAATAATTCTAGAACCGCAAAGTGGAAAAAAAATTATTTCTTAAACTCGGTATAGCCGCATTTACCGCATGAAAGGCGGTTCTTGTGTTCGCCGAGGAAAACACCGGGTCCGCATCTGGGACATGATGGTTTGATTTTTTTCGCTTTGTCCCCGCTTATTTCATAAAATTTGTTTATTGCCATTTAAAATCACTTCTTTTCAGGTTCCTTTTTTCCTTCTGGTTTGGCTTCAGATTTAGGCTTTGCTTCGGCTTTTGCTTCAGGTTTAGGTTTGGCTTTATCTTCGGCTTTGGGCTTGGTTTCAGCTTCTTTTGTCGCTGGCGCTGCTGCCGGTGGGGCAGCCGGAGCCGCTTCGCCTTCCTTAACCTTTGGCGCATCCCTTGCAATAAGATGCTGATGAGCCAGTTGTTTCAGGCGCTCTTCTGTCTCATAAATGCAGCCAGTCCCAATCAATTCCTGTTTCCCATAGACCGTATCAAGACGTTCTATCACAATTAACTCGGGTTTTGAATTCAGCAATGCAGCAAGTTTTGCCTTTACCTCGATTCTCGGGGGAGTCACTTTTTCTTTTACTTTAAATGAAATCTCACGCCTTTTCAATATCGGATTTTTCTTATCTTTGATAATCTGGACTTCCATTATTCTTACTCCTTACATTTCATTCTATCAAGCAATGATTGTATTTCCTTTTTCTTGTCCTCTGTCACTCGGACGAGTACCGCCCCTTTGTCAGGCAACCCATATATAATTACTGATGAAAGAGGCGCCATGGCGATTGCAGGAAGAGCCGCCAGGTCTTCCTCGCCTTTTATAAATATCTGTATCGGTGTATTTGAGCCCATGGCGCGGGATATCTCCTGCATAAGTTCATCTGTTATTATGCCGGGCGGGTTTTCAACTGTTATGGTTTTGAAACGGGCATGTCGTGTGCCCTGCATTATTTTAAGAGAAGCAGGACCGCGTTTTGTCCTGTCGTCCACAAAGGAAACATCCGGAATCAAACCTGCGCTGAGAAGATTAAACGTTACAATATCCCCCACAGTAATTATTTTAGTATAATCATTCAAATTTTTAATAATCAGCCTGGCAGTCTCAATTCCATCTCCTTGATAAAGCTCACCATGCAGTTTTCGAAGCTCTGCTCTTAAATCATCCGGCAGGCAGTACCTTTTCAAGTTATCTGACCTTCAATGCGTACTTTCCCGGTAAACTGACACCAAGTCTTTTTGCAATCTGCGATTTTGCCGGGTCGATTATCACCACATAACCGCTCCAATCCGAAGTGAGAGATGTTGAATTGCATATCGGGCAGACTTGTCCGCCGACTATCATATGACATTGCCTGCAAACATTTTCTGCCATTATGTCCCCTCGTGTTTAGACCCTTTTGGCATTTCTTCTTTCTTTTTCTTCTTGCCCTTTACTTTTTCTTCGCCGCCTTCCTTAGGCTTGGTTGCCTCTTCAATCCATTCCAGTTTGCCCAGCGCATGCTGGCGCATGGTAAGACCGATTTTACTGTCCCTGGGTTCGCGCTCGTTAAGGCTTACGGCTATTATTCTTGCCCGAACCTTGTCTCCTTCAACTATTGAGCGCCCGGATTCTTTGGTAATGAGACGTGAATTTTTCTCATCATAGCTTACAAACTCATCTGTCAGCTGGCTAACATGCACAAGACCGTCAAGGGGTCCTATACCCACAAAAATCCCGAATTCGACAACCTCTACAACGCTGCCTTCGATAATTTCCTGCATTTCAGGCATGAAAGTCACTGCATCAAAAACCGCATCATAATATACTCCGCCATCCCCTGCCAGTATGTGTCCTTCTCCGACTTCTATGATGTCCTTTACCGCGACCATGGCGCCAATCTTCTTATCCACAAGCCCTTCAAGCTTATCCCGCAACGCGAGTTTAACTGCTTCCTTTACAGGCTCACCAAGCAATTCTGGTGCAATTCTCACCGTATCTGCTAATCTCATTTTCTTATACATCTAAATCCTCTTAATAAAAGTTATTATATACTCAAACGAGTCTTTTCTCGAAGATACACAGTAGTGATTCCCTTACTACATAATCTTTTCTTTAATTCGATGTCGTTGGTCAGAACTGCGGCATTCATATCAACTGCCATATCAGTAATCATATCATCTGCAAATCCGTTCTTTTCAATTATGGTGCACCGATCAAGAAGCGACACTGCAATTTTGGCGGCAGTCCTGTCCTTGCCACTGCCTTGCGCACATATTTTTTCTAATTCTCTGGCAGAAGCCCTCAGAACAATGTAACTGTCAAAACCCAATCGCTTTAACTCGGAAAAAATATCCAGACCAAACTGCCCGGGAATCATCAAGCCGTTGGTATCAATTATGACTTTCCGTGTCATTTAAATTCTTTCAGTATCCCTGAGCCTATAAGCCTCCAGCGCGCTCCGACCCTGCGGCTTATTGCGATATGTGCGCCTTTGTCCGCGCATACAGGTCTTTTAAGTTTGACCTCGGCATCTTGCGGTCTTGCGCTTGTGACCACGCCAATTGTTGTCGCCGTCCCCACATTCAGCATCAGGGGTTCATTTGAACGAATCGGTTCGACTGCGGATTCGTCGCTTATTCCAACGACGCGCGGGAGTAATTTTGTTTCCATCACAAAACCTTCCAGTGTCGGAGGCAGTGATCCCGGAATCCCTGCAACCTGTCCAACAAGAGCATCGCTCTTCGTAATAGATGGGTCAAGTTTGGTGCCAACGCCGATAAGACCGCCAGGTGCCGCCTCTTCAACTTCTTCGTTCCCGGCATGTATTGTTGTGATCACAGTTGTGAGAGGAATCCATTTAACCACGCCGCTAGCCTCGACTTTTCTGCCCGGGCGCATCTCTATCTCATCGCCGGGATGAAAAACGCCGCAGTTTAAAGAACCGCCTATCGCCCCACCTTTTAGTTTTTCCGGAAGCGTTCCCGGTTTATTTATATCAAATGAACGTGCCACAAACATTAGGGGTGATTTTTTCAGGTCGTGTTCAGGCGTTGGGATATATTTCTCAATGGCAGCAATAACAAGATCGATATTCGCATTCTGCTGGGCTGAAATCGGAATAATCGGTGCATTCTCTGCCACGGTTCCTTTAACGAAATTTTTAATCTGGTTGTAATTTTCAAGAACCTTCTCGCGTGAAACGATGTCTATCTTATTCTGGATAATCACGATGTTCTTTATACCAAGGATATTCAAAGCCATGAGATGTTCTTTTGTCTGCGGCTGCGGGCATTGTTCATTCGCAGCAATCACAAGGAGTGCGCCGTTCATCAGTGCAGCTCCGGACAACATGGTCGCCATCAGCGTCTCGTGCCCCGGGGAATCAACAAATGAGATTGGACGCAGGACTTCTGTTTTAGCCCCGCATTTTTCGCAAATTTCTTTGGTTGTATAACAATCAGGTTCGGGGCAGTCAGGGCATTTTCGAAGCACTATATCCGCATAGCCCAGCCTGATGGATATTCCCCGTTTTATCTCTTCGCTGTGCCTGTCTGTCCAGACGCCTGAAAGCGCCTTGACGAGCGTGGTTTTGCCGTGGTCGACATGACCTACTATGCCTATATTTACAACAGATTGCAATGAAGCCTCCAATATGAAAACGATGCCTTACATTAGGCTCTTTGTATTTAACAGCTTTTGCATAAACCAGCCCGATATATTTAATATCCAAAAACCCCTTACTCGATAAAATGATGACATTATCAGACCTCCTTAAAAATACAGGATACGCCATTGTATTCGGATTTATGGGAATTATCATAGGCATCTGGACGGCTGACGTCCTTTACATGATAATCCTGAAAAATCTGGAACGTTTGACCACGACTTACATATCTTTAATAATCATAATATTAATCATCGTCTCCGCATCTTTATTGGGATTCGTAAAAGGCAAAAAATTGCTTGAATAAGCCCGCAACAACTTTTGAATAAGCTTTAATACAGACATCACTATATCGGGAATCGATTTGAAATGAACATCATTTTACTCGGTCCCCCCGGCGCGGGAAAAGGCACGCAGGCTAAGAAAATATCAGAGCATTTTTCACTGCCCCACATTTCCACAGGCGATATACTGCGTGAAAATATAAGTAATAATACGAGTCTGGGGCTGAAAGCAAAATCATACATGTCAAGAGGCGAGCTTGTTCCTGATGAACTCCTGATAACTATCGTGAAAGACAGGCTATCGAGAAAAGACTGTTCAGAAGGATTCATGCTGGACGGTTACCCGAGAACCATACCGCAGGCTGATGCGCTCCAGATGATCCTCACGGAATCAGGCAAGAAACTGGATGCAGTATTGAATATTTCGGTCGGGGATGAGGAACTGGTAAAACGCCTTTCCGGGCGGCGTATGTGTAAATGCGGAGCCAGTTATCATGTGAGCTTCAATCCTCCCAAAAAAGACGGCATCTGCGATGTATGTAAAGGAGAATTGTACCAGCGCGACGACGATAAAGCCGAAGCCGTGCGGAACAGGCTGGATGTGTATAAGAAACAAACACAACCCCTGATAGATTATTATGATAAGAAAGGCGTTCTTCGAACGATTGATGGGGAAAATGATATTCCCCGGATATTTGAAGACATAAAAGAAGTTCTGGAGCAATATGAATAACTATAAAAATACACTTAATAAAATAGCGTTATTCCTGGGGATATTCCTCATGCTGGGCGTCGTGATTATTCCCGGTTTCATGAATAAGGTAGGAAACATTATGGACGCACTGTTAAGTCCGCTTGTCTCCCTACTCCCGCTGCACATGATAATTTTCGTGCTGGCTGCTATCACGGGACTTTATGCCTCGCTTATCCAGAAATATACAATGGACTGGGAATTGATGAGGCGCGTCCAGGAAAAGATGAAGAACATACAGAAAGAGTTCAGGCAGGCGCAGTTATCCAATAACGCAGCCAAAATGAAAAAATTACAGGAACAACAGGGTCAAATGATGGGAGACCAGATGGAGATGATGAAGCAGCAGTTCAAACCAATGCTGTATATTAGCATCGTTTCAATCCCGCTGTTTTTCTGGGTTTATCTCGTCATCAGCAGGAATCCCGATGCCACCATGTTATTTCCTTTCTGGGGAGAACAAAAATTAACCGATACTCTCATCGGACCATTCCAGTACTGGTTATTCTGGTACTTCCTGTGTTCAATCCCTGTGAGCCAGATGACAAGGAAAGCACTGAATATAGGCGGTATGTAATTGATTATCACAATCAGCGGTCCCCCGGGAAGCGGCAAGAGCACATTATCGAAATTGCTGTCAGCGAAGCTTGGCATGGAACTGGTTTCCATGGGAGATGTTTTCAGGAAACTGGCGCAAGACCGCTGCATGTCGCTTGAGGAATTCGGGCTTCTGGCGCAGCGCGATGAAAAAATCGACAGGAAGCTCGATGAAGAGCAGAAAAAGATGGCAAAGGAAAAGGACAATGTCATTCTTGAAGGAAGGCTTTCCGGTTTTCTTGTGGATGCAGATCTAAAGGTCTGGCTCAAAGCCCCGCTGAAAATAAGGGCGGAGCGGATCGCCAAACGAGAGAACAAGCCCATATCAAATGCAATGGCTGAGGCATCGAAAAGAGAGGAATGCGAAAGGGAGCGGTATTTAAAGTATTATAACATTGACATCCATGACCTGTCAGTATATGACTTGGTGATTGATTCCAGTAAGTTGAAACCAGAAGAAATCAGTGAATTAGTCGTGAAAGCTGTTGAATATTTGATATGAACCACTTACCTTCCGAAATAAAAAGAGAAAACCTGGTAAAATCAGAAGACTCGACTGATGAGAAATCCGGCAAAAAGCCCATAGATAGACCCATACAGGAATATATTCAAAAAGGCGTTATAAATCTTGATAAACCTGCAGGTCCAACGAGCCATGAAGTGACATCGTGGGTGAAAAAAATCCTTGAAATTGAAAAAGCAGGGCACAGCGGCACTCTTGATCCGAATGTAACAGGTCTTCTCCCCATTATGCTGGGCGATGCGACAAAAGCTGTGGATGCGCTTCTTCTGGCCGGGAAAGAGTATGTATGCCTTATGAAGCTTCATTCTGCAATGCCTGAAAAAACGATTAAAGGTACTTTCAATGAATTTAAAGGTGAGATTTACCAGAAGCCTTCTATCAAATCCGCAGTAAAACGGGAAACGAGGATACGAACCATATATTACCTGGAACTTCTCGAAGTGGAAGAAAATAATGTGCTTTTTAAAGTAGGGTGTGAAGCCGGGACGTATATACGGAAATTGTGCCATGATATGGGACAGGCTCTGGGCACTGGCGCGCACATGCAGGAACTGCGGCGCACTAAGTCCGGTCCTTTTCGCGAGGATGAGACTTTAATCACGCTTCATGACCTGCGGGATGCGTATATCGAGTGGCGGGAGAACGGGAATGAAGGGTATCTTCGAAAAGTCATAAATCCTATGGAATTCGGGATTTCGCATCTTCCGAGAATAGTGATACGCGATAATGCCGTGGATGCGCTCTGCCACGGCGCTGAACTTGCGGCGCCTGGTGTGCTGTCAGTCGAGACAGAAATAGGAAAAGGCGACCTCGTGGCGGTTTTTACACTAAAAGGCGAGGCTGTGTCTTTCGGCAGGGCGCGGATGAAATCCAATGAAATTTTAAAAGCCGCTACCGGCATTGTGGCAACTACCGACCGCGTGCTTATGGAAGTCGGCACGTATCCAAAGGGGTGGAAGGCAAAAGCATAAGTGCCATATGGTATATTATGAAGGCGCGTGCCGAGGTAGTCTAGCGGCTAAGGCGCAAGCCTGGAAAGCTTGTGGGGCTTTGCCCCTCGGGAGTTCAATTCCCCCCCTCGGCGTAAAAACCAATAACCTTGAACCAATAAAATTATATAGTTTTGAATGATTGTTTGATTAATCTGATGTGTTTTGGTATGGTGTAATATCTTTATAAAATCTACGAGGAGGTAGTTGATATGAATAAAAATAAAGTATCTTTAGGAATCGTTCTTGGGATTTTGGTTATGCTGTTTATTTCTTCCACTGCACTGGCTAACACGCCTGCCACGGCTGGAACACTGCCCTTAAATGGAGCTGTCGGCGGAATCATCAGTGATACAAGTACAGAAGACTGGTGGACAGTTACTGCTACCCAGGACGGAAACCTTACCGTGAGCCTAACTGTCACAGGAACCGCATATGGTATCGTGTCAATATATGACATCTCAGGAACAACATGGATAGTTCAGGATGCTGTAGTAGATGGTACTACCTCAAAGAGCGTTTCTTCTAATTTAAAAGCCGGTACATATTTCGTTAGGGTTTCAGGCGTTAGAGTTTCAGGCGTTTCTGGTGCATGGTCATGGTCATATACCCTATCCAACACATTTATCCCGGCACCACTTGCCAATGACCCAGAACCAAATGACGGTTATACCTCAGCAAATGTACTAACCCTAAATGGACAGACAACCGGGCATCTCGGATACTTCAGTAATGGCATTACAGACATAGAAGACTGGTGGAAAGTTACTACTACCCAGGACGGAAACCTTGCCGTGGGCATAACTGGCACAGGAACCGCAGATGGTATCGTGTCAATATATGACATCTCAGGAACAACATGGATAGTCCAGGATGCAGTAGCTGGTACTACCCCAAAGAGCGTTTCTTCTAATTTAAAAGCCGGTACATATTTCGTTAGGGTTTCACGCGTTTCTGGTGCATGGTCATATACCCTCTCCAACACATTTACCCCGGCACCACTTGCCAATGACCCGGAACCAAATGACGGTTATACCTCAGCAAATGTACTAACCCTAAATGGACAGACAACCGGGCATCTCGGTTACTTCAGTAATGGCATTACAGACATGGAAGACTGGTGGAAAGTTACTACTACACAGGAAGGAAACCTTGCCGTGGGCATAACTGGCACAGGAACCGCAGATGGTTACGTGTCAATATATGACACCACAGGAACAACATGGATAGTCCAGGATGCAGTAGCTGGCACTACCCCAAAGAGCGTTTCTTCTAATTTAAAAGCCGGTACATATTTCGTTAGGGTTTCACGCGTTTCTGGTGCATGGTCGTACACGTTATCCAACACATTCACCCCGAAAAGCGCTGTGGTAACTCCTACAGAAACACCCAAAACTCCTTGCATCGACGCAACTCCATATATTTGTCCTGACGGCTCAATTACATCTGTCACAATCGATCCTATTACGGGTTGTGGTTATAATACTTGCAAAACACCTGACAAAAAAACCACAGATGGTACCGAACTCATCACCAACGGTGCCTTTTCAAACGGTCTTAGCGGCTGGACGATTATGGAATGGTTTAAGCCGTCAGACGGTAAGGGTGAGGTGACTGCGGAGTCAGACGGTATCCGATTCCTGAGCAAGAGTGGCAATAACAATATCGGAATAATGCAGACTCTCAACGCCGACGTTTCAGGATGCACAGCCCTTAATCTCAGGGCTACCATAAAGGCTGATGAACAGACGCTCAGCGGCACAGGCTGGAACGGCAGGGAATCTCCGATAGCGGTTTTCGCGCGATACACAGACATAAACGGCGTGCTGCACGGCAACCTCGGCGAGAACCCCAAGGATCCGAATCGCATGTTATGGACCGGTTTGTATTTCATCGACCCCACCGGTTCAAGTATAACGGATTATGGAATAAAGACGCAAAAGGGTGTGTGGTACACCTACGAGACGGATTTAATGAAACTTTCGCCGAAACCCAAGATTATTGACATTATAGGCGCTGAGGGCGCAGGATGGCCAATACGTGACGGCAAGGTTAAATCCATCAGCCTGACATGCGTGGCTGGGGGCGTTCCCCCAACGGTACCACCAACTACAGTACCACCATCAGGCAACGAGCTCATCACTAACGGTGCCTTCTCCAACAGTCTTAGCGGCTGGACGATTCAGGAATGGTACAAGCCCTCGGACGGCAAGGGTGAAGTAACCGTAGAATCCGGCGGCATCCGGTTCCGCAGTATTAGCGGCAACAACCACATAGGAATAATGCAGACTCTCAACGCCGACGTATCAGGATGTGCAGCCCTTAATTTCAGGGCAACCCTGAGGGCAGACGAGCAGACGCTAAGCGGCACTGGGTGGAACGGCAGGGAATCCCCGATATCGGTTTTCGCTCGATACACAGACGTAAACGGCGTGCTGCACGGCAACCTCGGTGAAGACCCCAACGAACAAAATCGCATGTTCTGGACCGGTTTGTATTTCATTGACCCCACCGGGTCAAGCATAACGAATTATGGAATAAAGACGCAAAAGGGTGAATGGTACACCTACGAGACGGATTTAATGAAACTTTCGCCGAAACCCAAGATTATTGACATTATAGGCGCTGAGGGCGCAGGATGGCCAATACGTGACGGCAAGGTTAAGTCCATCAGCCTGACCTGCGTGGCTGCTGGAGCTACCCGGATTCCAATACCCTACACACCGGCAAAAGTGACATATACACCTGTAATATCAGCAACACAACCTAAAGTTACGACCTCCACGGCTACAGGAGATTTCACAATAGGTATTTCGCCTACAAGTATAACCGTTAATCCCGGAGATACTTTGAAGTTGACATTGACCGTTATGCCTGTAGCAGGATTTAACGAGCCGGTTGACATCTATGTCAAAATAAAGGCGCTGGGTCAGGAGAAGGATTTGGGGCAAGTGACAACTATCTATCCCCCGTATAAGCCATTTATGTTTGAGAATATCGTTCCAAATGAAATACCCAAAGGAGCAACAATATATGGTTATGTGACTGCCAGGGGCGGAGGACTTGAACGTAATGCTGACACGGTAGTAGTCAAAGTGCCCGGCTTTGAAATGGTAGCAGCGATTCTAACGGTTGGAATGGCAATGTTAATAATAAGAAGAAGAAAAAATTAAAAGAAAACTTCAAATCTTCATGTTGTTTCGCAATCAGTGGCATTACAGCGATCATTTTCGCTGTTCGTATGCTGGAGAGCAGTCTCCGTTACAGCAGGTGCTCAGACATTTGTGGTTAGCATATTGCCGTTACATTCTAAGCTGACTATAATAGTGCGTCGGCAGTATGAAGAAGACTACTTAAATTGCAAAGAAATTAATCTTTCTTTATATGGACATCCATCTGGTTAAATGGTATCTCTATACCCTCTTTCTCAAAGCGTGTGAACATCTCCCTGAAAATCCGGTCAAGGACAGGATGCCTGTCATCATAATGCTTGACCCACACGAGAAGTTCGAAATTCTGCGAGGAGGCGGCATATTCCGTTAAACGGACAGAAGGTTTCGGTTCTTTCAGTACAAGCGGTGTTTTGTTTGCAATATCAAGCAGAATAGCGTCCACTTTCCCGGGGTCTGTCCCGTATGCGACACTGACGGGTATCTTGACCCTCACCGTTGTATCCGGGGCTGCATAATTGATTATGTTATCGTTAATCACCTTGGAATTCGGGATTGTAATAATAAAATTATCCAGTGTCCTTATCTTTGTATATCTGGGTTTAATCTCATAGACATCGCCATATACCCCGCCGAATTCCACCCTGTCTCCCACCTTGTAGAGCTGGTCAAGGGTGATGGCAACGCCCCCGAACACGTTTGAAAGCACGTTCTGGGCTGCCAGCGCAATTGCAAGACCTGCAATGCCCATGCCCGTGATAAGGGGTGTTATCTCGATCCCAATAGCGCCCAGAGCAATAATAATGCCAAGCAGCCAGATTATATACGTTACCGACATATCCGCAAGAGCCACAAGCCTGTCGTCCATCTTTCCCTCAGTCCTTGCTGCCAGGTCGTAACCATATTCTCTTATTATTCTTTTCGCAAGTGTGGCTACTATCCACGTTCCGAAAATTGTAAGAATGAAGTGCCTGTACCTGTATCCTTCGTCGAATTTATTTATAAAATCCCCAAGATAAGGTGTCTGGTGAATCGCATAATATAAGCCGGCTACAATAACCAGGATATAAACAGGTCGTCCGATTGCGTGCAGGATAATATCGTCAAGTTTTGTCTCGGTCGTTTCAGCCTTTTTTCTCAGTTTTTCGAATACGAAATTAAGGATATTGGCGATGACAAAACTAAGAACCAGCGTGATTAGCGGCAGTAGAATATCCTTGATTTCCATATATAGCCCCTGATAAGCGGATTATCTGAAATATCTTTCGTATTACTTATTTTTCAAAATATCCTCAAGATTCCAGAGAAGGCTCAGGTCAACGTCCGCATAGCTGTTTTTTCCGACTTCAAAGGGATTGTCCATATCTTTTATCAGCATTATCAGACCGATAAGCAGGGAAGACGTTGCGCCAATCAATGCCAGCCCTTCATAAAAGGGCTCTGTCTTTACAAACAGCAGCACCAGCAAAACAGCAACGACCGCCAGTTCCGCAATACCGTAGGCTGCGGGAATAAATGTCGTTTCAGCTATGGTTTTTATCCGGTTTGAAATCTTATCGATATTAATTAACTCGGTGCGCAGTTTTACAATGAATTGCGGAGGTGTACCCTTTTCCACAAGACGATTAATATCCCCGTCTATTGCATCCATGGCAGAATTTAAATCCTCCAATTCCCATGAATTCTTCCTGAAATTTGAATTAATTACATGCAAAAGTCCTATGATATGTGAGCGCAAGTCAGCCGCGATTTTCTCGTCATTAACGTGTATAATACCGCTGTCCTTGTAAAGGGCTTTGAGGGATGCAGCCAGTTCTCCGGGTATCTTTTCGCTCTCCTTGTAATCGGTAAGCGTGCCAGTAAAAATAATGGCTATTGTAAAAATTACCCCTCCTACAAGGGCGGTAATCAGCGGGCTGGCGGTAGCCACGTCAAGGTTATAAAAGTTGATTATTCCTTTTATTATAAGCAGTATGGATACGATGACCAGCACTTTTAATGCCAGCCCCCATTTTTTCATGAACTTATTCATAATCTTATCAACACACAACTTATCACAAATTACTTATACGTTACCATCTCTCTTGAGCCCCAGTGATGCCATGAGTAAATCCTTAATTCTTTTACTTGCAGTCGTGGTATTATTCAGCGGCTGCGTCGATCAAAAAAGTGTGAGTCAGAAAACGGTGAAAAACGGGGACAAGATTTCTGTTGATTATATTGGAAGCCTGCCCGATGGAAAGGTCTTTAGTACCTCCATTGTGAAAGTTGCAGAAGAAAATAAAATCTTCAATCCGGGCAGTGGATATGAACCGCTCAACATTACTGTCGGGAAAGGCGAAGTTATTGCAGGGCTTGATGAAGGCGTGGTAGGCATGAAAGTCGGTGAGACGAAAACTTTAACAATCCCGCCTGAAAAGGCATACGGGCAAAGCAATCCCGAGCGTATCCGTGCATACCCGATAATACAGGTCATACCGAAAAAATTCCCCAGGGTTTTTGATATCCCTCTTGACGAGTTTGAGGCAACCTTCGGTAAGGGTCACAAGATAGAGGATGTTGTTAATATCCCCAGGACATCTATAAACCTGACTGTCCGGAATATTACCACAAATGTATCGCTGTCTTATAATTTCAAAGTCGGTGAACAGGTTCCGTCTGGCGCTCCCTGGAATGAGACCGTAGTAAAAATTGACGAAAAGAACCTTACAGTAAATTACAGCGTTAAAAAGAATGAAGTTGTCCAGTTCAGGAATGTTCCATGGAATACCACGGTCATAGGCGTGAATAACGATAATATCACCCTGAAACACAATGCCATTCCCGATACGGTGATTTCATCCATGTTCGGTCAGACGAAGGTCAGTTTCAATGAAACGTCTATAATAATGGACCAGAACCACGAGCTTGCAGGCAAGACATTGATTTTCAAGGTGACGCTGAAATCAATCGAATAGCCATGATGCAAAAAGAGGAAAAAGTTGTAGTAGTACTGCTCATCATGGCGGTACTCTCCCTGATTATCGGTTATTTCGGTTTTTCTTCGCAGACTCAAATTTACTCGCCGGATTCAAAGCTGGGCGAACGTGTGTATGCGGAGGGAACGATCCTCTCCAAACAGATGACCGGAAAGGGCGATAATCTAATACTGAAGCTCTCAAATCTCGATGTCAATGTGTTCATAAGAAAGGATAATGGCGCCAAGGAAGTGTATAATGCTGTGAAAACCGGGGACAGGGCAAGGATAACTGGCAAAGTTGATGTATTTAATGATAAAAGGGAAATTGTTGTCGAGAGCGCAAAGGATGTTGTCCGGCTATAACCCCACATATTTTTATCCTTCGAATTCATAATTGATAGTCATGGTAATCAAAACCGAAGGTCTCACCAAAAAATACGGAAAACTAACGGCAGTAGATGGTTTAAATCTTGAGGTAAATGAAGGCGAGATTTTCGGGCTTCTCGGTCCAAACGGCGCGGGCAAGACCACCCTTATTTCAATGCTCTGCACTATTTTAAAACCCACGTCGGGCAGGGCATGGGTGAATGGTTTTGATGTTTTGAAGGAACCCGGAATGGTCAGGAAATCCATCGGCATCGTATTCCAGCAGCCAAGCGTTGATGACCTTCTTACAGGGCGGGAAAACCTTGCCATGCACAATCTTCTTTTCGGGGTGCCGCGGGAACTCAGGAAGCAGCGCATTGATGAAGTACTGTCTATTGTGAATCTGGAAAAGCGCGCGGACGACCTTGTCAATACCTATTCAGGCGGTATGCGCCGGCGCCTTGAACTGGCGCGCGGTATAATGCATCATCCCAAGATACTTTTCCTGGACGAACCCACACTCGGTCTTGACCCGCAGACCAGGGAACATATCTGGGAATATATCCAGGAGCTTGCAGAAAAGGAATGCATGACGGTCATGCTCACAACGCATTATATGGAAGAAGCTGAACAGTTATGCGACAGGGTTGCAATAATCGATTATGGGAAAATAGTGATTCTTGATTCGCCGCAAACTCTTAAAAACAATATAGTCGGTGATGTGGTTAAACTGAAACAGCAGAGTCCGGACATCGATTCATTAAGAAAGCTTGATTATGTTAAAAATGTGCAGGAAAAAGACGGTTTGCTATATCTTTCGATAAAAGATGCAAGTAAACATCTCCAGGACCTTCTCGCACACACCGGCACAATAGATTTTGTGGAAGTGAGAAGCGGGACGCTCAACGACGTTTTCATTCACTATACAGGGCGCGAGATTCGCGAGGCTGAAGCTGAAGGCGGTTTCTGGGAAAGGATGATGAAAAGATGAACGAGATTATGAATGAGATAGAAGGCATCTATGCAGTATGGCTTCGAGAGGCTAAAATATATGTGCGAGAGAAGGAACGCCTCATTTCGTCTGTAATCTCACCGCTTCTCTGGATATTCGGTTTTGGGGCAGGTGTCGGCTCGACTGTCAATGATATTAGCGGTTATTCTTACCAGGTTTTTATTTATCCGGGGATAACGGTAATGGCTGTCCTTTTCACATCCCTTTTCTACGGGATATACATTATCTGGGACAGGAAACTTGATTTCTTAAAAGAAGTCCTGGTTGCGCCTGTATCCAGAGCGAGCGTATTCGCAGGAAAAGTGCTCGGCGGCGTCACTGATGCGATGATGCAGGTGATTTTTCTTCTTATTATAGGTCTTTTTATAAATGTTCCGCTGACGCTGCCCGTTGCCGTTGCGGCTTTTTTGATGCTTCTCTTAATCTCGATTGCGATGGTAAGTATCGGGCTTGTGATAGGCGCAAACCTGCAGAGCCCTGAAGGATTTAGCCTTGTGATTAATTTTGTCATGTGGCCTATGTTTTTCTTTAGCGGCGCGCTTTTTCCGGTCAGCAATCTCCCGGCATGGCTTGCCGGTATCACCGCTTTAAATCCGTTGACTTACGGTGTGGATGCGCTCCGCGGCATTATTCTTGGTATAAACCATTTCCCGATTTACCTCGATGCCGCGCTAATGCTTCTTTTCGCCCTGGTAGCGATGGGAGCAGGCATATTGAGTTTCAGGAGAATGTGATATGCTCAGGCTTTTTAATACACTCACACAGGAAAAGGAAATTTTTGAGCCTCTTGGCGATGTGGTGGGGATTTACACATGCGGCCCTTCAGTATACCAGTACGCCCATATCGGTAATTTCAGGACTTTCATTTTCGAGGATGTGCTTGTCAGGTACATGCGGTTCAAAGGCTATAAGGTAAAAAGGGTTATGAACATAACAGATATCGAGGATAAAGCCATAGAAACTGCAAAAACGGAAGGGAAGACGCTTCGGGATTTGACCGAATATTATTCAGGGGTATTTTTTGAGGATATGAAAACGTTGGCTCTCCTTGATGCTGATGTTTTCCCGAAAGCGACAGGGCATGTGCCTGAGATAGTCAAAATAATAAAAAAAATGATGGAAAGAGGTTTTGCGTATCGCGGTAAAGACGGCTCGATTTATTACGATGTATCGAAATTTGGGGATTACGGGAAGCTTTCGCATTTAAAACTGCATGCCGGGAAAAAGAAAATAAAACGCGATGAATGGGGAGAGGATACCTCCATAATCTCTGATTTTGCCCTCTGGAAATCGTATGAAAAAGAAGACGGCGAGGTGTTCTGGGAAACCGAGCTGGGAAAAGGTCGCCCCGGCTGGCATATAGAGTGCTCAGCCATGAGCTCAAAGCATCTCGGAAAAAGGTTTGATATCCACATTGGAGGAGTGGATAATATTTTCCCGCACCATGAGAACGTGATTGCCCAGAATTTCGGTGCATTTGGCGAGAACCCGTCAAGATACTGGCTTCACTGCAGGCATCTTATGATTGACGGCAGGAAGATGTCAAAATCGGCGGGCAATTTCTATACCCTGCACGACCTTACCGGGAAAGGATACAAGCCCATGGCGATAAAGTACCTCTTACTTTCAATGAGTTACAGGAAACGACTTAATTTCACATTTGGTGAGCTTGAGGAATCGAGTAGAAAAATTGAGAAGCTCCGCCTCGTCATTGAACGTTTAAAGAAAACAAATGGTGAGGATGATGCCGAAAAAATTGTCATGAAAGCCATGAAAAAATTTGAGCTTGCGATGGATGATAACCTGAATACAGGAAAAGCGTTAAAAATAATGGAAGAGTTTGCGGATGAAGTTAGCCAGATTGAACCAAACAAAGTATCTGTTGAGAAAATTCTTGAAACTTTCAGGAGCTTTGATTCAATACTCGGATTGGGATTATTCTGAGTGAGAGAGATATTCTGAGCTACAGCGCAACTGACAAAGGAAGAAGGGAGAGAATAATGGAATACACTATCGCTATATCTAAATAATCTTTATTTTTTTGCGGTTACAGATGGATTGGGATGTTATGTAGCAGAGATGGATTAAGGGAAAAGTTATTATATCCTCGAAATGTTTACAAGAATCTGGTATAAACTGCTAAACCTGTAAAGTAGAGATATAATATCATGGTTGTGGTGCGAAGAGAGATGGATGATGGAATATGATGGAAAGCTTCGGTATTAATGCTGATGCATGGCTGGTTATTTTAACAGTAATACTCGTTATTTTAACAGCAATCATAGTGGTAAGGCAGGAAGAAAAGACTCTAAAAAATACGATGCGTCTGCTGAATATATTTACAGTCAAAGTAGTGCATACAATGAAACAGACATGGACAATGGTACTGTTTTTGTTGGGTGCATTACTACTACTGGGATACTTCGCGCTGGCGCCGAGTACGAATAATATACCTGAAACTGAAACAACAACATCCATGCCAGTACCAACATCTACTCCATCATTGACGCCCTTGCATCTGGCAATACCTGAAAAGAATACATCACAAAATATAACACATCGGCCCAGTATTGTGATAGATGGTAATCTATCGGATTGGGCTGGATTTGAGCCTATAATGACCGATCCTGAAGGAGATAGCAGTGCTAATGTACAGGGCTCGGATCTGAAATCATTGTATGCCTTTAAGGACAACGACAGTCTCTATTTGATGTTGGAACTCTATAATAATCCCAAAGGTTCGAGAGAAATAGTTGGTTATGCTTTTGAAATAGCCAATAATGTTGATTCTCTGTTTATTAAATGGGATTACGAGATTGGAGCTAGTGCACAGGGAGATAACTGGCTATGGAACCTTACAACATATGATACGCGTATTAATCACAAAAATCAGACCCCCTATGGTTTAATTAGCCATGTAGCTGGTGTTGAAGCGGTGGGTAAAGGAGTGTTTGAAATGAAGGTACCGCTTTATGCAATAGGACAACCAAAAAATATGATTATACGCGCCCGAACACAACCTCTAGGTAAGGAATGGATATATGATGATATGGCTGTTGCAAAATTCGTACCAAAACAATATATTGACTGAAAATCTAAGCTTGTTCACATCCTCTTAATCTGCATCTCTCTCTTCTTGGGCTGCAACTGGAGAAGCAGCGCCTTGAGTCTGGCATCGTCTATCTTCGCCTGAATCCGCCCGCTCTGCGCAAGAGCAACAAGCTGCGCTTCCACGCTCGCTACAAGTTCGGGTTTAGCCATTTTAAGGGTGCTTAACCTCTCTCTTGCTTCAGGCGTAAGTACGTGCCGCAAGACCGACTGCTTCTTTGCTTCATACTCGGCGCGAGCCTGCTCCTGTTGCGCCGCCTGTGCCTGTCCAGCATACTGCTGTTGCTGCAATTGCTCAAGCTTGCGCCTTTTTATCTCTTCAAGATCCTCGTCCATATCTTAATAGTCTAGTATTTAGCAATAGCGGGATTGGATTTTGCCAGCTCAGATTTAACTTCGTTTGCGGCATTATCCAGAAACGATTGCCCTGCGGGTGAGACTGACCTGCCGGTTTTTTGGGCTTTAACAAAACCTGCTTTCTCGAGCTGTTGCAATGCTTCTCTCGCGACTGAACCGCTTCCTTTCGAAAAGTGTACAGCCGTTACACCGTTCCTGTGCCGTCCGCCGTAGAAACTTCGCAGGCGTGAAACGCCAACCGGTCCGTCGATGTAAATGCGTCTCAGTATGGAAGCGCATCTTACGAACCACCAGTCGGGATTATCCGGCGAAAGCTCTTTATTAGCGCCTGTTTTGGCAAAACGTGCCCACTCAGGGGGCATGACTTTCTGGTCATTTTTTAATTTCTGCGCCACGCTGTTTATGAGCATCTCCGCGGGCACATCATATACTGTTGTCAATGTTTGTCCTCCGTAAAATTAGACCCCTGAATTAATTCAGGGGTCTTTCATGAGTTTCAGGGGTCTGTAGTATTTGTCGGATAGTATTTACCCTTTTCGGCGAAATACACCGGTATTTCCTCTGATTTCAATGAGATCGGAATCTGTCATGTTTGCCAGTTTTTCTGCCAGTTCTTTTTTTCCCACTTCAATAAAAGCGGTTTTAAGAAATTTCACTTTTACCATCTTTTTGTTTTTTAATTGGGTTTTCAACTCTTCTACCACAGGCTCCATACCGGATTTACCCACATGTATGGTTGCATCCAGAAAAGTAGCTTCCGCCCTGTTTTTTTGTTTATTCATGTTAAAATGTCTTTGAGCTTTTTTGCTGATTTTTCAAGTTCCAGCAGGATTAAACCCAGCCCGGCGTTCGGAGCTGCAAGGACAATCAGAAGCGCTTTAGAACCTGCGCCAACAACGACTAATTTTCCATGTTCCGATTCTACAATAACCCGGTTAGGTACGCCCTTTTCTGCTTGTGTAATAGCGGTCTCTGCAGCCCCCAGCATTGTAGCGGACATTGCCGACAGGGAATCCATAAGTTGCTCTTTTTCCATAGTGGCGCGGATAAGCAACCCATCACGACTTGCAGCTATACAAGCTTCTACCCCTCCGATATTCTTCAAATCTGCCAGCAGTTTATCCACCAATTCAATAGTATCAGACATCAGGCCCCTCCAGTTATTTTGTCAATCAATATTTCAAATGCCTCAAACACGCCAATTTTGTCCTTTGCCACTACGGGGACAACCGGAACGTCCTGCGGCAGATTGAATTGATTTCTGATTTCTTCGGGCTTAAGAGCGCCTGAAGAATCCTGTTTATTTGCAACCACAACATAGGGAAGGCCGTAGGACTTTGTAATCTCAAGCATGTGTTTTGCCCGAACAAAATCTGCGGGATTTGTTGAATCTACCACAAGGAAAACCCCCATGGATTCGCCGCTCAATAGTTTTATTATCGGGTCAAACCGCTCCTGACCCGGCGTTCCAAAGATGTCGGCGCTAAAACCTTTATAATCTACATGACCGTGGTCCATGGCAATTGTCGTACCAAGCCTGTCAACAGATATAGCCCGTGTTGAAAGCGCATGCACAAATGTGGATTTTCCAGCGTCAAACGGTCCTGTTACAAGAATCTTTGGTATGAATAGTTTAACCCCACCCGGTCGTAATACCCTGAAAAGCATGGATTTCTTTGTTATCTCAGCCCAGTCTGATTTAAGTACCCCGAAATACTGGCCGAAGATTACCCGTTCTGCTATCCCCCCGATGGATATAACGGCATTGAACAGGTCTCCTTGAATTAATTCTAAAGTTTCCCTGGAATATGGCCATGCCGTGAAATTATAGACCATAACGTGATCATGCACCATTGCCATTTTATTCCATGTTTTGACCGCTTCAATAGTTTCCTTCTCGCCGCATAAATCCATAATAGTTGAAAGGGAACCGAATACGATGGTACCCGGCGGTGTTTCTTTTATTATATCCAAGATTATTTTATTGAAATCATTGATGTTATCCGGCTTTTGGACAACATATTTTTCGTTTGATGGAGCCCCTATTAATGGATTATAAGAATCAACAAAAAATAATTTATCTTTATACGGATCAATATCCCAGCCGTACTCTTTAAACTGACCTTTTACTATATCGGGAATCGTACTGGATACCACGAAAATAGCTGTTCCACCGCTTTTCAGTGTGCTATGAATAGTTTGCATCCCGAAAATCTCGCCTTCGACGCCGGGCTGTATGTAATAGACAAGGCTTTTTCCTTTAGGTATGCCCCCATCAAGGAAATCGTCAAGTTTTGGAATTCCTGTCTCCACCATGCTATTTTACCCCCAATATCTTTACATTGGCTCCTTGAATCTCATATTCAAACCATGGTGTAGGTTTTGAAGAAAGACCAACCGCTCTCAGGAGGTTCTTATCATTTTCGGATTTAATTTCAATCATTCCGTCAAATAGTTGTTTTAAAGTCGCTATTGCCTGTTCGTCGTGCATACCGCTTTCAATAACATATATTCCCATAGCTCCAGCGGCTTTAATACGTCCTGTAAATACATGGAGAAACCTGAAAACCGTCTGGATGTTTGAGTACATCAATATCGTAGAGAGGGAATTGATATGAAGCTGAATTTTTCGAATATTCTTTTTCATAAAGAAATCCTCGAAAAACTGGCTGATTTTCACCCCTATGCCGGTTAGATCAACTGGACTGCTTGCGATTTTAATGTTATCATTCTCAACCGCCGTACCTCCAAGAGTTTTTGTAACGCAGTCCACTATCCCGATTTTAGACATGGGGAGAATTAATTTATTTTGTTGGAACCACTCTAAAACATTAGCTGCGGATTCGCGGGTGGTTACCGTTATCACAGCATTTTCATTTTTTGCTGCCCCGTAGTATAATATGTGGTTAAGGATGGCTTCTTTTCCACTCATCGGAGGGCCGATTAACATAATATTCGAGCCTTTTTTTATGCCCCCGATGGCAGTATCCAGTTCAATAATACCAGTTGTATAATCACTCATCGTATCCCTTAGTACAAATATTCCTATTTAGGGTTTGTTATATATAAATAGATATGTGATAAAAGAGCTTTGTGTAGAATCCGAAAATTATTTCGGTGCTTACCAAAGCCCGTATTAAAACGTTGGTAATTTTTTTATCACACTTTAAGTCAAAGATTAAACCCATAATTTTGCGAAGGTTGTGTTTTCTTCTATTTATACGATTTCAGTATTTCAAGTCCCTTCGCCGGAAGCTCAAGAATACCCAATTTAAGCTTTTCATTATCATTCTTTATTTTTTTACCAACCAAAGCATTCATATGCTCTTTATAGACATCTTGCGGCGTCTTTTTAAAATCACAGTGATAATATGTGTTTATAATAATGTTACTTAAATCAATTTTTCCATCAAACGACGGTTCTTTTTCAAATAGTGCAGGGACTGTGATAAGCTTCTTCCCATCATCCAGTTCGGATAAGAAAACTAAAATTTTTCTCCCGATATAAACCCTTGCCACTGCTGCTTTTATACATCCGGTAAGACTCTTTCCATCAGCTCCGTTAATCAATAATCCGCAGTAGCCCACCCCGCAGCCATTCAGGAAATACCTGGCATTAAGGGATAATTCCACATCCATTACAGGTATCTTAATTTCAGAACGCTTTTTATCGACTGCAAGCTCCTCGAAACCGTCTAAGGTATCCATAAAAATTACGGCTTAATCCTTTCAAGCCTCATCCTGAACTCTTTCCTGTGTCTTTTCTCTTCATCAAGTATGTGTTTCAACACGCCTGCAACTTCTGCATCGTCTATTATTTCAATGTGCTTTTTGTATCTTTCCACAGCCTCAGTCTCAAGCGCAATCTGTTTTTCTAATTGGCTTTTCAAGTCATCCCCGCCGAAGTCAAGCTTCCCGTGTTCCATGCTCGGTTTCCCGCCACGCTTCACAATCAGGTCTGCAAGCCAGTTCATATGCCTCATCTCGTCTATGGATATGGCTTCAGTGACCCTGCTCGGGTCGCATTTGGGTATAATAAAAGCGTTCCTCACATATATCATCGAGGCTTCAATTTCCTTAACAAAATCCTCGTTTAATAAACGGATTATTTCTTCAACTTCCAGATTCAGCCCTCCGTGTTTAGTAGATGATTGAGCACATGAGTATTTATCTTTAATTGAATACGGTTCCGTCAATTCTGTCAAGTTTTGTGACGTTATTCTTTTTGCCCAAAATAGCTGAATGCTATGAGGGTAACTGAAACTACTGCCACTGAAATACCAAAGAAAAGCGTCCCCAACGGATCTTTCCATTCCACCAGATGTTCTAAAAATATAATACCCATTACCAGGATCACAACACTGCTCAACTTTATTTTGAGGTCATGAAGAGTCCTGATTATAAGCCATTCCGGCAAGGCGATTGTATCAATGAAAAGCTCATACATACCCATTGCAAAGATGAAAAGCACTGTGGCTATGAGAAATATATCCATGAGTTCCAGAAGGGCTATCACGCCTAATGCGTCTTCACCGTAACTTATCACAAAGTTTAGTATAACCGTAAAAGTCTTTATCATCCCGTACACAAATGCGGCTGAAGAAGCAAGAAGTGAAGATGCAACAGCGATCAAGATTAAACTTTTGCTTTTTTCAATCGATTTCTTAATTAACTCATCAAAATATACAATAGATAAAAGATTTTTTTTCATTGCAAAAAACCTGCCCTCAAAAGTTCATATATGCCTCAACCAATATAAAATAATTGATAGTTTATGAGTTTTATTTTTAACTTTAAAGGTTTAATATAACTCATTTTAGTTTTGTATTGTTTATAAATAGCTTTTTAGGTTTTATATGGTTTATAAATATTGTTTTGTACTTCATCACAAATGGCGCATAGTATTGAAGATAACAATTCCGGTAGTAGAACTCAGCATTTTTATATATGGTATGAATACTTCATGTCATGTTAGAATCCCTTCAGGCTGTCCTGTTAAATTACGGTTACATCGGTCTTTTTCTTGCAAGTTTCCTTGCATCTACGATACTTCCTTTCGGGAGCGAGGGGATTCTTGTACTTCTTGTTTACGAGA
>JAQUQX010000007.1 GCA_028715885.1 Candidatus Methanoperedens sp.
AAGCACCGGACCTCAAACCATTAGAATCTGCGTCAAAGATTGTGGGAGAGAATATTTCCCCTGAAGCTGTGGTGGTGTATGAGTCCACAGTATACCCCGGGGTGACCGAAGATTTCTGCGTCCCGATCCTTGAGCAGCATTCGAGCATGAAATATGGGGTTGATTTTAAGGTCGGCTATTCGCCTGAGAGGATCAACCCGGGAGACAAAGAGCATGCTCTGTCAAAGGTGATCAAGATAGTTTCTGGATGTGATGATAAGACGGGTGATTTATTGGCTCAAGTTTACGGAGCCATTGTGGGGACTGGAGTCTACAGGGCTCCTGACATAAAGACAGCAGAAGCTGCAAAGGTTATCGAGAATATCCAGAGGGATCTTAACATAGCTTTGATGAACGAACTCTCGATAATCTTCCATATACTGGGTTTGGATACCAGAGAGGTGCTCAAAGCAGCATCTACAAAATGGAACTTTCTGGGATTTGAGCCTGGGCTTGTAGGAGGACACTGCATTGGCGTAGATCCCTACTATCTCACTTTCAAAGCACAGGAAATGGGCTATCATCCAGAGGTAATCCTTGCAGGAAGAAAAATCAATGATAATATGGGGAAGTATGTTGCTGAGCAGACAGTAAAGCAGTTGATAAAAGCAGGCAAGACCGTGAATAAGTGCAGGGTACTTGTTCTTGGGATAACGTTCAAGGAAAATGTTAAAGATATAAGAAATTCAAGAGTTATAGATATCATAAATGAACTAAAAGACTGTAATGTAAATACCATTGTTTATGACCCGTACGCTATAAAGGAAGAGGTGTTAAAAGAATACGGTATTGAGCTTTCCGACAAATTTGAAGACCTGAGACCATTTGACAGCATAGTCGTGGCAGTCAAGCACAGGGATTTTGTTAATCTTGATATTAAATATCTGAAAAGTCTATGCAGCAATCCATGCGTTTTGACTGATGTAAAAGGGATTTACAATAAGGAAGAAGTTCTAAAAACAGGATTTAATTACTGGAGGCTTTAATATTATTTTAGTTACCGGGTGCGCCGGCTTCATCGGATGGAAAACGTGCAGCCTGCTTTTAGAAAAGGGCGAGGAAGTAATTGGAATCGATAACTTGAACGCGTACTATGACCCGCAAATAAAGGAATGGCGGTTGAACGAGCTAAAAAGAGCCCAAAATTTTTCTTTTAACAGAATCGACATAACTCGGATGGAACCTCTCCGCCAGCTCTTTAAAAACCACAATTTCGAGGCTGTGATAAACCTGGCGGCAAGGGCGGGCGTGAGAGCCAGTGTTGAGAATCCATGGGATTACGTTGATACAAATATAACAGGCACTTTGAATCTCCTGGACATGTGCAGGGAATTCGATATAAAAAAATTCGTTCTTGCATCGACTTCCAGCCTGTACGGAACTAATAAAATGCCGTTTTGTGAAGAGGACAGGACTGATAATCCGCTCTCGCCCTACGCAGCAACAAAAAAGGCGGCTGAGGCAATGTGTTATACTTATCACTTCCTTTACGGCATAGATATCACGATACCGAGGTACTTCACGGTTTACGGACCCGCAGGCAGACCCGATATGAGCATATTCAGGTTCATTAAGAACATATACGAGGGAAAACCGATTGAGGTCTTCGGCGACGGGAGGCAGAAGAGGGATTTTACTTACGTAGATGATATTGCAGCAGGCACTGTGAAGGCGCTGAAGCCTCTTGGATATGAGATAATAAACCTTGGAAACAATAATCCGGTTGAACTGATGTATGTGATTAATCTGATTGAAGAGAATATCGAGAAAAAAGCAAAGATGAAGTTTTTGCCAAAGCACCCGGCGGATGTGCCGGCTACGTGTGCGAATATTGAGAAGGCGAAGAGGTTGCTGGGGTGGGAGCCGGAAGTGATGATTGAGGGGGGGATTAAAAGAACAATTGATTGGTACTCAGAGAATGAAAGCTGGCTTAAGAACATGAAAATTTAATGCATTTATTTGAAGAAGATTCCATTTTAGAGGAATTGAAGTGAATATAGAAGAATTTAAAGAAATAGTTGAACAATTTGATAAGACTTCCATACTGGTTATAGGCGATTTGATGCTGGATAGATTCATAACTGGCACCGTTACCCGCATATCTCCAGAAGCACCAGTCACGGTGATCGATGTCGCTTCAGAGAGTTTTAGACTTGGTGGTGCTGCAAATGCTATTAACAATACAAGGGCTCTGGGCAGAGCGGTTGCCGAGGTATTGGGAGAAAAGTGTCCGGTCCCGATGAAAATAATTGGAGTAAATGATATATTTGGAGAATCTGGTGAATATGAGGAATTACTAAAAAAATGGTTTAACGGCAATGAATATATTTAATCAGCGAAAGAATTATTGGGGATGAAAAAATGAAAATTTTTATTGATACAGCTAATTTGGATGAAATCAGGAAAGCAAACGAATGGGGAATTATCGACGGGGTAACAACGAATCCCACGCTGGTTGCAAAAGAGAATAAAGATTTTAAAGAGATCGTCCGGGAAATCATACGTATTGTTGACGGACCCATAAGTGTGGAAGTAATCAGCACAGATGTAGAAGGAATGATAAAAGAGGCAGTTGAAATGTCGGAATGGTCGCAAAACATTGTAGTGAAAATACCTATGATTCCCGAGGGATTAAAGGCTGTTAAAATACTAAACGGTAGGAATGTTAAAACGAATATAACATTGATTTTCTCGGTTAATCAGGCGTTATTGGCTGCCAAAGCCGGGGCAACCTATGTAAGTCCTTTTATTGGAAGATTGGATGATATAGGTCATGACGGCATGCAAATCGTACGTGATATGGTAAATGTTTTTAAGTTATATAATTTTAAAACCGAGATAATAGTTGCAAGCATAAGGCATCCGCTGCATGTGATAGAGGCAGCTAAAGCCGGTGCACATGTTGCAACGATTCCATTTAATGTGATTGAAAAAATGTTCGCCCATCCATTAACAGACATAGGGTTGGAGAGGTTTTTAAGCGACTGGGGGAAAGTACCAAATAGGTAAATTTTATGGTGAATAAGACTATAAAACATCTTTCTCTCAAATTCATAATTTGACAATAATTGATGAATGGTTTAAACAAAAGGAGATATTAAAATGAGAATACTGGTTACTGGTGGAGCAGGATATATAGGATCTATATTGGTCCCTGAATTGCTCAAAATAGGTCATGAAGTGATCGTTATGGATAATTTTATGTATAACCAGACTTCACTATTAGATTACTGCCATGATGAAAAATTGGCAATCATCAGAGGAGATGCTAGAGATAAAAAGATTATTCCAAAATGTCTTGAAAAGGTTGATGCAATTTTTCCTCTAGCATGTCTCACCGGAGCACCACTTTGTTCCAAAGACGCCCTCGGTGCTCAAACTACTAACTTTGATGCGATCAAGATGCTACTTGATCTATGCAGAAACGACCAAATGATTATATTCCCTACAACAAACAGCGGGTACGGCATAGGACAAAAAGATAAATTTTGCACCGAAGAAACCCCTCTAAATCCTATATCACTTTATGGCAGAACAAAAGTGGAAGCAGAAAAAATTATATTGGAGCATGGCAATTCCATCAGTCTTCGGCTTGCAACTGTATTCGGATTGTCGCCGAGAATGCGAATTGATTTAATGGTTAACGATTTTGTTTACAGAGCAGTGAATGACAGATTTATTGTTTTGTTTGAAGGACATTTCAAGAGAAATTTTATACATATCAGAGACGTAGCAAGGGCATTTATCCATGCACTTGAAAATTTTGATGAAATGAAAAATGAACCTTACAATGTCGGACTTTCGGACGCAAACATATCAAAAATTGAACTATGTGCAAAGATAAAAAAACAGCTTCCTGATTTTGTTTATCTTGAAGCACCTGTAGGTGAAGATACTGATAAAAGGGACTATTTAGTCTCAAATGAAAAAATAGAAAAAACTGGTTTCAGGCCAGAATTCACTCTTGATATGGGAATAAAAGAACTTATTAAAGGTTATAATATAATAAAAAACACTAAGTATGGGAACGTTTAATGAAAAACAGAAAAATACAGAGAGCACTTATTACAGGGATAACAGGCTCAGGCGGAAGTTATCTGGCGGATTATATCGTAGATAACCACCCGGAAGTTGAATTGCACGGTATTTCGAGATGGCATAGCACAACTTCAAATAAAAATCTTAAAAATTCAATATACAAAGTTACTTTACACGAATGTGACCTGACAGATTTCAGTTCCATTTTTTCAGTTCTAAAAACAATCGAGCCTGACGCGATTTTTCATCTAGCGTCGTATGCAAATGTCAGAGCATCGTTTATTACGCCACTTTCCGTTATCAATAATAATATTATGGGAACGGCAAACCTTTTTGAATCAATTAGGGTGTTAGAGATTGACCCAATTTTTCAGTTATGCAGCACGTCTGAAGTATATGGGCAGGTTGATCAGAAAAATGTACCAATAAAAGAAGACTGTCCCCTAAACCCTTCAAGCCCCTATGCAATTTCAAAAGTAACTCAGGATCTGCTGGGATACACGTATTTTAGAAATTATAATATGAAAATCATAAGGACAAGAATGTTCGCTTATCTTAACCCAAGAAGAGCTGACCTTTTCGCAACGGCATTTTCTTTACAGGTAGCAAGAATTGAAGCAGGGCTACAAAAAGAACTGCTGCACGGCAATCTTGACTCTATAAGAACGATCATCGATGTCAGAGATGCTATGGAGTCATACTGGGTTGCCACTACAAAATGCGATTTTGGCGAAGTGTACAATATTGGCGGCACGACAGTTATAAAAGTTGGTGATTTTCTTGATATGCTTAAAAAATTAGCGAAATGCGAAATACCTTCAAAACCAGATACAAAATTATTCAGACCATCAGATGTTACGCTACAAATACCCGATGTGTCAAAGTTTATGAATAAAACAGGATGGAAACCCAGATACAGTTTTGAAGAGAGCGTGCAACATTTACTGGATCATTGCAGAAGCGAAGTTGAAAAGGAGATAAAGAAATCATAGGTTAGATAAAAATATGTACCTCGATAATAAACTTGTTTTTTTAGCGGGAGCGACGGGGCTTGCTGGAACAAGCATAATGAAATATATTCTTTATAATTACCCCTCAACTAAAATAAAAGCCTCTTTTTTTCACACAAAACCATTTATAAAACACAAAAGAGTTGAGTATGTTTATGGTGACTTAAAATCGCAGAAAGATTGCAGAGAGATGGTAAAAGGGTGCGATTGTGCAATTATGGCTGCAGCAAGCACCGGCGGTTCAAACCAGAGCAACCTCCAGCCATTGGCCCAGGTAAACGAGAATATAGTCATGAACGCACAGATGCTTGAGTCATTTTATTTTGAACATATAAAGCGTGTGGTTTACATTGGCTCTGCAACCTTGTATCAGGAATTTCAGGGGCACATCAAAGAAGACGAACTTGATTTGAATAAAGACCCTCATCTTGCTTATCTCGGAGTGGGCTGGGTTGTAAGATTTATTGAAAAACTTTGCAAATTCTGGCATGAAAAATATGAAATGGAAATTTTAATCTCAAGAACTTCAAATATCTATGGCCCATGTGCAAAATTTAATCCTGCTGTTTCCAATTTTATACCAGCAATCATCCGCAACGCGGTTGATAAAGTCGATCCTTTTGAGGTATGGGGTACTCCCGATGTTATAAGAGATGTTATTTATAGTGAAGATTTTGCAAGAGCAATTGTAACTATGCTTGATAATGAAAAAATCAAATTTGATATCTTTAATATAGGTTCTGGAACAAGAACAACAGTTGATGAAGTCGTAAAATTGGCATTAAAATATGCTGAGCATAGACCATCGATAGTTAAATACAATTCCAGTAAACCAACCACTATTAAATTTAGAGGACTTGAAATATCAAAAGCGAAAAAAGTCCTTGACTGGCAGCCGAGGTACGCGATAGACGAAGGGATAAAAAAAACCACCCAGTGGTGGATTAAAAATAAAGATGAGTGGAAAAAATGAAGACAAAAAACCATGATGCAATCGTTTTGTCAAGTTCAGATGAAAAAAAAGTTTTTGGACAGTTCGCTGATTGTTTTAAGTCATCTCCACTACCAGATGACGAAATCTTACCTAATATCGGCTTGTTTTTGACATCAAAAAATTTATCAAGGATACTATTTTTTTATGAAATATATAAAAAAATACTTGATACCCATGGAATCATTGTTGAATTCGGGGTGAGATGGGGGCAGACGCTTTCGCTTATGTCTTCATTAAGAGGTATATTTGAACCTTTTAACAGGCATAGAAAAATTGTGGGATTTGATACATTTGAGGGTTTTAAGGGGATGGCACAGGAAGATGGAGAGCTCTGTAATTGCAAGGAGGGTTCCTTCTCAGTAACTTCAAATTATGAAGACTATCTGGATAAGATTTTGTTTTTACAGGAGCAATTAAACCCGATTCCACATCTGAAAAAATATGAATTAGTAAAGGGAGATGCTCGAAAGACCGTTCCTGAATACTTGAAAAAACATCCTGAAACTATCATTTCCTTGGCGATTTTTGACTTTGATATATATTCACCTACGAAATCTGCATTGGAAGCAATTCAACCACATTTATATAAAGGAAGTGTACTCGTATTTGATGAGTTATGCGATGATGTTTTTCCGGGTGAAACGATTGCTTTGATGGAGACGATTGGTTTAAAAAATCTGAGAATTAAAAGATATCCAATGACATCAAGGATTTCGTATCTGGAGATAGAATGATACCAGTTTGCAAAGAGATCAGAGAAGATATACTTAAAATCTCTAAAAAAAGCGGGCATGGACATATACCCACCTGTTTTTCTGTTGTAGAAATTTTATATGCCATTTACAATACGATTAAACACGACCCTAGAAACCCATCATGGAATGAGAGGGATATATTTATTTTAAGCAAAGGACATGCATCCCTTGCTCATTATTGTGTTCTCGCTCATTTCGGTTATTTTGATATCGAAAAGGTATATTCATTCGGGGCATTTTTGTCGGATTTTGGATGCCATGCTGACAGGCTTAAAATTCCTGGAATAGAGGCATCTACAGGTTCGCTCGGACATGGAATTGGACTTGCAGTTGGCATGGCACTTGGGCTAAAAATTAAAAAAAATAATAGAAGGGTGTTCACCCTGATAGGTGATGGCGAATCCAATGAAGGATCCGTATGGGAATCTGTAATGGTTGCAGTAAACCTGAAGCTAGATAATCTGACGATTATTTATGATAATAATATGTCTCACTCAAGGGGTCTTCAGATACATAATCCGGCAGAACATTTTAAAGGATTTTGCTGCGATGTCGTTGAGATAAACGGTCATGATGTTAATGTAATCGAAAAGGAATTAGTGAAAAAGAGTGATACTGTAAGGGTTATTGTAGCGAATACAAAAAAAGGATATGATTGTAAAACGCTAATAGAAAGTCAATATGCCTGGCATAGGAAATCACCAAATGATCAGGAATTTGAAAAATTAATGGAGGAACTCTGTGAGGAAACAATTTAAGGAAACCATCATGGATTTATCCACATATGATGATAAAATAGTCCTGATCTTTGGTGATGTGAGCGTCTATCTCTTTGATGAATTCAAAAGGAAATATTCTGATAGATTCTATAATATGGGTATTTGTGAAAACACGCTGATAAGCGTCGGAGCTGGATTGAGTTCGCAGGGATTCCATCCCTTTATCCATACGATTACTCCTTTTATTACTGAGAGAAGTTTTGAACAAATTAAACTCGACATGTGTTATAACCAATTTGGTGGAAACATATTATCATGCGGTGCCTCATTTGATTATGCTTGGGATGGTGCAACTCACCATTGTTATACCGATTTAGCTATATTAAGACTATTGCCGAACATTGAGGTAATTCAACCAGGTTCAAGAAAGGAAGTTGATATTTTATTGAGGAGTCAGTATAACAACGGAAAGCCAACTTATTTCAGGTTGTCTGATTATCCTCATGATATTGATTTACCGGTTGAATTCGGTAAAGGAGTTGTAATAAAAGATGAACAGTCAAATTTTACGGTGATGACGGCAGGTCCGATGCTCGGTAACGTTATGGAAGCTTGCAAAGGGCTGGATGTTAATCTAGTTTATTTCCATACGATAAAGCCGATTGATAAAGAAACGATTTTAAAGTTTAAGGATACAAAAATTCTGGTTATTCATGATGCTTTTGGTTTATATGAAGCGATCTGTGAAGTTTCAAATTTATCTGTGTCATATTATGGATTGCCAGATGAATTCCTGAGTTTGTATGGAACTTTGGAAGACATCAGGAAGAAGATAAAACTTGATGCCAAATCAATTAGGGAATTCTTAAAAAGAGATTTTTTAAAACAAATATTATACGAGTGATAAAATTGTTTTATAAAGATAAAGTTATACTTGTAACAGGTGGAACAGGGTTTGTTGGAATCCACCTTGTTCAGGAACTTATTAAAAATGGCGCAAAAGTTCGCATCACCGTTAATAAACGCCCACTTGTAATTGAAGACAAAAACATCGAAACTGTAAAAGCAGATTTGACAAAGCAGGATGATTGCATCAAAGCAGTAAAAGGGGCTGATTTCGTTTTCCATGCAGCAGGTTTGGTTTCAGGTGTGGGTGTAAAAAGTAATTTCATGATTTCTGGCATTACAGCCAATCTTGTGATGACTGCTCAAATGCTAAAATCTGCATGCGATGAAAACATAGAAAGATTTTTAATATTTAGCAGTAGCACAGGCTATCCACTCACAAATTATCCTGTTAAGGAGGAGGAGATGTGGGCTGGGCCAATGCCCCCATTTTATTCTGGATACGGATGGATGAGACGATACTTTGAAAAATTAAGCGAATTTATTGCTTCAAACTCTAATATGAAAATTGCCATTGTACGTCCAACTGCTGTATATGGTCGGTGGGATAATTTTGATATTATGACATCACATTTTATTCCTGCATTAGTCAGGAAAGCGGTTGAGAAACAAAATCCTTATGAGGTATGGGGTAGCGGTGAAGATTGTCGAGACTGTCTTCATATTACAGATTTGGCGCGTGGTTGTCTGCTTATGCTGGAAAAAAATGCAAATTGCGATCCGGTGAATATAGGGTATGGAAGAGCTTATAAAATTAAAGAAATTGTTCGTATAATTTTGAAGGCTGCTGGGCACGAAAATGCAAACGTTGTGTTTAATACGTCCAAGCCAACAGCCATACCTTTTAGAATGGTGGACGTATCGAAAGCGAAAAAAATACTGGGTTTTGAGCCACAAACAACTTTAGAGGAAGGCTTAAAAGATACAGTTGATTGGTATGCCAGGACAAGAAATCTTTTTCCAAACATTCAATGAGGAAATAATATGAAAGTATTTATCAAGGGATTAAATGGCTGTGGTATGCGTAAAACCACTATCCAAAAATATTGCAACTTTCTAAATGCAAATGGGCATATATTGGTTGATAACCCTAAAAATAGCGATGTGATACTTCTTTGGACATGTGCCTTCCGTCGGGATTTTCGGGACAATAGCATTTCTGAGATTAAAAGATACCAGAAAGAGTTTAAAAGTGAACTGATAGTTGCTGGTTGTTTGCCGGATATTGATAGGGGACTCCTTTCAGAATATTTCTCTGGACGGATTGTTAACTGGAGAGATGATGAAACGAAAATGGAAGAATATTTTGGCATCACTGACAAAAGAATGTCTGAAATAACTTTTAACCTCGGTGAGAAGAGATTATGCCATGATGTTGCAAAATTCAAGAAAGAGAACCCAAATAAAGATGCCTCTTTTGTTGATCAATTTACCAAACTATTTGTAGCTGAGGGCTGCAGGTTTAAATGCACATACTGTGCCGAAAGGCTGGCATTTCCGCCTTATAAAAGTTTTCCTGAGTCTGAACTGGTAAAAGAATGCCGACGGCTTGTAAACGAGACAGGTCAACTGGAAGTGATGCTTTTGGGCGATAGTGTTGGCGATTACGGACATGACATAGACAGTAGTCTGCCGAATTTAATCCGTAAACTTAAAACTATAAATCCTGATTTGAAGATTGCTTTGCAGGGTTTAAATCCGGCACACTTTATCAAATTTTATGATGATATGGTTGAATTTCTGCGCGAAGGTGATATTCGTCATATGCAGTTACCTATTCAATCAGCTTCCGAACGTATATTAAAATTAATGCAAAGACCTTATACAAGAGCTGACATTGAAAAAATTTTCACTCTTTTGAATAATACTGATTTTACTGAGTTTGATACCCATCTTATCGTTGGTTTTCCGGGCGAGACTGATGAAGATTACGAAGAAACAATTCAGTTTGTTCTTCATATTCATCCAAAGTACGTGCTCGTGAGCGGCTTTATGGAATCACCTGCAATGCCAGCATACAAGCTTCCCGATAAAGTTGATAGTGAAACCAAATACAAACGACTGAGAGACGCGGAAGCTCGCATAAAAGCCGCCGGGATTATTTGTAATATTGACGATAGTGAACTGAGCGCTACTCGGTTTCACACGTTAAACTTGGTTTAGACAAATAATTTTAACAGATAAAGTATATTTTATCGCATTGAAGGAGAAATAATAATGAACAAAAATTATGTCAAAGAAGATTCGCGCAAAGATGAAAGACAATTTGATGGAAGGGCTAATTATAAGGCGGATGATGAAATTGAGATTTTATTGGATGCTCATTTTGAAAAGTACAACGTTTCCAAAAGGGAAATATGGAGGAACTTCCAGATTTATACCCGCCGCTTGTTCTTAAAAAAGTTTTTGGCTCATTATGAGTTATTTTGCAAAACTATTACTCTGCCGGGCGATATCGTCGAACTTGGTGTATACCGTGGAGCCTCTTTGATGTCATGGGCAAATTTCATGGAAATACGAAACATGGGTGACAGACAAAAACAGGTTATTGGTTTTGATAATTTTTTCGGTTTTGCATCTTTTGATGAAAAGGATGGAAAACAGGATACTAAGGTTGGTAAAGTAATAACTGGGTTCGATGGAGGAGCTTTTGAAGAAAGCCTTAAAGATGCAATCGCTATTTTTGATAAGGATAGATTTATACCATATAAACCGAGAGTTGTGCTGGTTAAGGGTAATATCGAAGAAACAGTTTCAAAATTTGTAGAAGAAAACCCAGGGCTTCGTATTTCCCTATTGCACTTCGATTGCGATGTTTATCTGCCAACCAAGGTGGCTCTTGAAACACTATGGCCCCGAGTTGTGCCTGGCGGAATTGTTCTATTTGATGAGTATGGTATTAGGCCGTGGGAAGGCGAAAGCATCGCTGTAGATGAATATTTCAAAGATAAAGAGGTGGTTATACAGCGGTTTGACTGGTGTCCAAATCCAGGCGGCTATATTATTAAAAAATAAAAGCTATGCAAAAAAAAGTTAATGATGTTAGCAGGGTAAAAATAGGGTTGGTTCAGATCAACAATAGTTTTTCACATCAAAACTATTTGCCTTATTCTATAGGTATTCTTCAAGCATATGCCCAAAAATACCTTGAGAATAAGAGTATGTTTGAGTTTTTACTGCCGATTTATAAAAGGATTCCTGTTAAAATTGCTGAACGAGAGCTTTCAGATACTGATATTATTTTTTTCAGCACCTATATCTGGAACGTTAAAATATCATTGGAAATTGCAAAACGAATTAAACAAAAAAGTCCGGAAACTATCATTGTTTTTGGGGGTCCTCAGGTTCCAAATAAGGGTAATGAAGAATTTTTACGAAAATATCCATTCATCGATATAGCCTGCCATGGTGAAGGCGAAAAGACTTTTTTATTTATTCTAGAAAATTATACAACAGGCAATTGGGGAAAAGTGCCTTCTATCAGTTATATTGACAATAAAGGAAAATTTGTTCAAACACCGATAGGAATGAGGATATCTAACTTAGATGAAATTCCTTCACCTTATATTGAAGGTGCTTTTGAACCCTTAATGGATGCAAATCCAAAAGAAAAATGGATTGCTTTGTGGGAAACTAACAGGGGTTGTCCATTCTCATGCAGTTATTGTGTATGGGGCTCACCAGATCAAAAAAAAGTGTATGCGCACAATATTGAAAAAATTTATCAGGAAATTGACTGGTTCAGCCAGCATAAAATAGAATTTATATTTTGCTGCGATGCGAATTTCGGCATTATGCAAAGAGACATTGGTATCGTAAAACACTTTGCAGAGAATAAAAAGAAATATGGATATCCAGTGGCTTTATCTGTACAAAACACCAAGAACTCTACAATGCGTTTGTACAACATATATCAATTGATGTCAGACGCGGGGTTAAGCAAAGGTGTTTCACTGGCTCTTCAATCGGTTAATAGGGATACATTAAAAAGTATTAAACGCGAAAATATCTCCGTCGATACGTTCCAAGAGTTGCAAAAAAAATTTAGTGAAGAAAATATTGAAACTTTTACTGATATAATTATGGGATTACCATGTGAAACGTATGACTCTTTTGTTAATGGTATCTCGACAATAATTGAAAACGGTCAGCATAATAGAATTCAGTTCATCAACCTATCAATACTTACCAATTCCGAAATGGATGAACTGGAATATCAAAAAAAATACGGATTTGACATTGTAGATACAAAGCTTATAAATATACATGGAAGTTTGTCTGATGCTGATGAAATAGCCGAAACGCAGCGGCTGGTGATCGGAACAAACTCAATGCCGAGACGAGATTGGGCTAGGACAAGGGTATTTGGCTGGATGACGGCTCTGTTGCATTTCGACAAACTTTTACAAATTCCTTTCATTATTTTGCATAAAGAGTACTCTATACGTTACTGCGAGTTAATTGAAAATTTTATTACTGATGATAAAACATCATCAATATTATCTGAAATGCGCTCTTTTTTTACCGATAAAGCCAGAGATATTCAAATCGGCGGTGCTGAGTATTGTGAATCAAAAAAATGGCTGAACATCTGGTGGCCGGCAGACGAATTGATGCTAATTAAGTTATGCACTGAAAATAAACTACCTGAATTTTATAAAGAAGCTGAACAATCAATCGCCAAATTTTTAGAGAAAAAAAAAGTAAGAGATTACCGATCTATTCTCCATGACGCCATCGTTTTAAATCAAAATTTAATCAAAATGCCTTTTCAAGATAAAAATATAGATATAGAAATGTCTTATAATATTTGGGATGTTTATCGCGCAAGTTTAAGCGGTCGAATCGCTCAAATTGTAAAAGGTGAATACCATTATGAGATAGACCGTACAAGCGTAAAATGGTCTTCATGGGAGGACTGGTGCAGAGAAGTTGTTTGGTATGGAAATAAAAAGGGAGCGTATCTTTATACATGCAAAAATTTACAATAATTTTGAAATGTTATATTTACATAAATATATTAAAGACCTAAAATGGTGAAAAAAAGAGATGAAACTAAAAAATAAAGTGGCTATTATTACAGGTGGGGCTGGAGGGATTGGTAAAACAATCGTTAAATACTATCTTAAAGAGGGTGCAAGTGTTATTATCGCAGAAATCAATAACCTGGAATTAGAAGCCATGCTCAATGAGTTAAATGGTGAAGGAATTAATAGGATGCTGGGAGTAACTGCGGATATAACAGATATACAACAGGTTAAAGATTTAGTTAAACAAACTGTATCAACTTTCGGAACCGTGGATATCTTGGTGAATGTTGCAGGTATTCAAAAACCTATTGGTAGATTAATAGAAGTAAATGCGGATGAATGGATAAAAAATATTAATACCAATCTAATTGGAACTATGCTATGTTGCAAATACGTCTTACCTATTATGATCTCAAAAAAGAAAGGTAAAATTATAAACTTTTCAGGAGGAGGAGCAACCTTTCCAAGACCGCATTTTTCCGCCTATGCATCTGCAAAAGCCGCGATTGTTAGATTTACAGAAACAATAGCAGAAGAGGTAAATGAATTTGGGATCGAAATAAATGCGATATCACCAGGCTCTGTGTATACAAAAATGTTAGAAGAAATTATTAGTGCAGGTGCTAAATCTGGGGAAAAAGATTTAACTACCGCAATTAAAATAAAGAACAACGGCGGGACACCCCCGGAATTTCCAGCAGAACTGGCAGTGTTTCTGGCATCATCTGCGTCGGATGGCATTACAGGGAAGTTAATTAGTGCAGTATGGGATGACTGGAAGAACTTTGGTAAAAATATTTCAGAAATAAAATATTCGTCATTATTTACATTAAGACGCGTGGATGGAGTAAAAATCACTGAAATGAGAAATGAAGCATGAGAGTCTGAGGTAAGATATGATTATAAGTAGAACACCATTTCGAATATCTTTTTTCGGCGGCGGAACAGACTATCCTGTGTGGTATAAAGAACACGGTGGGGCTGTACTCGCTACTTCGATAAATAAGTATTGTTATATCACCTGTCGATATCTTCCACCATTCTTCGATTACAAATACCGGATAGTATATTCTAAGAATGAAATAGCCAAAGATATTTTTGAAATACAACATCCCTCCGTTCGGGAAACTCTCCACTTTATGAATCTGGATGGCGGAGTTGAAATACATCACGACGCTGATTTACCTGCAAGGACGGGTCTCGGTTCAAGTTCGGCATTCACCGTATGTCTGCTTAATGCACTGTATGCCTTGAAAGGCAAAATGGTAACTAAAAGACAGTTGGCATTAGATGCTATACACATAGAGCAGGATAGAATCAAAGAAAATGTTGGGTCGCAGGACCAAACAATAACGGCTTTTGGAGGGTTCAATAAAATAGAATTTGGCGGGGATCAAGAAATATTGATTCAACCAATTACCTTAAATTCCAGAAAATGCCTCAGTCTTCAGGATCATCTGATGTTATTTTTTACAGGGTTTTCACGGACTGCTTCCGAGATTGCTGGTGAGCAGATAAAGAAAACACGAGATAAGAAAAACGAGCTGAATAGAATGCTGGAAATGGTGGAGGAAGCCATAAATATTCTTAATGGTGGTGATTCTGATTTAACTGACTTTGGTAGACTTTTGCACGAAAGCTGGATGATCAAACGGAGTTTGACGGACAGGATTTCAACTCCACAAATAGATGAAATCTACGAAGTTGCGTTAAAAGCTGGGGCACTGGGTGGAAAGTTATTGGGGGCTGGAGGAGGAGGTTTTATTCTGTTTTTTGTAGAGCCTGAATTCCAGCCAAAAGTGAAAGAAGTATTGAAAAATTTATTACACGTACCATTAAAATTCGAGAATCTGGGCAGCCAAATAATTTATTATTCACCACAAAATGATTTTTAATAATTTGAGAAGATGGCTACTAATTTTAGAGAAACTGATGTCGTAATCCTCTGCGGAGGGCTGGGTACGAGATTGAAAGAGGTCGTTTTTGATCGACCTAAGGTATTAGCAAAAATAGGAGAGATAACATTTCTCGATATTCTAATAAAAGATCTTACAGTTCGTGGATTTAAAAATATAATCCTTTGTGTTGGTTATCTGAAAGATCAGATTAAAAACCATTTTAATTACGACAAAGATTATAACATCACATTTTCTGAAGAAGAGGATCCTCTCGGTACAGGTGGAGCTCTAAAAAAAGCCAAACCATTAATAAAAAGCAATCCGTTTATGGTCATGAACGGGGATTCCATATGTAAGATAAATTACAGGGACTTCTACGAGTTTCATATGAATAAAAAAGCAGCTCTGTCTATGGTTCTGGCTCGATCAGAGTTAGCTCAAGATTTTGGCAGTGTCGTATTAAATGATTCACAAAGGATAAAGAGCTTTAAAGAAAAAGTTGTCACTAGAGATGAATGCTTAATAAATGCAGGAATATACTTAATGGAAAGAGATATTTTTTCATATATGCCAAATAAAAATCATTTCTCTTTAGAGTACGATCTCTTTCCAAAATTAATTGAAGATAGATGTTACGGATTTATAACCGAGAGCGAATTGGTTGACATAGGAACCCCCCAACGATATGAAAAAGCGATCCATTTAATAGGAGGAACAAAATGAGGATAAACTTTGGCGAACTGATAATAGGAGATACAGCAAAAAAATATTTTCAGAAAGTATTTGATAAAAACTGGGCTTCGGAAGGAGATAATGTGAGAGAGTTTGAAGAAAAATTCGCAGCAAAGTTTGGATGCAAACATGCTATTGCTACGAGTTCAGGCACAGACGCAGATATTGTTTCCTGCGCAGCATTGTACGACTATGGTGCAAATAGAGGGGATGAAGTAATTGTACCTGCATTATCATTTGTGGCTACTGCCAACTCGATTTTGGCAGCAGGATTAATCCCTAAATTTGTTGATATTGAACTTGAAACTCTCAACATAGACCCATCTAAAATTGAGAAAGCGATCACTGACAGGACAAGAGCCATTATGGTTGTTCATACCATGGGAAAACCGTGCGAAATGGATTCAATTATAAAAATTGCAGAGGCTCATGATTTGAAAATTATAGAAGATGCCTGTGAAGCGCATGGCGCTACCTATAAAGGCAAAATTGCAGGTACTATTGGCGATATGGGGGCATTCAGTTTCTATACTGCTCATCAGATAGTCTGCGGGGAAGGCGGTATGGTTGTCACTAATGATGATAAAATTGCGGATGTAGTCCGGTCCGTAAAATCACATGGTCGTCCCCCAGGCAGTATATATTTCGATTTCCAGAGAATTGGTTTTAATTCGAAAATGAATGATTTAGAGGCTGCTCTTGGGCTGGAAGGCATCGAGTACTTCGATGAATTTTTTAATAAACGCAAAAACAATTTATATAAATTACTGGAACTGACCGAGGACTTATCGGATTATTGTTATTTTAGTAAAGAAGAAAATTATGAAAAAGTAAGTCCTCATGCCTTCCCGCTGGTGTTGAAAGATAAAAAATATAATCGTGATAGTCTTTATAAATATTTAGAATCCTGTGGAATCCAGTGCAAAACGTTGTTCGGAAGTTTACCAACCCAACACAATGCATTCAGATTCCTGAATTATAAATATGGTGATTTCCCGATATCAGAATATGTTGGGAAAAATGGGCTGCACTTTGGTATGCATCAATACTTAAATGACGATGATTTGCATTTTATCAGCGACACCTTACATGAATATTTTAGGAAAATTAAAAAATAAATATGAATCATAAAGAGAATCTTATATCGGATTATATTGAAAGAAGTATTCAAACAAAAAAAGAACTGCGAAAAACCAATATAGAAGTAATTGCTCAAATTGTAGAATTAATAATTGATGCTTACAGGCAAGGAAAAAAGGTAGTATGGTTTGGCAATGGCGGAAGCGCAGCAGACGCCCAGCATCTTGCATGCGAGCTGGTGAGCAAGTTTTTCCTTGAAAGAAAAGCGCTTGCATCGTTCGCTCTAACGACAAATACGTCAGAATTGACTGCTATTGCAAATGACTATGATTTTAGCAGGGTTTTTGCACGGCAGGTCGAAGCGCTGGTAAATCCTGGGGATATTGTCATCGGCATCAGCACGAGCGGCAGCTCGCCAAATGTAATTGAAGGCATCAAAGAAGCAAAACATCTTGGAGCAATAACAATTGCTTTCACAGGAGCATCTGGTGGTAAATTGAAAGGAATTGCAGATTTTCTGTTGGATGTGCCGTCTGAAATTACGCCGCACATTCAGGAGTCTCATATTATGATTGGACATATTATCTGTTATTTAGTTGAGAAAGAGCTATTTGGAGATAAAAATGAAAAATAAAGCCGTATTCATTGATAGAGATGGAACTATCAATGTAGATGTGCATTATTTAGATGATCCAAATAAATTTGAAATGTATCCAGGTGTTGGTGAAGGTCTTAAAAAATTAAAGGAAAATAGGTTTAAAATAATCGTTATAACAAATCAATCAGGCATTGCAAGAGGATATTTTACAGAACAGCAGTTATTCGATATTCATGAAAGAATGAAAAAGGAATTCCAGAGATTTAATGTAGCATTGGATGGAATCTATTATTGCCCGCACCATCCAGACGATAACTGCAATTGCCGGAAGCCAAACACTGCATTATTTAAAAAGGCAATAAATGAACATAATATCGATGTTAAAAAATCCTATACGGTAGGTGATAAAATTTTGGATATAGGTGCAGGAAAAAAAATCGGTACTGGAACAATTCTTATACCTGAGCCGCATATAAAAGAAGAAATTTTATCTAAACAAATCGAATGGGAGTACAATCCCGATTATGTTGCGGATGATTTTATAGATGCTATTGAGTGGATTTTGAAGTTAGAAAGAGGCTAAAAAAAATATGCATATGATTATCAAGCCTAAGAAAGGCTTGCAATTGGTGGATTTCAAAGAGCTAAGAGAGTATAAGGACCTGTTCTATTTTTTGGTTACTCGTGATATAAAAGTGCGCTATTCTCAAACAGTTTTAGGAGGACTATGGGCAATTATCCAGCCGTTTTTTTCAATGATTGTTTTCACTCTTTTTTTTGGGGTGCTAGCCAAAGTACCTTCCGATGGCATTCCTTACCCTATCTTTAATTTTTCTGCAATGATAGCCTGGACATATTTTGCTGGTGCAATAACAGGGGCTGGCAATAGTCTTGTTGGGAATGCACATTTGGTATCAAAGATATACTTTCCCCGTTTGATAATCCCCCTAACGCCTGTTGTTGCAGGTTTATTAGACTTTTCAATTGCCTTTGTGGTTTTAGTTGGCATGATGCTTTATTTTCACATATATCCTACTATTACGGTGCTCTTTTTACCAGTCTTAATTATTCTAATGATGCTCGCAGCGAGTGGAATAGGAATGTTCCTTGCAGCTTTAAATGCAAAATACAGGGATATTAAATACACAATCCCATTCTTAGTGCAGTTAGGGATGTTCGCTTCGCCCATTGTTTATCCAGCTTCAATGGTACCTGAAAAATATCATTTAATTTATGCATTAAACCCTATGGTCGGAGTTATTGAAGGATTTAGATCTATTTTATTGGGAACTGTTGCCTTTCCTACAGAGATGTTTCTGGTTTCAGCTTTAATAAGTTTAAGTCTATTTATAATTGGATTGTTATATTTCAAGCAAATGGAACGTTATTTTGCTGATATTATTTAAGGTGAGCATGTCCAAAGCAATGATTAAAATTAACAACCTATCAAAACGCTACCGCATTGGAGCAAAAGAACAGAGCTATAGAACAATTCGTGAAACCATAATGGATGGGCTTAGAGCTCCTGTAAGGAATTTAGCCAAATTACGAAAGCTGACAGAATTCAAAGCTTCAGATGATGAGGAAGATGTAATATGGGCGCTTAAGGATGTTTCGTTTGAAGTAAACGAAGGAGAGGTGCTGGGCATTATCGGGAGAAACGGTGCCGGAAAAAGTACTTTTTTGAAAATACTATCGCGTATAACAGAGCCTACCAGTGGTAGCATAGAAGTTCACGGCAGGGTATCAAGCCTGTTAGAGGTTGGAACTGGATTTAATTTTGAGCTTACAGGCAGGGAGAATGTTTTCCTCCAAAGCGCAATTTTGGGTATGCAGAAGTGGGAAATTAAAGAGAAGTTTGATGATATTGTTAGATTTGCTGATATCGAACGCTTCATAGATACGCCCGTAAAGCGATATTCCAGCGGTATGTATGTCAGGCTGGCATTCTCAGTGGCAGCGCATCTTGAACCCGAGATACTGGTGGTGGATGAGGTGCTGGCAGTTGGTGATATATCTTTTCAGAAAAAGTGCCTTGGTAAGATGAGCGAAGTTGCCAGGAGAGGGCGCACAGTACTGTTTGTGAGTCATAATATGGATGCAGTTCAAAAGCTATGCACACGTGCGATAATATTGGATGAGGGTAGGGTGGTGATGGATGGTCCTACGGATGAAGTTGTGAGTAGATACCTCGGAGAAGAGATGAACTATGCCGGGCAGCGAATATGGTCAGATATAAACAAGGCACCAGGTTCCGGTATGGTGCGATTGTGCGCGGTGCGCGTCCTAGATCAGAACGGAAAAGCCTGCACAAGTTTTGATGTACGCGATCCGGTGTCAATCGAGACGGAATTCCAAGTCATGGAAGAGGGGCATCGTTTGGTCGTACAACTTCACTTTGTAAGTGAAATGGGGAACGTTCTTTTTATCTCAAACAACAATCTGGATTCTCCTTGGCGAGATACAGCATGTCCGCAAGGACATTATCGGGCTGTATGCCACATACCGGGTGATTTTTTGAATGAAGGAAAGGTTTCTGTTACATGCAGGATTGATACTGTAGGGTTATATCATTATATGCACGTAATGGAACGCGATTTGGTCAGATTTAAAGTCTCTGACAGGATGGATCCAGCAGGTGTACGGGGTAACTACTCGTTGCAATGGCCATCTGGTGGTATACGCCCGAGGTTACCTTGGACAGTGGAAAAGGCATGTTGAACTTTATTGAAAAGTTTCACTTATTTAAGAACAGCGGTAATGAGCTATTTTTAGAAGTTAAGTTACGAATTTCAATGATCAAGTGGAATTACTTATGAGTGACTCAAAATTACTGGTTTTATCTTACATGGTAAAAGAAGAACCTATCGATACTGGGAATAATTTAATACAGGCATTTATAGATAATAACGCTTTGTACTTGGATTATAAAGAACTATATAGTAAATATGGTTTTGTTGGTGCTCATAATTATATAAGTGAGTATGTTAGCAGAAATGAAATTAATTGTTTAATCTATTTTTCTAATCCAAGTGAATTTTATTTTGGTGTAGATTTCTTTGAGAAACTCAGAGAAGAAATTTTTTTGGTGATGATTACGGGCGATGCCGAACATTACTATGAGGTTCGCGATCAGTATTATGCTCAGGCAATGGATTTAGTAGTTGTTAATGATTTTATTTCGCCTTTTAAATTGCGTCAGATAGGTATTAACTCAATTGCTTATTTTGGTTATTTTGATACCATAAGGTATCATAAAATCGAAAATTTGCAAAAAAATATGGAGGTATCTTTTATCGGACAGTTAACAGGCAAAGTTGGAAGATTAAACTACATTAACTATCTTTTGAAAAATAATATAAATGTTAAAGTGTTAGGAAACGATTCACTTGAGAGAAAAGTATCTCTGGAAAACAAAATTGAAATCTTTAACAGGACCAAGATAAATCTAAACTTTAGCGGAATAGCAGAGGAAACAATATTAACCAGAAAGTATCGCATTCACACACGAGCGAAGCAAATCAAGGGAAGGATTTTTGAGATTGCAAGTTGCGGGGGATTTGTATTATCTGAATATGCACCAGGACTGGAACGGTTGTTCGAGATAGGTAACGAAATAGATGTTTTTTATGATAAAGAAGAACTACTTGAAAAAGTAAAATACTATCTGGAACATGACGGCGAAAGAGAGGAAATTGCAAGAAGGGGATGCGAAAGAGCGACTAAAGATTATGATGTAAAACAGGCTGTTCCCAAATTAATTTCAGCAATAGATGAATTAAGGAAAAACAAAATATACAAGCCCTCAGAAATATATCTGGATGATGAATTCGTAAGAAATTATACGACTTACAGGATACTTTTAACTCTAAGGTTCGTCAAAGCAGGAAAGTTGAAATTTGCACTTGAAGAATTAAAAATCATATTAAAATACAGGAAACTTGATTGGTATCAAATTCGTATATTTTTTCAAGAAGAGAGTCTCAGAGTTCCTCAAATTAAGTCGGTTTTAAAATTAATGAGAGACATTAAAAAATGACAAATATACTATTAATGAATATTCCAAGCGGGCCCTCGCCCACAGACTATCCACCGGTTGGTATATCAAGAGTTATTGAAGGGATTAATCCTGATCTGAATTGTAATCTATCTTTCTTCGATTTAGATTACTATAGACCATCGTTTGAAGAGATTAAAAACAAAATTCAATCATTTTCGCCACAGATAATCGGGTTTAGCGCGATCCTGACTCCGGCTTACTCTTATTTGAAGGAACTATCCATTTTTATAAAAAAAATTTCCCAGATATAATTCAGGTTTTGGGCGGGGAGATGGCTGTAATATCAAATATTATACTTACCAAAACCAGTGTTGATTTTTGTGTAATTGGAGAATCGGAACCAACCTTTAGTGATTTAATTGCTAAACTGCAACAAGATAATTTTGATATAAAAAATAAAGAAACGTATAAAACTATCAAAGGTCTTGCCTATTTATTAAACGATGTCTCCTATTTTACTGGTTACGAAGAAGAATTCACAGAAATCAGGCAGGTAAATTATGATCTGATTTCAAAATATACAGACTTAGGACATTATGTGCAAAAAATCAATGGTCAGCATTATACGAACAGAATTGATAAATATGAAATAGAAAGTTTTTTTAGTTTATTTCATACCAAAGACCTAAACAAAAAAATTGCAATAGCGTTTGCCAGTAAAGGCTGTGTGGGGAGGTGCACTTTCTGCCATAGGTATTTTAGGGGTTACAAGGTTATCGATGAAAATTTTGTCATAAATTATATTGATGATCTGACAAAAAAATATGAAATAGGGTTAATACAGTTTGCAGATGAAAATTTTGGATCAAATGTAAAATCAACTTATAAAATTGTAAATTACTTAAAAGAAAAAAAATTAAATTGGGCGGCAGGGGCAGTAAGAGCCAAAACAGTTAATGAAGAAATGATAAAAGTATGGAAAGAAACAGGATGTGTTCATGTAAATTTTGGCATAGAATCCTGTTCTCAAAAGATGCTAAATGTCATGGAGAAAAGAACTACCGTTGAAGAAAACTTAACTGCTATTAGACTTCTCAATAAATACAAAATTTTTACCATAATAGGTCTAGTCATTGGAATGCCGGGAGAAACAGAAGAAACCATCGAAGAAACAATATATAATTTATCCACTGTTATACCAGATGATATAAACTTGCCTTATGAAATATGTATTAACTATTTCCAAGCTGTTCCCGGTACCCCAGGTTATGAATATGCACGACGAATAGGTTTTATAGGACAATCGTTGGAAGAAGAAGAGAAATATATTGAAAATCTTTATAATGTAAACGCCAATGATGTAAAACACTACTTAAATTTTACCGACTATGAAAAAGAAGAGGTAGCCTACTGGAGAGATTATATATTTTTAGAATTGATAGTTTCTTATATACGGAAACATGGAATAATAAACGTTTTAAAACATAAAAAAGGAAATAAATACAGGAAGGGAGTCGTTTATATGACTTTCCCAAAGCTAATGAGAAAATTTTTATTAAAATATTCTACAATTATTAGACATTTCGGATTAAAAAAATTATTTTATGTTTTTACAAAAAAAATATTTGCTATAAAGCCAAAAGATTTTGTAAACATCAATGATTCACTAAGAACAATAAACAAAACTATGCCAATAGCTGTGCGAAATGATGATGTATGCACGTTTATTTTAAGAGAAGGACGTTAATATCTAATGAAAAATACTTTTTTTGATAAAAATATATTATTACTATTCCCAACCGATGAAAATCAATATTTTAATTTTCATTATGGCGCACTAAAAAATTATTTTCAAAATATTTATCGTTTTAATTTTGTTGAATATTTTCGTAAAAAAGGCATAAGAAACACTGAAAGGTACATCGCGAATCTAATTTCCGATAAAGAAATAGATATTGTTATGTCTTATCCTTTTGCAACTGATTACCAATTATCAGTCGAATTCTATAGTTCACTGAAGAAAAAAATAAAAATAGTTTTCTGTATGTTTGATGATGAAAATTATTTTGATGTTTACAGCAAGTATTATTGCCAAATTGCCGACGCGGTTATTACAGTTGACTATTTTAGCGTTTTTGGGTATGAGAAGCTGGGCATCCCTTCAATCTTATTCTTACCTGTTTTCAGCAAGAACAACTATCATCCCGTTGAAACAGAAAAAGATATTGATGTTTGTTTTTTGGGAAATTGTATTAAAAACGACAGGATGAAATATATAAATTTTTTAATTAATAACGGTATTAAGGTAGAAACCTTTGGTATTGGCTCGAAAAACGGTTTTGTTGAATGGAATGAACTATCAAAAATATATTCAAGAAGTAAAATAAATTTAAACTTTGCAAAATTAGACAAATTAAACTGGATAAATAAGGACGAACCTCTATTAAACAGAGTCAGACAAGATAAAGGAAGACCTACAGAGATTGCCTTAACAAGGTCGTTCTGTCTCTCCGAATATTCACCCAGTTTAAAATATATTTTTGAAATCGGCAAAGAAATAGATGTCTTTCATAATAAAGAGGAATTATTAGGAAAAGTAAAGTACTACCTTTCAAATGAGAGCAAAAGAGAAGAAATAGCATATAATGCCTACAAAAAAGCTTTAGAGAATTATGAGACGGAAATTTATATTCCAAAAGTATTAAAAGAACTTAACAGCATTTTAGAGAACACTGACAAATCAAAAACTGAAAATATTCGAATATATTTGAGCGAAAGCTTTAAAATAAAATCAATCAACGGGTTGACTTTTTCGACGTTTGTTTTAATTAAAAATGGGAAAATAAAATATGCGCTGGAATTGTTTGCAGAATTGTTTAAGTATGGCGTTTTTAACTTTCTAACAGGTTTTTATGGTGGTACAATCAGGATAATAAGGCATAAATTGAAACTCTTTATTTATAGAGACGCTATATCATAATTATATTGATATATTAGAATTTAATTTAAATTGTTTCTAAAATGTTAGATATGTTTCTTCTACATGTTTTGAGGCTTAATATCCTTGTATCATGATGGTACATTTGGCGCTACAGTCTTGGGAAAACCGAACATAAAATATTTAATATATTTTATTGATAATATAAATTAATTCAATACGGGCTAACGGCTGGGAGGAGATTAAAATTCAACAACATACAAACGAAGTAGCTAAAGATGGTAAGAAATTTGGATTTGGTAAAAACTGTGGTCAGTTTATTGCAGTTCTCAGGGATGAGCGCATAGCAGGGAAATTATTATCGCGATTTACAATGATCAAGGCAGAGCTAGCCACTATTGGACAATAATCAATCGAACATATAACTGTTTGCCCAGAGGATTTAAATTTCTAGTATTGTGGCATGTATTTATTCGGATGTGGGGCCGACCATGCTCCAGGATATCTTACACGGAAAGCCGTTTCATAGCTGGGAAATATTATAAAGGCAGAGGGATGTCGCCTTGGCAGAATGTGGTGGATTGGGCTGGAGGGTGCCCATTTGAAGTGACCAAGCCGGAAGATATTTTTGAGTTCTATAAATCTATGGGATTATCCTTAGACCGCTTAAGACCTGTGGAGACGGTAATGGCAATAATGAAATCGTCTTTGAGAGGACGTAAAGCATTTAACGGAGGCTGGTTTTTCATGGAAGGTCATTTAGAGAAGTTACGCAGTGCGGAGATCAATCGTATTAAATACTGGTTTAAGCCTTGTATGCGTGTTTTAGAAGTCGGGGGTGGAAGCGGCTATCAAGCCGGTGTAATAGCTTCTTGGGGCTGTAAAGTGTTGTCCATTGATATTCCCAATAGACCAGTTCCACAAAAACAGTACCACCCTGTGCAAGATTACGATGGACGAAATATACCTTTTCCAGATGCGAACTTTGATATAGTTTTCTCATCAAATGTGTTGGAGCACATACAACCTTTGTCCCCTATCTTTACAGAGATGCATAGGGTCTTGAAACCCGGGGGTTTGGTCGTGCATATCATACCAAGTTCAACATGGCGTTTTTGGACCAGTATCGCCCATTATGTATATTTGCTGAAAAAGTATCTATTAGGGCAAATGCGGCATATTCCATGTGTAGAAAACGCACCATCTGTGAGTGATAAAGCTGTTAAGCATGGTATAACATATATGATAAAAAGAGCCCTGCTTGCAGGTCCTCATGGAGACTATCCAAATGCTCTTTCAGAACTTTATTATTTCAGCAAGGGTCGTTGGTTGCGTGTATTCCAAAGTAATGGATTTGACGTAGTGGAAACCTTCGCTAATGGTCTTTTTTATACTGGATATGGACTTTTCCCCGGGATGTCATTAGAGACACGTCGATGGTTAGCCAGTTTTATGGGTTCCTCCTGCAATACTTTTATTCTGCGCATCAAGCCATTTCAAGGTAAATTCAAGCCATGATTCGTATTCTTTTTATAATCAGAAGTTTAGAACCTGGAGGGGCAGAGCGGCAGATGATCGAATTAATTAAAGGGATAGATAAGACTCGCTTCTCTATTACGATTGCTACTTTCTATGACGTTGGTAGGCTGCGCCAAGAAATCAATGGCCTTATTGGTGTGCAAATGCTCCCACTCCACAAAAAAAGCCGCTGGGATATACTGCCTTTTTTTTATCCTCTCTGGCAGGTGATTCACAAGAGTAATCCTCAGATAATCCATGGCTACATGGGGGTGGCAAATGTACTCAGCTTGATAGTAGGAAGGCTTTCGGGGGCTAAAGTGGTCTGGGGGGTGAGGGCATCGAACATGGATTTAAGTAATTATGATTGGCTTTCACGCGTGATCTTCCGTTTGGAGTGCATTTTTTCACGATTCGCCGATATGATCATTGTTAATTCCAGAACTGGGAGAGACTATCATCTGGCACATGGTTTTCCTGCGGAAAGAATGGTGGTCATCCCTAACGGCATCGATACTGAGCGTTTTCACCATGACATCGATTTACGCAAACGAGTCCGCGCCGAATGGTATGTAACCAAGAACGAAAAGCTCATCGGTCTGGTAGGGCGGCTTGACCCGATGAAGGATCACCAGACATTCCTTAAGGCTGCTGCGCTGCTGATGCAAGAACGAAAGGATGTACGTTTTGTCTGCGTCGGCGATGGTCCTGATGATTATCGGCGCGAACTTCAGTCGTTTGGTGAAGAACTGGGGCTGGATGAGCGTCTTATCTGGACTGGTGAGAGACAGGATATGCCAGCTGTATATAACGCACTTGATATTGCCACTTCTTCCTCCTCCTTTGGAGAAGGTTTTCCAAACGTGGTAGGCGAAGCAATGGCATGTGGTGTTCCCTGTGTCGTGACGGATGTGGGTGATTCCGCGCTTATTGTGGGTGACACTGGTGTAGTCGTGCCTCCAAAATCACCCGAGAAATTAGCCAATGGTTGGAAAATTATGCTGGAAAGATTATATGATAATAATTCTACAATAAAAACCAAGACTCGTAATAGAATCGTTTCTGAATTCAATAATGAATTACTCGTACAAAGAACCTCTGATGCGCTTGAAAGATTGTTATGATAAAAATCCTCCATCTGATAACTGACCTTTCTACTGGCGGCGCAGAGATGATGCTTTACAAGCTCCTTTCCAGAATGGACAATTCACGCTTCCAAAATGTGGTTGTTTCCCTGACCGATAAAGGTACATTGGGCGGCCCTATCGAAGATATGGTCATTCCTGTATTCACACTTGGCATGCACCGAAAATTACCTAATCCGATGAGTCTCTTGCGGTTGCTGCGCATATTACGGAAAGAACGCCCACAAATCCTGCAAACATGGCTTTATCATGCGGACTTATTTGGATTGCTGGCAGGCAAGTTTGTGCACGTGCCAGCAATTGTCTGGAACTTACGCTGTACAGATGCGGATTCGCGCCACTATTCCAAGCTCTCCGCTTTTATCGTGTACATATTAGCAAAGCTATCAGCATTTCCCGATACGGTACTTGTCAACTCCAAAGCTGGATTGCAACTGCATGAAGCATTAGGTTATCATCCTCAGCGATGGCTGTTAGTTCCCAATGGCTTTGATTTGGATCAGTTCCGTCCCAATTCGGAAGCTAGAATAAAATTAAGACTCGAACTGGATCTGCCGGGAGATGCTTTTCTCATCGGCTTGGTCGCACGTTATGATTCTATGAAAGATCATGCTACTTTTTTGAACGCAGCCAGCCTTTTAGTAAAAGATTATCCTGATATTCACTTTGTTTTAGTAGGGCGCGGCGTTGATTATAATAACAGTGATCTAATTAACATTATAACTTCTTTGGGGATTGAAAAGAATATTCACTTATTGGGCGAACGAAGAAATATCCCAAACATCACAGCAGCTTTGGATATTGCTTCTTCTTCTTCGTACGGGGAAGGTTTTCCAAACGTGGTAGGTGAAGCTATGGCATGCGGGGTACCTTGTGTAGTTACGGATGTTGGTGATTCTGCGCTTTTGGTTGGCGATACAGGTAGACTTGTATCCCCTAAAAATTCGTATTCTTTATGTGAGGCTTGGCATGAATTAATAAAAATGGGTCAGGATGAAAGAAGACGGCTGGGTATTGCTGCACGGTGCCGCATTAGGGAAAATTTTAGTTTGCCATCCATAGTGGCACAGTATGAAAAATTATACGAGGAATTATCTGTAAGATGACATTTATGTATTATGCCGACAAACTTGGAGTCTTAAAAGATATTTTCGGCTCAAATGATATAGTACTGGAGACAAATCGTTTAGCTGTGGATGGTCATATTTATCCGGTCATTGATGACGTTATTATTCTTCTCGATCCAATGCAATATCCTGATTTACTTAAAAATCAGCTAGACGAGTGGCAAAAGTCAATTAAAGGTAAACCAAAAGTTGAGCCAACTGATTTTGCTGAAGACATACAATTTACATTTGGGGAGGAGTGGAAGAGATTCCCAGATATATTACCGGAGCATAAACAAGAATTTTTGCAATATTTTGACTTAATAAACCTGTCTGAGTTAAGGAATTATAGAGTTTGTGATTTAGGTTGCGGTATTGGACGTTGGAGCTTCTTTCTAAGCGATAAATGCCGTGAGCTGATATTGGTAGATTTTTCCGATGCTATTTTTGTTGCCCGCCGCAATTTGGCAAACACAGACAATACATTCTTCTTTATGGGAGACCTTAAGAAGCTGCCATTCAGAGACGAATTCGCAGATTTTTTATTTTGCCTCGGCGTACTTCATCACCTTCATGCATCGGCGATCGATGAAGTTCGGATGCTAAAAAAATATGCGCCACAGTTATTAGTATATCTCTACTATGCTTTAGATAATCGCCCATTTTATTATCGCATTCTACTCTCCATTGTAACCAAGTTGCGTTTAAAAGTGGCTACCCAGAGGAATCCGATATTTAGAGAGGTATTTACATGGTTCTGTACTATTGGAATATATCTTCCATTATTGGCGCTCGGTAAAGCCTTGAGACCTTTTAGACTATCTCACTATGTTCCTCTTTATGAGGGCTATCAAGGTAAAAGTATAAATCGTATTCGTCAAGATGTGTATGACCGTTTCTTCACGCGAATTGAGCAGCGCTATAGTAAAAAACAGATTATATCGCTTAAGGATACATTCACTAAAGTTATTATCTCCGATAGGTTGCCATATTGGCATTTTATTTGCCAAAATGAAAGTTTCAGTGAGTGAATGCTTTAAAGTCAGTGTAAGTATGTATTGCGTGAAATAGCTGAATCTTTAATGCCTCCCGCCAAACTGAAAGCGATGATATCAAAAACCTGTCATGCTGATAGCCAATGCTTATGTTACTTTGGAATTGAGGTTAGCGATACATTGAAGGAGAAATGCAGGATGATCACTCAGTTAAAAACCCATAACAAATCATGGACATACGTCCTTATAGCAACCTGTGGAATTGGCATAGGGCTTGCTGTACCAGGCTTTTTAGATACAGTTACAGCACTGGGACATAACATTCCTCAGGGAGATTTAGCCACTGACTATTTTACCGGGTTAGTATGGGCAATAGTATTAGGAGCGAGCATTCTTGTATGGCCCATCCCCACAAGGGATAAGACAAGTTTATTGGTAGTGTGGTTAGCCAGATCTCTGGTAACGCTGGTCTTTATGTTATTTTATGAATCCAACTACTCATCTCTGGATGCATATTCCTATTTTTTAGTCCCACAGCAAAGCAGTTTTGTATGGGAGGGTTTAAGGATAGGGGCTGGAACTCAGAACATCTACAATCTGGCTTGGCTGCAGGGTCAAGTTATACCTGCTTCCTATCACGCCTTAAAGGTTAGCTTTTCTATGGTGGGCTTGATAGCGGTGTATATATTCTATCGCGCTTCTGTGGTTTTTATGCAACAAGAAAATAAAAAAGTTTTTTATACATTGGCACTTTTCCCTTCAGTTTTGTTTTGGTCTTCTATTTTAGGTAAAGAACCCATTATTTTATTAGGCATATCCCTGTATGTTTATGGGGTTGTAGGATGGTATCGACTTAAAAAATTACGTTATCTGTGGGTGATGGCACTGGGGGTTATAGTAGTGGCGCTCATCCGAGCGTGGTTGGTGCCGATTTTATTGGCACCGCTGGCAATATTTGCATTACAGGGGACGCAGAGCAAGATGTCAAAGGCAGCATTTATTACTTTTGTGTTTGTAGTTTTTTTACTTTCTTTTAATCAGTTCATAAATATGTTTGGTCTGGAAACAATGGATGATATGGTTGCAACCACGAACAGCATATCTCGTTCATGGGCATTTGGAGGTTCTGCCCAGGAGGTGCCAGAGTTCACAAGTATCGGTTCTATGGTAGCCTTCGTTCCCATAGGGGCATTCACGGCGTTGTTTCGTCCTCTACCCGGCGATGTCCTTAACCCTTTCGGCATGCTCGCTGGTTTGGAAAATTCAATTTTGCTTATCATGTTGCTACTCACGGTTAAGCGCATGCGTTGGAGTGATCTAAAAGAACCTATAGTATTATGGGCTATTTTATTGGTGATAATATGGGCGATTGTATATGGTTTTGTTTCATATCAAAATTTAGGCACTGCTGTGCGTTACAGGTTGCAAATCTTGCCAGTATTGCTGGGCTTATTGCTTTACCTCGGAAGGCGGCATACAAGGGTAATACCTGCCAGACGATGACACCATTTGGAAAGGACTATGTGCGGTATAACAGGATTTCTCGGTTTAAATCATCAAAAAGTCAACTTGCTTGAGACCACAGTCAAGCATATGGCTGATACTCTCAATCACCGTGGTCCGGATGATAGTGGGGTGTGGGTAGATGCTGAAACAGGCATAGCTTTGGGTCATCGCCGCTTATCTATATTGGACCTCTCCTCAACCGGTCATCAGCCCATGCATTCAGCCAGCGGTTGCTATGTAATCGTCTTCAATGGGGAAATTTACAACTTTAAAATCCTGCGCAATGAGCTTGAACCACTGGGGCATAAATTCTGCGGTCATTCAGATACTGAGGTCATGCTTGCTGCCATCAGCCAGTGGGGGCTGGAGGTAGCAGTAAAGCGTTTTAACGGCATGTTCGCCTTCGCATTGTGGGATAAACAGGAGCAATGTCTGCACCTGGTACGTGACCGATTGGGTGAAAAGCCACTTTATTACGGGTGGATGGGCAAGACATTTCTATTTGGATCTGAATTGAAGGCATTGCGCGCCCACCCTGATTTTAAGGAAAATATCAATCGTGACGCTCTGGCACTTTACTTGCGACATAACTATGTGCCTTCACCATATTCTATCTACAAAGGTATCTATAAACTTCCACCAGGCACGATTCTATCTTTAAACAGGGGAAATGGAATATCTACACCTGCCCCAATCCCTTACTGGTCGGCTAAGGAGGTGGCTGAGTATGGAGTTGCCAAACCTTTTACAGGTTCAGTAGAGGAAGCTATTGATCAGCTGGATGCCTTACTGCGAGAAACTGTCAAAATGCGTATGGAGGCTGATGTTCCTCTAGGAGCATTTCTATCCGGTGGAGTAGATTCCTCTCTTGTGGTGGCGCTTATGCAGACGCAGAGCGATATACCGGTCAAGACCTTTTCCATAGGTTTCAACGAAAGTGAATACAACGAGGCGAACTATGCGAAAGCAGTAGCTCAACATCTTGGCACTGACCACACAGAGCTTTACATTACGCCTGAACAGGCTATGGCTGTGATACCACGTTTACCCACTCTTTACGATGAACCATTTGCCGATTCTTCACAGATTCCTACATTTTTGGTTTCTCAGCTTGCACGCCGGTATGTGACAGTTAGCCTTTCTGGTGATGGAGGAGATGAACTTTTCGCAGGGTACAATCGCTATGTATGGGGTCAGAACATATATACAAAAATCGGATGGATGCCTAAAAAATTGCGGCATGTGGTATCTACTGCACTGACTAGTTTATCACCGCAGGCATGGGAAGCAGTCTTCCAAAAGATGAAGTGCATATTACCGGAAAAAATTAAACAGCAGAATCCTGGCGATAAGCTTCATAAACTGTCCGAGATACTGGTTGCCGATAGCCCGGAGGCTGTGTATCTGTATCTGGTCTCTCACTGGAAAAACCCTTCTTCATTAGTGCTGGGTGCCTATGAACCACCTACAACTATATCTAACCCCACCCATTGGGCAAATCTGTCTGACTTCACACAGCGAATGATGTATATAGATACTGTAACTTATCTACCCGATGATATTCTGGTAAAGGTGGATCGCGCTAGCATGGGTGTATCTCTGGAAGCGCGTGTTCCGTTCCTTGATCATAGGGTGGTGGAATTCGTCTGGCGTCTGCCCGCATCCATGAAGATAAGGAACGGTCAAAGCAAGTGGTTGCTGCGCCAGGTGCTATATAAATATGTACCACGGGAGCTAATTGAACGTCCCAAGATGGGTTTTGGCGTTCCCATAGATTCCTGGCTGCGCGGACCTCTTAGGGAATGGGCAGAAGTGCTTCTTGATGAAAAGCGACTGCGTGAGGAAGGTTTTTTCGATCCCGAGCCTATCAAAAAGAAATGGTCAGAGCATCTCTCAGGAAAGAGGAACTGGCAGTATTATCTGTGGGATGTATTGATGTTCCAGGCGTGGCTTGAGGAAAATGGTGAATAATCGGTCCGGTTCGGGTGAAAGACACCGCAGAGGCGCAGCCAGCAGGCTACTATTCGTCGTAAACGATGCAGCTTTTTTCCTCTCGCATCGCCTGCCTTTAGCAGCAGCAGCCATAAGCAAGGGTTTTGATGTACATGTAGCTGCGCCGGAAGGATGCGCTACGACAGCCATAATGGACGAAGGTTTGTCTTACCATCCAATTCCCTTGACCCGAAAAGGCGTTAATCCGTGGCAGGAGCTCGGCAGTTTAATTGCACTGGTGAGTTTATATCGAAAGCTCAAGCCAGATATTGTGCACCATGTTACTGTAAAGCCTGTTATTTATGGCGGGATTGCAGCACGCCTGGCAGGGGTACCTGCAGTTGTGAATGCAGTAAGCGGATTGGGCTACGTATTTATTGCCAAGGGGTTTAAAGCAGAGTTACTGCGAGCAGTAGTTAAACTTGGGTACAGAATAGCCTTCAGCAACATGAACCAGCGTATCATATTCCAGAATCCGGAAGATATTGCGACCTTCCTTAAAGCGGGGATTACCGTTATGCAAGATACTGTTCTGATAAAGGGTTCAGGTGTTGATACATTGCTCTTTACACCGCAGCCCGAACCTGAAGGTATTCCCCTGGTAATTTTAGCCTCGCGGATGCTCTGGGATAAAGGGGTAGGTGAGTTCGTGGAAGCCGCCAAGACGCTTCGCTCGGAAGGCATTGCTATTAGGTTTGCTCTCATCGGGGATACCGATTTTGGGAATCCTGCTGCTGTGCCTATGGAACAGCTCAGGGAATGGCATAATAGCGGCGCTGTGGAGTGCTGGGGCAGGCGGGCTGATATGCCCATCATATTTGCAGGAGCCAACGTTGTATGTCTGCCATCGTACAGGGAAGGACTGCCAAAAGTACTGATAGAAGCTGCTGCATGCGGTCGAGCTATCGTGACTACAGACGCACCGGGTTGCAGAGAGATCGTGCGGCATGGGGAAAATGGGCTGCTCGTGCCGGTGCGCGATAGCAAAGCGCTGGTAGAAGCTCTGCGGACGCTGATAGAAGACCCAGCTCTGAGAGCACGCATGGGTGCACTTGGACGCGAAATTGCTGTTGTGGAATTTTCAGAAGAGCATGTCATAAAAGAAACTTTATCAGTTTATCGTGAATTACTGAAAGAGAAGTGGCCAGAATAAAGAGATAAGCGATATGAAACAAGCTATGGTAACAGGTGCAAATGGTTTTATAGGACAGCATATTGTTAAACGATTACTATCTCAAGGAATAAAGGTACATGTGCTTGTCCGAAGACAAAAAATACAGTTTTCTGATGGGGTTTTTGTCTTTGAGGGCGATATATCAGATAGCGATGCTGTAAAGAAAGCAGTAGTGGGCGTAGATACTATAATCCATCTGGCGGGTAAGGCGCACGATTTTTCAGGCAAGGATAATGTTAAAGATTATTTTAATGTAAATGTAGAGGGGACAAGAAATGTTTTAGACTGTTGCAATGGTTCTGAAGTTAAACACTTTATCTATTTTAGCAGTGTAAAAGCAATGGTCGAAGAAAGTAAGGATGTTTTAGATGAATCATTCATTCCGGCTCCGACAACCCCATACGGTGAGAGCAAACTTGCCGCTGAAAGGTTGGTCGCCGACTACGGGATAAAATCTGGAATCAGAACAGCATCTTTGCGCTTACCTGCTGTATACGGACCGGGCAATAAAGGAAATATCTATACGTTGATAGAAGCAATAGATAGGGGACGGTTTGTTATGGTGGGTCGCGGTGATAACAAAAGAAGTATGGTTTATGTCGGAAATGTAGTTGATGCTGCACTGGCAGTTATTGAACGAGATAAGACAAAGGGAGCGATCTATATAGTGACAGATGGGATTGACTATACAGTTAAGGAATTATATGAGGTAATTGCGAAAGGGTTAGGAAAAAGACCATTGCCTTTTTATATTCCTCAGCCCATCGCAAATATACTCGGTTGGGCAGGAAGTATAGGAGGTCGTATTATTGGAAAACCGCTCCAATTTAATTCAGAAGTACTTGATAAGTTTACAAATGAGCTCACTTTTTCATCTCGCAAAATTCAAGAAGAGATTGGATTTAAGCCGAAATACAATCTTTATAATACCATTGGTGAAACAATAGAGTGGTATAAAGGATGCAGATAGGGAATAGGATAGGATGAAAAGGCTATTTGATTTTTCATTTGCTTCTTTTTTATTAATGATATTTTCACCGATAATCATATTTTTATCGCTGCTTATAAAGTTGACCTCAGAGGGTCACGTGTTTTACATCTCAGACAGAGTTGGCATTCAAAACAGCATCTTTAAAATGTACAAATTTCGTTCTATGAAAATAGGCACTCCTCCTGTAGCAACACATTTATTAAAAGATCCTTACAGGTTTTTGACTCCAGTCGGCAGATTCTTAAGAAAAACAAGTCTTGATGAACTTCCACAACTTTTTAATATTATCAGGGGCGATATGAGTTTTGTTGGACCCAGACCAGCATTATACAACCAATATGACCTCATTGAACTTCGAACTAAAAAAGGGATACACAGCCTCACGCCAGGTTTGACCGGCTGGGCGCAGATAAATGGCAGAGATGAACTTTCTATACCAGTAAAGGTGGATTTCGATGAATACTATTTAAAGCATCAGTGCTTCTTATTAGACCTTAAAATAATATGGAAAACTATTTACAAGGTGGTAAAAGCTGAAGGAGTTAAACACTAATAATATTATGAATATTATAAAATCTGGGCGTTTACTGAGTGGAGTTTCGAAGGCTATCTCTAAAAGAACCACTCTAAAAAGAACATTATTTTATCTAACTTTCGACTCGCTCTTCATCGCTATCTCAATATACGCAGCATTTTACCTGCGCTTCGAAGGCAAAATTCCAGAAAACTTTATCGAGAGCATGGACATTTTTATATTACTTGCTCTTTTAGTTAAAGTTTCCTCACTTTATTACGAAGGATTATATAAAGTAAGCTGGACGTATATGAGCCTCAAGGAGCTTTTATCTCTGGTGAAAAGCTTATCTATTGCCTCGTTTTTCTTCGGAACAATTCTTTTCTTCTTTCGAACATCCCCCCTCTTTGTAGCATTCCCCAGGTCTATACTGATTATAGACTACATGCTGACCATTTTCTTTCTGGGGAGCTTTAGGGGCTCCAAGAGAATTTACCTCCAATACACTGGACGAATGCCGGGAAAGGGAGAAAAAGTTCTGATAATAGGGGCAGGGAATACGGGCGAGCAGATTGTCAGGAGCATGTTAACTTCCGGTGATTACTTTCCTGTTGGATTTCTGGATGATGATTTGGGGAAAATAGGTTCGACTATCCATGGCATAAAGGTGCTGGGTAAACGTGAGGAAATGGCAAAGTTCGTAAAAGAACATGAAGTGGAAAGTATTTTAATAGCTATGCCTTCAGCCCCCCCAAGAGTAATAAGAGAAACTGTCGATATTGGGAGAACTGCAGGAATAAAAAAATTAAAAATAATCCCAAGTTTGCGGGAAATAATTTCAGGTAAGGTTACCCTTGCTGCTATTAAAGAGATCGAACTGGAAGACCTTTTAGGCAGGGAGCAGGTAGAAATTGATACAGAAGCTATTGGGAGCTATCTGGATGGGAAAACTATCCTTGTGACGGGAGCGAGCGGTTCAATAGGCTCTGAGCTATGTAAACAGATTTTAAAATTTAATCCAAAGAATCTACTTGCATTGGATCAGGATGAAACAGGTCTATTCTGGTTAAAGCGAAATATAGATGACTCCAGACTATTATCAGTTGTTGGGAATATAAAGGACACCAATAAAATAGACAGGCTTTTTTGTGAATCCAAACCACATGTTGTTTTTCATGCAGCAGCATATAAGCATGTGCCAGTCATGGAAGAACATCCCGATGAGGCAGTAAAAAATAATGTTTTCGGAACTCAGATAGTGGGTGAAGCTTCTTTAAAATATGGGACTGAAAAGTTTATTCTTGTATCCACCGATAAGGCTGTGAATCCCACATCTATAATGGGCGCTACTAAAAGGCTGGCTGAAAAGGTCATTGTGGAGTTAAATAAGAAAAACAATACGACGTTCGCTGCGGTAAGGTTCGGAAATGTCCTGGGAAGCAGAGGCAGCGTTGTTCCTATATTTAAAGAGCAAATAATGAAAGGGGGGCCTGTTGAAGTCACTCATCCTGAGATAAAGAGGTATTTCATGGTGACCTCCGAAGCTGCTCTGTTGATTCTTCAGGCTGGAGCAATGGCAGAAGGCGGGGAGGTTTTTGTGTTGGATATGGGGGAGCCTGTGAAGATCATTGACCTTGCAAGGGAGATGATACGACTATCAGGCTTTGAACCTGACCGGGATATCCCTGTGATTTTCACAGGTCTGCGGCGTGGCGAGAAACTTTATGAAGACCTGTTAACTGCAGAAGAAGGAGTAGATTCAACCTGTCATAAGAAGATTTTCAAAGCCAGGTTAAATCCGAAAAATGGTGGACTTTCAGAGGATTTGGACAAGTTAAGGGAAATATGTGAAGAGAGAAAGAGTGAGGAAATAATTTCACTTATGCGCACGATGATTCCCACATACAATCCCGCAAGATAATCAGCATGATAGACGACGGCTCCCTTGCTCAGGGATAAAGTTTACTGCATCCCGCACATCGCCATCCTGCCTAAGGAGATTCTGCCTCCACCCCTCGGCGGCGCTTCCGTGGGGGTCTGAGGCTTGCCCCAGCGCATGAAACTATATTGATTTAGTTGTAATGCAAATTTTAATGGTGAAAATACCTATGTTGATAAAAAATTACAAAGAAAATATTATAAAAACCAAATTTCTGGATTTGTTTATATCAAGCGCATTATTCCTGTTATCTTTTATCATCTCGTCATATTATTCAAACGTTATCTTCGGAATCATGATCCTGTTATCTTTCGGTTTCGTCATTAATACGATTTTTATTAAATCCCGCAGCCTTTCGCTTACAGAGCACTTCATAGTGGGCGCAGGTATCGGACTTTTTACTTTAAACCTTTTAATGGCATCTCTGGTTTATTTGAATAAACCACAATTTTTTAAATATATCCTCTTGCTACTTTTTTTACTTGCTCTTGCAATCTCAGTAATTAAACGATATATAGTTGAGTTCAAGGGATATTATTTCAACAGAGATTATGTGTTCTCCTTGATCATCTTTGGCATGTTCTTTTTTGTATCTGTTGTGTTGAGACATGCTGATTTCAGGTTTCCTGACGAATACATGTATTTAAACAAAATTGTAGGCATAGTCTCAGGGGGATACATAAGCGACTATGCACAAGACAGGTATTTTTTACACTATTCATACTCTTCAATCTTAGAATTCGCCCCACTCACATTCAAATCTGTAGAAATTGCCTCACTGTTCTTCTTTTCAATGTCCCTAATCCCCACCTACCTTTTGGGGAAAGAATTGTTCAACAGGGAAGTTGGATGTTTTGCAGCTTTATTTCTGGCATTCAATCCATCTTTTATTTTTCACTCAATCAGATTACTGCCTGAAGCACCTTTACTTTTTTTTATAACATCGTTTTTATACTTCTTTTATAAGTGGTCAAAAATAAGAAGCACAATTGACTTTTTTATCAGTTGTATCTTTCTCCTGCTCGCAATATTCGTCAAATTTCATGGTATTATTTTCCTTGGCATAGGTACTGTATATATATTATTAAACTCAAATTTTAAATATTTAAAAAAGAATATAATATATTTATCAATTTTAATTGTTGCGCTTCTTTTATTAATAATTTGGAATTTGCACTACAATTTATACTTGATCTTGTCGAGTCTGTTTTCAAGGATAGTAAATGAAATAAGTAATGATGTTATCTGGGTCGGGTATAAGGCGTACATAACATATTTTAGTCCAGACCTTTATTCAATGCCCTTTATCGTTTTATTTTTCTTCGGTACGGCAGCATTTTTGAAAGATTCATTCAATAAAAAGATTTTTTTACTTACGCCAATAGCAATCTATATTATGTTCCTCTCCCTCACAGGTGGGCTTTTTGGTATAGGAGTTCGGAATTTCCTAGTAATAGTACCCCTCATGTCAATCATAGCCGCCTATGGAATAGTTCAACGCGAGAGGGTTAATCGTGGTGTTTTCTGGATTTTATTAAATCTATATTTGATAGCTTTAGCGATAATGGTCATATACGCCCCAAGATTTCCGCATTTAAACTTTGTATTGCCCGATTTACCTCTGTGGATTCGGGTTTTGACTTTCAGCGCAGCTTTTGCGGTAGTTTTATTAATGCTCCATGATTGGAAAACCGAAAAATGGCAGAAAGCACAGTGTTTGATTATTTCTTTAGTTATTATTTCCTCCCTCCTCAACGCAAATTTTTTCATAAACATACAGGAAGGATACCCAGACCGTTCAAAGAGTGGAATATTAGAAGCTGGAAAATGGTTTTCAGAGAACACTCTCTCGAATGCCAGAATCCAATCAAGTACATGGGAATTACCTTTCTGGATGGATACAAACACGAAATCAAATCCCGGGATGCGCTATCCCAAATCAACCATTTTAAGTTATTACGTTGACAGGATAACCTATGCGCCACCTGCGAATGATGAACTTTTTTTAGAGAGGATAAAATATAAGGAAGTGGATTATATTGTTATATTCACAGACGAGCTCCTTACCACCAGCGATGATACCAGGGAGACTTATAAATATCTTCAAAAGTATGTACATGAAGCCCCCTCCGGAACAGAATTAGTTCATACAATGTTTAATAAAAACCAGAAAATCTTGTTCAGGGTTTATCAAGTAATTTAAAAAATAGATAAAAAATGAGCGTTATCAGAATTATAAAGAACATCAGTGCTTTAGCCCTTGGGGAGTTTATCACAAGGATTTTAAGCCTGATTTTGATAATTTACCTCGCAAGGTATTTGGGGGATGTTGGGTTTGGGCGTTATTCTTTCGCTTTTGCTTTTACCAGCTTGTTTCTGGTGTTGGTAGATCCCGGTGTGAACTCCCTTGTTATAAGAGATGTAGCAAGAGATAAAACTCTAACAAGCAGATACATGGGGAACATTCTGCTTTTGCGCTTGATTTTATCTTCAATAGCATTTGTTTTTATCGTTGGGGTTATAAACTTAATGGATTATCCAAGAGATACAAAGCTTGTTGTGTACATAGTTGGGGTCTACGGCATAATGACCTCTTTTTCACAGCTCACAAGATCGGTCTTCAGAGCCTTTGAAAAAATGGAATATGAGGCGCTGCTGAACATAATAGAAAGGCTCGTATTCGTTTCTTTGGGGATAGTGGTTTTATTGCTGGGATACGGGTTGATCGAGGTCGTTTCTGTCTTCTTAGTCGCTGGCGTTGCCAACATCATATTAAGCTTTTTTCTTACAGCTAAAAAATTTGCTACCCCAAAATTAGAATTGGACTTTAAGCTGTGGAAATATCTAATCAGGGAGGGGCTTCCTTTTGGCTTGGCTTTGATTTTCATAACTGTGTACATGAAGATAAACACGGTCATGCTCTCGGTCATGAAAGGGGATGCTGTAGTGGGATGGTATAATGCGGCATACCAGATACCGCTTGCAGTTTCTTTGATATCCTTTGCATTTATGGAGGCAATTTTCCCCACATTGTCTAGACTGCACGAGTCCTCAACTGAGTCGTTAATTTATGCCTACGAAAAATCCTTCAAATTTTCATCAATCATAATCCTTCCAATAGCGCTAAGCATAACTCTTTTGTCGGAGAAAATAATATTGATTCTGTACGGAAAATTGTATGCTAGTTCTATCGTTGTCCTCCAGATTTTAGTATGGTTCACTGTTTTTGAGTTTCTTAGCTATCTTCTTTATGTGACCCTTGCATCTATAAATAGGCAGAGATTGAACACCCTGAGTACTGGAATTTGTGCTGCTTTGAATATTTTATTAAATTTGATCTTGATACCTTCCTACAGTTTTATAGGGGCAGGCATCGCAACTGTAATAACCTATGTTGCCCTGTTCTCCATGAACTTCTACTTTGTATCGAAATATTTGTGCAAAATTTCAATAATCAAAGCAATGAATAAGCCAATCATAGCAACTCTGGCTATGGGTTTTATATTATACCCCCTGAGAGATATGAATATCTTAGTTACAATACCTCTCGCTGGGCTGTTCTATATCCTTTCGCTTTATCTGATAAAAGGACTCACGAAGGATGATATAAAGCTGTTCTACAGCCCATAGAAATCTAAGATATTCTTCGATATTTCCTCAAATGTCGGCATTTCCATCAATGATTTTTTCCCGTTCTTTCCCAGTTCTTCTCGTAGTGCTTTGTCTTTGCTCAGCTTCAGCATAGCATCTGCCAGTCCAGAAGGATCGCAGGGTTCCACTAACATACCATTTTCCCCATCTTTTAAGAGTTGAGGGATTCCTCCAACTTTGGTAGCAATTACAGGCTTTTCGAATTCAAAAGCCTCAATTATTACTCTGCCATAACTTTCGGTTCTGGAAGCCAGGACAAGAATATCAGAACAGGATATTTCTTCCAGGGTTTTTTTATGATTTAGCATTCCTAGAAGTTTAGCATTCAGGTGGTTTTCATTGATAAAATCTTCGCAGTAGCTGTGCATAGGTCCACGACCGATTAGTTTTAGGGATATGTTATTTGATTGATACGAAGCGAGCTTGAAAGCCTCTAAAAGAATATCTATTCCTTTTATTCTGGTCAGTTCACCAACAAATAAAATGCTTGTCTCCTTTTCATATTCTTTTATATGCTTTTTCCTAATTTCATTTACGAAAGGAATACGGGCAAGCGGCAGGGTAAGAATTTTTTGCGCAGGAATGTCAATCGAAATTAGCATTTCCTCGACTTTTTTCCCGAGAGCAAGGTAGCGGGGAGAGCAACCAACTTTTATCACCCATCTGAGAGGTAAATCTTTTGGAAATAAATCCTGCACGTCGATAATAACAGGTAGGCGAAACAGTAAGCTGAAAAGACATGCGCCGAGAGTTATGCTGGTACTGGAATGAGTATGTATCAGCTTTGGTCTATATCTCAGGAATATAAAGAATATGCTCAGGAAGGTAGCTGTTGGCAGGAAAATATACCTTAAGCTTTTATATATCGCATTATTTGGAACATATGTTTCCAGTAAATTCGGGATTGTTCTAAAAATATTGATGCCTTTTGTTTGTTCAACAGAACTAACATGGTAGGTCGTTAATACGATTACGTCCACGCATTCATTTAGATGCTGTGCTATCTGAAAAAAATGGACTGCGGCTCCTCCTGTGTATGGAGGATATAGAGGGGTTACTATTAGGATTCTCTCTTTAATATCCTATACCTCCAACGAATTGTAAATCCTCTCAATACTCTTAGCAATCTCCATCCAAGAATATTTTGTTTCAACGAGTTCTCTTCCATTTGTTCCCATCCTCTCCACCCCCTTTTTATCCTGCATTACTCCTATTATCGCATCAGCCAGCGCCTTCGTATCCATGGGTTTCACCACTAAACCTGTGTTATGTTTTTTAATATCCTCTGCCATGCCGACTATCTCGGTTGTCACAACCGGTCTTCCAGATGCTAATGCCTCAAGCAGTACAATTCCAAAACCCTCTTGAGATGCTGATATCGAAGGCAGGACGAATAGGTTGCAGTTTCTGTAGCACCAGGGGATTTTCTCATTAGGGACATATCCGAGGAATTCAACATTATTTCCAAGACCCATAGAAGCGGCTTTTCTTTTATAGTACCCAAGCAGTTTTCCAGTACCACCTACTTTTAATTTTACCCGTGGGATTTCTTTTTTTACCAGCTTCATTGCTTCCAATAGATATTCAAGTCCTTTATATCTGTGAAATTCATCTAACAAGCTTAAGAAAAAAATTGTATCTTCGACTTTCGTATCCCCGGGCTTGAATCGTTCAATATCAACTCCAACCGGTACAATCTTGATTTTCTCCCTGTATGCCTTCAAGTGACCGGAGAACTCGATATAATTGTGATGGGAGATAATGATTTTACTTGCTCTATTTAAAACAATTTTAAGAGCAGTCCGGTTGTATGTCTTTGCAATATAGTTAGCGATACCTCTTCCAACAATGTCGTTGTGGTACGTCAAAACCAGCGGTTTTCTCTTAGCAGCCGAAACAACAGCGCTCCAATCCGCACTCCAGGGCGTGGGTAAATGCGTGTGAAGGACATCGAAATCCTCATTTAAAATATGAAAAGGCAAAGCAGGGGTGATATTGGTATTGGCAATCTTTCCGATAAACTCTAATCTTTTTTGTTTAATTTTATTTATTTCTTTTTTATTATATTTTGGTTCATTTGCACATATTATCTTGACTTCATGTCCCAATTTAACGAGTTCTCTGGAAAGGTAGCAGGTATAGTTCTCCACTCCGCCTATATACGGGTAAAACCTTGCTGGAGTTTGTAGTATTTTCAAAGCATGCTTCTCCTGAATCCTGAGGGAATAATATCTTTAACTGTATTTAAATGCCTAACATCCATGGTTTTGCACTATTAGGAAAACGTCAGGTACCAAGATAATTATTTTCATATTCGAAGCATATTGGTGCTGATGAAACATCAGAATCCGTTTTGTTCTACAAATAGTTAGTTTTAAAATGTATTGGGAAGGTTATGGTATAGGAGAAATATATGAAAGCTGTAATTCTTGCGGCTGGAGAGGGACTGAGATGCCGACCTCTCACACTGACGCGCCCTAAAGTAATGCTTCCAGTGGCGAACAAGCCGATACTGGAATACATCATTGGAGCGCTGGCGCAGAACGATATAAAGGATATAATCCTGATAGTAGGGTACCAAAAGGAACGCATAATGGACTACTTCGGCGACGGCATAGCATTCGGGGTAAACATCAGCTATGTCGAACAGGGCGCCCAGCTCGGGACAGCACATGCAGTAAAGCTTGCAGAACCCTTGATAAATGAAAAGTTCCTTGTAGTGAATGGGGATAATCTGATTGATGCAGATACTATTACTGACCTTATGACGGCAGCATCAGGCGATGCGACGCTTCTTACAGTAATACGCGAACAGACCATAGGATATGGCGTGGTATTGCAGGACAAGGGACGAATCACCCGAATCATAGAAAAGCCCAGGGAAAAAGTAAGCCATCTTGTAAATACGGGCATTTACTTGTTCTCTCCCTCAATATTCAGCGAGATAGGCAGGACGCCGATTTCAGAAACAGGGGAATATGCGATCACAGACACCATCCAGAGGATGATAGACAGCGGCGCCCCTGTTACACATGTAACCACAAACGCTACATGGATTGATGCTCTGCACTCATGGGACTTATTGAAAGCAAATTCAATACTGCTCGGCAAATACGAAGGAACCCAGGCAGGAGCGGTGGAAAAGGGCGCAGTAATTGTCGGTGACGTGGCGGTAGGCGATAACTCTGTGATAAGGTCAGGTTCGTATATTGTAGGACCGGTTGTCATAGGCAGGAATTGCGATATTGGTCCAAATGCAACGATATTGCCATCGACTGCCATAGGGGATAATTGCAGGATAGGTTCATTCTCGGAAGTTGAAAACAGCATTGTCATGCATGATGCGCGTATAGGGATGGGTTCTTATGTCTCAAATTCGATAATCGGCGCCCATAATATTATCGGTTCTCATTTCAGCACCGAAGTGGGAAAGGATTTAAAGATTGAAATGAAAGGAATACTGCATCATGCAGAGGAGCTTGGCACAGTAATCGGCGATAGCAATACTGTTGGCATTCGGGTTTTAGTACTGGCAGGGAAAATGATTGCTACAGGCTGTTCTGTGGGTTCAGGGGTTACAATTTCGAGAGATATTCCACAGGATTCCACGGTTTTGTGAGGAAAAATGTGCGGCATAGTGGGTTATGTTGGAAAAAAGCAGGCGACTCCGATTATCCTGGATGCATTAAAGAGGCTTGAGTACAGGGGTTATGATTCTGCCGGGCTTGCAGTGCTGGCAAACGGGGGTATAGAGGTACATAAAACAGAAGGGAAAATTTCAGACCTTGAGGCAACACTCCCTGATATCAAAGGGTTATACGGCATCGGTCATACGCGTTGGGCAACGCAGGGAGCACCAAACACGATAAATGCGCACCCGCATGTTTCGGGCAATATAGCAGTTGTTCACAACGGCATCATCGAGAACTACCAGGAATTGTATGATGAGCTAAAAGGCGATGGATACGAATTTGTCTCAGAGACCGATACCGAGGTGCTGGCGCACCTGGCTCACAAATACTATAAAGGTAACCTCGTTGCCGCTGTCATAGAAGGGCTTAAAAGGGTTAAAGGCACGTATGCGGCAGCATTTTTATGTGGGGATTTAAATCAGGTGGTTGCAGCCCGAAAGGACAGCCCGCTTGTGGCAGGCATAGGAAACGGCGAGAATTTTATTGCCTCGGATGTTACTGCATTTTTGAAATATACCCGCAACGTTGTATATATGCATGATTTTGAGCTGGTCTCGTTGTCTTCGAAAAAGATTGAGTTTTTTGATTTTGACGGGAATCCTATCGAAGAGAGCATAGAGTCAATCGAATGGAATATAGAGGCGGCAGAGAAGTCAGGGTATCCGCATTTCATGTTAAAAGAGATTCATGAGCAGGCAACATCAGTCCATGACACCATGCTTGGACGGATATCCGAGCTTACCGGCGATGTCGTGCTTGGAGAGGTCAAACTTTCCAAGGAAGAAATCCGGAAGCTTGAGCGGGTTGTTATCATAGCCTGCGGGACTTCGTATAATGCGGGGCTTCTTGGCAAATATCTGTTTGAAGGGCTGGCAGGCATTCATACGGATGTGGATATAAGTTCGGAATTCAGGTATTCGAATCCTGTTCTGGGTGACTCCACGCTTGTTATTTCAATATCCCAGTCGGGCGAGACGGCTGATACTATTGCCGCAACCAAGGAAGCCAAGACCTACGGCTGCCGGACTCTTGCGGTCACGAACGTGGTAGGCACCACTCTTTCCCGCGAAGTCGAAAACATCGTTTATACGAGGGCAGGTCCTGAAATCGGGGTTGCCGCAACCAAGACCTTTACCTCACAGCTTATTACCCTGTATTTGCTGGCTGTGCATTTTGCGCGGATACGGAAAAAAATGGATGTTGACATGTCAAAGCGTTTGCTTGTCTCATTGAAACAACTGCCGGGTATGATACAGCAGATTCTTAACAACAGGGAGTCAATCCGAAAACAGGCGGTACGTTTTTCAACGGCGCGGGACTATTTCTTTCTGGGCAGGTCACTGAATTATCCCATTGCTCTTGAGGGGGCGCTAAAATTGAAAGAGATTTCTTATATACATGCCGAAGGCTACGCGGCAGGTGAGCTAAAACACGGTCCTCTTGCGCTCATATCAAAGGATACGCCTGTGGTTGCGCTTGCTACAAGGGCATCCACATACGATAAGATGCTGAACAATATCAAAGAAGTAAAAGCAAGAGGCGCGCCTGTTCTGGCTATCGCGGGCATGGATGACACGGAGATAGGGAAATACGTCGATGCGGTAATAAGAGTGCCTGTAACAGTCGAATTGTTATATCCTGTTCTTTCCTCGGTGGTGGTGCAACTTCTTGCTTACTACACTGCGGATGCTCTCGGCTGCCCCATCGATAAGCCCAGAAACCTGGCAAAAAGCGTAACGGTGGAATGATTATGTTATTCGGTTCATCAGGAATAAGAGGTCTTGCAAACAAGGAAATAACGCCGCAGCTTGCGCAGAAGGTCGGACTGGCTGTCGGCTCGCTGCATAATTCGTGCGTGATAGGGCGTGACCCAAGGACGTCGGGCGAAATGATAGAGCATGCCCTTATTTCAGGTTTATTATCCGCGGGATGCCGCGTCACACGCGTGGGGATGGTGTCCACTCCCACGCTTGCTTTTGCAGCGAGGAAATATGATTGCGGCGTGATGGTAACCGCCTCGCACAATCCGCCGGAATACGGGGGCATAAAGCTGTGGAACAGGGACGGGATGGCGTTTGACAGCCGGCAACAGGAACAAATTGAATCCATAATAGAAAAAAGCGGCTGGAAGACTGCAGAGTGGAGCCGCATAGGCAGGGTAAACGAGACGTCTGCGGTCGAAGAACATGCTGATATGATTCTCGGGAAAGTGGGCGCAGCGTCATTGAAAGTCGTGGTTGATTGCGGATGCGGAGCAGCCTCTACCATCACCCCGTATGTATTAAGGCGCATGGGCTGTAGTGTGATAACCCTTAATTCGCAGCCTGACGGCTTCTTCCCGGCTAGGAACCCGGAACCTGTTGAGAAGAATCTTGAAATGTTGAAAAAAGCCACTGTTGCCTTTGGCGCGGAGCTCGGGATAGCTCACGACGGGGATGCGGACAGGATGATGGCAATCGATGGCAGCGGCAGGTTTGTGGAAGGCGATAAACTCTTGGCTTTATTTGGGCTTCGCGAAGCGAAAAAAAGCATTGCTGTACCTGTGGATACCTCGATAATGGTAGATGACGTCCTGAAGGGGAGAAAGATATACAGGACGCGTGTTGGCGATGTGTATGTGGCGGAAGAATTAAAAAAGAGAAACGCGGATTTTGGAGGCGAGCCTTCTGGAAGCTGGATTTTCCCAAAGATTTCCCTTTGCCCTGATGGAATATATGCGGCAGCACGGCTTGTGGAAATCGTGGAAAACGAAGGAAAGCTGGAGGCTCTGATAGACGGATTCCCGTCCTACCCACTGGTGAGGGGCGCAGTGCCGTGCGGTAATGAAAGGAAAGAGAATGCCATGAGGAAAATCGGTATTAAGCTAAAGAAAATGGGTGACACAAGCAGCATTGATGGTATCAGGGTTGACACCGGAAATGGATGGATACTTGTGCGCCCCAGCGGAACCGAGCCAAAGATACGGATAACTGCCGAGGCGCGAAGAGGCGTGGACGAACTTTATGCAAAAGCAGAAAAAATAGTCAAAGAGGCGGTATCATGAAAAACTTTAAGAAAGTTTTATCAAAAACTGTTGCGTCAATTTACACCGCACACACGTATGGCTTCGCCATACGTGGATTCATAAAGCGAGGTGTCGCTTTATGCAAGCTATAGTTCTTGCTGCCGGGCAGGGCACGAGGATGGGACCGCTTACGCAGAATATGCCAAAGGTTATGCTGCCCATTGCAAACGAACCCATACTTTCGCATGTGATACTCTCCGCGCGTGATGCGGGAATCAAAGAATTCGTGCTTGTGGTAGGATACCGCGCGGAAGTCGTAAAGCAATACTTCGGAAACGGCTCGGAAATGAATGTCAGTATAGAGTACGTTCATCAGGAAAAGCAGATGGGCACAGCCGATGCTATAGGCTGCGCAGAGGAGCATGTTGATGACCGTTTCCTCGTATTGAACGGGGATATAATTGTCAGCCCGCAGGACGTAAAAAACCTGATTAAGAATAAATCCGATGTGGTTATGGCGGCAATTCAGGTTGAGAACCCATCTGAATTCGGGGTTCTTGAGGTGCGCGATAACAGGGTTTTACGGGTAATAGAGAAGCCGAGAAAGCCCCCCACGAATCTTGCAAATGCCGGCATATATATATTTCCGCTTTCGATATTTGAGGCTGTCAGGAGCACCGCGCTGTCTGTAAGGAAGGAATACGAGATAACAGATTCATTGCAGTTGCTCATAAATGAAGGCACAAACGTAGGCTATCTTACCGTTTCTGGAAACTGGCTGGATATCGGAAGACCGTGGGACCTTCTGGATGCGAATGAATATTTCCTGTCCCGCATGCATCCGCAGGTATCGGGAGAAATCGAACCTCTTGCAACATTGAAAGGAAGCGTTTCGGTGGGAGAGGGGACGGTTATAAGGAACGGCTCATACATCGTGGGACCGGTTATTATAGGTAAAAACTGCGATATTGGTCCTAACTGCTACATACGCGCAGGTACAAGCATCGGCGATAATGTGCGCATCGGCAACGCGGTGGAAATCAAGAACAGCATCATAATGAAAGGGACGCATATAGGGCATCTCAGCTATGTGGGCGACAGCATCATCGGGGAGAGGTGCAATTTCGGCGCAGGAACCAAGGTGGCAAACCTGAGGCATGACGGCAGGACGATACGCGTGAAACTGAAAGGCACAATTACAGATTCAGGCAGGAGAAAGCTGGGTACGATAATGGGTGATGATGTCCATACCGGCATTAACTGCATGATAAACGTGGGCGCAGTAGTGGAAAGCGGAACAATGACTGCGCCGGGGGAATTTTTGAAATAGTGTTATTCCAGAGGCAAACCCAGTGCTACGAAGTTCATGAATTAAAGTTCATGCCTTCGTTTTCTGAGTAATCGAGGGCAGGAGTGGAACTTACAAATCCTGCGCCGCCAGCTACTACGCATTTCATGCCTGCAAAATTGCGCTGACATTACTTATCTCTTCTCCCCAAGCTCAAAGCCCTTCGTCAGCCTACATGCGACCCGTAGCACTGGCAGGCTTGGCTTGTTTATCTTGTGTCGGGAATAGTAAAATTGGGAGTGCTTCGGTAGAGTATAGGCGCCAAAAATTTAATATTTACGATTTGATACTAATTCCTGTCAATCCTGTCGAAAAATCAGGAAACAGCGGTTGCTTCAGGGAAATATCTGCGTTCATCTGCGGTTCTTTATTTTTATCGATATAAAATTGCACTGGAAACATATTGGCGCCACAAACGCCTGATACGCCAATTCAAATACATGAGTGAAAAACTTCACCATCACTTAGTCATTTTTAAGGCTGTCTTCATATCTATTGGTTTGATCAGATTTTTAACCGGTTCAAAATGACGGATATCATAAGTAAGAATATGCTTGGCGTTTTCAACTATACCAGTTGCAGCAATCAGTGAATCAATAGTAGGGATATCATATTTCAGGCGTAGATCACCAGCACGCATTGCTATTCTCTGGGTGACGTTTATAAAAACCAAATTCGTATAAGTTAAGTCGTTTATTTTGTGCCTGTTCTCTATACCAAGCGTCTTAATCAATTCTGTAAGTGTAACAACTGAAACTATCCCGATAATTTTTTGATCTTTCACTGCCTGTGCAAGCTCAAGATAAGAACCGCTTTCATATGTGAGAAGTGATGCTATATGCATTGTATCGATCAGAATCTTATTCATCTAATCACCTGCTTTGAAATCATCTTTTCTTAATCTTGATCGCTTCTTCTATGAGCCTTTCCCTCTCTTCATCATCTTTCCGCATCTCTTCTATTTGCTTTCTTACAAATTCCATATCAATATCTTTTACCGATCCGACCAATGTTGTAATGTCAACTGTTTTCGGTATCATTTTTATATTTCTATTCTCAACTTCAAGCAGAATTTTATCGCCTTTTTTAAGCCTAAACATTTTCCTGATTCTGGCAGGTATGATAACCTGTCCCTTTGCGCTCATTGTTATTGTTTCAATGTCTTCCATGTCTTACACCACCTACAAGTAAGACTACACGAGATATATATTTTATCATAATCTGATCGGGCAAGAGGCGTGGTCTATCTGCTGCAGGATTGGCGAAAAGGAAAAATGAAAATACAACCTGCGCCAACAAGTTAGACTCGCTCACTGCTGAACTGAAGAAGCTTTAAGTGCAGTAAAAGGTTTAGTACTATCAGGGAAAAGATTAACTTGTGCAAGTTAGAACATGGTTTGGAATATTCACACTCGATAAAGACAGGATAGCCAATGTTGAATTATTCCCAAGGGACATTGATTCCATAACAAAACGGTATGAAGATTCATCTTTACTAAGGGGCAAAGTTGCAGGCATAGACCTTCGCGACCTTGCTGTAAAATACGGCTTCGTGGAGTCATACGACGAGTATGACCGCCTGCTTCATGAATTCAATATTGCGCTTGCAAAAAGACAAATATCACAGGCTGTAACACCGGACAGGCGGATTATAGCAGCAGTGGAGGCTATTGACGATATAGATGAAACTGGAAACATCCTTGGTGAGAGACTGAAGGAATGGTACATGCTGAATTTCAATGAGACTCCCTTGAAAGGCGAAGAACTCGCCAGGCATATAATCAACATGAAAAGCACGGAAAAAGCAGACTTAAAGCCCATGCAGAGCCTGGCTGCAAGTCTTATCGGGTTACACGGCACGCGCATTTCCATAGAAGAATACCTGATAGAAAACATGCCTGCGCTCGCGCCGAATCTGACGAACATCACAGGACACATTCTCGGGGCGCGGTTCCTGAGCCTGACAGGAAGTCTTGAAAGGCTGGCTTCAATGCCCTCAAGCACGGTGCAGGTAATAGGCGCGGGCAATGCGCTTTTCAAACATTTAAAAGGAAAAGCCCCGTCGCCAAAGCACGGCTTGATTTTCAGGCATCCGCTTGTAAATACTGCCCCGAAATGGCAGCGCGGGAAGATTGCAAGAGCGCTCGCCTCGAAAATATCGCTCGCTGCGCGGTATGATTGTTACTCGGGGGAGTTAAAAGAAAGCTTGCTTATTGACCTGAAAGCTAAAGTAAAGTATATAAAGAAACGCGCTACAAAATACGGAAAGTCATAAAATTGTTACGATACAGAGAGCATTCGCCCATAAGGGCCGTCAATATAATAGCTTGTGTATCTGGAGATATCCATTTTTTCCCCGCCGAATAACAATCGTGAAAGTGAGGGCTTATTTGCATAGGTAACTTCGGGTTTGCCTTCTATCCCGCCAAGTGAAGCAGCAACGTCTATGGCATCATCAAGGCTCCCGAACTCGTCCACAAGCCCCAGCTCTTTAGCCTTTGCGCCTGTATAGACCCTGCCGTCTGCAAGGTCTTTCACTTTGCTCAAAGAGATATTCCTGTCATCGGCTACCTCCTTCACGAAACGGCTGTACGCTTCTGCTATGGTCTGATCTGCATACCGTTTTTCCTCATCAGAAAGTCCCCGCCAGTCCCCGCCCATGTCCTTCATCTCGCCAGATTTTGCAATATAGAATGAAGTGCCGTCTTTGTCATAGAATTTTGATCGGTTCTGGAATTCCCATATCACTCCGATGCTGCCCGTAATGGTATCCGGGTTTGCGATTATCCTGTCGGCAGGGGCGCTGATGTAATATGCAGCGCTGGCTGCCACATCGCCCATGGAAACTACTATGGGTTTTTTAATTTTTTTCATCGCTGATACTATCTCCTCAGCTGCGGCAGGAGAACCTCCAGGGCTGTTTATCCGCATCACTATGGCTTTAACCCCGTCATCCTCGGACGCATCCTTCAGGCTTTTTGTGATATCCTCGGACGTTGCGATCCCAAATCCTGTGGGGATGCTGCCAGTGAGCATCACTCCCTGCACGTAGATTACCTCAACCCGGTTTTTTGAAAGACCGAAATCCTTACCGCCCAGGATTATATAGAAGCTCCCTCCTATAATGGACAGTAAAATAAAAATTGCCGCCAGGTATGTTACTATTTTCTTGTATTCTGCCATTATCCGAAAAATGTGATTATATCAGCAAATAGTTATCCCTAAACCGATACCCCGGTTTACGTGGTGTTGGGGTATGCTCGGGATTTCTTGTTTACTCTTCAAGACAGCTTGTAAGATACCGTGCATTGCTGGCTTTGATAAACTCATTGCAAACATCCCTGGGATTCCCGTCATGGATGATGTGCCCTTTATCTATCAATATTGCCCTCTGGGCAACCTCTTTTATGAAATCAACATGATGACTGATAAATATAATAGTAGTATTGAACTTCCTATTGATATTTTTCAGGGAATTGGCAACATCGCGTAGCGTTATCGGGTCAAGGTCGCCAAAGGGTTCATCCAGCAACAGGATTGACGGTTTGGAAGCAAGGGCAAGGGAAAGAGCGGCTCTTACATTCTCACCGCCGCTTATCTGATACGGTTTGACGTCAAGAATGCCCAGTGGCAAATCCACAGCCTCAAAGATGGGTTTTGCGAAATTCAGCACTTCTGTAAGCGGATAGCTCGGGAAAAGTACTCCAAGGATAGCGGGCGTATAACCCATTTTAGCAAGCGTTTCTTTTGAATTCTCTTCGGGCATGTCTGTCATCTTATACAACTCATCAAGGTCTATATCAGATATGCCGAGTTCCTTGGCACGCTTTCTTGATTCTTCTATAACATTTTGACCCTTCACCCCGAGTTTGTACGCAAGCTGTTGTTTTATTGTTGAATGCGGTGAAAGCGCGAACTCCTGGTACATTATACTTGTAATCCTTCTAACTTCCATTCGCTTCGGGGAATACGTGGACATTTCAACCCAGTCATTATCAACCTTGAATTCGATATCGCCTTCATCAGGAAATACAAGTCCATCCATGGCGTGAAGAAGCGTGGTCTTTCCCGCCCCGCTAGGACCTATTAATGCAACAATCTCGCCCTGTTTGAATTCAAGGTTAATGTTGTCAAGGTCAAGCACTTCGCCCTGCCTGATAAGCCAGTACCTTTTGGAGAGGTTGGTTACCTTGATTACCGTTTCATCAGATTTGCGTATGGGCATTGGAACGGCAGGTTTCATTTTCTTAACGAATTTCTTTATTACGTCTTCAGGCGCGCCTTCCTCTATTATTTTCCCGTTTTCAAGCCAGAGGACGCGGTGAGCCAGGTAGGAATGTACTTCAGGCAGGTGGGAGACTACAAGGGTCTTTAGTTTTAATGTTTCATTCACATTCTTTATTGTGTCAAGAACCCCCTGTTTAGTGGCAGGACACGTCATCGTGGCTGGTTCGTCCAGAAGAAGGAGATGAGGATTCGCCGCAAGTTGCCTTGCGATTAATAATCTCTGCTTCTCCCCTCCGCTCAATACGGATGAAAAATGTTCTGCTTTGGAATCAAGATTTACAAGTTTTAAATACTCAATACTTTTTTCATACAATTCATCGTAATACGGAGAATCCCTATCAGGCAGCACCTCATACCCGAACTTTTCGGCATAAAGGCGCCTGAGAACGTTTTCATAAGTGGCGCCCGACCACAACCCGAAATTTCTCTGAAGATGAATGGCAGTCATTCTATTGAGTTTCTTGAGATCATCATACGAAGCGCCGGGTTTAACCTTAAAACCATCAATCTCAAAACTGCCATCGTTGAACGGCTCAATGCCGCGCAAGACTTTCAGAATGGTTGATTTTCCCCCGCCGCTTCTCCCTATGATGCCCAGGATTTCGCCGTCTTTTATATCGAAACTTATTCCATTCAGGACTCTGATTGTATCAGAATCGATTACATAGTCTTTAACCAGATTATTGACTTTCAGCATTGAAGATTCTCCAAAACATGCAGCAATTAATAATTTGTAATAATGCATTTTCGTAATGTTTGACCGTCTATATATTCTTGTTGGTTAACCGGTTAAAAATGGTTTTGTTTTTATTTTCATTTTCACAATGCAGGTATAGAAAGATTTATACTGTAAAAAAATACTATAAAAAAGAACATATTTACAGGATTATGGATTTGAGATTGAGGTAATAATACATGAAACTAAGCGGGTTTTTCAAGAAAAAGGATTTGATGCAAGAGGCAGAAGATTACAAGCGTTCAGGCAAATACGACCGTGCTCTGGAAGAATATAGCAACATACTGAAACTTGACCCGGTGAACCTGAAAGCGTGGTATGATAAAGCCTCGATACACCTTACGCTTGAGCAATATCTTCCGGCTCTTGAGGCATACGAAAAGATTCTGGAACTTGACCCGAAAAATATAAAAGCCTGGCATGAGAAGGGTTTCATATTGTTGAACCTGGGAAGACTGGAAGAAGCAATCGAAGCATATAATAAAGTGCTTGAATCTGAACCTGATAATACAAAACTGCTATACGAAAAGGCAATGATGTTGAGGGAATTGAAAAAGGATGCAGAGACGCTGAAGATATATGAAAAACTTCTTGCCCTGGATCCGAAAAACTCAAAAATATGGTTTGAAAAGGGATTAATTCTTTCAGACCTCGGAAAGGATGCGGATGCGCTATCAGCTTATGAGAAAGTGCTTGAACTTGACCCCAACCATGCGGGAGCGCTCGCACGCAAAGGATTGATTATAGGCACGAGAAGACAGTATGCCGAAAGTTTTGATTTACTCGAAAAATCGCTGAAGATTGACTCAAATGAATGGAACGCATGGTACGGGAAAGGAAAGGTATGGGGGCTTAAAGGCAATGACCTTTCCGCTCTTGACAGGCGATACGATGCTATTAAAGCATACGATACGGCGCTGCGTTCATATGAAAAGGCAATAGAAATAAACCAGAAGAGTTCAGCATTATGGCATGAAAAGGGGATTATTCTCAAGGAACTTGATAGGAATAATGAAGCGCTCAAGGCTTTTGATAAATCAATCGAAATTAACCCCAGCAATACAAAAGCATGGTATGAAAAAGGCTTGACGCTCAAGGAACTCGGAAAGGAGGAAGAGGCGATGAGCTATTTCAGGAGAGTCCTTGAACTGGACCCTTCACACACGCTTGCGCGTCATAAGTTAAAACAATTTTAAGAGGAGGAATAAATATTAGAATAATCATATGTTTGTTGTTAGTGTTAATGTTTATTACACCGGCGTTTGCACTCGACTGGAGCATGTTTAAAAATGACCTGTCACATTCTGGTTTTACAACAGATGCAGTTAATCCGCCGCTTGTATTGAAATGGACCAAGGATCTCGGGGATTTTACGGATTCATCTCCGGTCATAGTGAACGATGTCTTATATATCGGCTCAAATGGCGGAATACACGCAATAGATGCAAAATCAGGAAACGGACTATGGAAAACACCGACAAACGGTTTTGTAAAATCAGTTCCCACTGTCGTAGACGGGGTTTTGTATGTTGGGGCGGATGACAAAAGATTCTATGCCGTAGATACGAAAGATGGCGCTATAAAATGGGTTTATAAAAACGCTACGGATGGATATATTTCCTCGGCTAGCGTTGTTAACAATCTTGCTTATGTGGGATCAAATGGTGGCTCCTTTTATGCTTTTGATATCCAAAAAGGTGAACCTACATGGCAAATACTTACCGGAAAGGCAAGTGAATCCTCCCCGGCTATCGGAGGGGGAATAATTGCCTTTGGAACTAATGGCGGTCTCGTAATCGCGCTTGATGCAGCCGGCGGAAAAGAGAAATGGCGTTATAATACAGGAATAAGCGATGTAAAATCATCGCCTGTTATTACCAATGGAACCGTGATTATCGGTTCAAATGATGGAAATGTCTATGCGCTGACAGCGGCAAAAGGAGTCCTGAAATGGAAATATTCTACAGGAAATAATGTTGGTTCGTCGCCGTCTGTGAAAGGTGGAACAGTATTTTTCGGTTCACAAGATTCTAACGTCTATGCATTGGATGCCATGACAGGAACTCTTAAATGGAAGTTCCAGGCAGGGGGCTTTGTTGATTCCTCGCCAGCGATTTCAAACGATATTGTTTACATAGGGTCAAGAAATAGTTTCATCTATGCGCTTGATGCTAATACAGGAAAACTCCTGTGGAAAAACTCAACGGGGCAGAAGGATGATGACTACATAACATCACCTGTCATATCCGGAAATATGCTGTATGCGGTAACAAAGAATGGACGCGTATATGCATATACGGGACAGGCCGGGGCAACGCCGACACCTGCGGCAACCGAAACAATAACCCCAACCGTGAAAGAGACAACCGTTACACCCACTTCGACACCCACATTGACTTCGATACCCACATTGAGCCCAACCGTTACGCCGATTGGGACACAAAAAGCTCCGGGATTTGAATTTCCGGTATTAATCCTGTTGATAACGGTTATGGTAAGAAAGAGGGTGTAAAGAAAAAGGCAAATACCAGAAGAATTAATTTGACCTCATGGAACAGACTCTGAAGGGGACTATAATATATGGCGACGAGTTTGAGCCTGTTGATGGTTATATCACAATAGAGGATGGCATAATCAAAACCGTAGAAGAATGTACAGGCAAGACCGATACCATAATCGCTCCCTGCTTTGTTAACGCGCATACGCACATTGGCGATTCTGTTATAAAAGACCCGCCATTCCTGCCCCTTGCAGAACTCGTGCAGCCCCCGCACGGTTTAAAACACAGGATTTTGAAGGAAACCTCACATGACGACCTTGTTCGCTCAATGAAGGCGAGTATCGCCGACATGATACACACAGGCACATGCGCTTTTTCAGACTTTCGTGAAGGCGGGCTCGGAGGTGTCCGGGCGCTAAAGTCTGCGCTTGGCTCCGATTCAGGCATCGAAGCAAGGATTCTGGGAAGACCGGTTAACGGGGATATGAGTTATCTTGATTCCTGCGAAGGGACCGGATTGAGCAGCACTAATGACATGGATATCGATATTGTTAAAGGGATTGCCAGGAAAACGAAAGAAAAAGGAAAGAAATTCGCCATACATGCAGGGGAAAGAGACTCATCCGACATATCAGCAGCGCTTGAACTCCTGCCGGATTTCCTGATTCACCTGACCAATGCAGGGAAAAAAGACATTAAAGCTGTCGCAGAAGCAAATATCCCTGTTGTGGTGTGCCTGCGCTCGAATTTCATGACCGGCTCAGGGCTTCCGCCTGTTAAAAAAATGCTGGATGGCGGGATTCTCGTCGCGGCGGGGACGGATAACGTGATGCTAAATTCCGTAAATATGTTCTCTGAGATGGAATTTCTTGCCAAGACCTGTCGTTTTGAAGACAGGCAAGTATTTAAGCTGTGCACGCTAAATGGTGCAAAATTACTGGGAATAGATAGAGAATCAGGTTCAATTAAAACGGGGAAAAAAGCCAGACTGATGATACTGACAAAAAATTCAAATAATATGCAGGGTATAAAGAACCCGCTGAGCAGTTTAGTGAGGCGGGCAAGACCGGATGATATTATCGGAATTGTATAAAATAAATTTCAAAGGAGGGTATGTATGGCAAGTAAATTGTATAAAAAAATATTAATCGCAACAGACGGGTCGGAATATACAAAAAACGCGGTTGATTACGGAATAGAGTTCGCAAAGAACACAGGGGCAAAACTGCATGCTATTTATGTGGTTGATACCGCAGCTTTCGCCTCAATACCGATGGATGCTGCATGGGAAAGCATGTACGAGCTTTTAAGACAGGAAGGCGATGAGGCTACAAAGTATGTGGCTGACAGGGCTGCTACTGAGGGTCTGGAAGTAGAAAGAAATACTGTTGAAGGACACCCTGCGGATGAAATAATAAAATACGCAGAAAAGAACGCCACATCCCTTATTGTGATGGGAACACTTGGAAAAAGCGGGCTTGACAGGTTTCTGCTGGGCAGCGTGGCTGAGAAAGTAGTCCGCACATCGAAAATACCTGTGCTTGTAGTCCGCGGAAAAAAGTAATAAAAATGGTGAAAAGGAGAAAAACAATGGCTGATACTCCGGAAGGCATCGCAGTTGAAGACGTGATGGTAAAAGATGTGGCTTTTGCTGAATTACCTGGTTCAAGGGACGAGGTACTTGAAATATTAAAGAACAAACATATTTCAGGGGTTCCGATTGTAAAAAGCGGCGAGCTGGCGGGAATTGTAACCCGAACTGACTTGTTAAAGAACCCAGAAGAGGAACAGATAGCAATACTGATGACCCGAAACCCCCTCACAATAACGCCCGATAAATCGATAGTTGAAGCTGCGCGCATAATTTTAGAAAATGATATACGGCGTTTGCCTGTAGTAGAGGATCATTCACTTAATGGCATCATAACCATAGCAGACATAGTAGGAGCTATAGCGAGATTGAACATCAGTACTCCAATCAGTGAATATATTGGAAATAACGTGGTTTCCGTCTGGAGCGAGACCCCTCTTTCGGTAGTGGGCTCGATAATGGAACTGGCTGATGTGAAAGCCGTTCCCATCCTGGATACGCATCTTACGCTGGTTGGTGTGGCTTCTGATAAGGATCTTATCAGCGCGAGCGTTATTGATGATAAGACAGAAATGTCTGATATGTCTGCCGGCACTGATGATGACGCCTGGACATGGGAATCCATGCGCGATACCATGAGCCTGTATTACAGCGTCTCTAAAATCAGGTTGCCCAATTCACCTGTAAAAGATATTCTAAAACTTATTGGCGAGCCGGAAACAGCCGTGTTAAGCTCGCAGGTCAGTGATTGCGCCAGGAAGATGAAGCGTAACCGTATTGACCAGTTGCCTGTAATAAACAGCAACAGGAAGCTTCTTGGTCTCCTGCGCGATAAGGATTTACTGAAAGCTATAGTATAAAAGCAGAAAAATCTGTTTTTTATAATTTTTTTGTGCATGACCCGTGGGAACCGGGTTAGGCTATCTACGATTCATTCCTTTTTGCCTGCTCTGTGCGGCATAACAGACTTAATAATAGATACGGTAGTCATGAGAATATAGATGTTCGATCCAGTTAACAATTTCCAGATACCTGATGAATGGGTTGCACGGGCAAAAATACCTGTAGAAGAACTCGATGCTTGCATATCAAGCGGGCGTTACGTTCTCCTTTCAGACGGTTCGCTGCTGCGGCGCGGTTACACTACGGGAACGACTGCTGCAGCTTCTGCAAAAGGGGCTGTTTTATCGTTAGTGAAGGAGGTTTCGGAAGTATCGGTTCCCACACCAATCGGGATTCGCGCAGTCCTTCCTGCCCAGGCAAAAAACGGAAAAGCGTCGGCATTAAAAGATTCCGGGGACCATGCGACCGACGTTACACGCGGATTGGAAATCATCGCAGAAGCAAAAAGATATGATTCCATTGTAATAAAAGCAGGCGCAGGAATCGGTTCAAGAAAAGGCATACCAGCAATCAATCCAGCCCCGATGCGCCAGATAAATGATGCGATAAAAGAGGCGCTTTCTGAGACAGGATTAAAAGGCGTGCATGTCACTATATCCGTCCCGCATGGTGAAAAAATCGCCAGGCAGACGCTTAACGAGAAAATAGGAATAACCGGGGGAATATCCATACTCGGCACCACGGGGTTTGTGGAACCCTGGAATGAGCACCTGGGCGAGATGAAGGAGGAGCTCATAAAGAGCGCGGATAAGCTTGTTCTTACCACAGGTCGCCTCGGTATGCGTTTTTCTCACATGCTTTTCCCGGATTATGAGGTTATACTTATCGGAAGCGATATTTCGCGGGGATTAAGAGCGGCAAAAGGGAAATCTGTAATAGTCTCCGGTCTCCCCGGCCTGGTACTCAAATGGGCATTTCCCGGTATTTTAAAAGATAGCGGCTACCTCACTATTCAGGAAATGATTGACGATAATCCCGAAGCTCCCATAATCGACCGTGCGCTTGGGGAGGCGGTAAGAAAATCAGGAAGAAGGATTGTGCTTTTAAACAGGAACGGAACGATACTCCGCGACAGCGGTGGCATAAAAGGACGTGGCGCTTTATGAAAATAGTCGGCGTGGGCGCAGGACCGGCTCTCATGACACAGGAAGCGATATCTGCAATCCGGAATGCAGAAATAATATTCGGCTCAAAACGGGCGATAGAGCTGGCAAAAGAGCATATCACATGCCGGACGAATGAGCTTTCGGATTACACGTTGCGGACACTGCCTGATAACGCAGTTGTGCTCTCAACCGGGGACCCAATGCTTTCAGGTCTTGGGAAATATGCTAAGGAAGGGGATGAAATAATCCCCGGGATTTCTTCGCTGCAGCTTGCCTGCGCCAGATTGAGCCTTGGTATTGAGGAGATTTCGGTAATTACAGCGCATTCGCGGGATATCGGGGCAGTAAAAAAACGGCTGGCAAAGGAACTGAGAAACGGGAAAAATGTCTTTATTCTCCCGGATTCATCTTTCGGGATAGGCGAAATAACAGGTCTTCTTGAGTCTCTGGGTTTATCAAGGCAGATTTCAGTTTGCGAGCGGCTCGGTTACCCTGATGAGCGGATAGCCAGAGGTACGACAGAAAAGCCGCCGGACGTTGAGTCGGATATGTATTGTGTGGTAATCAGTAAAAATAAGAAATGACTATCCGGTCGCCACCTCCCTGCCGATGCCATTCAGCCCGTACAGGCTCTGGCGCGCATCCTGGAAATAGAAGCGCTCCTGTAATATTTTTTCTTCTTTCAGTCTGTTCAGGGCGTATCTGACTGTTCGAGCCGGAAGATAGGTTTCCCTCACAATATCTTTTTGTGTTAAAAAGCCGCTGGATTCCAGCACCTTGAAAACGAGTTTGGCTGAGGGAGGTAAACTATCTATCTTAGCATACGCTGGCTCAAATTGCCCATTGTTTGCAAAGACGATTCCTCATTGGTTCATCACCATCCTTTAGTTGCTATTAACCTGTTATAAAGCTTGCTATTGGGGCAATTATTATAGCAAAATCATCCTAAAGTGCCATACGCATCATCCTATGAACCCGTTTCAATCTCGTCAAGGGTTTTATCAATATCACTCTCTTCATTAAGCCTTGAAAGTACATTCATTACTTTTCCAATCGGCACGTCAATATTTTCTGCTATTCTGGAGATTGAATAGCCTTTCTTATGATATTCGATAATTAGTTCCTCTGTTACTCCCCTTGCTATGTATTTCCTGGCAACTGCTGATATTGGAAGATATTCTTCCTTTGATTTTCGTTTGAGGTAGCCCGCGATTAAATCGGGAAGCGTCACATTAATATTTGTTCCCATAGTTTCACCAACTTTCTATTCTTTTTAAGATTTTGTCTATATCTCCGGGTCTGATGTATATTTTTTTTAAAATATTCAGGTATTTAACACATTGCGTTTTTGAAATTTCACTTTTTTTCAATTGATGTGCAGCAAACTCAGGCGTTGTGTAGCATTTTATGTCATTTTCCGAAGCTGTATTTTTTAAAATAAGGTCATCGCTGACCAGAATACATCGTTTGCGATGTGTATAGCAGATTTCCAACAGGTTAATGTCAGTTTTTGATAGCCTCTCTTTTCTTTCATTACTTAAATCAAGTTTACCGGATTCAGTTTGAATTATCGGGATTTTGAAATCATTAATGTCTATACCAAGTTCATTTTCAATTTCAGTAGCCACACTTTTGATAGTCGAGAGTTTCAGCTTATGCAATATTTCAGGTTCAGTTCTCAAGGTATTTATTAGAAATGTAGCATTTACAATAATTTGCATAGATTGTTTATTTAGCATAAATACATGTAAATATTTAAAACTATGGTATCTATTCAGGAAAGTCGGATGGCTTCTCAAATCCTGCAAAAGCAGCAGGGCGATAATAGTGGCGCCCGGGCACAGAGTTTCGTTTGAAAGTTCACGTTCGATAGCAAAGGCGTGTATTCGCAATCATAAACTCCCTGAACCCGCAAGGCTTGCGCACGAGTATGTGAACGGAATAAAGAAGAAAGAAACATCTCTTCTATCTTAACCACTTCACTTCAGGCTCGCTTCTTCCCGGCGCCTCGGTCTTGCCCTTCGGATACCCGAATATCAACGGCGCAACAGCCTTATATCCCGCAGGCGCGCCCAGTTCTTTCAATAATCCCTCATCCATAAGCGCAGGCAGCACGCCCCCTATCCAGCAGCTTCCGATGCCCT